>DASXRQ010000097.1:0-33590 GCA_036506495.1 Micromonosporaceae bacterium | reverse complement strand
GTCGAAGTCGTAGTAGAAGCCGTTCTCGATCGGCGGGCCGATGCCGAGCTTGGCCTCCGGAAACGTGTCCTGAACAGCCTGCGCGAGCACGTGTGCGGTCGAGTGCCGCAGCACCGTGAGTCCGTCCGGCTCGCCGATCGCGACCGGGGTCACCTCGGTGTCGACATCCGGCGCCCAGTCAAGGTCCCGCAGCCGACCGGCGGCGTCGCGGACGACCACGATCGCCTTCGGGCCCGCGGTGGGCAGGCCAGCCGCGGCCACCGCGTCGGCGGCCGTCGTCCCCGCCGGCACGGCGACGACGGGGTCCGCGACGGCGCTGCGAGGTGCGGACACGGTGCGCTCCTTCGAATCGGGACGATCGGGCGTTACGCCCGAGTTCGGCCTTCCGATGCTATCGGTCCACCCGCCAACCACTGCCGGCGGCGCGTACCTGGGCTACCCTCGCGCCATGGCGGCCTCCGATGTGATCTCGACGCTGCAGCGCCGGTACCAGACGTTCTTCGCCTCACAGCCGGCGGTGCCGTTCGCGGTGGCTTCCGCCGGCGGTCCGCCACACACCTTCGGGCCGGGTGAGCCCGCGTTCACCATCACGATCAAGGATGGCCGGGGCGCCAAGGCGCTGGCGGCGCTCGACCAGTTGGGCGTCGCCGTGGCGTACCTGCAGGGCTGGCTCGATGTCGACGGCGACCTGGCCGCGGCGCTGAAGATGCGGAGGTTCTTCAACGACTTCCACCCGATCGCGTTCCTGTCCCGGTTCACGCCCGGCGCCCTGCTGCGCGGCCGCAAGGAGCACGACCGGCGGGCGATCTCGCAGCACTACGACGAGGACTCCGAGTTCTTCTTGACGTTCCTCGACCAGCGGCACCGCTGCTACACCGAGGGCGTCTTCGCGTACGACGACGAGCCGCTCGAGGACGCGATGACGCGCAAGATGGATCTCGCGATCGACGCGCTCGGGGTCAAACCGGGCGATCGGGTGCTCGAGGTTGGCGGCGGCTGGGGCGCGTTCGCGGAGTACGCCGGTCGGCAGGGCATCGAGGTCACCACGTTGACCCTGTCGAGGGAGTCCGAGCGGTTCCTCAACGACCTGGTCGAGCGGGCCGACGTGCCGGTCACGGTCGTGCGAGCGCACCTCTTCGGCTACCGCAACCCGCACAAGTTCGACGCGATCGTGAACATGGGTGTCACCGAGCACCTACCGGACTACAAGACGACCCTGCGCCGGTACGCCGACCTGCTCCGCCCGGGCGGCAGCGTGTACCTCGACGCGCTGGCCATGCGGCGCAAGCACGTCACGTCGACATTCATGAAGCGCTACATCTATCCGGGTAACTCGGCGCCGCTGCTGTTGCACCAGTACCTCGAGCAGGTCGCGCGCTCGCCGTTCGAGCTGCGGAGCGTCGTCGACGATCGGCACAACTACTACCTGACCTGCCGGGAGTGGGCGCGTCGGCTCGACGCCGCCCGCGACGAGATCGTGCGTCGCTGGGGCGAGTCGCTGTACCGCCGGTTCCGGCTGTTCCTCTGGGGTTCGGCGGCCGGCTTCGACACCGGCCTGGTCCAGGCGTACCGCTGGGTGCTGCGCCTGCCCTAGGCCGGTACGGTGCTTCGCATGGCGACGGTGCTCATCGTCGAGGACGACCTGGTGGTCCGCGGCGCGATGGTGCGGTCGCTGACCGACCGGGGGCACGCGGTCGACGCCGTCGGCACCGCACTGGAGGGCCTGCGCCGTGTCGCGGCCGCGCCGCCGGACCTGCTCGTGCTCGACCTCGGCCTGCCGGACCTCGACGGCGCGGACGCGCTGCGCATGTTGCGCGGCATCACCGACATACCGATCATCATCGCCACCGCCCGCGACGACGAGCCGGGCATCGTGCGGCTGCTGCAGGCGGGCGCCGACGACTACATGGTCAAGCCGTTCACGGCGGCTCACCTCGACGCTCGGATCACGTCGGTGCTGCGGCGGGCCGGGCGGACGAGGCGCGCCGCACTGCCGGTCGTCTACGAGGTCGGCGGGCTAAGGGTCGACGTGGACGCCCGCTCGGCGACGCTCGACGGTACGCCGCTCGAGCTGACCCGCAAGGAGTTCGACCTGCTCGCGTACCTAGCCGCCCGGCCCGGTCGCGTAGTGTCGCGGCGAGAGCTGTTGGAGGAGGTATGGCGTCAGCCGGCGATCGGAGAGGACCAGACGATCGACGTCCACCTGTACTGGCTGCGTCGCAAGCTGGGCGAGTCCGCGGCGAAACCCAAATACCTGCGCACCGTGCGGGGGGTCGGCTTCCGGCTGGCCGCGCCGGACTGAGGCTGGCGCTGGCCGGGCTGCTCGCGGCGACCAACTCGATCATCGCGGCGGTGTTGCTCGTCCCCCTCGCGCTCGTCTGGGGGCTCGGCCCGGGCTTCTGGGCACTCGCCGGCGGGGCCGGCGCGCTGGTGGTCGGGTCCGCGGTGCTCGGCATCAGGCTCGCCGGCCGGATGCGGACCTCGGCCCGGTCGGTGGGCCTGGCGGCCGAGGCGGTGGGATCGGGCGACCTCGGCGCGCGGGTGCCGCTCGACGGGCCGCGCGAACTCGCCGAGCTCAGCAACGCGTTCAACCAGATGGCCGAGCGGCTCGCCACCGAGCGCACCTCGGAGCGGGAGCTCGTCGCGGACCTCTCTCACCGCCTGCGTACGCCGCTGACCGGGCTACGCCTCGACGCGGACGCGCTGGACTCCGACGACACCGGCGTGTTCGCTCTCTCCCCGGCCGAGCTGGACCGGCGCCGGACCATCCGTCGGATCCGGCAGGCGGTCAAGACTCTCGAAGGCGAGATCGACGTGCTGATCACGACGACCCGCAAGGCGGCCGAGCCGCCCGCACAGCCCAGGGTGTGCGACGCCAGCGAGGTGGTACGCGAGCGGATGGTGTTCTGGTCCGCGCTGGCCGAGGACCAGGACCGGCCGCACAGCGTGCACGGCGCGCACGTCCGGGTGCCGGTGCCGGTGCCCCGCGCCGAGCTCGCCGCGGCCCTGGACGCCGTGCTGGGCAACGTGTTCCGCTACACGCCGCAGGGCACCGCGTTCGAGGTCGCGCTGTCCCGGCGGGACGGCTACGTGGCCGTCCGGGTGGACGACGCCGGCTCGGGCATCCCCGATCCGATCCGGGCGGTACGCCGCGGCGAGAGCGACCAGGGGTCGACCGGCCTCGGCCTGGACATCGCGCGGCGGGTGGCCACTGCGGCGTCGGGGTCGGTCAGCATCGACCGCGCCCGGCTGGGCGGGGCGAGCATCGTCATGCTGTTCGCCGACGCCGAGGCCACGCCGCGCCAGGCGAGCCGGTTCGGCCTCGTCGGCCGGCTGGCCCGGGAGCCGCGGGCACCCCGCTGGCCGCGGCAGCGTGGTCCCGCGGACTGATGTTTCTTAGGTCTGGATTAAGAACCTTCCTCACCCGGACCACGCCGGTTACCGTCAATGCCCAGATCCCACTCCCGCATCGCCCGGCCCACGGCCCGCAGGTACCTATCCCAGATCCGGTCGGCGATGCGTTGCGCGCGACGGGGCGCGGCTGCCCCCCACTGCGTCCGCCCCGTCGCGCGCCCGTCTCCCCATCGATCCCGTGTCGATCATGGCCTCCCCCGTCGATCATGGCCTTGTTGTCGTGGTCGAGAGATCAACGGGCGACCACAACTCCATGATCGACGCGAAGGGCCATGATCGGCAGAGTCAGGTGGCCGCCGCCGCGTACGCGTCGATCTCACTAATGATCTTGCCTTTGTCCACATCGGACAGGAACGCCGCGCGCACCGCCGCCCGGGCGAGCTCCACCACGCCGCCCTTATCGAGGTTGAGCAGCCGGGCCGCGACCGCGTACTCGTCGTTCAAGGTCGTACCGAACATCGGCGGGTCGTCGGAGTTGATGGTGACGAGTACCCCGGCGTCGACGAGCGCCGGCAGCGGGTGCTCGGCGAGCGAGGCCACCGCCCGGGTGCGCACGTTGGAGGTCGGGCAGACCTCGAGCGGGATCCTGTGCTCCGCGAGGTAGGCGAGCAGCTCCGGGTCCTGGACGCTGTGCACGCCGTGGCCGATCCGCTCGGCTCCCAGCTCGCGCAGCGCATCCCAGACCGTTGACGCTCCGGTCGACTCCCCCGCGTGCGGCACCGAGTGCAGCCCGGCCGCGCGGGCGCGATCGAAGTACGGCTTGAACTGCGGCCGCGGCACGCCGACCTCGGGCCCACCGAGCCCGAAGCTGATCAGCCCCTCCGGCCGCTCGTCCAGCGCGATACGCAGGGTCTGTTCGGCCGCCGGCTGACCCGCCTCGCCCGGGATGTCGAAGCACCAGCGCAGCACGATGCCAAGCTCCCGCTCGGCCCGACGGCGCGCGTCCTCGATCGCCTCGCAGAACGCCGGCGCCGGGATGCCGCGACGAACGTGGGAGTACGGCGTGACGGTCAGCTCCGCGTACCGGACCTGTTGCCGGGCGAGCTCGCGGGCGACCTCGAAGGTGAGGATGCGCACGTCCTCCTCGTCCCGGATCAGGTCCACGATCGTGAGATAGATCTCGACGAAGTGCCGGAAGTCGCGGAAGGTGAAGTACTCGGCGAGCGCGCCGAGGTCGGCCGGCACCGGCGTCTGGCCCGCGTGCCGCGCGGCGAGCTCCGCGACGATCCGCGGCGAGGCCGAGCCCACGTGATGCACGTGCAGCTCGACCTTGGGCAGTCCCTCGATGAACGCGTCGGGGCCGGGCGTGACAACCTCGGTCACGGGTCTCCTAACCGGTGCGGGCGACGACGAAGACGCGGCGGAACGGGAACGGCACCAGCCCGTCGGCCGACGGGTAGGCGTCGGCCAGGCGCTCGCCGAGCCGACGCCGAAACTCGGCCCACTCGCCGTCACCTAGCACCGCCCGCACCGGCCGCAGGGCGGTCCCTTCCATCCAGCGCAGCACCGGGTGCTCGGCCCGCGGTCGGCCGGACGGGAGCAGGTGCACGTAGGTAGTCTCCCAGGCGTCCACGGCGCACCCCGCGCGGATCAGCAGCCGGGCGTACGCCTCGGCATCCGGCACGGCACGGGGAGCCACCGCGTCCACCAGTCGGTCGCGCCACGGGCCGGCCGTGGCGACGGCACGCAGTGCCCGGTGCGACGGCGCGTCCCAGTTTCCGGGCACCTGCACGGCGAGACACGCGCCCGCCGGGAGCTGGCCGGCCCACCGGACCAGTAGCTCCTCGTGGCCCGTTACCCACTGCAGCGCGGCGTTGCTGACGACGACGTCGACGTCCGGGGCGGGCGACCAGTCGCGCACGTCACGCACGGCGAACTCGACCGGCCAGCCGCCGCCGCGAGCCTTCTCGATCATCTCTGCGGACGAGTCCACGCCGGTGACCCGGGCCGCTGGCCAGCGGGCGGCGAGCGTCGCGGTCAGGTTGCCCGGCCCGCAGCCGAGGTCGACGACGGCGCGCGGTGTCATGGTAGGCACCCGCCCCAGCAGCTCGACGAACGGGCGGGAGCGCTCGTCGGCGTACCGCTGGTAGGTGTTCGGATCCCACATCGGCGACCTCCCAAGCCGTACGTACGTCTTGGAGAGACTACCGGCGCTAGGCTTCGTTCGTGAAGGGCTGGGTGCCGCTGGCGCTGGGACTGCTGGGCGTCGTGATCGGCGCGGTGTGGACGCTGCAGGGGCTGGGCTACGTGGGGGGCAGCGCCATGACCGGCGAGCGGATCTGGGCGATCATCGGCCCGATCGTGGGGGTGCTGGGTCTCCTGTTGCTGTGGGTCGGGATGCGGGCGCGGCGCCGCCGGACGTGATCGCCACCAGCGCGCCGAGCAGGCACAGCGCCGCGGTCGCCAAGAAGATTTCGGCGTACTCCGTGCGCAGCGCGTCGCGGACCGCCGCCTCGTAGTCGGCGAGCCTACGCCGGTACTCCTCGGCCGCCACGCCGAACGGCAGCGGGGTGACCAGGTTCGCGGTCAGCTCGTGGAACCGGTGCAGTCCCCAGGCGGACAGGGCGGAGACGCCGAGCAGCATGCCCATCATCCGGGCCACGACGGTGGCCGCCGAGGCGACACCGTGGCGCGCCGGCGGGACCGCCCGCAGCGCGACGGTGGCGAGCGGGGCGATGACCAGCCCCAGTCCGAGCCCGGCCAGCGCCAGGACGACGTCCAGGCCCGGTTCCGCGGGCCAGCCGGCGATCAGGACGTATGCCGCGGCCGCCAGCGCCAGCCCGCCCACGGTCACCCAGCGTTCCCCGAACCGGTGTGCGAGCGCACCGCCGGCGAGCGCGCCGACGGGCAGCGCCACGAGAAACCGGGTCAACAGCAACGCGCCGTCGACGGCGTCCCGGCCGAGCACCGTCTGAGCGAAGAGCTGGACGTCGACGAGCGTGACCATCAGCGCCGCGCCGGCAAGGAGGCTGACGGCCAGGACGACCAGGAACGGCCGCATCCGCACTCCCGTCGGGTCCAGCAGCCGCACGGGCGAGCGCGCCTCCCGGAACAGGAATGCGGCGAACAGCGCGGCACCCGCGGCGACGGCCGCCGGCCCCCACGCGGGCAGCACGGCCGTCTCGGGATCCGGGTTGTAGAGGCCGACGACGAGCAGGCCCAGCGCCGCGGCGAGCAGGATCCCGCCCCCGACGTCCAGCTGCTCCCGTTGCGGGTCCTCGCCACCGGCGACCGACCGCCCCGGCAGTGCCCACTGGACGGCCACCGCCGCGAGCGCGGCGACCGGGAGGTTGAGCCAGAACACGCCGCGCCAGCCGACCAGCGCCGCCACCGCGGCACCGTAGAGCGGGCCGAGCACGCTGCCCAGCTCCTGGGCGGCGCCGACCGCGCCGAGGACGACCCCGCGCCGGCGGTCGGCGAACAGGTCGGCGACCAGGGCCATCGTCACAGGGAGCAACGCGCCCCCGGCCAGCCCCTGCACGCAGCGGCCGGCCGCCACCAGCGGTACGCCGTGACCGAGCGCGGTCAACACCGAGCCGGCCGCGAAGCCGGCCAGGCAGGCCTGAATCACCGCGCGACGGCCGAACCGGTCGGAGAGCCCGCCGAGCAGCGGCATGCCGGCGACGTAGCCGAGCAGGTAGCCGGTCACGAGCGGGGTGGCGCGTTCCAGCCGGTTGATCGGTACGTCGAGGTCGCGCACGATCTCGATGAGCAGGGTGACGACGACGTACGCGTCGAGCGCCGCGAGCAGCACCACGGCACCTCCGACCCCGATCGCGACCCGGCGCCGGAGCGCGGGCCGCACAGGGTCAGGGTGCACTGATTGTCACCGGCGCGTCGAACTCGCTCAGCGTGACCGTGACGGTCCCGCCGCCGCCGTCGCCCGGCACGGTGAACGACGCCCGGCGCAGCAGCGGCCGGTCGGCGCCGATCCACAGTGTGCCCGCGACGTTCTGGTCGATCCCCGGCACGATCGCGGCGAGCGCCTTCGAGTCCAGCGTGGCCTTAACCTTGATCGCGGGCGCGCCGTCGACGGTCTCGGTGCCCTGCGTCGAGGCGCCCGAGGCGGTCGCGAGTACCTTGGCGACCCCTCGGTCGGGATCGAGGATGGCCGACGGGTCGTACACCGAGGCGGCCATCGAGAGCGGAACCTGCTGCCAGCCGCCGGTCGGTCCCTTGATGTGCAGGGTGTCGCCGACGACGACGAAAGTGAGCTCCGAGGCCGCGCCGGACTGATCCAGGGTCGCGGTGCCCTTGGCATCCCCGTCGCGGGTCACCACGGCGTCGGCGCCCTTGAGGCCGAGCCGGTCGACCGTGCCCTCGGTGGTGATGACGAACCTGGCCGTCTTGACCGAGCCCATCTCCCGCGCCGCCGACCTGACCAACCCGGCCCCGTCCGGCAGGTTCCCGGCCGGCTTCTGGGTATGGCCACTGCATCCGGCCGCCACGGCGAGACCTAGGCCAACCGCGGCGACAAGGGCGAGAGCTCGACGCATACGCGGGATGCTAGGCCCCGGCCGCGGGACGGGCCAGCCCCGCTACAGCGGCCACCGGCCGGTGAGCCGGCGGACGCCCGTCGCGCCACCGCGGTCGACGGCCGCCTTCACGATCGCGAAGATCGCCCCCTGCAGGGCGGCGGCGGCGAGGATCTCGCCCCAGTTGCGCTCCTCATCGGTAACGTCCGGCGTGTCGTCATTGCCGGAGATTCCACGCCACACCTGCCTGAACACGAGGCCGGCGAGCGCCCCGGCCAGGAGGCCGAGCACCGTGCCGACCGGTTTGTACGCCAGCTTGGTGGCGTTCATCGACGTCTCCCGCGCAGCACCAGCACCACCGCGATCACCGCGGCCGCCGCACCGAGCACGAGCCACGGTGCCGGGCCCCGGCCGGTGTCGCGGACCGAGTCCCGGATCGCCACGGCCCGGTGTGCGGCTGAGCGGCGTACGCGTGCCCGCACGTCCGCCCTCGCGGCCAGCGCCTGGACCGTCGCGCCCAGCTCGGCCCGCGTCCGTTCGATCTCGTCGCGCAGCGCCGCGGGATCCGGCTTGGCGTTGACGCGCTCGGTTCCGGTCATCGCGTCACCCCTCCGGCGTGTCGGCGCGCTCATTGTTGTGCCGATCCCGCACGGCGGCGGTCAGCGTCTGCACATCGGCCCGCACGCTCGCCGCCGCGTCCCTCGGCGCCGGTGGCGTCGCCCTGCGGACCTCCCGCCGCCCGATGAGGGCGAGCAGTCCGGCCACGAGGAACAGCACGACGGCGACGATCAGCGCCGCGAGCCACCCGGGCAACACCAGCGCGAGGGCCAGGGCCGCAGTGGCGATCAGCGCGCCGACGCCGTAGACGACGAGCACCCCGCCACCGCCGAACAATCCGGCGCCGATCCCCGCGTGCTTCGCCTTCTCGGTCAGCTCGGCCCGCGCCAGCGCGATTTCGTCGCGTACGAGGCGAGAGATCTGTTCGCTGGCCCGCTGGACGAGCTCGGCCGTGGACTGCTCGTTCGCCTCCGACGGCACAGCCGGCCGCGTCTGACTGACGGACATGGCAGCTCCTTCCGCGTACCCGTGTATGCCCAGCCGCCCGGGCGGTCAACCCTCAGACCATGATCGCGCGTCCAATGGCGACCGCGTGCGGGTTGCCCAATTCTCGGGACCGGTCGGCTAGCATCCCCCGCGAGGTGATCGCGATGGATGGTCCCGGCCGGGCCCGGGTGCCACTGCGGGCGCGGCGGACCGACCTCCTGTTCGTGGCGTTCTTCCTGCTCAACGCCTCCTTCATCACGTACATCGTGGACATCGAGCAGCTGGTGATCGCCAACCCCTCGCGGTTCGGCTACCCCTGGTGGCCGCCCGCGCCGCTCGTCGACCTCGTGCATTGGTACGGCGAACACTACGACCCGCTGCTGATCGCGCGGCCACCGTTCTGGCGGATGACCATCTGGATAGACGTGCTGTTCTTCGGTCCGTACTACCTCGCCGCGACGTACGCGTTCCTCCGTGGTCGCGACTGGATCCGGGTGCCCGCCCTGGTCTGGTCGGGCACAATGGCCGCCAACGTGCTGATCATCCTGATGGAGGAGCGGTACGGGCAGTGGGCGGCGCCGCACTTCGGCCTGGTGCTCGCGCTCAACGCACCGTGGCTGCTGATGCCCGCCGCGACGATCTGGCGGATGCGACGGGAAGACCCGTTCACCCGGGCGCCCGCGTGACCGCGGTCCGTGCCGGCGCGTCGGCGTTTGCCAAGCGGTACGGCCGGTGGGCGCTGGTCGCCGGGGCATCGCAGGGTATCGGGGCGGCGTTCGCGACGGAACTCGCCGCGCGCGGGCTCGATCTGGTGCTTGTCGCACGCCGCCCGGAACCGCTCGCGGCGCTGGCGGCGCGGCTGCCCACCCGCGTCACGACGGTCGCGGCCGATCTGTCCACGGAGGACGGTTTGACCGCCGTCGCCGAGGCGACCGATGGACGGGAGGTCGGCCTCGTGGTGGCGAACGCGGCGTACTCCCCGATCGGCCCCTTCCTGACGGCAGATCCGGCGCGTTCGGTGCGTGCGCTCGACCTCAACTGCCGCGCGCCCCTGGTGCTCGCGCACGGCTACCTGCCCGCGATGGCCGCCCGCGGCCGGGGCGGGCTGATCATCATGTCGTCGCTTGCCGGCCAGCAGGGGTCGCCGGGCATCGCCACGTACGCGGCGACGAAGGCGTTCGGCACGGTGCTCGCCGAGGGGTTGTGGGCCGAGCTTCGGCCGGCCGGCGTCGACGTGCTCGCCTGCATGGCCGGCGCGGTCGCCACCCCGAACCTCGCGCGGGCCAAGGCGACCCGCGCCCCCGGCACGGTCACCCCGGAGGCTGTGGTCGGCGCCGCGCTGCGCGCGCTCGGGCGGCGGCCGCGAACCGTCCCGGGTGGAGTCTCCCGGCTCTCCGCCGCCGTCATGTCGCGGCTGCTGCCCCGCCGGACCGCCATCCACGTCATCGCTCGTGCGTCGCGCGACCTGACAGATCAGACGCGGCGGTAACGCGCCTGGAGGAAGCAGAACACGCCGAACGCCGCGATGCCGGCCGCGACGACGGCGAGGAGCACGCGGCCGTAGGGTGCGGCGGCGAGCGTACGTAGGGCCGCGTCAAGCCCGCGGGCCTTGCTCGCGTTGAACGTGGCCGCGGCGACCACGAGCAGCCCGCCCGCGATGCCGTACGCGACGCCCTTCGCGGCGTACCCGGCGACGCCCAGCCACCGAGCGGTCCGGCGCGTTGTTGGACCCATGCGACCGGTTTCCAGGTTCCGTTCGAAGCGACGCACGAGCCCGTAGATCGCCAGTCCGATGCCCAACGCGGCGAGGGCGACCCCGGCGGCCCCGACCCCCCAGCGCCCGGCCGGCTCGGACATCACGGTTGAGCTCGTCGCCTGCTGCCTGCTGGCGGTCGACGGCTGCCCTCCGGCGCCCGCGATCACCCGGAACGCCAGCCAGGCGAGGTAGCCGTAGAAGATGGTGCGCCCGGCGGACGCGACCCGTTCCAGGACCCGCTCGGTGCCGCGCAGCGCCCGGTGGCCGACCGCCGCCTCGAGCGCCTGCCACAACGCCATCGCCGCCAAACCGACGCCGATCGCACCGACCAGGAACCGACCGGCCGGCTGGCCGGCCAGCGTGCGCAGCGCGCCCGACTGGTCGCCCTCCGCGCCCGGCTTGCCGAATGCTATCCGCAGCGCCAGCCACGCCACCAAGAGGTGCGTGACGCCGTACCCGACGAAGCCCGCCCGGGCCAGCCATTCGAGCGGCGCGCTCTGTTGGGTGCGGATCGCGGCGGCACGAGCCTGGTCGGTCGACGTCATGCCGATGAATGTCTCCCCTGGGAGACCGGTGCAAACCCGAGCCGTCGCCGTCGAGATAGTCTTGCCCACCGGGAAGGGAGTGCCGCGTGCAGGTCGAGGTCCGCAACAACAGCGACGAGCAGCGCTTCGAGGCCTGGGTCGACGGCGCCCTGGTCGGCTTCGCCGAGTACCGGCGGCGCCCCGACGTGGTGGTGTTCATCCACACCGAGGTCGACCCGGAGTACCAGGGGCGGGGCGTCGCGGCGCGGCTCGCCGCCGGCGCGCTCGACCAGGTCCGCTCCGCCGGCGACAAGATCATCGTCCAGTGCCCCTACATCGCCCGCTATCTCCGCAGACACCCCGATCAGCAGGACCTCGTGCAGGCCGGCGGCGGGGCCCGCGGGTGACCGCGGCCCGGCGTACCGGCTGGATCGCGGCCGGCGTGGTCGCGGCGGTGGCGGTTGCCACGGTGGCGTACGGGATCGGCTCGCGCAGCGGCTGGTTCGCCAAACCGACGATTGGCGACGCCCGCAGCGTTCAGGTGCCGGCGTCCGCGATCCGCACGCTGGTCACCGAACTCTCGGTGCCGTGGGGCGTGGCGTTCCTGCCCGACGGTACGGCGCTGGTGACTGAACGGGACTCCAGGCGGCTGCTGTCGATCACGGCGGACGGGAAGGTCACCGAGGTCGGCCGCATCGACGAGGCCCGCCCCGCCGGCGAAGGCGGCCTGCTCGGGATCGCCGTCTCCCCCACATACGCCAACGACCACTGGATCTACGTCTACTACACCGCGGAGGACGACAACCGGATCGCACGGCTCCGGCTGGGCGAGCAACCGCAGCCGATCCTGACCGGCATCCCGAAGGCCGGCAACCACGACGGCGGCCGGATCGCGTTCGGGCCGGACGGAATGCTGTACGCCGGTACCGGCGACGCCGGGGTGCGCAGCCGCGCCCAGGACCGGTCCAGCCTCGGCGGCAAGATCCTCCGCATGACGCCGGAGGGCCACCCCGCGTCGGGCAATCCGTTTCCGGATTCGGTGGTCTACAGCTACGGGCACCGCAACGTGCAGGGGGTGGCCTGGGACGCCGGCGGCCAGCTGTACGCCTCCGAGTTCGGGCAGGACACGTACGACGAGCTGAACCGCATCGAGCCCGGCCGCAACTACGGCTGGCCCGAGGTCGAGGGCGTGGGCGACGACAAGCGCTTCGTCAACCCGGTCGCGACCTGGCGCACCGACGACGCGTCACCGAGTGGGATCGCGATCGTCGGCCACACGGTGTACATGGCCTGCCTGCGCGGGCAGCGGCTGTACCGCATCGGCACCGACGGCCGGGGTGCCGAGGCGCTGCTCGTCGGTTCGTACGGCCGCCTGCGGACCGTCGCCCGGGCGCCCGACGGGTCGCTGTGGGTGTTCACGTCCAACCGGGACGGGCGCGGCTCACCCACTTCCGACGACGACCGGATCCTGCGCCTCACGCCATGACGCCTTGGTACGACATCCCCGGCGTGCGCATCGTCGGCGCCGTGCTGGGCACGCTGCTGCTCATCGCGGCGATCCGGTCGATGTTCGGTCGGCGGCGGTGACGGGTACGCATCGATGACTGGTAGTAGGGTGCCCGCGTGGACCTCGAGACAACCGCACATCGGCTGGCCACCGGCCTCGTCAGGGTCGCCGTCGCGGTACAGCGGTCCGACGGCCCCGACGTGGCCGGCCTGGAGCGGACCCTCGCGCAGCAACAGGTGTTGCTCATGCTCAGCCGCCGTCATGAGGTCTACCACCTGACCGAGCTCTCGGCCGACCTCGGGATGAGCACGCAGGCGACGCTCGCCGCCGTCTCCACCCTCGTGCGCGAGGACCTGGTCACGATGGACCCGTCGCCCTCGTACGCCCCACAGGACATCCGGGTGCGGCTCACCGCGCGCGGCCGCGACCAGGCGCCCGAGCTGTTGCACTGGGCGGCCGACTTGCTCGCCGAGCTCGGCAACCTCGACGAGGCCGGCCAGCGCCAGCTGCTCGACGTCGTCGTCGGCCAGATCAGGCAGCTGCAGCAGGCCGGCCATATCCCGGTCACCCGGATGTGCGTCAACTGCCGGTTCTTCGAGGGGTACGCCCACCCGGGCACCCCGGAGCCGCACCACTGCTGGCTGGTCGACCTTCCGTTCGGGCACGCGCAGCTGCGGGTGCGCTGCCCTGAGCAGGAGCCTGCCCCTCTGCCCTAGGTGCCCCGGCCGTACGCTGTGACACCCGCCAATCGGAAGGAGCCTCATGGCGTACCCGTCGGTCTTCACGGATGAGGAGTGGGGCCTGCTCGTCGGCCTCCCCCAGTCGGTCCTGACGGCGGCCGCGGCCGCCGAGCCCGTCGGCCTCCGGCGCACGATCGCGGAGGGTGACGCCGGCCTGGCGGCCATCGCCGCCGGTCGCGAGTCGGCCAGCCCACTGGTCGTGGCGGTGGCCGAGGAGGTGATCTCCCGCGTGGGCGACCCGGAGGAGGGCGAGCAGCTGTCGGTGATCCGGCCGCCCGAGCCGGCCGAGGCGGTGGCGTCCGCCCTGGAACGAGCCCGGGAGGCGGTGGCGTTGCTGGCCGACCGCGTCGGTGAGGGCGACGCCGGGGCCTACCGGTACTGGCTGGTCAGCATCGCGGACGAGGTCGTCGGCGCACCGCCAGCGGGTGCCGCACCCGCGCCGGGCACCGACCCGGTCAGCGAGCCCGAGCGGAGGTTCCGGGACGAGCTCGCGGCGGTGCTGGCGGAGTAGGCCTGGGAGCATGGAGATGAATCTGCAGCTTGCCTCATTGGAGGCCGGCCTCGACGAGATCCGCCGGTCGCCGCTGGACGAGGGCACGGTCGAGCTCATCGTGCGGCGGCCCGCGGACAACGAACGCGAGACGCTGGCCGAGGCGCGCCTCGACGCCTCGGCCGGCCTGGTTGGGGACGTATGGCTCGACGAGGATGGCGATCCGGCACGCCAGGTCACCATGATGAACGCGCGGGTCGTGGCGCTCCTGGCCCGTTCGCGCGACCGGTGGTCGCTCGCCGGTGACCAGCTCTATGTGGACCTCGACCTCAGCGCTCGCAACCTTCCACCGGGCGCCCGTGTTCAGGTCGGCTCGGCCGTCCTCGAGCTGACCGGACAGCCGCACCGGGGCTGCAAGAAGTTCGCGGCCCGGTTCGGACTGGACGCGCTGCGGTTCGTGAACTCCGATCTCGGGTACGCGCTGAACCTGCGCGGCATCAACACCCACGTGGTCCGCAGCGGCGTCGTCCGCCTGGGCGACACCGTCCGCAAGCTCCCGCCGCGCGTAGGGCGCCGTCTTCCCGACTAATCACGCGACGACAGCAGCTCCAGCACGGCCTTCTCGGCGGCCTGGCGGGTGGCGCCTGGACCGATCCGCGCGACCGTGCGGTCCCGGTATAGGTCGAGTACCCGCGGATCCACATAGGACGCCCGCGCCACCGTCGGTGTGTTGCCGAGCAGCTCGGCGACCTCGCGCATCGTTCGGGCGATCACGCGTTTCTGCCGGCTGGCCGACCCGTGCGGCCCCTCGGCGGCCAGCTCGGTCGCGGCGAGCACGGTGCCATGCCAGGTGCGGAAGTCCTTCGCCGTCATCTCGCCCCGACTGGCCTCGCGCAGGTACGCGTTCACGTCGTCGCTGCGCACGTCCCGCCATCGCCGACCGGCCCAGTACGCGAACAACCGGTCGGCCCCGTCGCGCCGGCGGCGCAGCGCCCGCAGCACCGCGCAGGCCCGCTCGTCGGTGATGGTCTGTACGCGCTCGAGCGCACCCTTCGCGGGGTACTCGAAGGTGACTCCGCGGCGGTCGCAGATCGCGTGTTCGGGGCGCAGCGTGGTGACCCCGTACGTCGGCTCGTCGCCATTGGCGTACTCGTCGCCGCCGACCCTGAACAGGCCCAGGTCGAGCAGGCGGGCGATGGTGGCCAGCACCCGATCCCGCGGGAGCCCGCGCCCGCCGAGGTCCGCGGCCACCCGCCGGCGCAGCCGGGGCAGCCGCGCCGCCACCTCGAGCACGTGGTCGAACTTCGCCCGGTCCCGCTTCGCCCGCCACTCCGCGTGGTAGAGGTACTGCTTGCGTCCCGCCGCGTCGATGCCGGTCGCCTGGATGTGCCCGCGCGGGTCCGGGCAGATCCACACGTCGCGCCACGCCGGCGGTATGACGAGATCACGCAGCCGGGCCAGCTCGGCCGGGTGGGTGATCGGTCGGCCGTCCGGCCCGTGATAGGTGAACCCGCGACCTCGACGCCGCCGGGCGTACCCCGGCTTCCCCGGGTCGCTGCGCCGCAGCCTCAACGCGCCCGCTCCCGCTCGGTGGCCGCCGCGAGGGCGGAGTCCGCGGCGGCGAGGACGTCCACCGCCGAGATGCGCAGCAGGACCGGATCGGAGGCACCGCCGGGTCCCGGCCACAGCGGCACGTGCGACCGTCGGTCGGGCGGCGGCCCCCACAGGCGCGGCGGTAGGGGTCCGAACAGGACCACGGACGGGATCTCGTACGCCGTCGCCAGATGACCGACCCCGGTGTCCCCGCACACCACGAACCGCGCGTGAGCCACCAGCGCGGCGAGGTCCGCGAGGTCGGTACGCCCCGCGAGCACCGCGTCGGCGCCGAGCCCCGCCAGCCGGGCGACCGCGGCGGCGATCCCGCGTTCCCCGGCCGAACCGGTCACCACCACCCGATGGCCGTCGGCCGCGAGCGCCCGGGCGACCTCGGCGAACCGCCCCGGCGGCCAGCGCCGCTCCGGCGCCTTCGCGCCCGGGTGCACGACGGTCGCGCCGACCGGCACGTCCCTACCGGCCGGCACCCGCAGGCGCAGGTCGCCCGGATCGGCCGAAATGCCGGACCAGCCGACGAGCCGGCACCACCGAGCCACCTCGTGTTCCTCGAATGTCCACTCCGGACCGTCACGGAACCCGGCCGCCGCGCAGCCGAACGCCAACAGCCGGCCCGGGCGCGCGGCGGCCAGCAGCCGGTGCGACTGGGGACCGCGCCCGTGCACGTTGACCGCGAGCCGGGGCGGGGCCAGCGTCCACACCCGCGGCGTCAGGTCATCCACCGGGACCAGCCGGTCGACCGCGCCCGTCAGCTCCACCAGCGGCGCGAGCCAGCCGGGGGCGGCCAGCGCGAGTTCCTCGCCCGGAAACGCGCGCCGCAGCCCGCGCAGGGCCGGTACGCCGGTCGCGAGATCGCCCACGCCGAGCGCCCGTAGCACCAGGATCACGGGTACGACGGCTCCCGCGCCGGGGTCACCACGAGCTCGCGGATCGCGCAGCCGGGCGGCTGGCCGAGCGCGAACAGCACGGCCGCGGCCACGTCCGCCGGATCGTTGAGCATCGCGTCCGGGCCGGGGCGGTACCGCTCGTCGCGGCCGTCGAAGAAATGGGTACGCATGCCGCCCGGCAGCAGTAGCGTCACGCCGACGGCGCCGGCGAGCTCCGCGGCGAGCGCGCGGGTCAGCCCCACCACCCCGAACTTGGCGGCGCAGTACGCCGTCGCGTCCGACAGCGCCCGCACTCCCAGCGTCGACGCGACCGTGACGATCTGACCGCGGGACCGTTCGAGGTACGGCAGCGCGGCGCGGAGCACTGCCGCGGTGGCGAGGAGGTCGACCGCGATGACGCGCTCCCAGTCCGGCCCGGGCACGTCGGCGAGCCGGCCGGGCACGTCGACGCCGGCCGCGGTGACGACGGCGTCGATCCCGCCGACGTCCTCCGCGAGCTGTCGGGTGGCCGCCTCGGCGGACCGGGTGTCGGCGAGATCGACGAGCACGTACGGCACGTCCGCGGCGGGGGGCACGCGGTCGAGCACACACGGTCGGCGGCCGGCCTTCGCGGCGGCGGTGACGACCGCGGCGCCGAGGCCGCTCGACCCGCCAGACACGAGTACGGCGGAGGACACGGTCACGCTCCCTTCTCGCGGGTTCCGTTGCGAGCCGCGGCGATCATGCTCGTTGTCGACCGGCCGGCGAGGTACGGCACGATCACCGTCTGCCCTCCCCAACGGCGCACGAGTCCCGCCTCGGGCAGGTCCGTGCCGTCCGAGTAGTCGCCGCCCTTGACCCAGATGTCCGGCCGCAGCCAGTTGAGCACGGCGCTCGGGGTGGGTTCGTCGAAGACCACGACCGCGTCGACGCAGTCGAGCGCGGCGAGCAGCCGGGCGCGGTCCGCCTGCCGCACCAACGGTCGGTCCGGACCCTTCAGCGCGGTCACGCTCGCGTCCGAGTTGAGGCACACGACCAGGCAGTCGCCCAGCCGCCGGGCGGCGCGCAGGGTGGCGAGGTGGCCCGCGTGCAACAGGTCGAAGCAGCCGCCGGTGGCCACGACCGTACCGCCGTGGGCGCGCACGTCGGCCACCAGCGCGCCGGCCGCGGCCGCCCCGATGCATAGGTCGGTTGCCTCCGTCGGCATGGCCGCGGCGGCCGACCAGCCCGCCGCCCCGCCCGCCCGGACGTAGCGACCGGCCTCGACGACTGCCGACTGCACCGCCTCCGAGACCAGCGCGCCGTCCGCGAGCGCGAGCGCCGCGGCGGAGGCGAAGGCGTCGCCGGCACCGCAGGTGTCGCCGTCGACGCGGTCGGGCGCCGGCACGACCAGGGGGGTGGGGCCGGCGTGGCAGAGCAGCGCGCCGTCCCGGCCGAGGGTGACCACGACCGCGCCGGCCCGCCACCGGTGGCGCAGGTCGTCCGCCCCCCGCGCGATCGGCGCCAGCCGCGGCCCATCGCCCCGCACGTCGGTCAGCTCGCGCAGCTCCGCCTCGTTCGGGGTGATCAGCCGCGCGCCGGGCACGGCCGCCGGGCCGCGCGGATGGGGATCCCATACCAGCGGTGCCGCGGCCCCACCGAGCGCCTCTCGTACGCCGGGCGAGCGCGCCACGCCGCGTCCATAGTCGCTGACGAGAATCGCCGCCGCGTCGCGGAGCGCGTCGAGGGCGGCCGTCGGCGCCTCGGCGCCCGGTTCGCCGCCCCCGCCGCGGTCGAGGCGCAGCAGCACGCGGTCGCCGACGCGCAGCCGGATCTTCTCTGTCGTGGCTCCGGACAGCCGCGCCGCGTACACCGACACTCCCGCCGCGTCGAGCAGCTGGCACAGCCGCGCCCCGCCGGCGTCGTCGGCCAGCGCGGTGATCAGGACGACCTCCCGACCGGAGCGGGCGGCGAGCGCCGCCGCCAGCCCGGCGCCGCCGGGCCGGTCCACGGTGGACTCCTCGTCGAGCACCGGCACGGGTGCGTCCGGGCACAGCCGGCCGACAGAGCCGTCGACGTCGCGGTCCAGCAGGGCGTCGCCCACCACGATCAGCGGGCCGCTGGGTCGGCGAGGCGTCACCGCCGTGGCCATCCGGTCACGCCCGGAAGCGTCTTCTCCACGTACTCGCACAGCACGTGCACCGCCACAAGGTGCAGCTCCTGTACGACCTGGTTGTCCCGCGACGGCACCGCGAGCACCTCGGAGCTGCGTAGGGCGAGTGGGTTGGGCGCCGGCCCGGTGAAGGCCCAGCACTGCAGACCGCCCTCGGCGCCGGCCGCCGCCGCGGCGAGCAGGTTGCGGCTGCGCCCGCTCGTGGACAGCAACAGCAGCACGTCGCCGCCGCGGCCGTGCGCCCGGACCTGGCGGGCGAACAGGTCCTCGTACCCGTAGTCGTTGCTGAGCGCCGTGACCACCGCGCGGTCGGTGCACAGCGCGATCGCGGACAGCGGCGGTCGGTCGTCGCGCAGCTTGCCGACCAGCTCGGCGGCCAGGTGTTGGGCCTGTTCCGCGCTGCCGCCGTTCCCGGCGACCAGCAGCCGTCCGCCACGGCCGAGCACCCACGCGAGCTCGCGGCCGAGGCGCTCCAGCTGGGCCGCCGCCGCCCGGAACGGGATCAGCGCGGCGCCGAGCGCGTCGACGTGCGCGTCGAGCACCGCCCTCGCGTCAGCGGCCATCACGCCGCCGCCGTGTTCGGCTGGCGCAGCCGGCCGACCGACGCGTACAGGGAGTTGAACTGAGCGGCGCAGCGCCGCCAGGAGTACACGTGGCGAGCCCGGTCGAGGGCGGCCGTCGCGTACGCGAGCCGGCGCATCGGGTCGCCCAGCAGACGGCGCAGGACCCCACCGAGCGCGCGCGGGTCGCGCGGGCGCACCAGGTCGCCGGTGAGCCCGTCCACGACGGTGTCGGTCAGCCCACCAACCGCGGTCGCCACCACCGGTACCCCGCACGCCATCGCCTCGAGCGGGGTGAGCCCGAACGGCTCGTACCAGGGCGAGCAGGCCAGCACGTCGGCGGACCGGTACCAGCGCGGCATCTCCTCGCGCGGGACGGCGCCGACCAGCCGGACCCGATCGGCGACCTTGCACCGGTCGGCGAGCGCCCGCAGCTTGCACGCGACCGGGTCACTGGCCAGCTCCCCGGCCGGCGGGCCACCGATCACCACGCACTCGGCCCGCGGGACGACGCGCATGGCCCTGATCAGGTCGCCGAAGCCCTTGCGATCGACCATGCGCCCAACCGACAGGATGCGCGGCCGACTCGGGTCGCGCGGCGCGGCGGGGCCGGCCGGGGTGAACCGCTCCAGGTCCACACCGGACGGGATCAGCGCGATCCGGGTACGCGGGACGCCGAGTAGGACCAGCTCGCGCACCTCGTCCGCGCACTGGGCGACGACCCGGTCGACGGCGCGGCCGAGCGCCCGCTCGTAGCCGATCCGGCCGGCGGGGCTCGTGTCCGCCGCGCCCTGATGGCGGCGCTTCACCGAGCCGAGCGCGTGGTAGGTCTGCACCACCGGAAGATCGACCCGTCGGGCCGCCGTCACCGCGGCGAGACCGCTCATCCAGAAGTGGGCGTGCGCCACGTCCGGCGCCCAGTTGTCGGTCTGCCACCGCTCCGCGAGCCACCGTCCGAAGTCCTTCATGTACGGCAGCAAACCGTCCTTGGGAATCGGACGTGCCGGTCCGGCGGGCACGTGCACGACCTGGACGCCGTCGCCCATCGGCACCATCGGGGGTGCCTGTTCGTCGTCCCGCCGGGTGTAGACGCGCACCTCGTGGCCCAGTTGGACGAGTGCGGTCGAGAGCTCGGCGACATGGGCGTTCTGGCCACCGGCGTCCACGCCTCCGAGCGCGGCGAGCGGGCTCGCGTGCTCCGAGATCATCGCGATGCGCATGTCTCCTCCTCCAGCAGCCGATCCCAGTCCGCGAGAAACCGTTCAAGCCCGTACCGCGTCAGCGCGGCCTGTCGGCCCCGCTCCCCCATCAGGCGCGCCGCGTCCGGCTCCTCTATTACCCAGTGGACGGCCTCTACCAGCGTGTCAACTTTGGTGGTCACGATGCCGGCGTCCGCGGGTACCGCGGCCGCCGCTTCGGTCGTCGCCAGGGCGAGCACGGGCACGCCCATCGCCATCGACTCGATCAACGTGAGGCCCAGCGAGGTCCAGCGGAACGGATGCAGGTACGCCCGTCGCCGGCTCAGCTCGTGGTGCATGACCGCTTGCGGCGGATCGTCCAGGACGGACAGTCGATCCGGTCCTATCCCGAGACACTGCGGCAGGCCGGCCACGCCGATGCCGTACACGTCGAGCGGCGCGGCCGCGACGAACCGCGGCAGCAGATCGGTGCCGGCGACCCGCCACCGGCGTACCGGCTCGTTGATCGCGGCCGCGAGCCGGGGCAGCTCGCCGGTGTACCGGGCGGACGGCTCCGGAACCCCGTGCTCGATGACGGTCGTGCGGGTGTGCCCGCAGTCCCAGAACAGGGCGTTGAAGTGCGTGACATGCACGATCATCACGTCGTCGCGGTCGGCGAACGGGTGCCGGGTGTTCGGCACCTCGGCGCGCGGCGTGTTGTGTTCGACGTAGACGGCCGGGAGATCCCGGCCGACATGCCGCCCCGACCAGCGGCCGGCGAGCGTGAGCTCCTCCGGTCGCTGCAGGATCACCACGTCCACGTCTTCGTTGACGAGCCGCTCGGGCGGCACCTCCTCGACCGTTGCCGGCCAGGGATACGTGCGCGCCCGGCCCCGACCGTACGAGCCCCGGTCGGGAGTCACCGGAACGAGGTAGCGGTGCTTGCCCTGGACCAGCGCCGTGGTCCAGGAGCCGTGGACGTGCCAAAGCAGCACGTTCATGCGGACGCCGTTCGGCGCCGGATCAGACGGACGGCCGCCACCACGCTCTCCGGCGTGATCCGGGTCAGGCAGGGATGCCCGGGCACGGGGCACGCGGTGGCCCGGGTGTCCCGGCAGGCCTCGGTCGCCGGGCCGAGGCGGACCCAGGGCACCCGGTAGGGCCCCCACTGTCCGAAGGGGACGGTGGGGGCAAAGAGGCTGACCACCGGCGTACCGACGGCCGCGGCCAGGTGTGCCGGCCCGGTGTTGCCGACGACGACGGCGCCGGCGCGCGCGATGAGCCCGGCAAGCTGTGGCAGGTCCGTGCGGCCGCCGAGGTCGACGGCGACGTCGCGGGCCACCGCCGCGGTCACGCCGCGTTCGGTCGGGCCGCCGGTGACGACCACCCGGTGGCCGTCGGCCGCGATGGCGTCAACGATCTGAGCACACCGTTCCGGCGGGCACGCGCGCGCCGACACGCTCGCGCCCGGATGCATGACCACGTACCCCGGCTCGGCCGGCCCGTCCGACGCCAGCCGGGCGACGCCGTCCGCGATCACGTCATCGCGCAGGCGCAGCGCCGGGTCGTCGGGAGCCGGGTACCCGGCCGCGACCGCCAGCGAGAGGGCACGCTCGGCCTCCGGAAGACCCATCGGCACGCGGTGGCGCAGATCCAGTAGCGATCCGGCGTAGTCGTCGCTGATCGCGCAGACGCGCGGGACCCCCGCCAGGCGGAGCAGCAGCGCGAGCGGCAGTGGCGACTGGTGGAACGAGGTAAAGATGATCGCTTCGTCGACGCCCGCCGCGGCGAGCCGCTCGACGAGCTCGTGCATCCCGGCCGGATCCAGCGGCTCCGGCTGCGGGTCGATCCAGGGCAACGGCCACTCGATGATCTCGTCGACACCGGGAAGCAGCCGGGCGGCGTCGCGGCCCCGCGGGCCGCAGAGCAGCACGACGCGCTCCGCTCCCCCCGCGACGGCCCGGATGGCGGGGCCGGTGAGCACGACATCGCCGGCAGAGTCGGTGCGGGCAACCAGCACGCAGCGACGGCGGCGTCTGGCTGTCTCGCCGTTGGACGCGACGAGCCGCTGCCGGCGCAGGATCAGGTCGACCGCGCCGTTCAGGTCGCCGGCGACGGCGGGTGCGGCCGCGATCTCGTCGGCGCGGGTGACCGATGTCGGCACGAGCACGCCGAACGCGCCGGCCGCACCCGCGGCGACCATGTCCCGGCCGATGTCGCCGACGACGACGCACCGCACGGGCGTCGTCCCGAGGTCCGTGGCGGCGGCGTACACGAGCCCCGGCGCAGGCTTGCGGCAGGCGCAACCGGCGGCCTCGTCGTGCGGGCAGACCCGCCAGGTGTCGAACGGCCCGAGCATCTCCTCGATCCGGGCGTGTACGCCGGCGAGGTCGACCTCGGTGAACCGGCTGCGGGCGAGCCCGGACTGGTTCGTGATCACGCCCAGCCGCAAACCGGCGGCGCGGAGCCGGTCGAGTGCCCGGCGGGCGCCGGGAACGGGGCGCACCGCGTCCGGGTCGCCGTTGTACGGCACGTCCTCGATGAGCGTCCCGTCGCGGTCGAACAGGACGGCGTCGAAGATCGGATTTCGGCCGTTTCGCACGCGCTTCCGGTTCCCGGGGGTTAGCGAAGTAAACATCATCCGGATCTTGGCAACGGGAGCGCGCCGCGCCACGCGAACCAGCCGCGCAACCAGTGGGCACACGCCAGTGGCGGGATCAGCGCGCTGGTGACCAACGCGGTGGCCACTTCGGAGCGGTGCCGTGGGCCGGGCCGGATGCGCGCGGCCGCGAACTCGGCGGTCGCCGCCAGCCATCCGGCCGCGGCCACGCCCGCGGCGTACCACCGGAGCGGCCGACGGCGGCCGGATCGGGCAGCGGCGGCCCCGCAGCCCAGGGCCGCGGCCCCGGCGACGGTCGCCGCGGCGTGCCGGGCCCGGCGCCCGGGCGGGACGTCGACGATCCGTCGCCAGCGGCGGCCGTACAGGCGGCGCAACAGCGCGTCGTCGGCGTTGCCCCGCTGAGCGCGCAGGCTGACCCACCGGCCCTCGGCGCGGACCGGGTGCGTGACCCACCGGCGCCCGACGATCAGCCGCCAGCCCGCGTGGGTGACGCGGTACGCCAGCTCGGCGTCCTCCCGGTAGGCCCGCGGAAACCGCTCGTCGAACCCGCCGACGGCGGCCAGCGCCTCTCGCCGGTACGCCATGTCCGCCGTGATCCATTTGCCGCGGCTGAGCCCGTGCGTTGTCCGCTCCCAGTCGGTCGGCCGTCGGTCGGCCGGCAACGGCACGCGTATGCGGCCCTGTACGCCGCCGACGTCCGCGGGCACGTCCAGATCGGCGTCGAGGCGGCGCAGCCAGTCGGGGTCCGGCACCACGTCGTCGTCCAGGAACACCACCCATGGGTGCCGCGCGACGCGCCAGCCGAGGTTGCGCGCCGCCGCCGGCCCGACACCACCGCCGGTCAGCACCCTCGCCGGCGACGGCCCGGTCGGCAACGGCCCCGACGCCGGCCGGCGATCGTCGACCACCAGCACCTCCACCGCACCCGGTGGGGTCAGCGCGGAGAGCACGCCGGCCAGGCTGGGCCGGCCGACGGACGGGATGACCACACTGACGTTCATGGCGCGAACGCCGCGCTGCGGTGCACCGCGAACGGACCGATCGCCAACAGGTCCACCGGTGCGGAACCGAACAGTTCCATCGCCTCGCGCGGGGTGTCCACAATGGGTCGGCCGGCAGTGTTCAGCGACGTGTTCACCACGACGGGCAACCCCGTGCGCCGCTCGAACTCGGCGAGCAGCTCCGCCACCAGCGGCTCGTCGCCGGCGGTGACGGTCTGCAGCCGCGCGGTGCCGTCGACGTGTACGACGGCCGGTATCCGGTCGCGCCACTCCGGCCGCACCCGGTGGACGAACAACATGTACGGGCTGGGCAACCGGCCCTCGAACAGCTCTCCGGCCCGCTCGGCCCGCACCATCGGCGCGACCGGACGGAACTGCTCGCGCCCCTTGACGTCGTTGAGCCGGGCCGTCGTGTCGGCCTTGCCCGGATGCGCGAGGAGCGAGCGGCGGCCGAGGGCGCGCGGCCCGTACTCGCTGCGCCCCTGATACCAGGCGACCAATCCATCGGCGGCCAGCACCGACGCGGCCTCCACCGCGATCGAGGCGGGCCGTTGGTACGGCAGTCGGGCCCGGCACAGCTCGGCCTCGATCTGCGCGTCGGTGAACCCGCGGCCAAGGTCCGCCCCCGGCATCGGCACCACGGCGTCACCGCCGGCGCGGGCCACATGCAGCGCGGCGCCGAGCGCGGTGCCGGCGTCACCGGCCGCGGGCTGCACCCAGACGCGCTCGTACGGCCCCTGCTCGGCGAGCCGCGCGTTGGCCACGCAGTTCAGCGCGACCCCGCCGGCCATCGCGAGTGCCCGCGGTCCGCCGGCCGCCTCGTGCAGCCAACCGGCGAGGGCCAGCAGCACCTCCTCCAGCCGGGCCTGGACGCTGGCGGCGAGGTCGGCACGGTCGGCGTCCAGCTTGGACCAGTCGATGCGCTCGACGGTGAAGCCGGCGCCGTCGGACCGGATCAGTTCGCGCATCAGGGGCAGGAGCCGGGGCGTGCCGTACGAGGCCAGGGCCATCACCTTGTACTCGTCGCTCGAGCGCAGGAAGCCGAGGTGCTCGGTGAGTTCCTCGTACACCAGACCGAGCGAGTGCGGCAGCGCCTGCGCGTACAGCGGCTCGAGCTCGCCGCCGTGGTACACCCCCGCCAGGTGGCTGGCCGCCTCGCCCCGCCCGTCCAGCACGAGCACCGCGCACTCGCCGTGCCCGTCCTCGGCGGGAGCGGCCAGCCCGGCCGACGCCGCGTGCGCGACGTGGTGCGGGACGAACCGGACCAGGTCGGGATCCAGCCCGGGCAGCGCGTCGGCGAGGAAGGCGGGGGCGCGGCGGGCATACTCGACCCGCAGCCAGTCCCACGGATCGTGCAGGCCGAGTTCGTCCGCCGGCCGGCACAGCTCCGGATCGAAGGAGTACGCGACCGCGTCCAGGTCGCCCGGCGTCAGCCCGGCCTGGGCGAGGCACCAGGCCGCCGAGCGCTCCGGCAGCTCCCACGCCGCGAACGGCACCGGGCGCTTGCCGTGTTTGCGCCGGCTGAACCGCTCCTCCTCGGTGGCGGCCACAACCCGCCCGTCGACGACGAGGGCCGCCGCCGGGTCGTGGAACACCGCGTTGATCCCGAGAACTCGCATGGCCCCGCTCTTACCCGCGGTCGAGCCCGATAACCGGTGTTACGGCGGCACGAACGGTGGGTACCGGATCGGCGTGGCCCTCAAGGAGCAAATCGTGGTGGTGACCGGCGCCAGCGCCGGCGTTGGTCGAGCCGTGGCCGCGGCGTACGCCCGGCGGGGCGCCCGGCTCGGCCTGCTGGCCCGCGGTGCGGCCGGGCTCGCCGCGGCCGAACGGGACTGCCGAGCGCTCGGCGCCACCGACGTGCTCGCGGTCGAGTGCGACGTCGGCGATCCGGCCGCGGTGGACGCCGCGGCCTCCCGCGTCGCCGACACGCTCGGCCCGCCCGACGTATGGGTGAACAACGCCATGGTGTCGGTGTTCGCCCCGGCCTGGGAGATCGCCCCGGGGGAGTACCGGCGCGTGGCCGAGGTGAACTACCTGGGGACGGTGTACGGGACGCTCGCCGCGCTGCGTACGATGCGCCCGCGCGGGCGCGGCACGATCGTGCAGGTCGGCTCCGCGTTGGCGTACCGCGGGATCCCGCTGCAGGCGCCCTACTGCGCGTCCAAGCACGCGGTGCAGGGTTTCGTCGACTCGTTGCGCGCGGAGCTGCTGCACGACTGCCCGGGGGTACGGGTCACAATGGTCCAGCTGCCCGCCGTGAACACGCCGCAGTTCTCCTGGGTACGCACGCGAATGCCCCGCCACCCGCAGCCGGTGCCGCCGATCGTGCAGCCGGAGGTTGTCGCCGACGCCATCGTCTGGGCCGGGGACCACGCGCCCCGCGAGCTCAACGTCGGCCTGCCGACGATCGGCACCCGCATCGCGGACGTGATCGCTCCCGGCCTGGTCGACCGCTACCTGGCCCGCAAGGGGTACGCCGCGCAGCAGACCGGCGAGCCCGTCGACCTCCGCCGGTGGCGGGACAACGTGGATAAACCGGTCGACGTGGACCGCGACTTCGGCGCGCACGGCGTGTTCGACGACCGGTCCGGTGACCGGTCGGTCGCGGCCTGGGCGGTGACCCACAAGCCGGTGGTGACCGCGGTGGCGCTGGCCGGTGCGGGCCTGGCCGCGGCGACCGTCTCGGCGGCTCACCGGCTGCTGGGTCGCGGTCAGCGGTAGATCGCCCGGTTGGCCGCGCGGACCGCGGCCGCGTACCCCCGACCGCTGATCGCCCGGTCGCGAGCCAGCGCGGCCCGGGCCGCGTTCGCCCCCGGCCCGCCGTGCACTCCCCCGCCCGGATGCGCCGAGGCGCTGGCGAGGTACAACCGGTCGATCGGCGTATCCGGCCGGCCCAGGCCCGGCACCGGACGCAGAAAGAGCTGTTGGTACGCCGCGGCTGTGCCGCCACCGAGCGCGCCGCCCACCAGGTTCGGGTTCTCCGCCTCCAACTCGGCCGGGCCGGCGACGTGCCGGCCGCGGATGAGCCGGCCGAACCCCGGGGCGTGCCGTTCAAGCGCCGCCTCCATCCGGGCAACGTGCGCCGCCACCTCATCACCCGTCCACCGGGGCCGCCGGGGCAGGTGGGTGTACGCCCACACCGACTCGGTGCCGACCGGCGACCGGCTCGGGTCGGCCGTGGTCATCTGCCCCACGATCACGAACGGCTCGGATGGCACCTCGCCGGTGGCGAGCGCGGCGGCGTAGCGGGTCAGGCCGTCCAGGTCGCCGCCGAGGTGGACCGTGCCGGCGCCGGCCGCGGCCGGGTTCTGCCACGGCACCGGCGCGGCGAGCGCCCAGTCCACCTTCACGGTGGCCCCGTCCCAGCGGAAGCGCTCGAGGTCCTCGACCAGCCGCGGCGGCAGTAGCTCGGCGCCGACCAGGTCGAGGTAGAGCGCCGGCGCGGGCACGTCCGCCAGCACCGCGCGGCGCGCCCACCAGGCCCGCCCGGCGGCGGTCCCGCACCCGACTGCCCGTCCGGAGGCGACAGCGACCCGGTTGACCGGCACGCCGTACTCGATCCGGCCACCCCTCGACCGCAGCCTCCCGACGAGCGCGTCGGTGAGCCGCTGGGCGCCTCCGGCCGGCACCGGGAAGCCGTGCTGCTGACCGAGCATGGCCAGCAGCCAGCCGTACACGCCGCTGCCCGCGTCGTCGGGTGAGAGGTCGGTGTGCAACGCGCACCCGGCGAGGAGCAGCCGAGCCCCTTCGCCGGCGAACAGCTCGCCACCGAGCGCGCGGGCCGGGAGCAGGAACCGGCGGGCGAGCCGGAGCGCACCGCCCGTGCGCGCGCGGCGGATCAGCCCGAGCCCCGCCCGGATCGGTGGGAACGGCGTGAACAGCCCGTCCAGCACCCGGTCCGAGACGGCGCGCCAGTCCCGGTACGCGGACAGCCAGCGCTCTCCGTCGCCCGCGGCGAACTCGTCCACCGAGTGGGCGGTGCGCGCCGGGTCGAGATTGAGCACCGCGACGCGCCCATCCGGCACCACGTGCGCCAGGACGTCCGGGGCGTGGCGCCAGCGCAGCCCGTGCTCGTGCAGCCGGAGCCGGCGCAGCACCGGCGACGCGAGGCCGAGCGGGTAGAACGCGCTGCACAGGTCGGTGAGGTAGCCCGGCGCCGTCACCTCGGCCGAGCGGACCGCGCCGCCCGGCGTCGCGCCGGCCTCGAGCACCAGCACATCCCATCCGGCGTCGGCCAGTAGGTTCGCCGCCACGAGGCCGTTGTGCCCCGCCCCGATGACCAGCGCGTCCGCGCCGTCGGTTGGCCGCATGGCGTACCCCTAGAAGGTGCGCTGGTACAGGGCGCACCCCCGGCAGACGTCGGGTGGATCCTCGCCGGCGAGTCGGCGCCGGAATTCACGGTACGCCTCGCCGTACCAGATCTGGGGAAATGTCTGGTTGTCGAGGCGGCCCAATGAGATGCGGTCGTCGCCCATCACCATGCAGCAGGGCTGCACGACCCCGGCACTGGTCACGTACGCCGCGTCCCACGGCCAGCTGCAGCCGGGCCCGTCCGGCTCGGCGCCCGCTTCGCCCGGGCTCAGTCGCGGTAGGCGCAGCAGCAGTCCTCGCTCGCGAGCCGCCTCGTGGGCATCGCCGAACGCCCGCTCCGCCGCCGCCCGGTCGGCCCCGGTCCACAGCGCCTCCCCGGCGGTGAAGTCGCGGATCTCGCGGTACCGACCGGAGGGATCGGCGTCGGAGAACATGTGCGCCAGGTTCTGTACCCGCAGCTCGTTGACCCCGATGTCCGCCAGCAGGCGCACGACGGCCGGCAGCTCGGCCACGTTGCGGCGCATCGCGACGAACACGACCCGGATCCACGGCGTCGCGCTGTTGGCCGCGCGCCTGGCCACCACCAGGCCGGCGAGGTTCGCGACCACGACGGCGAGGGTGGCGCCCTCGCGGATGCCCTCGTACGTCCGCGCGTTCGCGCCGTCGAGCGAGACGTGCAGCCAGTCCACGCCGGTCGCGACCAGCTCGTCCGCCCGCCGGCGGGTCAGCAGCGTGGCATTGGAGTTGAACCCGACGGTGATGCCACGCGCCGTGGCGTACCGGAGCATGTCGAGCAGGTGCGGCGCGAGCAGGGGCTCGCCGAGCCCCTGCAGCGTGAGCCGCCGCAGCGGCGGCACGTCATCGACCACTCGCCGGAACAGCTCGGGTGCCATGGCGCCGGCCAGCTTGTTCACCGGCGGCCGGTAGCGGACGAGGCACATCGCGCAGCGAAGGTTGCAGGCGGAGGTGACCTCGAGCTGGAGGTGTGCGGGCAGCGGCGGGTCGAGGCGGACTCCGCGGACCGGCTCGACCATGCGGCTGCGGTACCCGGGACGGACCCGGTGAAACGCCTACCGCTTGGACCGGCGCCGGGCGCGGTCGCTGCTCCGCTCGTTGGCCTTCTCGAGGGCCTCCACGAGCTCCGCCTTGGTCATCCGCGACCGGCCGGGCACGTCGAGCCGCCTCGCGAGTTCCATCAGGTGTTCCTTGCTGGCGTTGGCGTCCACGCCGCCCGCCGTTCTGGTGGGCGTCACCCGACGGCTGCGTGCCGCCTGCGCGTCGCTGGGACCCTTGCGTCGCTTCGGCTCCCAGTGGTCACCGACCTTCTCGAACGAATGCTTCAGCGCTGCGAACGCGGTGCGGTGGGCGCGCTCGCCCTCGCCGTACGTCTCAACGGCCGAGTCATGCGTCTCCGCCCAGGTGTCCTGCGCCTTCTTCGGCGAGCGGCGGATCGTGCTCGGCATGTCCTCGCGTGCCGGCATCGTGGCCTCCCGTGGTTCGTGCCTGTTGATCCGGTTCCCCGCACTCCGGCGACGCAAACACCCAGCGGCTGTTTGTGCCGCGTACGGCGTGGGTACCCGCCGACGAGGAGGGCGTAGATGGCCGCGGGCGAGGGTGTTGAGACCGACCGGGCTCCGGCGCGGGCGCCCAGCCGACTCTCGCAACTGAAGCTCCGCACCTGGCGCGGCGTGTTCGCTCGCGCTCTCAAGGGTTTCATGGAAGACAACTGCACCGATTGGGCGGCCGCGCTGACCTACTACGGCGTGTTGGCGATCTTCCCTTCCGCGATCGTCGTGGTGGCCCTGGTGAGTCTCGTCGCCAACCCACAGACCGCCCTGGACCGGATGCTGGACATCGCGCGGCAGGTCGCGCCCGGGTCGGTGGAGAACATCAGGGGCCCGCTCACCGAAGTGATCAATTCGCGCGGCTCCGCCAAGCTGCTGCTGAGCTTCGGTCTGCTGGGCGCGGTGTGGTCCGCCTCGGGATACATCGGCGCGTTCACCCGCGCGTCCAACGCGATCTACGAGGTCAAGGAGGGCCGCAAGTTCTACAAGCTGCGGCCGCTGCAGCTCGCGCTTACCGCGCTGGCACTGCTGCTGCTGGCCGTGGTCGCGGCCGCCCTCGTGTTCACCGGGCCGCTCGCCCGCGCCGTGGGTGACGCCCTGCACATCGGCGATACGCTGGTGACCGCCTGGGACTACGGCAAATGGCCGGTGCTCGTGTTCGTCGTGGCGCTGCTGCTGTCGCTGATGTTCTGGATCGCGCCGAACGTGCGGCAGCCTAAGTTTCGCTGGCTGACCGTGGGCGGCGCGTTCGCTCTGGTGGCCTGGGCGATCGTCTCCCTCGGCTTTGGGCTGTACGTGTCGAACTTCAGCTCGTACAACGCCACGTATGGCAGCCTCGGGGCGATCATCGCCTTCCTTGTCTGGCTGTACCTGTCGAATTGCGCGGTCATGCTCGGCGTCGAGATCAACGCGGAGGTTCAGCGCGGCCGTCAGATCCAGGCCGGCGATCAGGATCCGCAGGGCCCGGTCCTGCCGCCCAAGGCCGAGTAGCTCCGGCGTTCCGCCGTCACCGGCCGCGGTGCAGCGCCGGGGTCAGGTAGATCACGAGCAGCGCCGCCGCGAGCACGAGCAGGCACGGTCCGAGCGTCTCGACGCCGACCCGGCTCAGGACTACCCCGATGGCCGCCGGCAACACCGCCCCACCGAGCCCCGCCGCACCTACCTGCACGCCGATCGTCCGGTCCGCATGCTCGGCGCCGACCCGGTCCGCGGTGGTCAACACCATCAGCGGGAACACCGGCGCGGCGGCCGCGCCGACCAGCACGAGGCCGATGACGGCGACGACGGCCGACGCCGGCAACGTGACCAGCAGGGCCCCGACCGCGATGCCGGCCAGGCTCGTCGCCAACACGCGCCGGCTGCCGAGCCGTTCCGCGACCAATCCGAGCACGACGCGGCCGAGGAACAGGCTTCCCCAGTACGCCGAGACGCACACGCCTGCCACCGATCCCGGCGTGCCGCGTCCCTCGGTGAGCAGCAGGTACGCCCAAAGCCCGGCGGCCACCTCGATGGCGGTGTAGACGGCGAACGCCAGAGCGCCCAGCCAGACCGCCGGCAATGCAAGCGTGTCCATCGCACGTGGCCCCGCGACGGAGGGGGTAGCGGCCCGGCCGCGGACCGCCCACGCGCCGGCGGTCACCGCGAAGGCGGTGGCGAGAACGGCCTGCCCGCCGGCCACAATGCCGTACCCCCACCGCCAGGACAGCCCGCCGGCCAACACGGACGTCATGATGAGCGGGCCGATGGTGGCGCCGAGCCCGAAGCTGGCGTGCAGCCAGTTCATGTGCCGGGCGCCGAACGCGCCGGCCGCATACGCGTTGAGCCCGGAGTCGATGGCGCCCGAACCCAGACCGAGCAGCGCGGCGAACACGACGATGACGGCGAGCCACGGCGCCAGCGCGTACCCGGTCAGCGCCAGGCTCGCGAGCGCGGTGCTGCCGGCGAGCAGCCGGCCCACGCCCAGCCGTGCGATGGCGAACCCGGCCGCCACGCTCGAGGACAGGTATCCCGCGGTGAACAGGGCGAGGATGAATCCCACCGACGCGGTCGGCACGTCCAGGTCGCTCCGGATTGACGGCCATCCGACACCGAGCAGGCCGTCCGGCAGCCCCAGGCTGATGAAACCGAGGTAGGCCAGCCCTAGCAAGGGCAGTCGGACCGGTGGCGGGGGCGTCGACATTAGGCAAGATCTTCGCACGCCCCGGATGGACAGTCAGACTGAGCCTTTCGGACGACCGGCAACCCCGCCGACACCGAGCAAGACTTCCTGGATGCGTTCTCGGGGGTTCCTCAGCCGTCGCCAGCGGCGCTGGGGCTGGGCCGGCTTCGTCGCCACCGCGCTGCAGGCGCCGCTGTCGGCCCACTTCGTCAGCGACGGATCGTGGCTGTTCAGCCTCGTGGTAGCCGGCATGGTCGGCGTGGTGCTGGCGGCCGACGAGTCGGCGCGCCGGCCGACGGGAAGCCGGCGAGGACTGTTCGACTGACTGTCAGCGTCCCATGTACATCCGGACGGTGGTGCCGCGCCGGTCCGTGTGGCTGCGTACCAGGTCGCAGAGGTTGTTGACCAGCAGCAGACCGCGGCCGCCCTCGCTGTTGGGCGCCGGCGGGATGCGGCCCGCCATCGGATCGGTCATCTCGCCAGAGTCGGTCACCTCACAGATCAACACCGCGCCCTCCGGCCACGCGCGCAGCGTCGCCGGCACACGGCCGTGGGCAGCCGCGTTGGTCGCCACCTCGTTGACGGCGATCTGCAGGTCCATGGCCCGCTCGTGGGCGAGGCCGTGCCGGGTGGCTGCGTCGGCCACCAGCGCGCGGACCGCGGGCAGGGTGTCCCGGTCGAACACGAGGTTCCGCGGGGTTCCGGCCGGGTTGGGCAGCGGGCGGTTGAACGTGGCGACGACGCGGGCCGGCGCGGCGTAGCCGGCGCTGCGGCGTCGCCCCCGCTCGTCGACGAGCACGGGGTGCGTGGCGGCCGCGTCTGCGAGCACATCCGGCCGGAGCGCGGTCACGTCGTACGGGCACAGGATCGTCACGGCGTGCCGAGCGAAGGCGACGTTGACGAGGGCCTCGTGCTGCACGCATGCCGGGTACGCCACGTCCGATCGGCCCGCCCAGATCGGCTCGCCGATGATCCGCACGCGGCCCGCCGGGTGGGCGTCGACGAACGCGTGGAGTACGCCGGGGATGATGCGACCGGGGTTGCGGCCCACCTCGGACATGTCGGCGAACCGGACACCGTTCCGCCCCGGGCCGAGCGCGGCCTCGATGAGACGCAGGTTCGGTCCGGGCACGGCAACGAGCACCGGCTCGCCGGCGTCGGTGCCGCCCCGGATGAATGCCAGTGTCTCGTCGAGGTAGTCGTCCGCGTCCCGGTACAGCAGCGCCTCGTGGACGAACGAGCCGTTGCCGGCCGAGATCGCCGTCACGGTGGTCATCTCGGTTCCACCTCGATCGTGTCGAGGTCACCCCAGAGCACGTCGAGGATGCGACGCAGCATCGGCGGCGGATGGTGCAGCACGAGCCGCCTCCCGTTGGCCAGGGCCAGCGCCCTCGTCGCCAGCGCCGTCACGCCGCCGACATCGATGAAGCTCAACTCAGAAAGCTCAAGGTGCACATCGTCGGTGCCGCGGAGCTGAGCGTCGAACTCCCGCACGAACAGCGCACGGGTGGCGAGATCGACCTCTCCGGCCAGGCGAAGACCGGCCCGCCCCACGAGCGGGACGACCTTGAGCTGCCCGCCCTGGTCGGTGGCGCCGTCGGCCGCCAGTTCGGAC
>DASXRQ010000096.1:0-1696 GCA_036506495.1 Micromonosporaceae bacterium | reverse complement strand
GCCACACCGAACCCCAACCCGAACCCGATCACCCCGATGACCGCCGCGACGGCGTCACGACCGACGAGCGGGAGCGAGGCCGCGGCAACGCCTTGGACCGCGAACACGACGGCGACCACGGCCGCCGTACCGAAGCGCCGCTGCAGCCCGCTGGCGGCGAGGCGACCGGTGACGGACAGGATGCCGAAGAGCCCGGCGGTAGTGGCGGCGAACGTCGGCGTCTGGCCCCAGGTGGTCAGCGCCGCGACGAGATGGACGGTGATGACGCTGATGGCCGCCGTGTTGGCGGTAAAGCCGATCGCGAGGAGCCAGAACGTGGGATCGGATCGGACCGGGTGGCGGTCGCGGGGGTACCGGGGCGGGGCGCCGAGCCGTGGTTTCGCCGGAGCGCGGACGACGAGCGCGTGCAGAGGTACGGTGAGCAGGGCCTGCAGCGCGGCGAGGACGAGCAGCGCCGTGCGCCACCCGTACGCCTCGACGAGCCATCCGCTCAGGGGCAGAAACACGGTGCTGGCGAATCCGGCGACGACGGTCAGCGCCAGGATGGCGTTCGACCTGTCGCGGGCGCTGTGCCAGGCGATGATGACGGCGAACGCCGCCTCGTAGAGGCTGGCGGCGCCGGCGGCGCCGATGCCGATCTGTACGGCATAGAGCTGCCCCAGGCCGTGCACCTGCGACCACGCGACGAGCAGCACGGCACCGGCGAGCGAGCCCGCCGTCATGAGCGCGCGGCCGCCGTGCCGGTCGAGCCACCGCCCTACCGGTACGGCCAGGACCGCCGAGGTGAGCACGGAGGCGGTGTACGTCCCGGTCACAGCGGTCGTGGAGGTGTGCAGGTCGGCAGCGACCGGAGTGAGGAAGACCGCGAAGGCGTAGTAGAGGGTCCCGTACCCGACGGTCTGCGTGATCGCGAGCGCGGCGACGATCCGCCGCGCGTGCCGGCCCGCGGACGCGGGGCGGGTGGCCAGCGACCCGGCCGGGCGCATCGTCAGCCGCAGCAGCCGCCGTCGCCGGACGGGACCGAAAGCAGGGTCAGCGGCGCGGCGACCCGGCTCGGGTTGCTGTTGCACACGCCGGTCTCGGGCAGCTCAAGCTGGACGTCGCGGGCCGCCTCCCAATCGCCGTCCAGCGCGGCCACCACGGAGCGGACCTGTTCATAGCCGGTGGCCAGGAGGAACGTCGGCGCGCGCCCGTAGCTCTTGACGCCGACGGCGTAGAAGTCCGGCTCGGGGTGGGTGAGCTCGGCGACGCCGTGCGGCGGTACGGTGCCGCAGGAGTGCTGGTTCGGGTCGATCATCGGGGCCAGGGCCCGGGTGGAGCCCAGGATCGGGTCCAGATCGAGGCGCAGCTCGTTCGCGATGGTGTGATCGGGACGGAACCCGGTGGCCGAAACGATCCGGTCGACCGTGACGGTGCGGGCGCCGTCGGAGACGTCCACCCCGTCCGTACCCCGTGGGGTCAGACGCTGGACACCGAAGCCGGTCAGCAGGTCGATGTGGCCCGCGGCGACGCGTTCGCGCAGCCGCGCACCCAACGCGCCGCGGGCGGGCAGCGAGTCGGCGGCTTCGCCGCCATACGCCCGGTTCGGGCTGGCCGTGCGGATCGCCCAGGTCGCGGTCGTGCCAGCCACCTGCTCGCCGAGGTCGGCCAGGGCGAGGAGCGTGTTGGCGGCGGAGTGGCCGGCACCGACGACGAG
>DASXRQ010000095.1:0-14650 GCA_036506495.1 Micromonosporaceae bacterium | reverse complement strand
GAACACGCCACCAGCATGGCACCGCGGCGCCATCCTCACCGGTTTCGCTACTCTGCTGCGGTGCGGTTGGTGATTGCGCGGTGCTCGGTGGACTACGTCGGACGGCTCTCGGCACACCTGCCGCCGGCCACCCGCCTGGTGATGGTCAAGGCGGACGGCTCCGTGTCCGTGCACGCCGACGACCGCGCGTACAAGCCGCTGAACTGGATGAGCCCGCCGTGCCGGATCGAGGAGGCGCCGGGCGTCTGGCGGGTGGTCAACAAGGCCGGCGAGGAGCTGCGCATCACGCTGGAGGAGGTGCTGCACGACACCTCGTACGAGCTCGGCCTCGATCCGGGCCTGGTCAAGGACGGCGTCGAGGCGCACCTACAGGAGCTGCTCGCCGCGTCGCCCGCCGTCTTCGGCGAGGGCTTCACGCTCGTACGCCGGGAGTACATGACCGCGATCGGCCCGGTCGACCTGCTGTGTCGCGACCCGTCCGGCGCGACCGTCGCGGTCGAGGTCAAGCGCCGCGGCGAGATCGACGGGGTCGAGCAGCTGACCCGGTACCTGGAGCTGCTCGGCCGCGACCCGCTGCTGGCGCCGGTGGTGGGCGTGTTCGCGGCTCAGGAGATCAAGCCGCAGGCGCGCGTCCTCGCGCAGGATCGCGGTATCCGGTGCGTTGTGCTCGACTACGACGACATGCGCAACATCGTGCGCGACGAGCTCACCCTGTTCTGACGGCAACGTCCGCCCTCAGTGGCGAGGCCGTTGACGATCGTGGCGGCGCGCAGTCTCGATGGCCCTTCGCGGCGCCTCCGCGCCACAACTTCGTCAGAGTTGGTGGGTTGAGGGCCGCGCGATTGCCCGACTCTGACCGAGTTGGGCGAAGCGGGGGCCCGGAGCGGAGCGCAAGGTCAGCGGCGGCGGCCGTAGAGCAGCTTGGTGGTGCGCACGATCGCGGCGACGTGCTTGTCGGTGCGTTCGAACGTCGACAGCTTGAGAGCCGAGGGTCCGCGCCGCTTCGTGACGGCCTTGGCCCGCCCGAACTCCCGCAGGCCGTCCTCGCCGTGGATGCGGCCAAAGCCGGAGTCACCAACGCCGCCGAACGGCAGCGTGGCGACGCCGACGAACGTGATGACCGAGTTGACGGCGGCCATGCCGGTGCGCAGCTTTCGCGCGATCGCCACCGCCCGGCGCCGGCCAAAGACCGCGCCGCCCAAGCCGTACGGGATGGCGTTGGCCAGGCGTACGGCCTCGTCGGCGTCCTTGACCCGCTTGATGGTCAGCGTCGGTCCGAACGTCTCCTCACGCACCGCGGCCGAGTCCTCGGGGACGTCGACCAGGATCGTCGGCTTGACGTACGGCGGCTGGACCGCATCCGGTCCGCCGAGCAGCGCCCGGCCACCACGGGCGATCGCGTCCTCGATGTGCCGCCGGATGACGTCGATCTGGTCGGGCATCGTGATGGGGCCGATGTCCGCACCGTCGCCGGCGCCGACCGTCAGCTCGCTCGCCTTCTTCACGACGGAGGCGACGAACGCGTCATAGACGGGCTCGACCGCATACACCCGCTCGATCCCGATGCACGTCTGGCCGGCGTTGGTAAAGCCGCCCCAGACGCACGCCTCGGCCGCCGCCTCGACGTCGGCGTCGGCGTCGACGATCATCGCGTCCTTGCCGCCGGCCTCGATGAGCACGGGCGTGAGCGTCTCGGCGCAGGCCGCCATCACCTTCCGGGCGGTCGCGGTCGAGCCGGTGAACGCGATCTTGTCCACGCCCGACCGGCACAGCGCGCCACCCACGTCGCCCATCCCGTGCACCGTCTGCAGCACCGGCCGCTCGGGCACCACTTCGGCGAACGCGTCGGCGAGCCACTGGCCGACCGCCGGCGTGTACTCGCTCGGCTTAAGAACCACCGCGTTGCCCGCGGCCAGCGCGTGCGTGGTGGACCCGAGCGGAGTGAGCACCGGGTAGTTCCAGGGCCCGATTACGCCGATCACCCCGTACGGCTGGTACTCCAGGTGCGCGGAGTACTCCATCACCGCCAGCCGGGACCGCACCCGGCGCGGGCCTAGCACCCGCCGCGCGTGGGTCGCGGCCCAGTCCAGGTGCTCGACGGCGACGGCGATCTCCACGATCGCCTCGGCGACCGGCTTGCCGCTCTCGCGGTTGACCAGCTCGGCGAGCTCGGTGATCCGGTTGGCGAGCAGCGACCGCCAGCGCAGCAACCGATCCCTGCGGCCGGCGAAGCCGAGCGCAGCCCACCAGAAGGCCGCGTCGCGGGCCCGCGCGACCGCGGCGGCGACGTCGTCGGGCGTGGCGACCGGAAAGCGGCCGGCCTCCTCGCCGGTCGCCGGGTTCGTGGAGACGAGCTCCCCCTCCTCGATCCGGGGCGCGCCGGGGGTGCGAGTTGCGGTCATGGACCGAAACTTACTCGGGGGTAGGGTCCCGGTCCAGGATGTGACGGTACGCTGCCGCGGGTGGCCGAGCGGGTCGAGGAGGCCGGATGAGCGTCCAGTATGTCCGGCAGAGCGTGCCGACCGACGGCGGCGAGCTCGCGGTCGGGGTATGGGGGGAGACCGGCCCACTCGTGGTGGCGGCCCACGGCCTGACCTCGGCGCACATGGAATTCGTGCTGGTCGGCGAGCGGCTGGGCGAGGACCACCGGTTCGTCGCCCCCGACCTGCGCGGCCGCGGGCACAGCCGGGAGCTGCCCGGGCCGTACGGCATGGCCCGGCACGCCGCGGATCTGGCCGCGGTCGTCGAGGCGTACGGAGGCGGACCGGCCACGCTCGTCGGGCACTCGATGGGTGGCTGGGTCGTGCTGGAGACCGCCCGGCAGTACCCCCTGCTGGCCGACCGCCTCGTGCTCGTCGACGGCGGCGCCCCGCTGCCGGTGCCGCCGGGCGTGGACGGCTCCGCCGGCGACGCGGCGATCGCGATGGCGATCGAGCAGGCCCTCGGGCCGGCGTTCGCCCGGCTCTCAATGACGTTCCCGAGCGCCAAGGCGTACCGCGAGCTGTGGCGGGCACACCCGTCGTTCTCCGACTGGTCGGACGCCATGGACGCGTACGCCGACTACGACCTCGTGGGGGACGAGCCCGAGCTTCGGCCGGCCTGCCTGCTGGCGGCGGCCCTGCGCGATGCCCGCGAGATGTACGCGTTCCCGGGCGTCGAGCCCCAGGCCCCGCCCGCACCCGCCGTCTTCCTGCGGGCCGAGCGCGGCATGCTGGACGAGCCGGCCGGGTTCTACGAGCGCGAGTACGCCAGCGCCTGGCTGCCCGGCGTCTCAGAGCGGACGGTCCCCGACGTGAACCACTACACGATCACGCTGAGCGGGCGGGGCGCCGACGCGGTCGCCGCGGCCGTGCGGTCGGCCCAGGTGGGGCTCGATCGGGAGGGGATGGCAGACTCGGCGCCAGATGCCTAGCGGACGTTCGGGGAGGCAGCCGTGGCGCGGGAGTTCAACACCGTCGGGGTGGTCGGGCTCGGCACGATGGGCGCCGGGATCGTCGAGGTCCTCGCCCGCAGCGGCGTACGGGTCGTGGCCGTGGAGGTCGACGACGCCGCCCTCGAACGGGGCCGCCAGACGCTGACCGGCTCCACCGACCGGGCCGTGGCGAGGGGCAAATTGACCGAGGCCGACCGCGCTGGCCTGCTCGGCCGGGTGTCGTTCGAGGTGCGGCTCGACGGGCTCCGCGACGCCGACCTCGTCGTCGAGGCGGTCCCCGAGCACCTCGACCTCAAGCAGCGGATCTTCGCTGACCTCGACCGCATCTGCAAGCCCGGGGCGATCCTCGCGACCAACACCTCCTCGCTGTCGGTCACCGAGATCTCGGTGGCCACGCACCGGCCCAACCAGGTCATCGGCATTCACTTCTTCAACCCGGCCCCGGTGATGAAGCTCGTCGAGGTGATCCGCACGGTGGTCACGGCCGACGACGTCGTGGACGACATCGAGGCGCTCTGCACGAGGCTCGGCAAGGTCGATGTGACCATCAGCGACCGGGCCGGTTTCATCGCCAACGCGCTGCTGTTCGGCTATCTCAACCACGCCGTGTCGATGCTCGAGGCCAGGTACGCCACCCGCGAGGACATCGACGCGGCCATGAAACTCGGTTGCGGACTGCCCATGGGGCCGCTCGCGCTGATGGACCTGATCGGCCTGGACACGGCGTACGAAATTCTCGACACGATGTACCGGCGCGGCGGTCGCGATCGTCGGCACGCCCCGGTGCCGCTGATCAAGCAGATGGTGACGGCCGGCCTGCTCGGTCGGAAGTCGGGCCGCGGTTTCTACACCTACGAGAAGCCGGGCTCTCCCGTCGTCGTACCGGATGAGCTCACCCCGGTGCCCGCGGACGCCGCCGGCGGCAACGGCGGCCGAGCGATCGCGACGGTGGGCGTCGTGGGCTCCGGCACCATGGCGACCGGCATCATCGAGGTGTTCGCTCGGGCGGGGTACGAGGTCGTCTCGGTGACCCGGGGTGCGGAGAAGTCCGGCAAGGTCCGCGAGGCGGTCCAGACGTCGCTGAACAAGGGCGTGGTGCGTGGGAAGGTCACCGAGCCCGACCGCGACGCCGCGCTCGGCCGGATTACGTGGTCGGCCGCCCTGGAGCACCTCGCCGACGTCGACCTCGTGGTGGAGGCCGTCATCGAGGAGCTGAGCGTCAAGCGGGCTCTGTTCGCCTCCCTGGACGAGATCTGCAAGCCCGGCGTCCTGCTCGCCACGACCACGTCGTCGCTGCCGGTCATCGAGTGTGCGATGGCGAGCGGCCGGCCGGCCGACGTCGTCGGGCTGCACTTCTTCAACCCGGCGCCGGTGATGCCGCTCGTCGAGGTCGTGCGCACGATCCGCACCTCTCCGGAGGCGCTGGCGACCGCGCGGACGGTGATCGCCAAGGTGGGCAAGACGGGAGTCGTGTGCGCCGACCGGGCCGGGTTCATCGTCAACGCGCTGCTGTTTCCGTACCTCAACGACGCGGTCAAGATGCTCGAGGCCAACTACTCGACGGCCGACGACATCGACTACGCGATGAAGCTGGGCTGCGGGTACCCGATGGGGCCGTTCGAGCTGCTCGACGTCGTGGGCCTGGACGTGGCGCTGGCCATCCAGCGGGAGCTGTACCTGGAGCTGCGCGAGCCGGGATTCGCGCCGGCCCCGCTCCTCGAGCACCTCGTCACGGCCGGCTACCTGGGACGGAAGGCCGGCCGCGGGTTCCGCGACTACACGACGCGCTGAGTCGGCGCGGACGCGCCCGCCGCCCACGGGCCTCCGCGGACCGGGCTGATCCACCAAGGTCATCGCGCCTACACGGAAACTGCTGCCTCAGAGCGCCCCGAGGCGCCAACATCCGTGTAGTTGTGTGGATCAGCTACTGCAGGCGGTCGCGGGCGTCACAGGCGGGGACTGTTCGGTCGCCCGTACGATTGGAAACGTGTGTCCGCGTCGCAATCGGCCGCGCCGAGACGGGCCCGATCCTCTTGACCAGGAGCGGGTCCGCCGTGGCGTCGAGGGCGTGCAGGCGTGGCGGGACGGGGAGTGGATGGTCCGCTCGATCCCCGGTGACGGGTCGACGAAGGCGTACCGCTGCCCAGGTTGTGAGCAGGAGATACCCCCGGGCGTCGCGCACGTCGTGGCCTGGCCGGCGGACGGCCGGGGAGACCTCACCGACCGGCGGCATTGGCACGCCGGCTGCTGGCGCGCCCGCGAACGACGTACGCCGGCCATCCAGCGCTCCCGCGGCGCGGTCAGGAGAATGGCTCCGTGACCGCCACCCCGATCCGCGCCAACTCGATCCTGCCCGCCGAGCGTGAGGCCATCGAGCTGCACACCGCGGACGGGGTCACCCTCGTCGGCGAGTTGGCGCTGCCATCGGGCGGTCGGGCGCCGGTCGCCACGCTCGTCTGCGTGCATCCGCTGCCCACCCACGGCGGCATGATGGACAGCCACGTCCTGCGCAAGGCGGCCTGGCGGCTGCCCGCGCTCGCGGACGTCGCCGTGCTGCGGTTCAACACCCGCGGCACGTCCAGCACGCGCGGCACGAGCGGCGGCACCTTCGACAATGGCGTCGGTGAGCGGTACGACGTGGCGGCCGCGATCGAGTATGCCGAGTTCGGCGAGCTCCCCGCGATCTGGCTGCTCGGCTGGTCGTTCGGCACCGACCTGGTGCTGCGGTACGGCTGCGACCCGGGCGTGGTGGGCGCGATCCTGCTGTCGCCGCCACTGCGGGCCGCGACCGAGGCGGACCTGCGGGTATGGGCGCGGTCCGGCAAGCCGGTGACCGCGCTCGTCCCCGAGTTCGACGACTACCTGCGGCCGGACGAGGCGCGCATCCGGTTCGCGCCGCTGACCCAGGCCGAGGTGGTCGGCGTGCCGGGAGCGAAGCACCTGTGGGTGGGCGACGCCGAGACGGTGCTGGACGAGATCGTCCGGCGGGTGGCGCCCGTGGCGTATCCGCTGCCACGCGAGTGGGACGGCCCCATGGAGTCCGGCGACGCGAGCGCGTACGCCGACCGAACGGTGGCGGCGTTCGCCGATGTGCCGATGCCGGAGTCACATGACTCGTCGATCGACTGATCAAAAAGGGCCGAACGGACCAGGGGCGAGTTGTCTGTTGTAGACGTTTAGGCCGGTCTTGCGCGCCCATCCGTCACGTAACTGACAGTGCTGTCCCGCTCCCCGTCTCGATAATCTGTGCGGAACTCGGTGGGGGGCCGCCGTCTGCGCGCTTCACCGTGCACATCGGACGGTTGGGTTGGGAGGGGTGGCATGTCGCGACGACGCGCCATGCGGGCGCTCACGGCGGCGGCACTGGTCGCTGGGGTGCTCGGGCCGATGGGTACCGGGCCGGCCGCGGCGACAACGCTGCCCTCCGGCTTTCAGGAACAGATCGTGTTCAGCGGGCTCACTCAGCCGACGGACCTCGAGTTCTCGCCGGACGGCCGGATCTTCGTCGCCGAGAAGGGCGGCAAGATCAAGGTCTTCGACGACCTGGCGGACACCACGCCGACGCTCTTCGCCGACTTGTCCACGAACGTGCACGACCAATGGGACCGCGGCCTGCTCGGTCTCGCGCTTCCCCCGAACTTCCCGACCAGCCCGTGGGTGTACGTGCTGTACGCCTACGACGCGCCACCCGGGCAGGTCGCGCCGCAGTGGAACGACAACTGTGCGGACGCCAACGACGGCACGTGCATCGTCACGGGCCGGTTGTCGAAGCTTCAAGCCAGCGGTGACGTGATGACCGGCACCGAACAGGTGCTCATCCACGACTGGTGCCAGCAGTACGCGAGCCATTCGATCGGCGACATCGAGTTCGGCGCGGACGGCATGCTGTACGTGACCGGCGGCGACGGGGCGAGCTTCAACGTCGTCGACTACGGCCAGTTGCCCGCGGGCAACCCCACCAACCCGTGTAGCGACCCGACGAACGAGGGCGGCGCGCTGCGGTCGCAGGATATCCGGACGACCGCCGACCCCACCGCGTTGAACGGCGCCCTGCTGCGGCTCGACCCGAACACCGGCGCAGCCGCCCCCGGCAACCCGATGATCGGGTCCTCGGACCTCAACACGCGGCGCGTCGTCGCGAACGGGCTGCGCAACCCCTTCCGGCTCACGATGCGGCCCGGCACGAACGAAGCGTGGATCTCCGACACCGGCTGGAACGACTGGGAGGAGGTCGATCGGGTCACCAACCCGACCGCTAGTGTGACCAACTTCGGGTGGCCGTGTTACGAGGGCGTCCCGCGTCAGGATGGCTACGATGCCGCCAACCTGAGCATCTGCGAAACGCTCTACGCCGAGGGCACGGGCGCGGTGACGGCACCCTTCGTCACGTGGAACCACGCCAGCAAGCTGATCGCCGGCGAGGCGTGCCCGACGGGCAGCTCGTCGTCAACCGGGGTGGCGTTCTACCCGACCAGCGGTGGGCCGTACCCGGCCGCGTACAACGGGGCCGTGTTCTTCGCCGACTACTCCCGCCGATGCATCTGGGCGTCGTTGCCCTCCACACCCGGTGGCCCGCCGAATCCGGCCAACCTGGTCACGTTCGGGTCGAGCTCCGCCAGCCCGGTCGACCTCGAGATCGGACCGGGTAACGAACTGTACTATGTGGACCTCGGCGGCACGATCCGGCGGATCCGCTACTTCCCGGGCAACCAGCCGCCGACCGCGGTCATCAACGCGACCCCGACGCAGGGTCCGGTGCCGCTGACGGTCAACTTCGACGGCACGCAGTCCACCGACCCGGACCCAGCGGACCAGGGCAAGCTGACCTACGCCTGGGACTTCACCAACGACGGGACGACCGACTCGACCGCGGCCACGCCGTCGTTCACCTACACCTCGGCCGGCACCTTCACCGCGAAGCTGACGGTCACCGACACGCTCGGCGCGACCAACTCGTCGACCGTGACGATCTCGCCCGGAAACCAGGCGCCGACCGCGACGATCGACACGCCGGTCGCCGGCACCACCTGGCGGGTCGGCAGCACGATCACCTTCTCCGGGCACGCCACGGATCCGCAACAGGGCACGCTTCCGGCCTCGGCACTCGCGTGGCATCTGCGCCTGCAGCACTGTTCGGACGTGAACACCTGCCATACGCACTTCCTGCAGGATTGGACGGGTGTCGCCAGCGGCTCGTTCACGGCGCCGGACCACGACTATCCGTCCTATCTGGAGCTCGAGTTGGTGGCGACCGACGCGGACGGGCTGACACACAGCGTGGTCCGCCGCCTCGACCCGCTGACCGTCAACCTCACGTTCACCACCAACCCCACCGGCCTTCAGCTGACTGTTGGTTCGGCGACCGCGGCGACCCCGATCAGCCGCACGGTCATCCAAGGGTCGACGAACTCGGTCTCGGCGACCTCGCCGCAGGCACTCGGCGGCCGGACGTACACGTTCACGAGCTGGTCGGACGGTGGGGCGCAGACGCACATCATCACCGCGCCCACGACCGCGACGACGTACACGGCGACCTACACCGCGACCGGATCGTCGTGCTCCGACTCGTTCGGTTACGTCTGCTCGCACGGGCCCGCCGCGTTCGTGCCGGCGGACCAGACCGTGCTGTCGCTGACCGGCGACGACAACTACCAGCAAATCACGACGCCGTTCCCGGTGAAGCTGTACGGCGGCTCGTACTCGACGGCGTGGGTGGACACGAATGGCGTCATTCAGTTCGTAACGCCGCAAGGGTCGGCGTGGAACCACGGCGCGATCCCGTCGCCGGCGGCGAATGCCACGGCGAACCTGGCCGCGTACCCGTTCTGGGATGACTTCGTCGTGGACGCGTCCTCGAGCGTCCGCACGGCCGTGACCGGAACGTCGCCGAACCGGCGGTTCATCGTGGAGTGGCGCAACATCCGGTTCTACACGAACGCGTCGACCAGGGTGTCGTTCGAGGCCATCTTCGACGAGAATGGCACCATCTCGTTCAACTACGCGGGCATCGACCCGGTCGCGATCGAGCAGGGTGGCGAGGCGACGGTCGGCATAGAGAACGGCGACGGCACCGTCGCGCTGGCGTACTCCTACAACCAGCCGAACCTCCGCAGCGGCGACCAGGTGCAGTTCGTGCCTCCGGGTGCGCCTCCGCCGCCACCGCCACCCCCGCCGCCGTCGCCCGCGGTGGTCCAGGGCACGGTGACGAACGCGTCCGGTGGTGCGGCGATCTCCGGTGCGACGGTCACCGTCTCGGGCACCTCGCTGACGGCGACGACCGCCGCCAACGGCACGTACTCGTTCCCGGACGTGCCACCCGGCTCGCACACCGTCAGCGCGCAAAAGACCGGGTTCCTGCCCGGTTCCACCACGGTGACGGCCGTCAGTGGCAGCACGGTCACCGCGAACATCGCGTTGACGCCGGCGCCGCCGTGCTCCGACTCGTTCGGCTACACCTGCACGGCGGGCCCGACGACCTGGACGCCGGCGGACCAGACCGTGCTGACACTGACCGGTGACGACGCGTACCAGCAGCTGACCCTGCCGTTCGGCGTCAGGTTCTACGGCACGACGTACACCACGGCGTGGGTCGACACCAACGGCGTGCTCACCTTTGTGCAGCCGACGAGTTCGGCCTGGAACCACGGTGCGATCCCTTCCCCGCCGGCGGCGAACAAGGCCAACGGCGCGGTCTATCCGTTCTGGGACGACCTCCTCGTCGACGCGTCCTCGAGCGTGCGGACGTCGCTGATCGGCACCGCGCCGAACCGGAAGTTCATCGTGGAGTGGCGCAACGTCCGGCTGTACGCGGACAGCACGGCACGCGTCTCGTTCGAGGTGGTGCTGTCCGAGAACGGCGACGTGACGGTCGCCTGGCAGGACATCGGCACCACAGCGCTGGAGCAGGGTGGCTCGGCGACGGTCGGGATCGAGAATGCGGCGGGGACCGTCGCGCTCCAGTACTCGCTGAACCAACCGAACCTTCGCACTGGCAACGGGGTGCTGTTCCACCCGCCGGCCTAGGATGGCGGGCCGGCGCCCGCGGGCGTTCCGCGGGCGCCGGCTCGGCCAGCCAGTCGCCAGCATTCAGGTCGACGTGACGTCGCTATCGTCTCTGGTCGTACGGCGGGCCCTCGCCGCCTCGGCCGGGTGCGCGGTGCTCCTGGTCGCCGTGTACCTCCTCGCCGTCCAGACCAGGCCCGGGCAACGCTTCGAGGACCTGGTGCTACGGGCCGCCGAGCGCGCGGGCGGTGGCGGGGACACGCCGGCCGTCCGGGTGTTGGGCACGATCACGGCCTTCTCCGTGTTCGGCCTGGCGGCCATCGTCGTCGCGATCGGGGCGCTGCGGCGCCGGCCGTTGCTGGCCGGGCTGGCTACCTGCGTGATCGCCGCGTCCGTGCTCACGACGGAGGTCATTCAGCGTTCGCTGCTCCGCCCGCTGCTGCTGGAGTCGGGCCGGCGGCGGGAGGACCAGAGCTTTCCGAGCGGACACGCCGCGGTCGCCATGGCCATCCTGTGCGCCCTGGTCCTCGTCGTGCCCTACCGGTGGCGCATCCCGGTGCTGCTGTTCGGGTCGCCCTGGGCCACCGCCGTCGGCGTCGCGACGGTTTCGGCCAACTGGCATCGGCCCAGCGACGCCCTCGGCAGCGACCTCATCGTGCTCGGATACACGTGCCTGGCGATCGCGGTCATCGCCCGGCGCGGATCGGTGCGACCGGCCATGCCGCGGACGACGCCCGGCCGGGTCGCGGGCGTCGTGCTGACGATGGCGTACGCCGTCGCGGTCCTGGCCGCCGTCTGCGGCATGGTGGCCGGCTCGCCGTACACCGCGGGTCGCGCGATCGCCCTCGCCGGTAGCGCCGCGGTTCTCCTGACCCTGCTGGCGGTGCTGAGCCACCTCGACCTGACGCCGTCGGCGGCGCCCGGACACTCGTCCCGCGTGTCACGGCTCGCCGACGGACGCCTCCGCCAAGCGCGTGGCCGTACGCAGCCGGGCGACCCGGGCTCGCATCGCCGCCCGTAGCGGCGTCCACCTGCGGTACCGCTGGAACGGCAACTCGAAGAAGGCCGCGAACGACCGGGCCGCGAGGATCGTCACGGGGGCGGCCAACGCCAGCGTCGTCAGGAAGGCCGGTACGCCGCGGGCCATGTGCGGGGCGACGACCCTCTCGTGGATCAGCACGACGAGCGGGGCGTGCGTGAGGTAGAGGCTGTACGAGAACGAGCCCAGGCTGCGGATCGGCCGGGTGTCGAGGAAGCGCACGAACGGCACCGGCCGGCCGGTGGCCACGGCCGCCAGCAGGCAGCCGACGGCGGGGCCGAACGCGAGGTCGACCCAGAAGTAGTGGTGGACCGTCCACACCGAATCCTTGGCGACGATCAGAGCCAGGGGCGGGACCGCCGTGAGCAGCGCTAGCCAATGCCACGGCAGCCGTCGGGTCCGCTGGGCGGCGCGGAGCACGCCCGCCGCGGCCAGCCCGAGCGCGAACAGCGCGGCGAACTGCGGGGTCAGCCGCATCAGCAGGCCGACGAGGGAGCTGACGGGCGCGAGCAGCCCGACCGCCACGACGACCGCGGTTACGGCGCCGACCATCGCGGTCGCACCCGCCCGGCGAACGACGAGCAGCAGGAGCGGGAATGCCAGGTACAGCTGGGCCTCGATGGCGATCGACCAGAAGGCCCCGTTGGGGCTGGGCGCGCCGAAGACGTCCTGGAGGAGCAGGCCATAGATCCCGACCGACTTGGCCGTCGGCTCGGGTGTGCCGGGCTGCGGGATGACCAGCCACGCCACTAAGAGGCTGTACGCCAGGGCGGCCCAGTACGGCGGCAGGATCCGCCACGCGCGGCGGTGGGCGAACCTTGCCAACCCGCCGAGTTGCCAGTCGTGCCGCGCCGGGGAGACCGCCAGCGAGAAGCCGGACAGGACGATGAACACGACCACAGCGAGGTGTCCGTAAAGCAGCCAGCCGGTCCAGGCCGGCCCGGTGTTGGCGGGGTAGCCGGGGTACGACAGCAGCCAGCAGTGGTGCACCATCACGAAGAGCGCCGCCAGGCCGCGGATCCCGTCGAGGCCCACGAGGCGGGCCCGCTCCGGCGGCGCGACCGTTGGGGCGGTCGCCGTCGCGCCCGGGTCGGGTGCGGAGTTCGTCTCCGCCACCGCGCTCACCGCGAACTCACGATCTCGGCACAGCGCCGGATTGCCGCCCTGCGTACGTCGTGCGGCGTGTGCGACTTAGCGGAGATCATCATGGCGATCGCCTCAGGGCCCAGCTGCTCGGCGAACGCGATGGCCGCGTCGTGGTCGAGAGGTGTGCGCTGCCAGTTGTTGTGGCTGATCGTCGTCTCTGCGGGCGGCTTCGGCCGCGAAGCGGAGAGGACCTCGTCGACGAACACGCCATACAGGATGAACTCCGAGATGTGCAGCTGGGAGTTGAACGCGTCCAGCCAGTCGCGGCCGGTCGTCTCCTGGATCCGCCGCTGGAGCGCCCGCACCAGGGGTGGGTGCCAGAAGTTCAGCGGGCTCACGTAGTCCGGCAGCGGCGGCGGCGGCGCCGGGGGAAGGCCCAGGAGATCGCGCGCGACGCGGTGCCAGATGACGTGCCGTTGCATGTCCGCGGTGACCCCGGTTGCCTCGCGATAGAGGCTCGGCCCTCCGGCGACGGCGAACCGGTCCGTCCGCACCGGCCGGACGAGCACGACGTCGGAATCGGCGAGCAACACGACGTCCGCGGCCATCTGGCCGGCGGCGGCGAGCTTGACGGCCTGCTGCATGACCCAGCCGCGGACCGGCGGCCACGGGCGCCGCAGGTTGACGTGCAGGTTCGCGCGTGGCACGCCGACGTAACGCGGCGGCAGCAGTTCGGAGCTGGTCCACACGCGGCAGCGAGGGCCCTCGTACCGCGCGAAGAGGCCGCGGTCGCGGGCCGGGACGACGACGTGGTGGACGGTGTCCGCCGGCGTGAACCGCAGCACCGAGCAATGCAGGTCGGCGAACATGTCCGCGTCGGGCCGGTAGGTCGGCGTGATGACGGCCAGGTCGGTCATGGCGCTATCCTGTCGGGCGTCGAAAGAAGGGCGGCGCGGTGAGCGAGGCGGAACGTCCGACCGGCGAGCGGCAGCCGATCGTGAGCATCGTCGTGCCGGCCCACAACGAGGAGGCCGTGCTCGACGGCAACCTGCGGCGGTTGCTCGCCGGCACGAAGCCGGGCGAGTTCGACGTCATCGTGGTGCCGAACGCCTGCTCCGACCGGACGGCCGACGTCGCCAGGCAGGTGGGCGTACGGGTCGTGGAGACGCCGGTGCCCGGCAAGGTGCCGGCGTTGCGCCTCGGTGACGAGGCCTGCCGCACGTTTCCGCGGATCTACCTCGACGCGGATGTGGAGCTGACCGCCGAGTCCGTGCGCGCTCTGGTCGCCGCGGCCGCCCGGACCGGCGTTCTCGCGTGCGCGCCCGCTCCACGCCTCGACCTCGACGGCGTCGGCAGGGTGGTGCGTCGGGTGCACCGCGTGCACGAGCACCTCATCGCGCCGTCGCGGGCGTTGTCCGGGGTGGGCGTCTACGTCCTCACCGAACACGGGCACACGCGGGTCTTCCCGATGCCGGACGTGATCTCCGACGATGGTTGGGTCCATGCCAGCTTCACCCCTGATGAGCGTGTCGTCGTGCCCGAGGCCCGGTCGCTAGTCCGCCCGGCCAGGACCGTTTCGGCGCACCTCAACCGGAGGATGCGGGTGCGGCGCGGCAACCGGCAGCTCGCCGAGCTCGGCCGCGCCGCGCCCGAGGGTCGGCTGCGACTGCGGTCTCTCGTCACGCTGGTGACGGGCCGTGTGGTGAGCCCGGTGGACGCCGGCTGCTATCTGGCCGTGCTCGCCCTCGACCGGGCGCTGACCCGGCTCCGGCCCGCTCATGGGGCCGCGTGGGGCAGCGACGCGAGCAGCCGCTCGGCGCCGGCCTGAGTCGTCGCCCACGGCCGCCTCGTATGCGGCTAGGAGAGCGGCACGGGAGTGGTCCCACGATAGGGGACCGGCCACGCGGGCCCGGCCGATCTCGCCCATCCTGATCCGCTCCTGTGGGTCGTCGAGCAGAACGGCGATCAACTTGGCGAACTCCGACTCGTCGTTGGCCGGCGCGTAGACGGCGGCCTCGCCCGCGGACACTCTCGCCTCCCGAAGGTCGAACGAGACGATCGGGCGGGACATCGCCATGTACTCCATGATC
>DASXRQ010000094.1:0-1505 GCA_036506495.1 Micromonosporaceae bacterium | reverse complement strand
TAGTTCGCGGCAAGCACGTCGTTCTTGGTCAGGGCGTTGAAGAGGGTGCTCTTGCCAACGTTGGGCAGGCCGACGATTCCGATGGTGAGGCTCACGACATGCCAGTCTACGGTCGCCAGGTATCCCCCGGCTGGCCCGGCGCGTGCACCGCCGTACTCCTCGACGCAGACGCGATGCTCGGGCAGGTCGAGGCATCTGCTTACCGGTCAGTAGAAGAACACCCGGAGCTGGTCGGCCACCAACTGGGGCTTGCCGCTGTTGTCGGCGGCGAGATGCCCGGCGCCGGGCAACGTGACGCGCCGCACGTGCGGTACCACGGCTTCAAGACCATTCAAGACCGCTTTCAGGTACGGCGCACTCTTGTCACCACCGAGCAGCAGGGTCTCCGCCCGCAGCGCCGCGAACCGGTCCAACGGACCGGCGGACTGCTGGACCACGGTCGCGTCCTGGCGCATGGTCGGGATGAGGTCGCCCAACGGGGTGTAGCCGAGCGGCCGGCCGGACCGCCCTCCGCGACTCGTTCGCCGGGTGCGACCGCTGGTCCGCCAGGGAAGGTCGCCGTCACCGCCCGCAGCCTCGCTCGCCCGGCCGTCGGCGCGGATGCCGACCTTGACGAGCGGTACCAGCACGGCGTGCGGCACCCAACGCAGCGCAGGAGCGTTGGCCGTGCCCTTCATGACGGTGACGAAGGCGGCCGCCTTGCGGCCCCTGGCCAGCTCGCGCTCGTACCGTGGCAGCCAGGCGATCGGGGAGAACGTGCCGAACTTCAGGGGCGGCTCGTAGAGCGCGATGCGTTCGATCTCGGGGATCCGGAGCGCGGCCTGGATCGCGATGACCGCGCCCGAGCTGAGCCCGAACAGGTTGCGGGCTCCCGTCTCGCGCATGAGCCGGCGGAGGTCCTCGATCTCGGTCTCGAGCCCGTAGCCGGCACCCGGCGGGCCGCTGAGGCCGCGGCCGCGGCGATCGGGAATGTGCACCGTGAACCGGTCCGAGAGCAGATCGGCGAGCTTCAGTAAGTTCAGCGATGTCTGCATGCCGCCATGCAGCAGGACAACGGCCGGTCCGCCGTTCCCGAACGTCCGGTATCGGATGGTCGTCCCATCTCCGGCGGTGATCGCATCGCCGCGCTGGTCGATGTTCATGCTTCTCCCTCAGTAGGCTGTCAACTGTAGTTGACAGCCTACTGAGCTGTCAACCGTGGTTGACAGCATGAACGGCCTTGGTCCCCCGGGCTTCGCCCTTCGCCCGCCGAGCCTCACGCGGCTTCGCCCGTCGGGCGTCATACCCCCAGCACCCGACGCAAGCCCTCGTCGATCGTGGACATCTCCTCGGCCGGGGCCGTGCCGATCGGGCCCTCCAGGTCGGCCTTGCCGAGCGTGACCAGCGCGGTCACGTTGACCACCGCGTCCTCGGGCAGACCGGACACCGCCGCCGGCAGGAACACGCTGCCGGGCATCGTGGCGAACGTGGTGTTCGACGTGATCACTGCGGCGAGCACGGTCGGC
>DASXRQ010000093.1:0-14450 GCA_036506495.1 Micromonosporaceae bacterium | reverse complement strand
GTCACGCGCGACCGGGCGGGGCGGAGACCTCCGGGTACGGTTCGGCCGGCACGCCGAGCTCGTCCATCCGCCCGTCGTACGCGCGGTACACCTGCCGCGCGTCCTTGTGTCGACCCTCCGCGTCCAGCGCCCGGACGAGCGCGAGGTGGGCCCGCTCGTCGTACGGCTCACAGCCGAGCAGCCGCAACAGGTACCGCACCGCGGTCTCGTGCTCGCCCTCCGCCGCGTACCGCCCGGCGAGCTCCCGCGCGACGGCGACATAGCGGGCCCGGGCCTCGTCGCGCAACCCCACCGCCCACGCCGCGCCGCCGTCCTCGGCGCAGAAGTCGCCGGTGTACGCCACCTCGGCGAGTGACAGCTCGTCGATGCTGGCCGCGGCGGGGTGCCGCAGTGCGACCGCCGCCCGGCGCAGAAACACCTCGACGTCGACCTCGACACGGTCGGTGCGCAGCCACGCGGTTGACTCATCGCCGGCGACGTACCAGTCGGGCGGGCGCCGGCGGACCGGATCGAGCACGCGGCGGACCTCGTCGACCGTTGCCGCGGTGGCCGACTGGCCGGGTCCGAGCAGTCGCTCGACCTCCCCCAGTTCGACCGGTGCGCCCCGGCGGGCAACTAGAATCTTGAGCAGGTCGCGGGCGGTCCGCGACGGCCACTCGGCGTGCGGCACCGGGCCGCCGAACCGGTTCACCCGGAACCCGCCCAGCGTGCGGATGCGCACCTCGGGCAGGGCCCGGCGGCTGAGCTCGCGGCGCACCACGGCGGCGTCCGCGGCCAGGGTCCGGGCGCCCCGCTCGCGGGTCACCCGCTCCACCTCGTCCAGCGTGGCGGCCGCGTCGGGGCCCCGTGCGAGCCTGGCCAGGGCGAGCCGGGTCCGCGCCAGCGGCAGCGGACAGCCCAGCGACTCCCACAGGTCGGCCGCCTCGGTCAGCAGATCTGCGGCGGACGGGCGGGCCGCCCCCGTCCGGTCGAGCGCCCGATGCGCGGCGCGCAGCTCCAGTGCCTCCGCCTGGCTGGCGCGGTCGCGGCGGGTACGGGCCAGGGCGGCCGCCTCCTCCGCCCACGCGAGCAGCGCGGTGCGGTCGCCGCGCCGCTCGGCCACCCGGCCGGCGGCGAGCAGCGCGCCGCAGCGGCCGAGCGTGACCGGGTAGGCCAGCGCGCGCCGTACGACGCGGTCCGCCTCGTTCGGATCATCGGGGGCGAGCACGCGGGCGAGGCCGGCGAGCGCCGGCACCACGCCCTGCAGGTCGCCGGCGGGCTCGGCCAACGCCAGCGCCTGTTCGTAGGACGCTCGCGCGAGCGAGGTGTTTCCCTGGTCGGCGTGCACGTCGCCCAGCCCGGTCAGCGCGTACGCGGCCATCCGCGAGCCCAGCCGCTGCGCCTCGGCCAGGGCTGCGGCGAAGTCCGCGGTCGCGTCCTCGAGCCGGCCGAGCCGACGGGCCGCCTCGCCCCGGTTGTAGAGCGCGAGCGTACGCAGCGCGGCGAACCCGGCGAGGTCGGCGAAGCCGACGGCGGTGTCCAGCTCGGCCAGCGCCTCCGCGTAGTAGCCCTCTTCGAGGAAGCGCGAGCCGCGGTTGGCGCGGATCCGGATCACTTGCAGGACGTCGCCAGCACGCTGGGCGTGCTCGAGTGCGCTCAGGTAGTGCGTGTCGTTGCTGCGCCGGTCGCCGTCGAGCGCGGCGAGCATGGCCAGCGCGGTGTGCGCGGCGGCCAGTGCACGGTTGTCGCCGGACCGGGCCGCGAGCCGCGCCGCCTCGCTGGCCAGCGCGCGACAGCGCGGTGCGTCGCCGCGCAGCCAGACCGCGGCCGCGCCCCAGGCCGCGGCGAGTGCCCGGTCCGCGTCCGCCCCGTCCAGGTCGTCGACGCCGCGGGTGTACACGTCCACCGCGGTGTCGAGGTCGCCACGCAGGTGGTGGATCAGGCCGAGCCGCCAGGCGGCAGCCGCCGGGGTGCTCCCCCGCGCCGGGACCAGCCGGGACAGCCGGTCCACCGCGCGCTCCCAGTCCCCGCGCACCTGGCACGCCTCGCCCTCGATGAGATCCAGCTCGGACGTGCGGGCGTGGTCGGGTACGACCTCCAGCGCCTCCAGCACGACGCCGGCGTGACCCGCGGCGAGCAGCGCCGAGCCGGTCGCGTGCAGCAGCTCCGCGACGCCGGCGCCGTCGCCGGCCTGGGTCAGGTAACGCAGCGCGACCTCCGGCTCGCCTCGGTCGGCGTGCCAAGCCGCGGCGGTCCGGCGCAAACCGGCCACCCACGCCGGGTCCGTGACGAGCCGGTCCAGCGCGTAGTCTCGCGTGATCGGCGTCAGGGTGTACCAGTCCGCGTTGCTGGCGCACGGCGTGACGTGGATGCCCCGGCGCCGGGCCGCGCGCAGCAGGTCGCCGGCCGCCGGTACGCCGAGCGCGGTCAGCAGATCCCCGTCGAAACCGTCGAGCACGGCGCCGACTCTCACCATCTCGACCAAGCCGCCGTCGCCGCCGCCGAATACCTCCCGCCGGAGCAGATCACCGACCAGGTCAACCGTGCCGCCACGCTCCACGAGCGCGTCGAGCACCGCGTCCGGGTCGGGCGCCGACGAGAGCGCCTCGGCCACGAGCCGCACCGCGGCCGGCCACCCGCTCGTGAGCCGATCGACCGTCGGGGCGTACCGCTCGGCCTCCGGCCCGGCGACGGCGGCGAGCAGTCGCGCGACATCCTCCCGATCGAACCCGAGCGTCTCGCCGGTCAGCAGCTGCAGGTGTCCGCGCAGGCGCAGGCGGTCCGTCGCGAAGGGCGGGTCGCCGCGGGAGGACAGCACGATGTGCAGCCGCGGCGGCGACATGTGACACAGGTCGGCGAGCAGCCGCGCCGCGACCGGGTCGCCGTCGACCTCGTGCACGTCGTCGAGGACGAGCGTGACGTCCGAGCCGAGCCGGGCATGCAGGGCGCCGGCCAGGGCGGGCACGAACGCGTTGACCGCCTCGTCGATGGACGCGTCCGGGCCGCGGCCGCCCTCGAGCGCCGGCGCGAGGTCGGCGGTCAGCGCGGGCACCCGCAGCGTCAAGGCGGTGACGAGGCCGCGCGCGAAGGTCAGCGGGTCCCGGTCGACAGAGGTCACCGAGTACCAGGCGCAGTGATGCCCCTCGGCCCACGTGGCGAGCAGCGTCGTCTTGCCGAAGCCGGGACCGGCGGTGAGCACGATGAGCCGGCGGCTCAGCGCGGCGGCGAGCCGGGAGATGGCGCGCGGACGCTCAACGATGTTCGGCGCGAGCACGGGCGGCACTATCTTGCCCAGGATCCGCGCCGGTTCCCCGCCACCGACCGAACTCAGACCTGGTGCACCCATCGACACCCCCAGCGGCCCAAAATCATGCCACTGCCAGGGGCGAATGCAAGTCCGGGCAACGCCGAATTGAGCTCAGACGGTATTTCGGTCAGGCGGCCAGCGCGGCGGCGTCGACCTCGCCGCGGGCGACGAGAACCGCCGGACCGGCCAGCCAGCAGGTGGTGCCGTCGAACTCGACGGTCAACCGGCCACCGGGTACCTCGACCACGACCGTGCCGCGGGAACCGACCCCGGCATCGGCCGCGACGGCCGCCACGGCGCACGCCCCGGAACCGCAGGACAGCGTCTCACCGACGCCGCGTTCGTGGACCCGCATCCGGACGTGGACGCCGGGGCCGGGGACGGGCGCGAAGAACTCGACGTTCACGCCGGCCGGGAACAGGGTTTTGTCGAACCCCGGCGGGCCACTGAGGTCCACAGTAGACAGCGGAACGTCGGGCGGCAGCGGGCAGACCAGGTGCGGGTTGCCGACGTTCACCGCGATGCCGGGCACCGACCGCCCGGCCACGGAGGCGGCGCTCCGGGCGTACCGCCGCGGAAGGCCCATGTCGACGGCGATGGACCCCTCCCCGACCACGACGCGCACGATGCCCGTCCGGGTCGCGACCGGCAGCCCGCCGGCCGCGGGTGCCGCCCAGCCGGAGTCGATGAGGAACCGGGTGAACACACGGACGCCGTTGCCACACATCTCGGCGGACGAGCCGTCGGCGTTCCAGTAGTCCATGAACCACTCCGCGTCGGTGGCGTGGTTCGCGGCGTCCGGGTGTTTGGCGGAGCGGACGACCCGCAGCACCCCGTCGGCGCCGATGCCGCGCCGCCGATCGCACAGCGCGGCGACCAGCGCCGGCGTCAGCGCCAGCTGCCCATCCGGGTCGGGCAGGAGAACGAAGTCGTTGCCGGTGCCATGGCCCTTGCGGAACTCCACGCGGTCCATCATCCCGCAACGGCCGCCAGTGCCGCGTCGGCCAGGTCGGGTCGGGCGCCATCGAGCCAGATCACCCGCGGATCCCGGCGGAACCAGGAACGCTGGCGGCGCACAAATCGACGCGTGGCAGCGATCGTCCGCAGCCTTGCCTCGTCGGACGACCAGCGGCCGTCCAGGTGCGCGAGCACCTGCTGGTAGCCCAGCGCCCGGCTGGCCGTACGCCCCTCCCGGAGCCCGCGCTCGGCGAGGGTGCGTACCTCGTCGACGAGGCCGGCGACCCACATCCGGTCCACCCGCGCCGAGATCCGCGCGTCCAGTTCGTCGGGGTCGAGGTCGACGCCGATCTGCACCGCCGGGTACGCGGGAGTCGGGTCCGGCAGCGCCGCGGTGAACGGCTCCCCGGTGAGCTCGATCACCTCCAGCGCCCGCACGATCCGGCGGCCGTTGCTCGGCAGGATCCGCGCCGCGGCCCGCGGGTCCGCGGCGGTCAACCGCGCGTGGAGCGGTGCCGGGCCCACGGCCTCGAGCTCCTCCTCCAGCCGGGAGCGCAGCGCCGGATCGGTGCCCGGGAACTCGAACTCCTCGAGCGCGGCCCGCACATACAGACCGGAGCCGCCGACCAGCAGCGGCACCCGGCCGCGCCGCGCGACGTCGTCGATCGCCGCGCGAGCGAGTCGTTGGTACTCCGCGACGCTCGCCGACTGCGTTACGTCCCAGACGTCGAGCAGGTGATGGGGTACGCCCTCCCGCTCTGCCGGCGCGAGCTTCGCGGTGCCGATGTCCATGCCGCGGTAGAGCTGCATGGAGTCGCAGTTGACCACCTCGCCGCCCAGGGCGTGCGCGAGAGCGACGCCGAGCGCGGATTTGCCCGTCCCGGTCGGGCCCACGACCGCGACGACGGGCGAGGTCACGCCCGCCTCCAGAGCGCGACGAGGTACGCGACGCCGTACGGCGCCGCGTCGTAGCGCAGGTCGCCGATCCACGTGCCGCCGGCCTCCCGCGCGGCGCCGGCGAGCGCCTGCCACGGCGCCCGGCCCGCCACCCACAGGTCCGCGGAGAGCGCCTCGTCGAGGCCGAGCACGGCGTCGACGTCCGCGCGCGCCAAGGCCCGCGACACCGCCCTGTCGTACGGCTCGGCGCGCGGGTCTTCGTAGCCGGGTGCCCGGACGCTGCGGCGCGCCGAGCCGTCACCCATGACGAGCAGGCCGACGCGGCGTGCGCGCGCTGCGACCTCGGCGCCGAACGCGGCGCACGCGTCTACCGACGCGTCCCGGGCGATCGTGGCGGTGACGACGGTTGTACCCGGTGGACGCCGGGCGAGCAGCCACGCTCCGATCGTCAGGCTGAGTGGAAGGTGGGGCTCGCCCGGAGGGTCGCCCATTGGCGGCGGCACGTCGAGCCGGACGCCGAAGCCCGCGAGCGAACCGCCAACGTCCGATTTGAACCATTCGGTGCGTTCGCCGGAACCGAGCACCACGACCTCGTCGGGTTGGGTGCGTCGCAGCCCGTCCAGTACCTCGTCGCATGCGGCACGCAGATCATCAAGCTCGGCCGCGGCGCCAGCGGCGACCTCCGGGACGATCAGCGGCGGATGGGGGCACACCGCGGCGGCGACCAACGACACGCGACCCACGGTAGCCGGACACTCGCCGACGGCTGGCCGGAGGCTCAGCTCTCGCACGCCGCCCGCAGCGGCCCGGAGCGAGGGCCAGAGGCCCAGCTCTCGCGCGCCGCCCGCAGCCGCCCGGAGTCGAGGAGCGAAGCGACGAGCGGAGGGACGGCTACACGGCGGACCTGAGCGCGAGAGCCGCCCGAGCGGAGCGAGGGCCAGAGGCTCAGTATGGTCACGGTCGACGACAGGCGCTCGACGGCGACCCGGTTGGACCTGTGACAATGCCGGAAGAACGTATCTGCGCCATGGCGGCGACCGCACGGATTTATCCAGATGTCCGACGGCGCCGGGAGAACGAGGATGGGCAACATGAACGACTGGACGGCATTCGGCCGGGTCGACGCGGATGGCACCGTGTACGTGAAGACCGCCGAGGGCGAACGCGTCGTCGGGTCCTGGCAGGCGGGACCGCCGGAGGAGGGCCTCGCCCACTACGCACGCCGGTTCGCCGACCTGGTCACCGAGGTCGATCTGATCGAGGCCCGCCTCAATTCCGGCGCCGCGGACGCGGCACACTCGTTGGCCAGCATCCGCCGGCTGCGCGGGTCGCTCGGCGAGGCCCACGTGGTGGGCGACCTCGACGGACTCGCCGCCCGGCTCGACAAGCTCGCCGCCGTCGCCGATGAGAAGGCCAGTGCCGCGCGGGCCGCCCGCGAGGCCGCCCGCGCCGACGCGCTCGCCCGCAAGACAGCCCTCGTCGAGGAGGCCGAGAAGCTTGCCGTGGACTCGACCGGCTGGAAGGCGGCCGGCGACCGGCTCAAGGAGATCCTCGACGAATGGAAGACGATTCGCGGGATCGACAAGAAGACCGACGGTGAGCTGTGGAAGCGGTTCGCCGCGGCGCGCGACGCCTTTACCCGCCGCCGCGGAGCGCACTTCGCCACGCTCGACGCGCAACGCAAGCAGGCACAGGGCGTCAAGGAGGAGCTCGTCGCGGAGGCGGAGGCGCTGGCCGACTCGGCGGAGTGGACGGGCACCGCCAACCGGCTCAAAGAGCTCATGTCCCAGTGGAAGGCCGCGCCACGCGCGTCGAAGGAGGCCGAGCAGCGGCTGTGGGAGAAGTTTCGGACCGCGCAGGATTCGTTCTTCAGCCGGCGCAGTGAGGTCTTCTCCGCCCGCGACGCAGAGCAGCGCGGGAACCTCCAACGCAAACAGGCGCTGCTCGCGCAGGCCGAGGCTCTCGATGTCGACGCCGACCCACGCGCAGCGCAGGCGACGCTGCGGGAGATCCAGGTCCACTGGCACGATGCCGGCCGCGTGCCACGCGAGGCGGCCGCCGGCCTGGACCGCCGGCTGCGTGGGGTCGAGGAGAAGGTGCGCCAAGCGATGGACTCGGCGTGGCGGCGTACCGAGCCATCGTCGAACCCACTGCTGGCTCAGATGCGCGACCAGGTCGCGGAGGCCGAGCAGCGTCTGGAGCGGGCACAGGCCGCCGGCGACGCCAAGCGGATCCGGGAGGCCGAGCAGGCGCTCACCGCGAAGCGGCAGTTCCTGGACCTGGCCGAGCGGTCGGGCTGACCTTCGGGCCGCGCGCGGTCGTCGCGACCGGCGACCCCATGCGCAACATCGTTTGCTCTGCTTCCCCCGGCGATACGCCGCAAGGCCGATGCGCGGCCTCGTCCGTTTGGCGTCTCCTCCGCGGAAGCAGAGCAAACGATGCTTGCACGCATGTCGGTGGGTGGCGGGCGATTCGGCCTGGAGCCGGTCACTCGAGGGAGCAGGCCGCCGCCGGGGTGCTCGCCGCGGGCGGCACGCCCACCGTCGGCAGTCCGAGCAGCACTCCGGGGGTACGCGGCGAGCGGCCGCTCTCGTACGCGTCACCGGCCCGGGTACGGCGCACGGACCGCGGTTCGCCGTCCGCGTTGAGGTGGTGCGGCGCCGCGTACGTGATCGTGGTATGCACGACGTCGCCGGGGCGGATCTGGTCCGCGTACCGCCCGGCGTTGAAGTGGACGAGTCGGCCGTCGCGCGCGCGCCCGGACATCCGCCCGGTGCGGTCGTCCTTGCGACCCTCGCCGATCGCCGCGAGCACCTCGACCTCGCCGCCGACGAGGGCCCGGTTCTCGGACCAGCTGACCTCCTCGACGGCGGCGAGCAACCTCTCGTACCGTTCCTGAACGATGTCCCTCGGCACCTGACCGTCCATTGTGGCGGCCGGCGTACCGGGTCGCTTGGAGTACTGGAACGTAAACGCCTGCGCGAACCGCGCCTCGCGTACCACCCGCAGCGTCTGCTCGAAGTCGGCGTCGGTCTCGCCGGGGAACCCGACGATGATGTCCGTAGTGATCGCCGCGTCCGGCATCGCCGCACGCACCTTGTCGATGATGCCGAGGTAGCGCTCGGCCCGGTACGAGCGCCGCATTCTCCGCAGCACCGCGTCCGACCCGGACTGCAGCGGCATGTGCAGCTGGTGGCACACGCTCGGCGTCTCGGCCATCGCGGCGATCACGTCGTCGGTGAAGTCCTTGGGATGCGGGCTGGTGAACCGGACGCGCTCGAGGCCGTCCACCACCCCGCACGCCCGCAGCAGCTTGCCGAAGGCGAGCCGGTCCCCGAACTCCACACCGTACGAGTTGACGTTCTGCCCCAGCAGGGTGACCTCGAGCACGCCCTCGGCCACCAGGGCGCGCACCTCGGCCAGAATGTCGCCGGGCCGGCGGTCCCTTTCCCGGCCGCGCAGCGCGGGCACGATGCAGAACGTGCAGGTGTTGTTGCAGCCGACCGAGATGGACACCCAGCCGGCGTAAGCCGACTCGCGCCGCGTCGGCAGCGTCGACGGGAAGACCTCCAGCGCCTCCAGGATCTCGACCTCGGCGGCCGCATTGTGCCGGGCCCGCTCGAGCAGCACCGGCAGCGAGCCGATGTTGTGCGTGCCGAAGACGACATCCACCCACGGTGCGCGGCGGACGATCTCGCCGCGGTCCTTCTGGGCGAGGCAGCCGCCCACCGCGATCTGCATGCCCGGGCGGGCGTCCTTCACGGGGCGCAGGTGGCCGAGGTTCCCGTAGAGCCGGTTGTCCGCGTTCTCCCGCACCGCGCACGTGTTGAACACGACGACGTCGGCCGTATCGCCCTCCGCCCGGACGTAGCCGGCCCGCTCCAGGAGCCCCGAGATCCGCTCGGAGTCGTGCACGTTCATCTGGCAGCCATACGTGCGCACCTGGTAGGTGCGCGCCCGCCCGGCCGGCTGCGTGGGTGGAGCTGCGGTAGTCATGTCGGTTGTCAAGGGTATCCGCATGGGATAGCCACGCGTTCCGAGGCGGTCCCGGCCGCGGTGTTACTACGTCGTGACCACAGCCGTCTCACAGCTTCCGCAGTGATCCGCATAGAGTATCCGCAGGCAGGCGTGGTCCGGGGGATGGTGGTATGACGGATCAAGCGCTGATAGTTCTCGAATCGGTCAACAAGTGGTTCGGCGCCCTGCATGTCCTCAACGACGTGAACCTGTCCGTCGACCGGGGCGAGGTCGTCGTCGTCATCGGGCCGTCCGGCTCCGGTAAGTCCACGCTGTGCCGGGTCATCAATCGGCTGGAGCCCATCAACTCCGGCACGATCACCTTCGACGGTCGGGTCCTCCCGGCGGAGGGCCGCGCGCTCGCGCGGCTGCGCAGCGAGGTCGGGATGGTCTTCCAGTCGTTCAACCTGTTCGCACACAAGAGCGTCCTCGACAACGTCACCCTCGGGCCGATCAAGGTACGCCGGGAGCGGTCGGCCGCCGCGCGCGAGCGCGCCATGGCGCTGTTGGACCGGGTGGGCATCGCCGACCAGGCCCGCAAGTACCCCGCCCAGCTCTCCGGCGGCCAGCAGCAGCGGGCCGCGATCGCCCGCGCCCTCGCGATGCAACCCAAGGCGATGCTGTTCGACGAGGCCACCAGCGCGCTCGACCCGGAGATGGTCGGCGAGGTGCTGGACGTCATGACCGCGCTGGCCAAGGACGGCATGACCATGATCGTCGTGACGCACGAGATGGGCTTCGCCCGGCACGCGGCGAACCGGGTGATCTTCATGGCGGACGGGCAGCTCGTCGAGGACGCTCCGCCGGCCGAGTTCTTCGCCAACCCGCGCAGCGACCGGGCCAAGGATTTCCTGTCGAAGATTCTGACGCACTGAGCGTCCACTATGGAGCACTTGGTGTGCTCCGCCAGAGGAGGAGAGTCACGATGCGTATCACACGTCTCGTCGCGGTCGCCGCGGCGACCGTGCTGGCGCTCGGCGTCGCCGCGTGCGGCGGCGACGGCAACGGCGGCGGCGGCAGCTCGGGCGCTACCGGAGTCGTCGGCAAGGCTCAGAGCCAGAAGAAGTTGAAGATCGGGGTTAAGGCTGACCAGCCGGGCCTCGGCCTGCAAACGGGCAGCACGTACGAGGGGTTCGACATCGAGATCGCGAAGATCATCGCCAAGGGCCTCGCCGTCGACCCGGCGAACATCGAGTGGGTCACCACGGTTTCGGCCAACCGCGAGCCCTTCATCCAGCAGGGCACGGTCGACCTCGTGGTCGCCACGTACACGATCAACGACGAGCGGAAGCAGAAGGTCAACTTCGCCGGGCCGTACTACGTGGCCGGCCAGGATCTGCTCGTGCCGGTGAACTCGGACATCACCGGGCCGGAGTCGCTGGACGGCAAGAAGGTCTGCTCGGTGTCGGGGTCGACCCCGGCCAAGCGCATCCAGACCGAGCATCCCAAGGCGCACCTGCAGCAGTTCGACGCGTACTCCAAGTGCGTGACCGCGCTGGCCGGCGGCCAGGTGGACGCCGTCACCACCGACGACATCATCCTCGTCGGGTACGCCGCGCAGTCGCAGTACGCCGGCAAGTTCAAGGTGGTCGGCAAGCCGTTCTCCACCGAGCCGTACGGCATCGGTCTGAAGAAGGACGACAAGTCCGGCTGCGAGAAGATCAACGAAATCCTCAAGGCCGCGACGGCGGACGGCTCGTACAAGGCCGCGTGGGACGCCACGCTCGGCAAGAGCGGCACGCCCGCACCGACACTGGACACCAGCAAGCTGACCAACTGCGGCTGAGCACGACCGGCCGGTGCGGGCGGACCTGTCCGCCCGCACCGGCGACGGCGATCCGGCGGGAGCGGCATCCATGAGCGTGTTCCGAGACCAGGACAACCTTCACGCGTACCTGTCGGGGTTCCTGTGGATCCTCCGGCTCACCGGCGTGTCCGCGGTCATCGCGCTGGTCCTCGGCGTGTTGCTCGCCGCCATGCGCGTGTCGCCGATCCCGGTGCTCCGCGGGTTCGGGGCGGCGTGGGTCAACGTTTTCCGCAACACCCCACTCACCCTGATCATCTTCTTCTGCTACTTCGCCCTGTACGCGACGCTCGGGGTCACTCTCTCGGACGACCTGGACCTCAACAACTACTGGCTCGGGGTGGTCGGCCTTTCGGCGTACACCGCCGCGTTCGTCTGCGAGACGATCCGGTCGGGCATCAACACGGTGCCGGCGGGGCAGGCCGAGGCCGCCCGCGCGATCGGGCTGACGTTCGCGCAGACATTGCGCATCGTCGTGCTCCCCCAGGCCGGCCGGGCGGTCATAGCGCCGCTCGGCAGCATCCTGATCGCGCTGTGCAAGAACAGCACGATCGTCGGCACCATCGGCCTCCTCGAATCCTCCAACCAGATGAAACAGTTGATCAACGACAACGGCAATGCGGTCATCGCGATCTTCATCGTCTTCGCCGGCACCTTCGCCGCGGTGCTGATTCCCACCGGCTACCTGTTCGGCTGGCTGGCGAACCGGTTGGCGGTGAAGCGCTGATGAGCGGCGTCCTATACGACTACCCCGGTCCACGCGCCCGTCGACGCAACGCGATCCTCACGGTCGTGTTCGGGCTCGCCGTCGCCGGGCTGCTCTGGTGGGTCTACCGGAAGTTCGACGAGAAGGGCCAGCTGGCGGGCATCCTCTGGAAGCCGTTCACCGAGAGCGCCACGTGGACCGACTTCATCCTGCCCGGTCTGCGGCAGACGCTGCTCGCCGCCGCGACCGGCATGGTGCTGTCGCTCGCGTTCGGCTTGGTGTTCTCCGCCGGTCGGCTCTCCGAACACTGGTGGATCAGGGTGCCGTCGGGCGTCGTCGTCGAGTTCTTCCGCGCCGTACCACTGCTGCTCATGATCTTTTTCATCTTCTACGGCGTGCCGTTCCTGACCCATCGGCCGATGCCCGCCTTCTGGTCCGTCGTCATCGGGCTCACGCTCTACAACGGCTCGGTGCTCGCCGAGGCGTTCCGCGCCGGTATCCGCGCGGTGCCGGTCGGGCAGTCCGAGGCCGCGTACGCCATCGGCCTGCGCAAGAACCAGCTGATGCGGCACATCCTCATCCCGCAGGCGGCCCGGTCGATGCTGCCCGTGATCGTCAGCCAGCTCGTCGTGCTGCTGAAGGACACCGCGCTCGGCTACATCGTCGCGCTGCCCGAGCTGCTGCAGCAGGGCGTGAACGTCCTGTCCGCGAACAAGGGCAACGTCGTGGCCGCGGCGATCGTGGTTGCCGCGATCTACATCCTGATCAACTCGGCTCTGACCTGGTTCGCGGGCTGGCTGGACCGGTGGACGCAGCGCCGCGGTCTGCGTCCCGCCCGCGCGGCCGGGGTACCACGCCCCGGACCGGCCGCCGTGCTCGAACCTCAGGGCTGAGCCGGTCAGCGGGCGATCTCGGTCACCCGGGACTCGCGCACGACCGTGACCCGGATCTGACCGGGGTAGGTCAGCTCCTCCTCGATCTGCTTGGCGACGTCCCGGGCGAGCACCGCGGACCCGATGTCGTCGACGTCGTCGGGGCGCACCATCACCCGGATCTCGCGGCCGGCCTGCATCGCGAAGACCTTCTCCACGCCCGTCTTGCCGGCGGCGATCTCCTCGATCCGCTCCAGCCTCTTCACGTACGCCTCGAGGCTCTCCCGGCGCGCGCCGGGCCGTCCGCCGGAACAGGCGTCCGAGGCCTGCGTCAGCACGGCCTCGATGGTCTGTGGCGGCACCTCGTTGTGATGCGCCTCGATGGCGTGCACGACCTCGTCTGGTTCCCCGAACTTGCGGGCCAGGTCCGCGCCGATCAGCGCGTGGCTGCCCTCGACCTCGTGCGTGAGTGCCTTGCCGATGTCGTGCAGAAACGCGCATCGCTTGATCAGTGTCGGGTCCAAGCCGAGCTCGGCCGCCATGATGCCGGCGATGTGCGCGGTCTCCACGAGGTGCTTGAGCACGTTCTGCCCGTAGCTCGTGCGGTACCGCAGCCGGCCCAATAGCGTGATCATCTCCGGGTGCATCTCGGTGATACCGACCTCGACGAGGGCGTCCTCGGCCGCGCGCTCGCACAGCCGCTCCACCTCGTGCTTGGCGGTGTCGAACACCTCCTCGATCCGGTGCGGATGGATCCGCCCGTCGAGGACGAGCTTCTCGAGGGTGAGCCGGCCGATCTCCCGTCGCACCGGGTCGAAGCAGGACAGGAGCACCGCCTCCGGCGTGTCGTCGATGATCAGGTTGACGCCGGTGACCGACTCGAACGCCCGGATGTTGCGGCCCTCCCGCCCGATGATGCGTCCCTTCATCTCGTCGCCGGGCAGGTGCAGCACGCTGACCACGCTCTCCGCGGTCTGCTCGCCGGCCACCCGCTGGATGGCGTCGACGACGATGTGCCGCGCCCTCTGCTCGGCCGTCGCGCGCGCGTCGTTCTCGATATCGCGTACGAGCAGGGCAGCCTCGCGCTTGGCCTGGGCCTCGATGGTGTCCACGAGCTCAACGCGGGCCGCCTCCGCGGTCAGCCCGGCGATGCGTTCGAGCTCGCGTCGGCGTACCTCCTCGGCATCGCTGATGGCGGCCTCCCGGGCTACGAGCGTCATCTCCCGTTCGGCCAGCGCGGCGTTGGCCGCGGCGACGCGACGCTCCCGCTCGGCGAACCGGTCCACCTCCTCGACGTGGAGCCGTTCCCGTTCGTCGAGGCGCGCGGCGCGTCGCTCAGCCTCCGCGGCCTGCTCCTTCGCGCTCGCGGTCAGCAACGCGATCTCCCGCTCGCCGCTACGTCGGGCGCTCGCCCGCGCCTGCTCGACGTCCTGCTCAGCCTGCCGGTGGGCACGCTCCAGCACGGTGTCGGCCTCCGCGCGGGCCGCGTCCAGGACCCGCCGCGCCTCCGCGCGGGCAGCGCTCGCCTCGGCCTTGGCCGCCGCCGCTTCCGTACGCGCCGCGGTCGCCGCCGCCCGCGTCTCCTCGACCGCCGCGGCCGCCTCCTCGGCCGCGTGCCGCAGCGCGGCCAGCGATTGCTCCTGCCGGTCCTTCTCGGCGAAGTAGGTCGGGTCGGCGGCGAGTGGCGCGGCGCCACCCGAAACGTAACCGAGTCGTCGAAGGACGCGGGCACCGAGCACCAGGCCACCGAGAACGATGATGCCGAGCGCCGCGATCGCGATCAGCAACGCCACATCCAGCCCGCTCATGACCGCCTCCCCTCCACCGTCTGGCGCCTCGCGGCGCCGCCGTGCGGCTGCGGAGACGCCCGACCTAGGCGGCTGGCCGGCGGGTACGGCGCACCCGCGCCGT
>DASXRQ010000092.1:0-7744 GCA_036506495.1 Micromonosporaceae bacterium | reverse complement strand
CCGCGACCGAGATCCTGCAGAGCTGGTTGGAAAGACAGCGGAGGCGCACTGGATGATCGACGAGCTCGAGCTGGCCTGGGAAGAGGACACCGGTAGCCGGCGCCCGATCCGCAGCCACCGGCGCGGCAAGGGCTCGGGGCGGCCGCGGACCAAGAAGAGGAAGCGGCGCGGTCGTACCTTCTTCGCTCTGTTCCTGGTCTTGCTCCTGTTGGCCGGGCTCGGTGCGGGCGCCTGGTACGGCATGGACCGGATCCAGGGGTACTTCACCACCCCCGACTACACGACCGGCGGCACGGGTCAGGTGCGGGTCGAGATCAAGCAGGGCCAGACGATCGCCGACATCGGCAACACGCTCTACCGCGGCGGCGTCGTCAAGAGCGCGGCGGCGTTCGTCAAAGCCGCCGAGAAGAACTCGCGGAGCCGGAACATCCAGCCCGGGCTCTACACGCTGCGCAGGCAGATGCGTGCCTCGGACGCGCTGGCCATGCTGCTGGACCTCAGGAACAAGGTCGTCAGCACCGTGACGATCTCGGAGGGGCGTTCCGCCAAGCAGACGTTCGCCCTGCTGTCCAAGGCGACCGGCATTCCGGTCAAACAGTTCGAGACCGCGGCCAAGGATCCGGTGGCACTCGGTGTCGCCGCGGACTGGTTCACGCGCGACGACAAGAAGCCGGTGACCAAGTCGATCGAGGGCTTCCTGTTCCCGGCGACCTACGAATTGGAGCCCAAGGCCACCGCGGCCCAGATCCTCACCGACATGGTCAACAAGTTCAACCAGGTCGCGGAGGAGACGCACTTCAAGGACAAGGTGCGTGCCGACCGGCACATCTCGCCTTACGAGGCGCTGATCGTGGCGTCGCTCGCCCAGGCGGAGGCCGGCAACCCCGACGACCTGGCGAAGGTGGCCCGGGTCGCGTACAACCGGCTGTACCTGCCGAACACCGAGCTCGGCTGCGCCTGCCTGCAGATGGACGTCACGGTCAACTACTGGTGGGAGCTGACCGGCAGGCCGACCAAGGCGTCCAAGGACATGACGCACGCCGACCTCTACGACCCGAAGAACCCGTACAACACCCACGACAAGCCGGGCCTGCCGCCTACCCCGATCAACAACCCGGGCAAGCTCGCGCTGCAGGGCGCGATGGCGCCGGCGACCGGGAAGTGGCTGTTCTTCGTGGCCATCGACAAGGAAGGCCACTCGGCGTTCGCGAACACCTACGCGGAGCAGCAGGCCAACCAGCAACGGTCGTGCGCGGCGAAGATCACCTGTTGAGCGCAGGCGGGGTAGCCGGCCGGCGGGCCGCCGTCCTCGGCAAGCCGATCGCGCACTCACTCTCCCCGGTGATCCACAACGAGGGGTACGCGGCGGCCGGGCTGTCCGGCTGGTCGTACACCGCGATCGAGTGCACCGAGGCGGAGCTGCCGGACCTGGTCGCGGGCCTCGGCCCCGAGTGGGCCGGGCTGTCGCTGACGATGCCGTTGAAGATGGCGGCGCTCGGAATGGCTGAGGAGATCGCGCCCCTGGCGGCCGCGATCGGTGCGGCGAACACGTTGGTACGCCGTCGCGACGGCGGCTGGTACGCCGACAACACCGACGTCTCCGGGATGGTCGAGGTGCTGCGGGCCGCCGGGGTGCCGGACCGGCCGACCGTGACCGTGCTGGGTGCCGGCGGAACGGCCCGCGCCGCACTGGCCGCGGCGGCCTCGCTGCACGCTCCGTCGGTGACCGTGGCCGCCCGCCGGCCGGGCGCGATCGAGGAGCTGCGCGGCGCCGCGGAGGCGTTGGGCGTACGGCTGGCCGGGGCCTCGTGGTCCGAGGCGGCGGCGCACGCGGACGCCGACGCCGTGGTATCGACCGTGCCGAGGGGCGCGGCCGATGCGCTCGCCGGCGCGATCGCCTGGCGGCCGGCGACCGTGCTGCTCGACGCGCTCTACGACCCGTGGCCGACGCCGCTCGCCGACGCAGCCATCGCGGCGGGGTGCCGGGTCGCCTCCGGGCTGGACCTTCTGCTCGCTCAGGCCGTCGGCCAGTTCGAGCTGTTCACGGGCGTACCGGCGCCGGTGGCCGCCATGCGCGCGGCGCTCGAGGCCGCGCGCCGCGCGTGATGGCCGCCCGTGACCCCATTTCTCGGCGCGCCACGCCATGATCCACACAACTACATGGAGGTAGCTGCCTCGGCTGCGCCGGAGGCCGCAACTTCCGTTTAGTGGTGATGACCTTGGGCTCGTACGAAGGTGCATCGCCCGCCGGGCCGCCGGGCCGGCCTGGGGAACGCGATCGTGGAACGGTCGAGGGTCTGACGAACCTCTTCCGTTCCCCGACCGCCAGGCCGGCCGCGTCGCGGGCCCCCGACTCCGCCGACGTTGGGGTCCGGGCTGGCTGGCCTACGACACGCCAAGCGCCGTGACAGACTGTCCACCGTGGCTGGGCTGCGCTGGTTGACCGCGGGTGAGTCGCACGGGCCTGCGCTGGTCGCCGTGTTGGAGGGTGTGCCGGCCGGCGTCGAGGTGACCAGCGAACAGATCGGGCGCGAGCTGATGCGGCGCCGCCTGGGGTATGGCCGCGGCGCCCGGATGGCGTTCGAGCAGGACGAGGTCGAGATCCTGGGTGGCGTCCGGCACGGGGTGACGCTCGGTAGTCCGGTGGCCATCCGGGTGGGCAACACCGAGTGGCAGAAATGGCGCGCCGTGATGGCCGCCGATCCGGTAGACCCGGCGGAGCTGGCGGGACAGGCACGTAACGCCGCGCTGACCCGGCCGCGGCCCGGCCACGCGGATCTCGCCGGCATGCAGAAGTACGGCCACACGGACGCGCGGCCCATCCTCGAGCGGGCCAGCGCGCGGGAGACCGCGGCCCGGGTCGCCGTTGGCACCGTCGCCAAGGCGCTCGTACGCCAGGCGATCGGCATCGAAATCGTCTCCCACGTCGTCGAGCTCGGCTCGGTCGTGGCCAAACCGGGCCTGCAACCCCGTCCCGAGGACGCCGAGCGCATCGACGCCGACCCGCTGCGCTGCCTGGACCCCGACGCCAGCCCGCGCATGGTCGCCGAGGTCGACGCCGCGAAACGGGACGCCGACACGCTCGGCGGGATCGTCGAGGTGCTCGCGTACGGCGTACCCCCGGGCCTGGGTAGCCACGTGCACTGGGACCGCAAGCTGGACGCGCGGCTGGCGGCCGCGCTGATGTCCATCCAGGCGATCAAGGGCGTGGAGATCGGGGACGCGTTCATCCAGGCCCGCTCGCGCGGCTCGGTCGCCCACGACGAGATCGTGCCGACCGCGACGGGGGTCCGCCGTGTGACCGATCGGGCCGGCGGGCTGGAGGGTGGCATGTCAACCGGCGAGCCGGTCCGGGTCCGCGCGGCGATGAAGCCCATCTCGTCGCTGAACCGGGCCCTGTCCACGGTGGACGTATCGACCGGCGAGCCGGCCATGGCGATCAACCAGCGCTCCGACGTGTGCGCGGTGCCGGCCGCGGCCGTGGTCGCGGAGGCGATGGTCGCGCTCGTGCTGGCGGACGCGGCGGTCGAGAAGTTCGGCGGCGACTCGGTCGCCGAGCTGCGCCGCAACCTCGCGGGCTACCTCGAGCACCTGGTGATCCGCTGATGGCGCCGGTGTGCGTGCTGGTCGGCCCGCCCGGCGCCGGCAAGACGACCGTGGGTGAGCTGGTAGCGGCGGCGCTCGACACGGAGTTCCGGGACACGGACACGGCGGTCGAGGCGGTCGCCGGCAAGCCGGTCCCGGACATCTTCATCGAGGACGGTGAGGACCACTTCCGGGCCCTCGAGCGGGCGGCGGTCGTGGACCAGCTCGCGTCGTTCGACGGCGTGCTCGCGCTCGGCGGGGGAGCGGTGCTGGCCGAGGAGACCCGGGCGGCGCTGGTCGGGCACACGGTCGTGTACCTCTCGGTCGAGCTGGCCGACGCCGCGAAGCGGGTGGGGCTCGGCGCCGGCCGGCCGCTGTTGACCGTCAACCCGCGCGCCACCCTGAAGTTCCTGCTGGATCGGCGCCGCCCGTACTACGAGCAGGTGGCGACGCTGACGGTTGCCACCGACGGGCGTACGCCCGAACAGGTTGCCGCCGAGGTCCAGGCCGGCCTCATGAGCCGACGCTGACGTGACCGACCGTCGCCGGGGTTCCGCGACCGGTGCCCCGTTAGGCTCGGCGGCGATGACCTCGGTTACTCGCATACCGGTGGGCGGCGAGCGCCCGTACGAGGTGCTGGTCGGCCGCGGCCTGCTCGACGCCCTGCCGGGCCTGATACCCGGCGCGGCCCGGGCCGCCGTGCTGTACGCGCCCCCGGTGCGCGGTCACGCCGACCGGATCGTCGACGCGCTGGGCGGTGCCGGCGTCGAGCCGCTGCCGCTAGCCATGCCGGACGCCGAGGCGGGCAAGAGCCTCGATGTCGCACGGGCGTGCTGGGACACGCTGGGAGCGGCCGGCTTCACGCGTACCGACGTCGTGATCGGGGTGGGGGGCGGCGCTCTCACCGACGTCGCCGGGTTCGTGGCGGCCTGCTGGCTGCGCGGGGTGCGCTGGGTGCCCGTACCGACCAGCCTGCTCGGCATGGTCGACGCCGCGATCGGCGGCAAGACCGCGGTGAACACGGCCGTGGCGAAGAACCTCGTCGGCGCGTTCCACCCGCCGGCTGGCGTCCTGTGTGATCTGTCCAATCTGGACACTCTGCCGGCGGCCGACATCGTCGCCGGGCTGGCCGAGGTCGTCAAGTGCGGGTTCATCGCGGACCCGACGATCCTCGACCTCATCGAGAAGGAGCCGGGTGCGGCGGCCGATCCGACCGGCGCCGCGGTGCGGGAGCTCGTCGAGCGGTCCGTGCGCGTCAAGACCGGCGTCGTCTCGGCGGACCTCCGCGAGGCCGGGCCGCGGGAGGTGCTCAACTACGGGCACACGCTCGCCCACGCGATCGAGCGGGTCGAGGCGTACGCCTGGCGGCACGGCCACGCGGTGTCGGTGGGCATGGTGTACGCCGCGGCGCTGGCGCGGCTTGCCGGGCGCCTGGACGAACAGATCGCGGCCCGGCACCGCGCGGTGCTCGAGTCGCTCGGCCTGCCGGTGCGCTACCGGGCGGATGCCTGGGACTCGCTGCTCGCCGCGATGCGGGTGGACAAGAAGGCGCGTGGTTCGCGACTGCGGTTCATCGTCCTCGACGGCCTCGCGTCCCCGGGCATCCTGGAGGCGCCGTCCGACGAGCTCTTGCGCGCCGCGTACCGGGAGGTGGCCCGATGAGGGTGTACGTGCTGAACGGGCCGAACTTGGGCCGGCTGGGTACCCGTGAGGTCGACGTGTACGGGCATGTCACCTACGCCGGGCTGGTGGAGCTGTGCGACGAGGCGGGCAAGGAACTCGGACTCGAGGTGACCGTCCGGCAGACCGACGCCGAGCACGAGATGCTCGGCTGGCTGCACGCCGCGGCGGACGAGCGGGCGGCGGTCGTGCTCAACCCGGGCGCCTGGTCGCACTACTCATACGCGGTCCGCGACGCCTGCGCGCTGCTGCGCGGGCCGCTCGTCGAGGTGCACATCTCGAACATCCACGCCCGGGAAGAGTTCCGGCACCACTCGGTGGTGTCCGCGGTGGCGACCGGGGTGATCTGCGGTCTCGGCGTCGACGGCTACCGGCTAGCCCTGGCGCACCTGGCCACGCTGGAGTGATTTCCGCCACGGTTAGACTTGTCGGGTTCTTTCTCGACCACTGAAGACCAAGGCAGGACATGGCCACCACGAACGACCTCAAGAACGGTTTGGTCCTCAACCTCGACGGCGAACTCTGGTCCGTCGTCGAGTTCCAGCACGTCAAGCCCGGCAAGGGCGGGGCGTTCGTGCGTACCACCCTGAAGAACGTGCTCTCCGGCAAGGTCGTCGACAAGACGTTCAACGCGGGCACCAAGGTCGACACGGCCACCGTCGACAAGCGGACCATGCAATATCTGTACGCCGACGGCGACGACTACGTATTCATGGACCTCGACACGTACGACCAGGTCCACGTACTCGGCGGCACGGTCGGCGAGGCCGCGAACTACCTGCTCCCCGAGGCCGAGGTCACCGTGGCGACCCACGAGGGCGTGCCGCTGTACATCGAGCTGCCCACCAGCGTCGTACTCGAAATCACCTACACCGAGCCGGGTCTGCAGGGCGACCGCTCGACCGGCGGCAACAAGCCGGCCACCGTGGAGACCGGCGCGACCGTGCAGGTCCCGCTGTTCATCACGACCGGCGAGAAGATCAAGGTCGACACCCGCGACGGCCGTTACCTCGGCCGCGCCTGATGTACCTCGACGGAGCCTGATGGCCGAGGGTCCCAAGACGCCGATGCCCGCGCGGCGGAAGGCGCGCAAGCGGGCGCTCGACGTCCTGTACGAGGCCGACCTTCGCGGACTGGCCATCCTCGACGTGCTGCCCGGCTACCTGGAGCGGCTCGAACACCCCCGGCCGGCGCACCTCGACTACGCGGTGGGGCTGGTCGAGGGCGTCGCGGCGCACAAGGAGCGGATCGACGAGCTGATCGCCAGCTACGCCGAGGGCTGGACGCTGGACCGGATGCCGGTCGTCGACCGGAACCTGGCCCGCATCGCCATCTACGAGCTGCTCTACGTCGACGAGATCGACGACGCGGTGGCCATCACGGAAGCGGCCGAGCTCGCGCGGCAACTGTCCACCGATGATTCGCCGCGGTTCCTCAACGGCGTACTCGGCCGGATCGCGGAGTACGTGAGCCACTGATCGCTGGCGCCGGAGGGTGCAAACTCCGTGTAGTCGGTGGCTCCAGGCGTACGGGAGGCAGGATGCCCACCGGCCGGCGACGGTACAGCGCCGAAGAGCGGGAACGCGCGGTCCGTGCGGCGTTGGACAGTCCGCTGCCGGTGGCAGCGGTGGCCCGGGCGATGGGCGTTGGCGCCGGCGCGCTCCGACGGTGGCTCCGCGACGAGTCGGGCAACGCCTGGGCCGACCGGGTCGATCGGCACTTCGGGTTCCTGACCCGGTACGGGTTCGTGCGAGGCGCACCGCAGGTGTCCGGCTGGTGGGCGGTCCGCACGACGTACCGAGCCGCCCGGAGCGCGGTGGCCGTCATCAGAAATCACGAGTACGGGCGGGTCGACGTCGAGCTGATGCGGCTGGTCCATGGCGCCCTACCGACGTACCCGATCTTCATCGTCGACTCGGAGCCGCTGAATACCTTCCACGCAGATCATCTCCTCCTGCTTCGGCGACCCGACGCTCGCGCGGTTCTCGCCCAGCAGCGTGGACTCTCCGACGAGGAGGTCGAGGCTCAGCTCGCCTTCTGGTCGAGCGCCCTGCAGGTGTACGGCCAGGACCTTCTCGCCGGCAACCTCCGAGTCCTGGACGAGCTGGAGCGCGAAGTGCGCGAATACGTCCGTCGGCATCGGCAGGAGGTCTCCGTCTGGCTGCCCGAGGCGGCCTCCGATGCCGTCGAGGCGGCGACCGTGGAGCAGGTCCGCGCGGTCACACCCGAGGACGTCACGATCACATCGCGCCGTTATCGGCAGAAGTGACTGGCCGATTTGTCGACTCTTCCGGATGACGGAGGAGAGGTCGTCCGCTGTCCGCCTCCGGCCGTAGTTCTGTCGTACGCCTGTTCTAACGTGTGGGTGTGCGTGAGGTGTTGGCGCGGATGGCCACCGACGCCGCCGAGTGTGCGGCGGGCAACGGTTGGGCGCTATCCGACGGCGACGTGCTGGCCTGCCTGGCGCAGGTGCACGGGC
>DASXRQ010000091.1:0-4072 GCA_036506495.1 Micromonosporaceae bacterium | reverse complement strand
GCTTCTGCGGGCCGCTACACCGGCCCGGTACGGGTCATCCGGTCCGAGGCCGAGTTCGACCGGCTCCGCGCCGGCGACGTGCTCGTGTGCCCGGTCACTTCACCGGTATGGTCGGTGCTCTTCCCCAGCGTCGGCGCGCTGGTGACCGACCACGGCGGCACCCTGTCCCACCCCGCGATCATCGCCCGCGAGTACCGCGTACCCGCCGTGGTCGCCACCGGCGTGGGTACCGCGGAGCTGCACGACGGCCAGATCGTCGCCGTCGACGGGACGGCCGGAACCGTGGAGGTCCTCGGATGAGCGCACCCCCGATCGCCGAGGCACCGCCTCTGCTGAACCTGATGGATGTGGTGTCGACCGCGCGCGTCCTCGAGGCGGCCGCCGAGCTCGGGCTCATCGACAGCCTGGCGGGCGGCCCTAAGCACACCACCGAACTTGCCGGCACCTGCGCGACCGACGAATCGATGACCACGCTACTGCTCGACACCCTCACCGACCTCGGCGTGGTGCGGCGCGACGCATCCGGCCGGTACGCCCTCGCCGTCGACGGGCTGCCGCTGGTGACGACGGCCGCCGCCGGCTGGTCGCAGCTCACCGGTGTGGTGCGCAGCGGCGAACCGCTGGCGAAGGCGGACACGGCCGACGGTGCCGCCGTCCTCTACCCCGACCTCGTGCCCCTGCTGTCGGCGCTCTTCACGCCGGCGGCGCGCCGCGCAGCCCAACTGCTGGCCGGCAGCGGCGTCGACGTGCTCGACGTCGGGGCCGGGGCGGCGCCATGGAGCATCGCGCTGGCGAGGTACTCACCCGGCGTCCGGGTGACCGCGCTGGACCTGCCGGCCGTCATCGGCTCCACCCGGCGCGCGGTCGACGCCGCCGACCTCGGGCACCGCTTCGACTACCTGCCAGCCGACATGTTCACCTGCAGGCTGCCCAACGTGGCGTACGACGTGGTGCTGCTAGCCAACGTGTGCCACCTCTTCGACGATGCGCACAACCGCGCACTGCTGCGACGACTGCGCCCCGCCCTGAGGCCCGACGGACTGCTCGCCATCATCGACGTGCTGCCTTCGCCCGACCCGGCGGCACAGCGCTCGATCAGCCTCTACGCACTCGGACTTCGCCTGCGTACCTCACGCGGCGCCGTGCACCCGCACGCCGCGTACCAAACCTGGACCAGCAATGCCGGATTCGGACCGGTGCAGGTCGAGCAGCTGTCCTGTGCACCACCGCTCTACCTGCTTGCGTGCCGGACCCCGTAGCGAACTAGGGGTACCCGAGTGGCGCGAGGTGTGCCCGCCCGCTATCCGCGGTGTACTCCTCGGTCCAACATGGGGGGAACGGTGGAAGAAGAGCGATCAGCTCCGCCGAACGGCCGGGATCCCAAAATCCGGCCGGCGCGCGTAGCTGCAGTACTAACCTGGATCTTCGCGGTCGGCTGGCTCCTTCTCGGCAATGCACCGCTGGCGGTGTGGGTGCTCAGCGGGTGGCCGTTACCGGCGTTACCGATCATCGGCGAACTGAACAACGGCGCCTTCTACTACTGGTTCAGCTACCGGGTGTTCGGCTACCTGATCCTGGTGTCAGTGCCGCTCGGCGTCGCCGAGGTGCTCGCCGCGCGCGCGTTGTGGCGTGGCGAGCGGCGTGGCGCGGCGCAGCTGATCTGGCTGTGCCCGCCTGAGATCGCGACGTGGATCGGCTTCGCCTGGCCGATTCCGCCATTGCTGGGGGTCGCCCGATTCCTGCTCATCTTGCGGGCCTGGCCCCAGCTCAAGCCGAGCACAGTCCGGATCACGGCCTGACGTTCCGCAGGATTACGCCGTCGGCACAGTCGAACCGATCCTGCCGACGCAGTCGGTTGCGCCACGCCAGCGGTACCCGCCTACACGACGCTCGAAAGCGAGGCTACCCGCGCGACCGAGACGAACTTTCAGGTGGCACTGCCGGGCGAGCCGGAGCGGCGGCTGTTCCCGCTGGCGTTCTGACGCGAGTGCGGACAGGAGTACCTGATTGCCGCGCCGATTGCGCGAGGCGAAGGACCGCGAGCGGGGCGCCTGGGGTGCCGGCAGCCGGGCTCGGCCAGCCGCGGAGTGGCGGTGGCTGACCTACGGCTACGTGTTGGTCGGCCGTGGCGCTCCCCGGGGTGCGGTCCAGATGGCGTTGGACTCCGCCGACCGGCGCGACCGGGGCGCCGGCGCCACCCTGGCCGCCATGGCCGCCCGTGGTCTGATCGAGGAACGTCACGACGACGTCCCCGCGCTCGTTCAGGCGATGCTGTGGTTCCGCAGCGACACCTACCACGTGTCGGTGCATATCACCCGCTATCTGTCTCGCCGCCGGCCGACGGGGTCGCCCAGCGCCGGGACGGCTCGGGAAGCGCGGTCAGCACCTCGATTCAAGGTCGTGCGGGTGTTCGTCTGATAGACGCTTCGAGGTCATTGGCGTACGCTCCGTCATCGTGATCGATTGCAGCGGCCCGCCGACGTCCTGATCTCGTTGAACCAATGACGGACGCGTCCGCGCCTCTACCGACCGTTTCGCCGCATCGTGTGGCGCGTGCCGGCGCGAGCGAACGCTTAGCCGTCCGGGTTCGTCTGGGCGTCAGTCTTGCGGTTGCTGTTGGGACCGGGGCGTTCATCGCAGTCACCACCGGTGTGCCCGTGCGGTACTGGTTCGACAACGCCTGGATCGCCGGTGTCTGCACCGTGCTGGCGGTGGACGCCGTCCGCCTCCGCGGCGACCAGCCTCCGCGACACCTGCGGTTGCTGGCCTGGTCAATGCCGATTGCCGCGACGGTTGGGGAGTTCTGGTCGGACGGGCTGGACATGCGGCAGTGGGACTCCATGTGGATCTCCGCGTGGCTTGCCGTCGCGGTCGCCTGGTCGCTGGCCCGCAGTACCCCGGAGAGGCTGCGCAGAACGCTGCAGCGGCTGGACGACCGGCAGGTCCTCGGTGGAGACGGGAACGGGGTCGGCGAACTGTCGCGCGACCTTGACCGGATCGCCCATCGCTGGGCACTGGCCGGCGGCGGATGCGTCGTTGTGGCGTTCGCTGTGACTGGGCCGTGGGTCGGGCCTGATCTACTGGGCCCCCTGAGCCTCGGGCAGATCGGTTCGCGCGCGGCGTATCTCATACCGGCGTTTCTGGCCGCCTTTGTCGCCGGCGCCTGGGTTGGCCGTATGGCCGCACACGGGCGCGTCGGAGCGCAGGTGCGCCGACGGCAGCTTCGTTTGCGTGTCATTCCTGGTCATCCCGACGGCGCCGGCGGGCTTCGACCGCTCGGCGCATTCTTCCTGTACCAGTCCCTCGTCGCGGCCGTGCCAGCGGCCTACCTCGTCGTCTGGCTTGTTCTCATCGTCGTTGTCGGTGGAGAGCTGGCCCGTAGGTATGGCTGGTGGGCTTCGCAGTACTGGTGGCTGGTCGGGGTGGCGATCCTCGCCGAGATTCTGACATTCCTGGCGCCCATGCGGTCCATCCACAGCATCATGCGAGCAGAGAAAGAGAGCGAGCTGTGGCGCGAGTCTGATCGGCTCTCGCGGCAGATCGAAGAGATCCGCGGCCGGCTGAAGGAGGCCAACGCCTCGGACCGCACCGATCAAGGGGCCCAGCTCGCCGCTATGATCGGCCGGTTCGAGGCGATCGAGGGCACTCCGACCTGGCCCATCGACGCCACGATACGCAGGCGATTCACGCTGCGAAACCTCGGCCTGCTGCTGCCGTTCGTCGGCTACGTCGTGGGTGGTACGTCGTTCTGGGAACGCTTATCGAACGTGTTCAGCGGCCTCTAACGAGGAGCTTGGCGAGAACCGGGTCGCCGACATGCCGCGCCGGTCGCTGTTGTCGGCGCGGCCGGCGTACGGGCTCGGACGGGGGTCGAGTCGACCTCGGCTGGGCGCGCAGCGGCGGGCGGCCGGGACGAACGCACACCACGCGCGGCTTACCTCGCCGTCGAACACTGCGATTAGCGTGTGGCCTTTGGCGGACCCGCTACCTGACTGGGAGGTCCTGACATGACCAGTAAGTTCACCGAGCTTGCGATCGACTGTGCCGATCCCAACGGTCTCGCCCGGTTCTG
>DASXRQ010000090.1:0-41804 GCA_036506495.1 Micromonosporaceae bacterium | reverse complement strand
GAACCTCAATGTCGGCAACGAGCGGGCCCGGTTGCTCGACGTCCTCACCCAGCTCATCCCCTTCATCGGCTACCCGCGCACGCTCAACGCGCTGCGCGTGCTCGACGAGGTCACGTCCGCATAGCCGCGGCAGGAGGACAGACCATGGCGCCGCGTACCTAGCTCATCACCGAACTTGCTCGGTACGTGCGGGCCGCGGCGCCGCGCTGCTCATGGCACGATCCGAGACTGCGAAGGCGGCGTACTCGGCGACCGCATTGAGGGGTCGGCAGCCGCCCCAAGTGAAATCATGACCTGGAGAACACCATGGAGGGCCGGGTCCCCACGAACGTGCGGGATCACGCGCCGCCCTCGTACGCGTCGTGGTAGTTCCACCACTTGTACGGGGGAGTCTGCGAGTAGCCCTCCGGCGAGTCCTCCCACTCCTCCTGGCGCCCGAGCGCGGTAATGTCGAGGTAGCTCCAGGTGCTACCCATGTGCTCGTCACCGCGGTTGTTGACGAAGTACGTGCGGAAGATCCGGTCGCCCTCGCGGATGAAGGCATTTGTCCCGTGCCACTCGTCGACACCGAAGTCCGCGTCGAAGTTGTCGGTGATCGTGTACCAGGGGATGTCCCATCCCATGCGCTCTTTCAAGCCCTGGATCTCGGGTTGGGGTGCGCGGGAGACATAGGCGAGCGTCGTGTCCCGCGCGTTCAGGTGGGCGGGATGCGCCACCTGGTCGGCACCGAAGGAACAGCCAACACAGCCCCGCTCCGGGTACTCGCCGCCCCCCTCCGGGTAGGTGGTGACGTCCGGCGCGTAGAAGAAGCGGTAGACGATCAGCTGGCGGCGGCCCTCGAAGAGATCAAGGAGGCTCGCCGGCCCGTTCGGGCTCTCGAAGCGGTAATCCTTCTCGACCGCCATCCACGGCATCCGGCGGCGCTGGGCCGCCATCGCGTCTCGCGCCCTGGTGAGCTCCTTCTCCTTCGCCAGCAGCTCCTGACGTGCGGCCTCCCACTCCTGTGGCGACACGATCGGGGGTGTGTTCATCGGGTGTCCCTCCTTCAGGTACTCGTCGACACCATCCAAGTTTCCGTCAGTGCTGGTCGTGGCACCCGGCGGGCTCCGACGCGGTGGCGGCAATCGTGGGCGGCGTAGAGCAGGAGCCACCCGAGCGATCCTCGCGGCGCCGAGAAGTAGTGTCGCTCGTTGGGTGAAGTTCTCAACCGCTCGCCAGGGCAGACCGTGTCCGGAGTCCAGTACGGCCGGGTCCGGCTCGTAGGTGGTTCATGGCGCCTAGCCGTCGTCGGGCTTACGAGACGAGTGCCAGTACTTTCTCGATCTCGGCCAAGACGCCGGCGGGATCGTCGTGATCGATGTTGTGCCCTCCGTCTAGCACCACCTGAACGGGGTGCGCGCTGCCCTTGAGCCAGACTCGTTGCTCGTCGGGGTGCTCTGCGGACTGACCGTCGCTCGCTGTGACCACGGTGACGGGGATCGGCCGGATCGGTAGCCGGTGCAACGACATCTGCCGCTCGGCAGCGATGTAGTCAACGTGCTCGTGGTTGCCCGGGTTGTCCCACGCCAGCTCCGCGATGTCGGCGGCGGACCACGTCGCCTGCCCGGCAGGCGTATCGAGCAGGACCAGGGCGGCGACCTCACCGGGATAGCGGCCGGCGTAGTGGTAGACGTTGAAACCGCCGCCGGACTGGCCGACCAGAAGATATGGCGGTGCGACTCTCGCGGCCATCAGCAGGTCGTGCAGGTCGCGGACCACATCGTCGAGCGTTCGTTTGCGGTTCGGCGCGGGATCGCTGAGCCCGGTGGCGGCGCGGTCATAGAGGCAGACGCGGGTCCTCGACACAAGCCCCTCGGTGATGGATGAGTCCGACCATTCCCGAATCCCTGAGTCACCGCCGCCGTACACCACCGTCGGCGAACCGCTGCCCCAACACCGCAGCGCCAGCAGCCGCCCCTCGCCACCGACCGGAAAGCGGCCATCGACGGACGGTGTGGCCGTCGGATCGGCGGCGGTGGGTGTCGCCGTTGGTGGTCCGGAACCCCGTGGTGCGCTTTTGTCAGTGGTTCCACAACTGACAAGGCTGGCAGTCATCGTCGCCAGCAGGAGCATGCCCACGCCGTACCGCGCCATGTCGATCACCAGTGTCGTCAACGAGGGGAGCAGGTTTGCCGGTTTGAGCGTGTCCGTAGATGAGACTGGCCGTCAATCCGTCTAACGGCGGCGACGTGCGCCGCGCCGGAGGTGCCAACTTCCCTCGCCCGATCGGCGGACGAACGGCCTTGCCACGACGTCGCGGGTCCGCTCCACTTGACCTCGTGAAGCGCGTTGGCGTCCTAGCCGCCGCGGTACTGCTCGCCGCGGCCGGCTGCGGCGCGGGAGAGCCCACCGCGACCCCGTCCGCGGCGACCAGCTCTGCCGCGCCGACCGGCTCGACGTCGGCGCCCGCGCCGGCCTCGGCCACGCCTACCGGGTCGGCGCCGGCAGTCCTCGAGTTCACCGTGGACGGCGCCGGGCCGTACCGGTTGGGGGCGATGCTGGCCGACCTGCAGGCGGCCGGACAGCTCGACGAGGTCGCCACCGCGGCGGCATGCCCGGGCAACACCACCGCGCGGGGGACCGGCACCTGGGAGGGGATCCGGCTCTCGTTCCACTCCGACGGCGAGCTGTATCTGGCGGTCAACCGGTCGCCGTCCATACCGACGCCATCGGGCGCGTGGCTGGGCACGACCCTGGCGCAGCTCAAGTCGATCTACAAGGGCATCCCCGGACAGGACCTCAAGCGGGGCACCGCCAACGCCCACCTGGTGACCACTATGTCGGGCCGCGGCATCCTGTTCGAGCTTGACTCGGGCAAGAAGGTGGTGTCGATGGCGGCCGCGCAAGCCGGATACCTCAAATCGAGCTTCGTCGGCGGCACCGGCTTCTGTTGATGCGGAGTGCCCGGTCCGCAGGCCGGTTTCGTTGCGTCAGGCAATGGCGTCGCGAACGCGCCAGCCCGGACGCCTGGCCCAGCATTCAACGATCAAGATCCTCGCGGACTGGGCGGCCTGGTCGGACGTCGGGTTGTAAGATTTGATCTTGAACCGCGAGTACCGTCGCTGTCATGCCTCCCGATGAGCAGGCTCACCGTTTTCGTCACGCCCAAGGACGTTGGCCGGCAACCGGAACCGCGTCACTGGGATCTCGAGAGCTGGCGAGGGGATCCGGTCCGTCCCGATGTCGCGACCTCGCAGCCGTGCTTGGTGCGCCGGGCCGCCCGAAGTGATTGCCGCGATCTGATGCGAGTCGACGACCTCCGCTCGCTCGGCCTCTTCGACGGATTGACGGACGACCAGGTCGCGGAGCTGGCCGAGGCCGGCACGGAGGTCGACATCGAACTCGGCGTCGACCTGTTCCGCGAGGGCGAGCGCGCGGACTTCTGGTGGGTGCTGGTCGACGGCGCCATCGACCTCGTACGCCACTTCGGCCGCGAGGACGTCGTGGTCGGAAGAATGGATGAACCGGGTCGCTGGGCCGGCGGGTTCAGGGCGTGGGACGAGCACGGTGTCTATCTCGCCACCGGGCGAGGAAGGGCAAACGGGCGGGTGCTCCGGGTACCGGCCGACGTGCTGCGTGAGCGGTCCAACGCCTGGTTCCCGTTCGGCGCACACCTCATCCGAGGGATCTACGGCACCGCGCGCTCCATTGAGTCGACGGCGCGCCAACGCCAGTCTCTCGTGACACTCGGCACGCTCGCCGCCGGCCTGGCACACGAAATCAACAACCCGGCGGCCGCCGCTGTCCGGGCGGTCGATGAGTTGGAAGACGCGTACGCCCTGCTTCTCTCGTCGTCCGGTCGTCTCGCCCAGGGTGAGGTTTCGGCGATGCAGTTGGCCGCGCTCGACGAACTGTTCCATGAGATCCAGCCGCCCGCGGCGGAACTGAGCCCACTGGCGGTGAGCGATAATGAGGACGAGCTGTCGTCGTGGCTGGCCCGCCACGGCGTCGAACGTGACTGGGTGATCGCCCCGCCACTTGCGGCCGCCGGGGTCGACCTCGCATGGTGCGAGCGCGCAGCGACCGTGCTCGGAGCAGAGGCCCTGGAGCCAGGCCTGGAATGGGCGGCGAGCAGATTGTCGGTGGCCACGCTGCTCTCGGAGGTGAGGGAGTCGACCCGCCGCATCTCCGGCCTCGTCGCCGCCGTCAGGTCGTACTCGCAGATGGACCGCGCGTCGATCCAGCAGATCGACGTGACGGACGGCCTCGAGAACACCCTCGTAATGCTCAGCCAGAAGCTGCGCGACGGCATCGAGGTTGTACGCTCCTACGACGGCGGCGTCCCCCGGATCGAGGCGTACGCCGGCGAGCTCAACCAGGTGTGGACCAACCTCATCGACAACGCCGTCGACGCGATGGACGGCGTCGGCACCCTTCGGATATCGACACGGGCTGACGGGGACGACGTCCTTGTGGAGATCGGCGACACCGGCCGCGGTATGCCGCCGGACGTCGCGGCCCGCGCGTTCGACGCATTCTTCACGACCAAGGACGTGGGCAAGGGCGCCGGTCTCGGCCTCGACACCGCACGGCGCATTGTCGTGGAGCGCCACGGCGGAGAAATCGACATCGACTCCCGACCGGGTGAGACGGTCCTGCGCGTCCGAATTCCCGTCCGGCCGCCGGAACGTCCTCGACCAGCACCAGGTTGACACTCTCGGATTGGCCAGCCAGTCCGAAGCCGCGTGCCCACCGGCCACGCACGATCCCGCATCGACAAGGAGCGGCACCATGGCCGACAACACCAATTCCATGGCTGGCAAGACCGTCCTGATCACCGGCGGCACCGGCGGCATCGGCAAGGCCACCGCGATCGGCCTGGCCCGGCTCGGTGCCCGGGTCGGCATCAGCGGGCGCGGCCGGGCCCGCGCGGAGGCGGCCGCCACCGACATCCGCGTCGCGTCCGGCAACCCGAGCATCGACGTGTACGTCGCGGACCTGTCGTCGCAGGCCGACGTGCGGCGCCTCGCTCGGGAGGTGCTCGACGCGTACCCCCGGCTGGATGTCCTGGTCAACAACGTGGGTGGATTCTGGGCGCACCGGCAGGTCACCGCCGACGGTCTGGAGCACACCTTCGCCCTCAACCACCTGGCCCCGTTCCTGGCGACCAACCTGCTGCTGGACCGGCTGGTCGCCTCCGCACCGGTCCGCGTCGTCACCGTCTCCTCCGGCGCCCACGCCCGGGGGCGGATCGACTTCGACGACCTGCAGGGCGAGCGGAAATGGTCCGGGCAGCGCGCCTACGCCCAGTCCAAGCTGGCCAACGTGATGTTCACCTACGAGCTGGCCCGCCGGCTCGACGGCACCGGCGTCACCGCGACTGTGCTGCACCCCGGCGTGGTACGTACCGCGTTCGGCGCCGAGGATCCGGCCCGGTGGCAACGGGCGTTCCTCCCGCTGGTCCGGCCCTTCCTGAAGTCCCCGGCCCGGGGCGCGGAAACCGCCATCTACCTCGCCTCGTCCCCGGACGTCGCCGGCGTCACCGGCCAGTACTTCGCCGGGCGCAAACCCAAAACTTCCAACAGGGCCTCGTACGACACCGAGGCGCAGGCCCGGCTGTGGCGCGTCAGCGCCGACCTCGTCGGCCTGACCTCCGCACATTCGAACTAAAATCAGAGCTGGCCGCGGCGTACGGCTATCGAAAGGTTGGCTGCTCCTTTCGCTCGCATAGGCGGAGACTCCGTGCTGGGGGCGGCGGACGCGGGAGCTGAGGTCTGGTGTACGGCCGGGGCAGCAGGTTACGGCCTGGTCGCTGGTGGCCATTCAGCTGCTGCTGCTGGCCGGGTTGTTCTGGACGCCGGGAAGCCGGACGTGGTCCACGCCGGCTTGGCTCATCGGGATCGCGGTCTTGATGATCGCCGCGGCGTCGCTCGCCGTGATGGCCGGCGCGGTCGAGCTGGGCCGGGGGCTGACCGTGTCGCCGCTGCCGCCGGCTGCGGCCCAATTGCGTACCACCGGTGTCTACGCGTGCGTGCGTCATCCGATCTACAGCGGGCTGCTGCTCGGCGGCGCCGGGCTGGTGCTGCTGTCCGGCCGGTTGACGCGAGTGTGGGTGTGGCTGGCCCTGCTCGCTCTGTTGTGGTTGAAGGTGGACTGGAGGAGCGTGCGCTCGCCGCCCGGTTCGCCGACTATGGCGCGTACGCCGCCGCGACGCCGCGTCTGGTTCCGTCTCCGGTGCGCTGTTGGCGCCGGCTGCGGGCGGGCAAGTCCTGATCCGGCCAGCCGACACGCGGTGACCGCGGTGAGCGGATAGCCCGGGTGGCCGGCACGGCGTCACGACCGCCGCCTGCGTTCAGCCCCGAGGACCAGGGCTGGGGTTCCACTCGTCCGCAGGCAGCGCATTTTCGCTTTCCCGTTCCAATGGGGGCCTCCTGAATTGTTGGGCCAGGTATAAAGGCAAGGATGAATGAGTCCGGAAGTCCCTAGTCGGGGTCATTGCCTTCACCCACGCTTTCTGTATTGGCAAGCCTGCGTGCAGTGGGGCGCGCGGCGGCCGGCCACTTTGGGGAGTTGGGTGGCATGTCAGACCGTCCGGACATCTTCGTGAAGCCGCTGAGTCGGCGAACGTTCATCAAGGCGGTGGGCGGCGCGGGAGCGGGCTTCGCGCTCTTCGTCTACCTGCCGGGTGGCGGAACTAGGGCAATCGCCCAGGTTCCCGGAGGCACGCTCGATCCCGAGAGCGTAGCCAAGTACCAGACGGAGATGTTGATCCCGCCGGTGATGCCCCGGGCGGGCACCGTGATGTCGGCGGGCGGCAAACCCACGGACTACTACGAGATTTCGGTGCGCCAGTTCCAGCAGCAGATCCTGCCACCCGGACTGCCCGCGACGACCGTCTGGGGGTACGGCGCCGTGCGCACGCAGAGCGGGCGGGGGCTGCTGGTCCACAACGCCCCGTCGCTGACGATCGAGGCGATGTACAAGCGGCCGGTGCGCGTGAAGTGGATCAACGAGCTGGTCGACGCCAACGGTGGGTACCGGCCGCACCTGCTGCCGGTCGACCCGACCCTGCACTGGGCGAACCCGCCCGGCGGCACGGCCGGCCGCGACACACGACCCGACTTTATGCAGACGCCGGGTCGGTACGCCGGCCCCGTGCCCCTGGTCACCCATGTGCATGGAGCGGTCGGGGTCGGCGACGACAGCGACGGGTACGCCGAGGCCTGGTATTTGCCGGCGGCGACTAACATCCCGGCCGGCTACGCAACCGTCGGCACGTGGTACGACTTCTTCGCCGGCAAGGCGGCGGCCTCCCGCGGCACGATCTGGGGACCGGGCTTCGCCATCTTCGAGTACCCGAACCCCGACCGAGCGGGAACCAAGTGGTATCACGACCACGCGCTGGGCATGACCCGGCTCAACGTGTACGCCGGCCCGGCGGGCTTCTACCTCATCCGTGGCGGCCCCGACGGCGACAAGGCGGTGCTGGACAGCCGATCCGGCGCGGTGGCCGTGCTGCCCAGTCCGGCGCCCAGGGACGGCGACAAGTTCCCCTCCAACAAGACCTACTATGAGATCCCCATCGCGATGCAGGATCGGTCCTTCAACGCAGACGGGTCGCTGTTCTACCCGGACAGCCGCACGTTCTTCGACGGCATCGTCCACGACTACATCCCAGACGGCCCGTTCTCGCCGATCTGGAACCCGGAGTTCTTCGGGAACACGATGATGGTCAACGGGAAGACGTGGCCGTTCCAGACCGTCGAGCAGCGGCGCTACCGGTTCCGGTTCCTCAACGGCTGTCAGTCCCGGTTCCTGATCCTGGACTTCAACCAGATCCCCGGCGTCGAGGCGTGGGCCATCGGCAACGAGGGCGGCTTCCTGGCCGCGCCGGTCAACCTGACCGCCACAAACGGCAACCGGCTGCTGATGGCATTGGCCGAGCGCGCAGACCTGATCGTGGACTTCACCAACGTGCGGGTGGGCGACTACGTCCTTGCCAACGTGGGTCCGGACGAGCCGTACGGCGGTGGGATCCCCGGCGTCGACTTCGATCCCGCCGACGCGGCCACGACGGGACAGGTCCTACAGTTCCGGGTGGTGCCGGCGGTGGCACCGGATCCCACCACGCCACCGCAGTTCCTGCAGCTGCCAACACTCGCACCGCTGCCAGCGGCGATGCGGACGCGCCCCCTGGCGCTGATTGAACGGGCGGACATCGGCACCGACGAGGACGACGAGGAGGTCGAGGGCCCGGTCGAGGCGCTCCTCGGCGTGCTGACGGAAGGGTTGGTCGTGGAGCGGCTGTGGATGGATCCGGTCACGGAGAACCCGGCAGTGGGCGACACCGAGATCTGGGCGATCCACAACACGACCGGCGACGCGCATCCCATGCACATCCACGAGGTCGCATTCGAGGTGGTCAACCGTGAGGGCCTGGTACTCGACGAGGACGGCGAGGTGGTTCAGCCCGTTCAGCTAAACGGCGTCATCACGCCGCCGGAATCCTGGGAGAGCGGGGTCAAGGACACCGTCGTCGCGCTGCCCGGTCAGGTGACCCGCGTGCGGGTGCAGTTCAACACGCCCGGCCAGTACGTGTGGCACTGCCACATCGTCGAGCACGAGGACAACGAGATGATGCGGCCGTATCGCATCGGCCCGATCCAGCCCGGCCAGCCCGACATGTAGCCGGGGTTTGCAACATTCGCGGGTGCGGCCGATGTCGACCGCACCCGCCCCTCCTGCTCGGGCGGCCAGGAGTCGGTCTGTTAGAGGTGGGTGGCCGCGTCGATCATCTGGTGGATGAAGGCGCCGCCGTTGTCCCAGCCGGGGGTGCCATGTCCCCAGCCAGCGGTGGTCTTTGTCGGGATGGTGTAGCCGCCGAAGGTGCGCTCGCCGTGGAGCACCGCGGTGAATGGCTCCTCGTGCCAAGCGGTGCGGCCGACGTTGGTCCAACGAGGCAGCGTCACCTGCTGCACGGCACCCGACGGGGAAACCGTCAGGGTGGGCTCGAAGACCCATGGGCCGCAAGGAATGACAACGGTTACGCGGTTGCCATCCACTGGGCGCCAGCCGATCTGTGGTGCCAGGGCGGCCGCGGGTGCCCAGATGATCTCGCTGGCGTGGCGGGCTGCCGCACTGCGGTTGATGTCCGGGCCGGTGGCCGTCATGACGGTGAGGACGCCGAGGATCCGGTGCCGCATCTCGCCGGTGCCTTTGCTGTAGCGATCGAATCCGTGGATCGGCAGCCCGAACATGTGGGTGGTGACGGGCCAGAGGAACCCTTCCAACGGCGCGAGTGCTTCGCTGGCGGTGAAGGGCCGCCAGGCGCCGAGCCGAATCGTGCCGTGCAGGTGTAGCACGACCGAGCGGCGCAGCAGGGTTCCGGGCGCGATGGCGTGGCGAAGCCAGCGGCGCGCCGGTCCGGGCAGATGGTCGACCATCGCCGGGTCGAACGGCTCGGCCGGCTCGGTTGGCCTGGTCAGCTGCCGCCAATCGGCGTTCAGGCGTGCCGGTAATCTCGGATCGATCTGGGCTGTGGTCTCGATCGCGGTCATGGGGTGACCTCTCTGGAGACGTGACGTGCGATGGCTGCGATGAACCAGCCCGCGCCAGCAGCCAGCGCGATGAAGCCGCCGATGGGACCGATCACCTCACCTGGCTGGAACGTGACGCCGGCGGCGAGCTGGCCGATCGTTTGCGCCGCGATCATCGGCGCGAGCGCCGTCTCCAACACCAGCAGCGAAACTGCTAACGCGTATCCCAGCGCCGCCCCGCGTAGCACCAGCGCACCGGCGGCGAACGTTAGCGGAGTGATCGTGGCCAGGTCCAGCGCGAACGTGACCTCGGTGGAGTAACTGTCCAGTCGTTCGGTCGTACCCCCGCGGGCCAGCGCGGTCACCAACGGCAGGCCCCACGCCGCCAGGGTGATGACGCCGCTGGCGAACAGGAACACCGCCAGACCGTAGCGCGGGGCCAGGGGCGACAGCTGCCGCGCGAGGCTGCGCAGGTCGACCGACGCGAACGACAACACGACGGCGAACAGGCTTGCGGATAACAACAACACATACACCGGGAACATCCAGTTGAACACGACAGTGCCGAGGGCGGCGCTGGCATAGATGTAGAGGAAGTAGACCAGCACGCCGGTGTGCAGCAACCGCCACCTGATCGATCCGCGGCGGTACAACGCGGTCGTCGCGAGCAGCACTGGGATGCCCAGCAGGAGCACAACCGCGTCATTGCCCTGAGCCCCGCCCGCGGCGAACAACGTGTCGTACCGGTACAGACCCCGCCCGTATAGCTCAACGATCTCGCCGCGCATTGTGGTGAATGGGAACGCCCCACTACCGCCACGCCAGAACAAGCCGAAACCCGCTGCGGGGAGGGCCAGCGCTGCGATCAGCCACGAGAGGCCGATCACCGCGCCAGCCAAGCCAACCCCGACGGGGCGCGGACGCGTTGCTTCGACGGTTTCCTGCCCAGCCACCACACGGACATCGTCGAGCTGGCCTCTGCGTCCGCGGCAGGGCCAGAGGTCCCGAGGCCGGGGGTGTAGGGGCCCTGCCCAATGGTGCCTGCGGCGGTGTGTGCTGATGGGACGGCAGTCGCCGGTGTGGTGTGTGAATGGAGGCTTGTCATGACCGTCACGATCGCGCCGCCGGCGGCGACCCGTCATCGTCCGGCACCGGTGCTCACGACCATCGGCGTACTCGTGTTCCTCGGCATCACCGCCATGGCCGGAGGAGGTGCGCTGGTCTTCAACCTCGGGGCGGCGCCACCGGGCGACTGGCTGGACCGGATCCCACTGATCGACAGCTGGCTCGTTCCCGGGCTGGTGCTAGGCGTCGGGTTCGGCCTAGGTTCGCTGGTCGCCGCGTACGGCGTCCTGCGCAAGCCGCGGTGGCGCTGGGCCGGTTTCGTCGAACGCCTGACCCGGTACCACTGGTCTTGGATGACGACCGTCCTGATCGGATTGGGCCACGTCGCTTGGATCGCGCTGGAGCTGACCTACCTTCCCGAGCTGTCCGTACTGCAGGTCGTCTATGGCGGTGTCGGAGTTGCGCTGGTGCTGCTGCCGTTGCTCACGCCGGTACGCACCTACCTGCGGGCGGATCCGACTCAGTTGCCGATCTCTTAGGACCGACCGTGAACCCATACCGCAGACTCGTCGCTCCGGCCTGCCTGCGCACTGGTGTTGTCTGGCTCAGTTCGGTCGCCATCGCCTACGCGGCGGTCGTTGTGATACTCGCGGCTGGTGGCGATCAGCCCGGGGATCTACCGCCATGGCTGAATATCCCGGCGGCCGACTACTTCTGGTGGGAGGCCGTGTTCATCGCCCCCGTCATCTTCGCCAGCGGCCTGCTCGCCACGTCATGCATGTACTTGCTCGCGCGGGCGGTCGGCGGGGTGGGCAGCTTCGATGAGACTCTCGCCTTGGTTGGCCCGGCGGTCGCGCTGTGCACGCTGTTCACACTCATCCCCGACCTAGTCATCGGAGTCCTGCTCAATGCCGGGATCCTCGACGCTGCCGCGTGGCTGAACGACATCACCCACCCCAGCCTCACCCTCGCACTCGTGTGGACCTACCTCGCGCTGTACGCCATGGCGTTTCTGACGGCGTTCCCGATCGTGGTGACCACGGTGCACCGGGTCCGCATCGTGCGCGCGATCGCCGTTGGATGGGCGGGCTTCGCCATCTATCAGGGCGTCCTGATGATCTTCGTTCGCTAACCGAGCGGAGGTGGAATTCGCGGGAGACCGCGCGTGCATGTGGCCGCAGCGATCAGACGCGCTTGGGGACGTTGCCGGCCAACGTGAACACGAAACGCATCGCCTTGTGGCCCGCATCGGCGGTTGGCTCGAACATCAACGGGCAGCCACCGTCGATCACGGTGATGCCGTGCTGGCGGCCGTATTCTGCGGCGGCCGCGGAGACGCTGCCGGACCCGAACGATCGGTGCATCCAAACCTGTGTGATACCCAGGTCGACGCAATCCCGCATCGTCTGCATAGCGGCATCCGGTCGGGTACCGATCACGACCGCGTCGACGCCATCCGGAATCGACTTCAGGTCGGGGTAGCACGCGTCGCCTTCAACCTGGTCGGCGTTCGGGTTGACGGCGAAGACCTCATAGCCACGATCGCGCAACCGCTGGTAGACGATGTTGCTACCGTGGCCCTGCGGTTTCCGCGACACCCCCGTCACCGCGATCCGTCGTTGGGCCAGGAACTGCGTCGCCGCGTCCTTGATCGTTTGCATCGGTCCTCCTCTCGATGCCCGGACATCTTGACCCCATGGTTCGTCCGGGGGTCGGGCTTGTCCCAGGGCCTTAGGTCCCGTCCGTCGGGTCGACCGCCCCTGGACTTCGCCGTCCACCGCGGATAACCCTTGCAGGATGACTCGGGGGTGGTGCCCCATGGAACGGTTGACCGCGCAAGATCTGATCATGCTCTGGCCGGACGACGTGGGCTGGCCGCAAGACATCGGCGCCTTCGCGATCCTGGACCCAGGGGACCTGCTTGACTCGGATGGTCGGTTGCGAGTCGAGGCCGTCCGGCGTGCGATTGAGGCCCGCCTACACCTGGTTCCGCGGTTCCGGCAGCGCCTGCACCGGCCGTGTCGCGGGCTTGGCGGGCCGTTTTGGGCCGACGCCCCAGACTTCGACATCGCCGACCACGTCCGGGTGACGGAGGTTCCGGCTCCCGGGGATGAGGCGCAACTACTGCTGACCATCGAAGGGCTGCGGAGGCGCCCGCTGGATCGGTCCCAGCCCCTGTGGCAGATGTGGTTCCTGGCCGGGCTGCCGGACGGACGGGTGGGCTTCTACATGAAGGTGCACCATGCCATCGCCGACGGCGCCGCCGGGGTCGCCACGCTGGGCGCACTCCTTGACGCCGCTCCCAATCCGCATACCGCGCCCGGGTCGCCGTTTGCGCCAGCACCGGTCCCGTCGATCCGCGAGCTGTTCGCCGACAACGTGCGTCGGCGTGCCCGGGAGTTGGTCCGGGCGGCGTCGGTGTTGCTTCGGCCGGTGCGCACCGTGCGCGGTGTGCGGGCCGGGTGGCCGGCGGTGCACGAGACCCTCGCCACCGAGAGGGCACCCCGTACCAGCCTCAACCGTCCGATCGGTCCGGGACGGCAGTTCGCCGTCATTCGCGGCTCCATCGACCAGGTCAAGCAGGTCGCCCACAGGTACGGCGCCACAGTGAACGACGCGCTCGTGGCGGCGATCGCGGGCGGACTGCGCGACCTGCTGCGCGGCCGAGGAGAACGCGTCGACGATGTGGTGCTGCGCGCCTACGCGCCGGTCTCCCTGCATCGCGAGCGGCCCGGTCTGGCGCGCGGGAACAAGGACGGGGTCATGGCGATCTCCCTGCCACTCGGCGTGCCCGATCCCATCGCGCGGCTCCGGCTTATCGCCGCGGAGACCGCCGAACGGAAGAAGAGGACTCGACCTCCGGCCGGGACGCTGCTGCGCAACAGGGTGGCCCAGCGGGTCTTTCTCCGGCTGATGGCGCGCCAGCGGTGGGCCAACGTGTACGTCGCCAACGTGCCCGGACCACCCGTGCCTCTCTACCTCGCCGGGGCGCGGCTGCTCGAGCTGTTCCCGATGGTCCCGCTGACCGGGAACCTGACTCTCGGCGTCGGTGCGTTGTCGTACGCCGGCCAGTTCAATATCACCGCAGTTGCCGATCGCGACGCCTGCCCCGACGTCGAGATCTTTGCCGAGGGCGTCCGGGACGCGCTGCGGTCAATGGCCGCCGCCGAACTCGTGCCTTCGTAGGTGGCCAGGGAGGTGTGGTGGACCGTGCTTCGCGGCTATCACGACGACATGAAACGGGCCCGCGACCGCATCACCGCCGCAGCGTCGATGACGCTACGCACCCAGTTCGGCATCATCGAGTACGCCGACCGCGGCGCGGGCACTCTGCTGCTGGTCAGCCACGGAGTGCTCGGCTGCCACGTCGATGGCGTGGATGGATACTGGTCGACGCTACCCGGCCCGGGATTCCGCGTCATAGCCCCGGCCCGCTTCGGCTACTTCGGCTCCACCCTGCCGCGCGACGCGAGTCCGGCCGACCAGGCCGACGCCTACAGGCTGCTGCTCGACCACCTCGGCGTGGAGCGCGCCGTTGTGATCGGCTACTCCGCCGGGAGTGCGTCGGTGCTGGAGTTCGCCGCGCGGCATCCCTCTCGCGTGATCGCGTTGATCCTCGCGAGCGCGCGTCTGGGCGGCGGTGTCACATTGAACAAGCGGTTGGAACCGGCGCTGCGTGTCGCGTACGGCTCGGATCTGCTCTTCTGGATCTTCAAGCGGCTCCTGCCGTCGGCGTACGCACGGATGATGGGCGCCCCGAAGGGGTACCGGCCGACGCCGGCCGAGGCGCGAACGCTCGCCGGGTATCTCGAGCTGCTCTTCCCGCTGAAACCCCGTCGCGAGGGTGCGACCTTCGACGGGTTCGTCTCCAACGTCCGCGCCGACCGGTTCCCCCTGGAAGACCTCGCGGTTCCCACCCTGGTCATCAGCGCGGTCGACGACCGACTGGCCCCGTACCCGTTCGCCGCCGGTGCGGCGGCCTGCATTCCCGCGGGCCGGCTGCTGACCATCGAGCGGGGTGGACATCTGTTTCTCGGACACGACACGCAGGTGCGCGACGGGATTGCAGCGTTCGTCACATCGGTCGCTCGGGCACGGGAGGGCCGACCCGGCCGCGAAGGATCGACAACGGGCACCGCGGGCATCCGCGGGTGACAGCTGGTAGTCAAGCCCGGGACCTTAGTCAGCTAACTCGGGGTCGAGAAGCCGTTCCCGGGCCGTCGGTTTCGCGTGACGTTGCCACTTAACGATTGTTGCCCGGCGTGCAAGCTACCGCGCGGCGATCCTCGCCGGCGGTGCGGCCCGCCCGGGCTGAATGGCAGCGAAGGAGGTTGCCATGTCGCTACGAACTGCCGACAGCCGACACGAACCGGTGCCGGCTCGGACCACAGTCGCACGCGTCGCGCGGCCAGCGGGTCGTTTTCTCGCGCACCTGGCCGAGATGTGCGCCGTCATGTGCCTCGGTGCGATAGCGCTGAGCCTACTGATCTTCGGCGGGGTGGCGCTGCTCGGATATCCAGACCTCGCGGACCGACTCCCTGCGCTGTCGACGCTGGTGATCGCCATTAACCTGTCGGTGCCCATGGCCGTCTGGATGCGCTACCGCGGGATGGACTGGCGACCCACCCTGGAGATGTCGGGCGCCACGTTGGTTGTTGGCGTCCTGCTGATCGTCGCGTACTGGGTGGGCATCGTCTCGGAGAGCAGCCTGCTCGGGCTGCAGCTCCAACTCGCCTGCCCGGTGATGATCGCGGTCATGCTGCTCCGGTTCCGCCTCTACTCCGGATTGGCGGGCCATCACGCGCACGACCCGTGACGGCATCGACCGACCCGACCGGTCGCCTGGCGGGTGGCACCTGGCGGAGGTGGATTCGAGGAAGGGTGGATTCGTGCGTAGGCCGTCCGGTGTAGGGGGACCGACGCGGGCCGTCTGCGCCGCGCTGGCGGGGCTTGTGCTGCGTCGGCGGTCGTGACTCGTGCACCGGCAGAGAACCGCAAAGGGCCGAAGGTCCCGATCGTGCCGGCCTTCGCCAATGCCGTGGTCGCGGCGCGGGGCCGCAGAATGGCCGAGGATGATGGGTCACGGCGGAAGCCGGCGCCGTCACCACGGAGGGAGTTGACGAGATGAGCGAGTCCATGAACAACGACACAGACGTGCTGGAGACCCTTCGTCGGGTGGTGGACGGCGCCGGCGAACGACATGGTTGAAAGGCGTCCGGCCGGGTTGCGCCGGCTGCGGAAGATCATGCCGGTGCCGGCCCATGGATCCGCGCCCGAGGTAGAGCTGGACCCGAAGGCGACGACGGCGAGGCCAACGGCGGAGGAGAGCCTGATTGACGCCGCCGTCTACCGGCGGGGCCGGCGGGTCGCCAGCCCGGCCACCGTGGCGGACACCCACCGCCAGCTGACCGAGCATGAGGGTGCAATGGCGTGGATCGGCCTGTACCGGCCGACCGACGCGCAGGTGTGGGCGGCCGCCGAGGCGTTCGGATTGCACGAGCTGGCTGTGGAGGACGCCATTGTCGCCCACCAGCGGCCCAAGCTCGAGCGCTACGACAACACTCTCTTCGTGGTGCTGCGCGCGGCCCGCTACCTCGACCACGTCGAGGAGGTGGAGTTCGGCGAGATCCACCTGTTCGTCGGCAGCAACTTCGTGATCACCGTGCGGCACGGCCAGGCCCCGGATCTGGCCGCGGTACGCCGGCGAGCCGAGGACCACCCCGAGCTGCTCGCCCGCGGGCCGCAGGCCGTGCTGTACGCCATCATGGACAGTGTCGTCGACGGCTACGCCCCGGTGGTCGCCGGACTCCAGAACGACATCGATGAGATCGAGACCGAGGTCTTCGGCGGCGACCCCAACGTGTCCCGTCGAATCTACGAGCTGTCCCGCGAGGTGATCGAGTTCCAACGCTCGACCCGGCCGCTGGGCGGCATGCTCGACAACCTCGACCGTGGCTCGGGCAAGTACGGAGTGGACGAAGAGCTACGCCAATATGTACGCGACGTCGCCGACCATGCGACCGCCGTCGCCGAACGCGTCGACGGCTTCCGACAGATGCTCAGCGACATCCTCACGGTCAATTCCACCCTGGTGGCTCAGGCGCAGAACGCCGAGTTGGCTCGCATGGCCGACGTCAGCAACTCTCAGAACGAGCAGGTGAAGCGGATCTCCGCCTGGGCGGCCATCCTGTTCGCGCCCACGCTGATCGGCACCGTGTACGGCATGAACTTCCACCACATGCCGGAGTTGCGGTGGCCGCTCGGCTACCCGTTCGCGCTGGTCCTGATGGCCGCCGTCTGTGCCGGCCTGTGGGTCATTTTTAGGCGGCGGGACTGGCTGTAGCGGCGCCGCGGGCCTCTGTGTCCCGACAACCCACTCACAGCCAGGGGACTTTCACCGCCTTGGAGTACTCCGTCCAGGCGGCGCCAAACGTCTTCGACAGTGCCGCCTCCTCGGCGGGTGCGAACATCCGGGACGTGACGTACATGACGACCCCGACCAAAGCTCCCAGCCACGTGTTGAGGAGGAAGCCCAGCCAGGGGAGCACCAGCAGCGCCACGGCGGTATAGAGCGGATGCTTCACCACCGCGTACGGTCCGCGCGTGATCAGTTCTGCTCTGGGCACTCGTGTCACTATCAGCGTGACCGACCACGCCCAGATCGCGACACCCGCCGCCAACACGGCGACCGAGACCACGCGCAGCGCGGTCGGTGGACCGCCTACATCGAACACGGAAGGGTACGCGACGTTCAGGATCAGGCCGACGATCAGGAACGGCACTGTGAACAGCCCGATCCTGTCTCCGACTCCGATGAGTGCCTTCAGGCTGTTTCTGGCCGAACGGCCGGACAGTACTTCGCTCATAATCTGAATCAACCCGCGGGCCGGCACGGACCGGTAGGGCCCAATGCCCCTGGCGTCCGGGGCAACTGGGGCCATCCGGGCCGGCCGCCGCGAATCGCGAGCCCAGATCGTTGGCGTGCTCACCACGCTGATGCCCGGCGGGCAACCGCATTCGTGCCTGGCTTGCGTGGACCACGACGGGGAGTGCGCACGGGTCAACATCACGCTGGAGGGCCGGTCGGGGCAGCGGCGTAGCCGGCCGCGTGGTCGGTGACGCCGAGCACGACCACGTAGGCCACCCACACGTGCGGACGCGGCGCCCGATGGAAATGGCTGGATGGGACGCCCTAGCAATCCGGTGGCCGTCCAGCGCGGCAACCGTGAACGCGGTCGGCACCAGCCGCTACCGGCTCGTCGGGGTGATCATCTCCCGACTCCCGCCACGTCGATCCGCACCGTCGGCGGGTTGACGAGGCTGTTGTGGACGGTGCAGTGCGACACCACGGCGTGCAGCCCCGCCCACCGCTCCGCCGGCAGATCCTGCGGTACGCGGACGGTCAGCTGGATGTCGGCCACGCGGGCCGGCCGGTCACCGGCCATCCAGTAGCTGACCGAGACGCCGAGGCCGTCGCGGGAGCGGCCGTGCCGGGTCAGGTAGCGGCCGGCGTAGAACGCCACGCAGGTGGCCAGCGACGCGACGAAGAGCTCGGTCGGGGTGGGGGCGACGTCTTCTCCGCCAGCATCGACCGGCTGATCGACGGTGACGCGGTGCCCGCGCACCGTGACGTCGTAACGTTCGCCGGCCCGGAACCCCACGTCCAAGCTCTCCGTCGACTGGTTCTGTGTCACTCGGCCTCCCCCGATCAGATGAACAGCAGCTGGGCGCCGTCGGTCTTCTCGATGAAGTCGGCGGCGCTGATGATGCCCTCGACCGCCTCGTGCAAGTCGGTCTCGTCGAGGTGCATCATGTCGGCGGACATTCGGCAGGCCCACAGGTGGCCGCCGGAGGCGACGATCTGCTCCAGGAACTCGGGCACCGTCGGAACACCGATCTCGGCGATCTGCCTCTTCATCTTGTGGGTGGCCATGGCGGTCATCCCGGGCAGGCCGCCCAGGCCTTGCGGCATGTGGGTGGCGGTGTTGCCGAGCATGGTGAACTTCAGCTCCGCCATGCGGGACTTGGTGATGATGTCGAATCCCCAGAAGGTGAAGAACAGGTGTGTTTCAACACCCTCGCCCACGGCCGCGTTGGCCAGGATCAGGCCGGGGTAGGCCATGTCCAGGTTGCCCTTGGAGCAGATGATGGCCAGTTTGCGGCCGGTGGCTTCGTCGTCGAAGGTCGGGATGAGGGCCGGTGCAGTGTCCACAGTAGTCATGGCTGGATCTCCGTTCACACGCAACCGCGTGGCTTGGGCAGGCCGGCGATATACGCCATCTTCTTGGCCGGCTTCTTGGGAAAGAGCGCGAACAGTTCCTTGATGGGGATGTCGGCGAGGGTGGACACCCTACGCAGGGTGGCGGTCTCGCCCTGCTCTGGGTAGTCGGTGCGCAGGAACCTGATCGCCGTCCAGTGCGCCTCGGTCATCTGGATGCCGATCCGTGCGGCGAGCTCGGCGCCGAGCTGCTCGTCCCATTCGTCATAGTCGGTGAGAAAGCCCTCGGCGTCGACGTGGACATGGGTCGTCCCAATGGTGGTCACGGGCATCGTGTTACTCCTTCGTCGTGGGTTGATGCTTGCCGGCCATCGTCATGTGCGCCGGCAGCGGGATCGGGTGGCCGGGCAGCAAGGCGTGCCAGTACAGCCAGCGGAACGCCACCTTGCCCCAGTGGTTGACCGCGCTGGGCCGCAGGAGCCCGAACGGACCTAAGCCCGGCAGCGGGTATGCGCCCGGCAGCGGCTCGGTGTCGTAGTTGAAGTCGATCAACAGGGCCTGCCCGTCGCCGGCCTCCACGAAGCAGTTGGCGTGTCCGTCGAAGCGGCCCGTCATCGGCTTGCCGGCGATGTGGGCCAGGAAGTTTTCGGTGAAGACCTCGACCGCAAAATGCGCCACCGAGCCGGCCTTGGAGGTGGGCAGGTTGGCCGCGTCGCCGATGGCGAAGATGTTCTCGTACCCCTTGGCGAGCAAGGTGTGTTTGTCGACCGGTACGTAGTTCAGCTCGTCGCCCAGCCCACTGCGGGCCACAAAGTCGGCGCCCATGTTGAGCGGCACGGTGACCAGGAGGTCGAAGCCGATCTCCCGCTCGTCGTACGAAACAAGGGTCTTGGCCTCGTCGTCGATGCGCTCGACCACAAAGTCGGCCTCGAGGCTGATCTTCCGCTCCTCCAGCATCGAGCCCAGCTCGGCGGAGGCGATCGGCTTGGTGAATGCGCCGGGCAGTGGGGTGGCGTACACCAGCTCGACCCGATCCCGCATCCCGCGCGCGCGGAAGCACGCCTCGGCCAGGAACGCGAACTCCAGCGGTGCGACCGGGCATTTGATCGGCGTGTCCACGACGTGCACGACCAGCCGGCCGCCGTCAAACTCCCGCAGCGCCTGCGCCAGCGCGACCGCGCCGTCGAGGGTGTAGAAGTCGAAGATGCTCGTGCGCCACTCCGGGCCGAGCATGCCCGGCGTCTGGTCCGGGCGCGGCGTGGTCCCGGTCGCGATGACCAGGTAGTCGTACGCGAGGCGGCCCCCGTCGGCCAGTGCGACCGCGTTGGCGGCCGGCTCGACCCGATCGACCTCCCCCAGCACGAGCTCGACGCCGGCGGCCAGCTGACGTCGGCGCGGCTTGACCAGCTCCTCGGGCCGGTGGCCGCCGAACGGGAGGAACAGGAACCCCGGCTGGTAGACGTGGACGTCGTCCTGATCCACCACCGTGATCTGCCAGTGCCGCCGATCCAGCCGGCGGCGAAGCTTGTTGGCCACGATCGTGCCGGCGGTACCGCCGCCCAGCACCAGCAACCTGCGCATCTCGACCACCACATACCCCCTGGCGTATACCTCTCGACTCCAAGCTAGGAGCCGCCGCCACGCAGCCATCAGGGTCGGAGGTCCCGAACCCGCCGGGCCGACCAGCGGTGATGATCGATGACTCGACGGAGCGGCCATCGGTGCGCGTAACCCAGATTTTGCAGGTTCAATCGTCGCGGCGCGCAGGTCGACTGCCGACCAATGCAGGCCACGGCCTTCTTTGCCAGTTCGCATCGAGGGGTCAAGGGTTCGGATCCCCCAGGACGGGTAGGGGAGTGCCTATCCCGATGTAGCGTGCGAGACGTCAGGGTCCTTGTCATATAGACGGAGGGTGTGATGGCCGCCCGAAGGTGGAGCGATCTGAGCACTCGCAGCCGGAGGCTGATCATTGCCGCGGCAGCTTCCGAGGGCATCCTCAAGGCGGCGGCGCTCGTCGACATCGCGCGTCGGCCTGCAAGCCAGATCCGAGGCTCCAAGTGGTTTGGGCACCGGCGGTGGTGGTCGTCAACTCCTTCGGGGGCGTACCACTCGCGTACTTCGCCTTCGGGCGGCGACGGCACCCACGGTCCCAGCCCGACTGACATGCTGCAGCAGCATGTGAGCCCCCGTCACGGACGCTGTGCGCATAGAGGGCACCGGCACGACCGGCTGATAGCGGGTCTGGGTCGGGTCCCACCAGTTCCGTGTCGGGCTTGCTGGTTGACGGCAAGATCGGGACTCAATTCGGCCGTCCGTCGGTGGTGTACGAGGCCGTCTCCCGGCTCCCGCTCCGCGGTCACCAAACCGCGTGGTCACGCGGTCGACGGCGATCGCCGGCTCACACAAGCGCTCACCTCGCCGTTCAGGATCTACATCTCCACAGAGAGTCATACGACGCCACGGGCGGTCCAGTCGGGGTGGCAGATTGCCCAATCGACGCACGTCACGGCCGCTGTGGACAGCCGCAAGTGAAGCGACCCGCCGGCCACCTCGACCAAAGCGTCTGCGGCCGTAGCACCAATTCACAGGTAGCCGCGATCCGCGCATCCTGAGCTCCGTGCCTAACGCTGTCGTCAGGGGCACCGATAGGGAGGGACAGGTTCCTCGCTGCGCGAGTGGAGCGCCGATTCAGAAGCCTCAGGTCGCCAGAGGCCAGTGCGGGTGCTTTGGTGCGCGGTCCTGGAAGGACAGAATGGCGGGATTCTGGATGATCCCGTCGCGGATCTCGATGGCACGACGAATGGTGGGGTCCGCATCCCAGGCGGCACTTCCTCCCAAGACCGTGCGAAGGAAGGGAAGCAGCGCCTCGCTGTTCTCCCACGTCGCGGAGTTCCACAAATATGACGGGCTGTGATCGACGGCGTAGTAGAGTACCTTGTCGCCGACCACGAACGCAGGGTCGGCGAACGTCGTGGGCCGCGCCCAGCTGAATCCCATGCCCTTATCACAAGAGACGTCGACGACCAGGGTGCCGGGTGTCATGTCCGCAAGGTCGTCGTCCGACATGAACGTGAGCGGGTCATCAGTGTCCTGGAGCACGCAGTTAACGATGATGTCATGCTTCGCGAGGAACCCTGCAAGGCTCACCCTACCGTTCTCCGTGACCGCCTGACTCGCTCCCGCCGCGGTGCTGTCGCTTTCGAAGTGGACGATCCGTACGGAGTGAATCGGTGCGGCCACGGCCGCGACCTCGCGGTGAGTGAGGACGTCGACGTCATGCACGCCCAGCGCGTTGAGCGCCGTCACCGCACCTCGGGCGGTCGCGCCAAAGCCGATCACCGCGGCGCGCAGCCTACGCCCGTAGTCACCGGTGGATCCCGCGATCTGCATTGCGTGGAGCACGGAGCAGTAGCCGGCAAGCTCGTTATTTTTGTGGAACACGTGCAAGCTAAAGGAACCGTCGCTGTTCCAGTGGTTCATCGCCTCGAATGCGATCAGCGTGAGCTTCAGGTCGATGGCGACCTGCGTGAGCTCGTTGTCCTGCACGCAATGCGGCCATCCCCAGAGAACCTGCCCGACGCGCATCTCAGCGATGTCGCTCAGCAGCGGCTTGGGTTGCAGAAAGATGTCGCATTCCTTGAGAAGCTGCTCGCGGGTCCTGAACCCGGCGACCCAGCCCTTCAGCTGGTCGTCGGACATGCCGAAGCGGTTCCCGTAGCCACGTTCGAGGTAGATGCTCCCCCGGAGATCATCGGGAATCCGACTGAGATGCTGGGGATGGAATGGAAGACGGCGCTCGTTCTCCTTGCGCGACCGGGCCATGACGCCGAGGCTCAGCTGGTTCACGCCGTCTCCTTCGGCTGGCCGTCCCGTGCTCCGTCCGGTAGCGGCAATGCCGCCGGACCCGGAAAGGCTTTGCCCCGCCAGCGTACGCCTCGGCCGGCTCGCCCTTACAAGGACTTGCTCTCCTGCGCGGCCTGCGGGGAGCTGGCCGACTTCTGGTGTCCCGCATCCGGGAGGGACACCATCGCGGGCTGCCCAACAGGCAGGCCGTGTCCGCAGGCATCACGACTTCAGCTGGCGTGGAGACCAGCGCCACGATCATCATGGCGGCCGTGTTCGCTGTGCTGGCCGCGCTGTCGAGGCAGACTTCAAGTGGCTCGGCTTTGGGCTCGGCGCCAGCTCGACACGGAGCGCTGCGCTCCAGCGTCGCTGCGGGACAGGTCAGTCGACGGGAGGCTGATCTTGGCCGGATGCTTCGGCGGCGTCAGCCTCCTCCTTGGTTGCATGCACGGTGCCGTCGGCGTGCTCGGGCGGGCCGTACACGGTGTAGAGGACGAGCGCGTTGACGCCAGTGTTGCGGAAGTTGTGCCGCGTACCGGCGGGGACCGCGACGAGGTCGCCCTGAGCCACCTGCCTGGTCTGGCCTGCCACGTCGGCCTCTCCGGTACCGCTGACGAACGTGAGGATCTGGTCGGTGTCTTCGTGGGTCTCCTCGCCGATCTCTCCACCCGGCGGAATGGTCATGATGACTAGCTGGGTGTGCCTGCCGGTCCATAGGACACGCCGGAAGTCGGCACTCTGTTCGGCGACAGTCGCGATGGTGAAAAGGTACATGCTGGCCATGGTGGGCTCCCTTCGTTGCTGCTCAGGCGCGCGTTATGCGGAGGTGATCCGTCGGACGATGGCTATGGCGGCGATCGCGGACGTGGCGTCGAGGATGATATTCAGCTTGTCCGGTCGCTTGTCCTGGCCCGGTCCGGCGGGCCGGGTGGAGCCCTACAGACGAAGGCCGCGTTTCTACTAGACCGACTATGCCCACTACTTGCAGTTACTGTCCGCGGGCTCCTGCGTCGAGCATTCCCAGTGATTTCCAATCGACACCCGGGCCGGTCGGGACTGGCGCAGTCCCTTAGCCGCAGGCAGCGTGAAGGTGTCACCGAAGAGGTGGACCATGTCCACGCACGGCGGGCCGGCGGTGGCCGCTGTCGACGGCTCGGCGGCCAGCCCGTCCGCGGTCGACCTGGCAGTTCGGGAGCCGACGCTCCGGCGGTGTGCCCTGCGCGCGGTCCACGCGTTCATCTTGCCGTACCTGTACGTGTCTCTGGACCGCGCCCGCTCAGGCCGCCGGAGGGCGGGCTCCAGCACGACGCCGAACGCGCCGTAGCCGTCCATCGACAACCTTGCCACGACCGATCCTCCCGCCGGTCGGAGCGGCGGTGCCACCGTCGTTAGGCCCGGTGGGACGGGACCTCCGGCGCTCACGGTCCGGTGTGGTCGGCGAGAGGCTGGTTGTAGTTGAGAGGAGGTCCGCTATGACCACCGATGTGTCGCAGGCGGCGGCAAAGTCCCGGGACGAATTCCGGGAGGCCGCGGTCAAGCAGCTGCGAAAGAAGCACGACCTGCAGGCGCATGTGCTCGCCTACGTGATGGTGAACCTGCTGTTGAACGGCATCTGGCTGCTCACGACGCCGGGCGGGTTCTACTGGCCGGTGTTCCCGCTGCTGGGGTGGGGTATCGGCCTGGCATTCAATGTTTGGGACGTGTATGCCCCGACGCCGACCGAAGACGACATCCAGCGGGAGATCCAGCGCATGGCCCGCCGGTGAAATTGAGTGAACGGGAGTTGACGATGAGGCGATGGACCGTCGGGGACGTCATGACGCAGGACGTGGTCTCGGTCACGCCGGACACGTCTTACCGCGAGATTGTCGACGTATTGATCGACCGCGGCGTCAGCGCGGCGCCGGTCGTCGATGCCGACGGCATCGTCATGGGGGTCGTTTCGGAGGCCGACCTCTTACGCCACATGGAGAATGTGGGCCACCGGGGGGCGGCGCCGCACCGAACAACCGAACCCGACGCTGCGGTCGCGGCCGAGCTGATGACGGCACCGGCCGTCACGGCGACCAGGGAGACCTCCGTTGTCGCGGCCGCGCGTCGGCTGGAGGCGAAACGGATCAAGCGGATGCCCGTGGTAGATGCCGAGGGCAGGCTGGTGGGCATCGTCTCTCGGCGTGACCTGCTCCGCATGCACATCCGCCCCGACTCGGAGATACGGAGCGACGTCGTCGACAACGTGCTCCGGCGCAGCCTCCGCATTGATCCGTTGATGGTTCAGGTCGACGTCGTCAATGGTGTTGTCACTCTCAACGGCAGAGTCGAGAGCAGCGGCGTGGCGCGATTGGTCGTCCACCTGACCGCCGATGTGGCGGGGGTCGTGAACGTGGTCGACCGCCTGGATTGGCAGTTCGAGGACTCGCTTCTGTTCCACTCTCGCAGGCGGGCGTCGGCATCCGTGCGCCCCGACCAAAGCTAGCGGTTCATTGGGCCACCCGAAGGCAGGGACAACAGCTAGCGGGCAGGCGGCCTCGCGCAACAGGTGCCGGATGACGGGGCCTAGCACGCCATCACACACGTCCCCAAATCCACGCTCGCCGAGAACCGCTTGCCGGTACAGGGCCGTTGTGCGCGCCCGGGCAAGGGACGGGACGTCCAAGGGACTCGGCAGAGATGTGACCAAGGGCTCTGACGGGGCTATCCGCTCGGCCGTAGGTTCGAGCTGTTGAGGGGTCTCAGATCGGTCGCGGAGGGACGAAATGTCCACTCAAGACACTGCCGTTGGCGCGCCCAAACGCCGCGGCCTCGTCGAACTCGGACATCCGGCCCGGCGAGTGACGTACGAGCTGACCGAGGTCGGCTCGCCAACGCTGGTTGAGGTGCTCGCGCCCTATTTGGACAAGTGGTACCGCGGGCGGAGAGGCGTGTCATGACCGACGGGGCGGCCGTCGTCGTGGGTGTCGACGGCTCGTACTCCAGCCTGGCCGCGCTCGACGTTGCCGCCGACGAGGCCGCCTGGCGCCAGCGGCCACTGCGCGTCCTGCATGCCTACGCGCCGCCGGCTGGCCAGGACCAGATGAAATTCGCCGAGCCTCGCGTCGTGACCCGCTGGATGGTCGCCGACGCGATGTCGCGAGCGCTGGCACGCCACCCGGGCCTGGAGGCTGGTACGCGACTGGTCTGCGGCGCTACCGACGAGGTCCTGCTGACGGAGTCGCGGACGGCCTCGCTGTTGGTGATCGGATCTCGCGGCCTCTGCGGCCTTCGCGGTCTGCTGGCGGGCTCGACCGGCACACGTGTCACCACCGGAGCGCACTGTCCGGTGATAGTCGTGATGCGTGGCGAGCACGCGCCGGACGGCGGGCCGGTGCTCATTGGGGTAGACGGGTCGCGGCCATCCATGGCGGCGATCGCGTTCGCGTTCGCGGAGGCCGCACAGCGCGAGGTACCCCTGATCGCGCTCTACGCCTGGGTCCACCCGCACAGCGTCGACGGCGACTCCCTCGACCCGGTAGCGGACGGCTTCGCAGAGGCGAAGCGTGCGGCCATTCGGGAACTGGACGAGGCCCTGCGCGGGTGGGAGGCGAAGTACTCGGAGGTTGCCGTCAGTCGCAAGGTGTTGTTCAGCCTCGACCCCGCTCGCGAACTCGTGGCTGCGTCGACCCGGGCAGGCATTGTCGTGGTCGGCTCCCGGCGTCGCGGAAAGATGCGTAGCCTCCTGTTCGGTTCGGTCGGCTACACGTTGATCCACCATTCATCCTGCCCGGTCGCCATGGTTCCCCCGATCGACGACCGGCTGGCCGCTGCTACGTGGTTCGCTAGGACCGGTGGGGCCGGGCTCGCCGCAGGCTGAACCCGCTGGCGCCTACGAGCGCGGCGCCCGCGACGAGCAGGACCACGGCACCACCGGGATCTGGCTCACCGGTCCTAAGAACGTCGAGTCGTTCGGCGCGGCCGCCCGAGCCAGCTTTACGGTCCTTGGTCCCGCGCGTTCCCGCTGGTCGGCCCTGTCGCTATGACGGGCCTGCCTGGCATCGTGACGGACAGGCAAGAAACCCGGGCTTCCTAGCTTGGGACGCGGCCGGTAGACATGCGGCAACTACCCGAACAGGGTGGGGCGGACCGAGGGATCTTCCCCGCGCCTACATGCGAGGTTCGACTCCTCGCCCGGCCACCACACTGACTCTGTGCCGCGTCGCCCTGAGCGGCGGCCAGGCGCCTGACGGTGGCAGTCAGCAGCACGCGTTCGACCGCCTGGCCGGCGGCCACCCAGTCGGCGCAGGTATCGGCTCGGGTGTACAGGTTGGCGAACGTGGGCTCGCCCTCAACCGTGCGACCGGTCGGCGGCGTACCCGGTCGGGGATGCCGACGCGACTAGCCGGGTCGAGAAGCGGGCCGCAGTCGAGGCGGCCAGGGCACGGATATCCTGCGGCCAGCGGGCGTCGTCCAGCCACAGCATGTTAGGTCCTGCGCCGACAGCGGCCGCGCCTCGTGCCCCCGGCACTTGCGGACCTACGTGCGACACGCCCGGGGGCCGCGCGTCGCGCGGCCCCCGGGTACGAGCGGTCAGCGGTCAGACGTTCGCCATCGGCTTGTCCGAGCGAGTGGTGGGGGATTCGGGGGCGCCGAACGCGACGCTCCTGGGGGTCCTGAAGGCGTGGACGAAGCCCGCGGCGGACAGCAGGGCCAGGAGCCCAGCGGCGAGGTAGGCCACGGTCGCACCCTGGGCCGCCTTGGTGCCGAACTCGCTGAAGCCGAACGAGGTCAGCAGCAGGCCACGGAGGGTCTCACCCTTGAAAACGGTGTCCCGCTGTGCGGTGATCGCGTCCAGTTGCTTCTGCAGGTCGGCCAGCGCCGGGTCGTTGCTCTGCTGGGCCTGGGTGACCTGCGCGCGCAACGCAGTCTGCGGCTCGCCCAGCTCGGCGTACGTCTTCCCGTTGGCGATCGACTTGAGGTGCAGGCCGATGAAGTTGTTGGCGTAGCACTCGGCCTGCTTGCCGGTCGTCAGCTTCTGGCCGGCGTACTGCACGAGGCAGTCGGCCTGCCTCTCTTCGTCAGTCAGGTCCGCGGCCGCCTTGAACGTTATGTTCTGCTGGCTGAGCTGGTCCCTAACGTAGTGGTTGGCGAAGTTCGCGTTGCTGGTCAGCACCACGCCGATGGCCACGAGCAGGCCGGCGAGCACGAGACCGCCCACGCTGAACATGATGTCGAGGGTTCTGCGCTTCATCACAACTCCCTGGGTATGGCGGCTCGCCGCCGTATCGAACTCGGTGAACCGATGCACTCTCATGATTGGGGCTGCCGCAACGCCGACGGCAGGGAATGACGTCCCGACCGGAGGGACCATTCGACCCGTGTACGCCAGGGCCGAACAGAAGGGTTCAGGTCTCCTCCGGCACCATGACGATCGCGCCGGCGGGGCATTCGCCGACGTCGCGCCGAGCCGGCGGGCGCTGCGCGCGACATCCATCGCGCCGACCCTGAGAGGAAGACCGCGTCGAACTCGTGGAGCGCGGCCTTCGGCAAGACATTGCCGGCCGGCGCGCACCGCGCCGGCCGGGGGTTAGCGGGTAATCCTCGAGCTACTTCAGCCAGGGCGCCTTCTGCACGAGCGGGATGCGCGCCCAGAGCTTGCCGAACCCGAGCGTGTCGCCGGCGCTGACCAGCGCGAGGCCGACCAGCAGGCCCGCGTAGATCAGGTGGTCGTCCAGGAACGGGTTGGTGTCCAGCGGCAGCGAGGCGGTCCACATCAGGACGAGCAGGAGACCACCGGCCGCCGCGGCGATCCGCGTCCCGATGCCGAGGACGAGCGCGATGCCTATGCCGGCCAGGCCGGCCATGAACAGCCAGTCCGCCCACGCGTCACCCGCGATCGAGTGGTAGAAGCTCTCGAAGGGCCCGGTCGCGCCGCTGAGGAAGCCCTTGGTCGGGTGCCCGCCGTTGATCCAGGAACGGGCCTCAGGGGTGGCGAAGCCGAATCCGAAGACCTTGTCCAGGAAGGCCCAAAGGAAGATCCAGCCAGCGGCGAGGCGTAGGCCAGCCCATGTGTAACGCGCGGCCTTCTGCTGCGTAGTCTCGCGCGTCGTCTCGGCGGTCGATGCCGCCGGCGCGGCGATGCGGTTGACGCCGCGATCGGTCAGTGTGGTCATTGATGCCACGTCCTCTCATCACCATGCGTCTTGTCGTGACACCCCTATTCGACGCTCGTCGACGCTTCTGCGGACAGGGTCACCGGACCGGTCCTGGCCGGGTCAATGGTCCCGACGCCGCTGCTATTCGGCCTCGTCCATGACGTCCGCCACGTCGCGCCGCGGGGTCGGGAAGCCGGGTTGGCCGTACCCCACTCGGAGCACCATGTGCGGCGTGCCGTACCGGCCGAGCGCGATCCGCAGCCGCTCGCGGGCCGATTCCACCTCGATGGGCTGGGACAGCATAGACGCGGCCAGACCGGCGGACGTAATGGTCAGCAGGACACGCTGCAGGCCCATGCCGGCGACCAGCTGATCGCGGTGGCTGTCGCCCGGGGTGCCAAGGACGGCCACGAGTGGATGGGACTCGAAGTCGCGACCGGGAGCACGGGGTCGGTCGCTGAAGGGGCGGACAGGCAACAGATCCTGCGGCGCAGGGCTTGGCCCCCCGGCCGCTCCGGGTACGCCGTCCCGTTGAGTCTCGTCCGCGCGCGTCCAGGCGGCCATCTCGGCTCGGTATTCTGGGTTGCGGTCAAGAACGGTCGTCGCCGCCTGCGCGATCTCGGCCACGGCGGCCAGCGGGCCGGGGCCGATCAACAGCTCGAGCCAGGCCCCTTCCACCCTGGCAGCTTCGATCATGTCGGAGCGAGCAGCCGCGGGGACGGGCTCTGGGAAGAAGGGCGCCCGATTGCTGTGGCGCTGGGGGATGGCGTCGTAGAGTGTGCGCTCCACCGGGGTGGCCGGTCTCGAGGCGCCCGACACGAGCCGGACCATGAGGTCGAGGTCGCGCGGATCCGGGCGCAGTCGCGCCGTGACGTCACAGCCGGCGACGGCCAAGGCGAGCCGGGCGTTGAAGGCGGCGGCGCCGCAGGCGATGCGCACCGCCCAGCCGGTCGGGTCGGCGACGGGCAGCCGGCGCGACGGATCCGCCCGCACCTCGATCGCCCCGTCCCGACGGCGGAACCGCCACGGCTGGGTGTTGTGCAGCGATGGGGCCCGCACGGCGGCCTGTACGGCGGCGCGGAACACCTGGTCGGTCAGCCCAGCGGCGATCATCGAACCGAGTCCTCTCGCGCGCGGTCGTCGCGTACGACCGCAACCGGGCACGGGGCGTAGTCGACGGCGCCGTGGGCGACGGAACCGAGCACGAACCGCGCAGTGGGCCCGCGGCCACGGTCACCGACGACGAGAAGGCGGGCACCGGCCGCCGCACGGAGTAGCCCCGGCAGTGTACGACCGCTGTACAAGGCCCGGCGGACCGGCACCGAAGGGTACTTGTGCTGCCAAGGCTCGACCTCATCGGCCAGCAGGACCAGACCTTCGGACACCTCGACGACGTGGGTCTCGAGCGTCGTCTCGTCGAACCAGATGTCCTCGCGCTCTGCGACGCTCACGTGGACTCCGGCCAGCGGCCGCCGGTGTGCTGTGGCGAACCGGAAACCCAGCTCTAGAGCGGCCCGGGCAGGCGCCGAGCCGTCCACTCCTACCACGACCTGCCCGGCGAACGGGCCACGTACCCGGTCCGTGACCGACCGGACCACCACGGTCGGGCACGGCGCTCGTTCGATCACGTGGTGGGTGGTGGACGCTCGGCTTGCCCACCCGCTGTGTTGAGGTGCGCCGAGCACGATCAAGTCTCCCCAGCCGGCCTCGCGCACGAGCACTTCGCCGACGTTACCGGTGGCGACGTGCAGCCGCACGCGTTGCCCGCCGAGGCGGTCGCGTGCCGCGGCTACTGCCCGGGCGAGCGGCGGGTCGGCCAGCTCCAGCACTGACAACGGGATCGGCCCGCCATATGAGGCGAGGAGGGAGTCGGCGGCACACACATGACAAACGCGTACGCGGCCGCCGGCGGCTGCAGCATCGGCGACCGCCCAGGCGAGCGTCTGCCGGCCGTTGTCGCCCCCACCGACACCGACGACGATGGTCTGCTCGTTCACGGCGCCGTCCTCGTCAGTCGGTCTCGTCGATGACGTCGGCCGGGTCGCGCCGCGGCGCAGCAGGCACGTCCGCGGCCGCCGCTTTGGTGCCGAAGCGCAGCACCAGGTACGGATAGCCCACTCTTGCGATCAGCCCGCGCAGCAGCTCGCGCGTTGACCCGACCTCCATGACGTCGCTGCTCGGCCCGGCCGAAAGACCCGCAGCGGTCGCGGTCAGCAACACAGCCGAGAGCGCCTCGCCGCCGCGGAGCCAGCCGATCGGCTCGTCGCTGTCCCCGAAGAGGATCGCGAACACGGCTCCGCGGTCGGTGCCCGAACCGGCGTCCATCGCGGGAGCGACGCCGAGGGCGAACTCCCGCGCAGGTACGCGCCGCGGGGCGGCCCGCACGGCGGTCGCCACGGGTACACCATCGCCGCTCCGCACCGGTCGGTTGGTCCAACGGATGAGTTCGCTGCGGTACGCGGGATCGGCCAACTCCCGCTCGGCGGCGCTGGCGACGGCGCACGCCAGCATGGGCATCTGGTCTTCGCGCACGATGTGCAGCGACCCGCCCTCCTCCTCGGCGGCCGCGCGCAGCCGGTCAATCACGGTGGGTGGAACCGGCCGGTCGCCGAACGCTCGCCGGTCCGTGCGGCGCCGGTCGATCGCCTCGCGCAGCGCAAGCGTCGCCAGGTCGGGCTCGTGGAATCCGGCGAGGCGGACCCGGGCGAGCAGGCCCGGGCGCGCCGGGTCGGGGAGTCGCTCAACTGCGACGCGGTGACCTGCGGCGGCCAGCGCAACGCGGGCATGATGCAGGGCCGCACCACAGCTGATGGTGAGCAGCCGCCCGTCCGGATCGGCGACCACGAGTCGGCGGCTCCGGTCGGCGTGCAGCTCAAGTAGGTCGGCGCCGACCCTCCATCGCCACGGCTGGGTGTTGAACACCGACGGGGCCCGCTGCGCCACTTGCGCGGCCACCATCAGGGACTGGGCCGGGCTCGGGACGGGTGCGCTAGCCATGTCCGCCTCCTCGTGTGGGTCGAACCCCAACGCTGCGTCCGCCGCCGGGCACGTTGGCAGGGCCGGACGGCCCGACCGGCAGGGCAGCCATACCCTGATCCCCGGCCGGGCGGTTTAGGCTGTTGAGGCGGCCGGGTCCTCGTAGTTGGGACCTTTGGCCCTGGGCACGTGGGTGGTGTCGGGAGGTAGAAGATATCTATGATCCGTGTCTTTCTCCTCGACGACCATGAGGTGGTTCGGCGCGGCCTGCACGATCTCCTCGAGGCCGAGCCCGATATCGAGGTCGTCGGCGAGTCGGGATCGGCGCAGGAGGCCGCCCGGCGAGCGCCCGCCCTGCGCCCCGACGTCGCTGTCCTTGACGCGCGGCTCCCCGATGGCAACGGCATCGACGTCTGCCGGGACATCCGCTCGGTCGATCCGTCCATCAAGGGTTTGATCCTCACCTCGTACGAGGACGACGAGGCGCTGTTCGCGGCCATCATGGCGGGTGCATCCGGCTACGTGCTCAAGCAGATCCGTGGTACGGACCTCGTCGACGCGGTGAGGCGGGTGGCCGCCGGGCAGTCGCTGCTCGACCCGGCGGTCACCCAGCGCGTCCTGGAGCGGATCCGGCACGGCGTGGAGGAGCCGCAAGAGCTGAAGTCGCTGACCGAGCAGGAGCGCCGCATCCTGGAGTACGTCGCGGAGGGACTGACCAACCGGGAGATCGCCGGCAAGATGTTCCTGGCCGAGAAGACGGTCAAGAACTACGTGTCGAGCCTGCTCGCCAAGCTGGGACTGGAGAGACGGACACAGGCCGCAGTGCTGGCAACCCGACTACTCGGCGAGCACCACCGCTGAGTTTCTACAGCGGCACCGACCACGTCACGATCGTCCCGTTCGGTTCCACCGAATCGACCACGAACGTGCCGCGGTGCCGGGCCGCCCGCTCTCGAAGGTTGATCAACCCGCCGTGCTCGATGGCTCCGGCCGCGCCGACGCCGTTGTCGCGCATGACCACCCTTACCAGCCCGTCCGCCACCGACACGCTCAGATCGACCGAGGTCGCGTGGGCATGGCGTACCACGTTGGACAGTGCCTCCCGCACCACGGCCAGGAGGTCCGGGCGGATCTCCCGCGGGACGGCGCTATCGATCGGCCCGGAGAGTTCGAGGCGGGGTCGGAACCCCAGCGACTCCGCGGCCGCCTCGACTGTCCCGCGGATGTCCGTGCGCAGTTCGGCGGCGACCGGCGAGCGAAGTTCGAAGATGGCCGTGCGGATGTCGCGGATGGTGGTGTCGAGCTCGTCGACCGACGTGTTGATCCGGGTGGCCACCTCCGGCCGGGTGGCCAGGGTGGCCGCGGTCTGCAGCTGCAGACCGGTGGCGAACAGCCGCTGGATCACCACGTCATGCAGGTCCCGGGCGATGCGCTCCCGATCTTCGAGCACCACCAGCTGCTCGCGTTCCTCCTGCGCGGTGGCTCTTTCCAGCGCGAGGGCGGCCTGCCCGGCGAAGCTCGTCAAGAGGGGCTGGTCGTCGTCCGCTGGGCGGTGTTCTCCCGGCCTCTGCGCGGCCACGAGCAGGCCGTGGAGCGCCTGTGAGGTCGCGAGCGGCGCGATCAGAGCCGGCCCGGTGGTCACCGCGATCGGCCAGGGCGCGGCCTTGCCCAGGTCCTCGACCACCGCGTGCGCACCAGCGACGACGGCCTCACTGAACGCGGTGTTCGCCGCCGGCACCACCACGCCGGCCAAGTCCGAGACCTCGACCTCCTCGTCGGCGTCCACGACCTCGACGGTGAGCTGTCCCGTCTCCTCGTCGTATAGCAGAACCAGCACGGCGTAGGCCTCGGCGACCTCCCGCGCCCGACGGGCGACCAGCTTCAGCGCCGCCGTGCGTTGCACGTCGCCCAGCAAGACGTTGGTGATCTCGGCGGTTGCCGCGAGCCACTGCTGCCGTCGGCTGGCCAGCGCATACAGCCGGGCGTTCTCAATCGCGACGCCGGCCGCGGCGGCCAGGGCGACGACGATCTTCTCGTCGTCCTCGGTGAACTCGGTCGCGCCTTGCTTCTCGGCGAGGTAGAGGTTGCCGAACACCTCGTCGCGGATGCGGATCGGCACGCCGAGGAAGCTGCGCATGACCGGGTGGTGGGGTGGGAAGCCATACGACTGGGGGTGCTGCGAGATGTCCGGGAGCCGCACTGGCCGGGGGTCCTGGATCAGCAGCCCGAGCACACCGCGGCCGGTCGGTAGGTCGCCGATTGCCGCGTGTGTCTCCGGGTCGATGCCGTGCGTAATGAAGTCGATCAGCTTTTCGTCGTGCCCGATCACCCCGAGGGCGCCGTAGCGGGCGCCAGCCAGTTCGCACGCCGCCGCGCCGATCCGCTCGAGGGTGCTGTGCAGGTCAAGATCAGAGCTGATCGCGACGACGGCATCGAGCAGCGCGCGCAGCCGCTCCCGGCTCGCCACAATCTCGCCCACCCGGTCCAGCAGCTCCTGGAGCAACGCGTCGAGGTGGACGCGGGACAGCGCCGTCAAGCCTAGGAACGGCCGCTCCCACGGCTGCTCGTCCCGTCCCATGTCAGCATCCGCGACCACGGCGTGATCGTAGTCGGCGGGCGTTGCGTGGATGTCGGCGCGTCAACCGGTCGTGTCGATGCCCGAGGTATCGATGACCTGCTCCGCAGGTAGCCGCGGGGTGTGTGGCGGCCCGGCGTGGTCGGGGTCGGCGGTACCGACGCGGAGCACAACGTACGGGTGGCCGACACCGGCGAGCAGGCGACGGATGGTCTGACGGGTCGCGGGGATCTCGATGACGGCGGTGAACGGTAGCACGGCGAGGCCGAGTCGGGTCGCGGTGAGCCAGGCGGCCGAGAGCGCCTCGCCGGCCCTCAGCCAGGCCGGCGGATCGTCGGTGTCGCCGAAGAGGACGGCGTACGTCGCGGCTCCTGCATGGCCCTCGCCGACGTCGAGTGTGCCGCCGCGGCCGAACTCCCGTTCCGGCACCTCGGTCTGCGGCGGGCGGCTCGGTATCACCGTATCGGGCAACCCGGCTCCGGACGGCCGGTCGCCGCCGACCCAGAGGGCCAACTCGGCGCGTAGCGCGGGATCGGCCGCAGCCAGCGCATCGGCGTGCGCGGCGGCGGACGCCAGGTCGCTCACCTGCTCGGGCGTGAGCCGATGCAGGTTCACCCCTTCACCGGTCGCCGCGGCCACGACCTCGTCCCACGCGGCGGGCTCAACCGGCACATCCACGACCGGGCGCCGGTCGGTGTGCCGCGCCTCGGTCGCCTGGAAGAGTCGCATCGCCTCGGGCGAGACGCTGGTGGGGGCGTCCAGGGTGATCCGAGCAAGGAGGTCGGTCGGTCCCGGAAACCGGACCACCGAGCCACCCCACCCCTCCGCGGCGAGGGCGACACGGGCGTGATGCAGGGCCACGCCACAGCTGATCATTAGCAGGCGGCCGTCCGGGTCGGCGGCGTGGAGCTGACGGGTGCGGTCCGCGTAGAGATCGAGTCCGTCAGGCCCCACGCTCCATCGCCACGGCTGCGTGTTGAGCGCAGACGGCGCGTACCTCGCCGCCCGGGCCGCCTCAGCAAGCACCTGTGCCGGTGCGCGGTCGGTCATGCGGTCCATCCTTCCGCTACCGGCCGCGTTTGCACACGGCGGGGGGATACCGCGGGCAGCGCACGAGGAAGCACGTGTGCCTGGGCCGCACCGAGCAGCGCACCCTCAGCGGCGCCGGCGGTAAGGAGGGCGATCAGCGATACCACGCCGGGGAGTGCGGTCGCCAGGGCCGCCGCGACAGCGGGAGCACAGAAGCCGCCGGCTTCGCCGAGGGTGGCCCATAGGAACCAGCTCCGCCAAAGTCGGCGGCCGGACAGCAAAGAGGCCGGGCCGGGGGCGTCACCTGAGACAGTGGCCGTCATCGGCGTGGTCACAAGTCGGGATCCCGTGCCTGACGGGCGGTCTGCAGCGCGGCGAGCCGGCGCTCGAACTCGTCGGTGTCGATCTCACCGCGGGCGTATCGCATGCGGAGCGTCTCCTCCGGCTGGCTCCGCTCCGCCGGCCGGGCGGACGGCGGAGCCGCGCCAGCCTGCTGCCCGCTGGACCGAACCAACGTGGATGCCACGGCGAACACCGCCACGCCAACCGCCGCGACCAGCAGCAGGAGGAAGATCCACATCGCGGCGCCACCCGTACCGGACATCATCGGCATCATGACCAGACCCCCTTCACGCTCAACACGCTCAGGGTGGACGAGCGGCCGGTGGGCGGCACAGTGGCCAAGGTCCACCAGCTGCGGGACCTACGACTCAGCGGACGAACAGCCTGGCGCCGAGCGCGGGCAGGGTCGCCACGGCCGTGCAGGCCAGCAGCTCGGCGGTGCCGAGCGGGTCGGTGCCCAGCAGGGTGCGGAGCTGCGGCAGGAGTACCCCGGCAACCTGCAGTGCCGCGGAGAGGGCGACGGCGTACAGCAGTCCCGGGTTGCCTGGTGTTCCCGGCCGCCGTCGGACGCGCACGGACAGCGCGACGCCCAGCTGGGCCAGTCCGAGTACCACGAACATGACCGACTGCCAGGGGCGGTCGAGGTGGTATGCGGCCACGCCGGCGCCGAGCGTCACCGCCGCGATGAGCGCCCCGGTGACGAGCACGGCCCTCACCAGGCCCCCGCCGAGCACCGACTCCTGGGGCGACCGAGGTGGGCGGCGCATGGTGCCGGGTTCGGCCGGCTCGGCGCCGAGCGCGACCCCGGGCACCCCGTGGGTGAGCAGGTTGACCCAGAGGATCTGGGCCGGCAGGAGGGGCACCGCGAGGCCCAGGGCCGGGCCAACGAGCATGACGATGATTTCGGCGGCGCCGCCGGATAGCCCGTAGCGCAGGAACCGCCGGATGTTGTCGTAGATGCGCCGCCCTTCGCGCACGGCGGTGGCGACGGTCGCGAGGTTGTCGTCGACGAGCACGAGGTCGGCCGCCTGACGCGCGACCTCGGTGCCTCCGCCCATCGCCACCCCGATGTCCGCGACGCGCAGGGCGGCCGCGTCGTTGACCCCGTCGCCGGTCATCGCGACGATGTGGCCTCGCCGCTGTAGCGCGGCGATGATGTCCAATTTCTGCTCGGGCTGGATCCGGGCGAACACGCGGGCCTGGTCCGCGCGATCGGAATCCGTGTCGTCGTTGGCGAGCGCGTCACCGCGTACCACGTCGTCGCCGTCCGCTACGATGCCGAGCTGGCCGCCGACCGCGGCGGCGGTGGCCGGATGGTCGCCGGTGATGAGCACCAGCCGGATCCCGGCCGCCGCGAACACCTCCGCTATCCGTGGCGCGGTTTCTCGGACGGGGTCGCCGATCGCGATGAGGCCCAGCGGTCGTAGTCCACGGGGCGACTCGGGTGATCCCGGCTCATCGCGCATGTCGGCCGCGATCGCAAGCACACGGAGGCCGCTCGCTGCCAGCGCATGCGCGGCGGCGATCGCCGCGTCCAGTGCCTCCGGTGTCGCGTCCGCGGTCGGCGCGACGAAGACCGTCTCGGGTGCGCCCTTGCATACCATGAGGAACCGGCCCTGGGGCCCGCGGTGGATGGTTGTCATCCGGCGGGTGGCCTGCTCGAACGGGTGCTCGGCGAACCGGGGCCATTCGGCCCGCTCGACCGCCGGGTTCAGCCCGCATCGCGCGGCGAACGCCACCAGTGCCGCCTCGAGTGGATCACCGATGGCGGCCCAGTGCGGCTGGTCCGCCGTCGGCTCGGCGAGCGTGGCGTCGTTGCACAGGACTCCCGCGCGTGCGAGTTCGGCCAGCGCCGCCGGCGGCGGTCCGCGAAGCGTGCGGTCCGCCACCAGAATCTCGCCGGACGGCTCGTACCCAGTGCCGGACACGGCGTACTCCGCGCCGTCCGGTGTGATCACCCGCTGCACGGCCATTCGGCCCTCGGTCAGCGTGCCGGTCTTGTCCGACGCGACCACGGTGACCGAGCCGAGAGTCTCCACCGCGTGCAGCCGACGCGGGATCGCTCGGGACTGGGCCATCCGCCGCGCGCCGAGCGCCAACGCGAGCGTGATCACCGCCGGCAGAGACTCCGGCACGGCGGCCACCACCAGGCTAACCGCGGTGATTGCCATGTCGACCACGGGCCGCCCCGAGAGGAGCCCGATCGCGAAGATGAGGGCCGAGAGGCCGACCGCGGTCAGTCCGAGCACCCGGCCCAGCGCGGCGAGCCGCCGCTGCAGCGGGGTCGGACCAGGCCGGGTCGCAGCAACGAGTGCCGTGATGCGCCCGAGCGCGCTGTGTTCTCCGGTCCGCTCGACGGTGCCGACCCCGCGTCCGGTCACCACGACCGTCCCCGCGCGCGCCTCATTTCCGGATGACCGCACCACCGCGACGGACTCGCCGGTGAGCGCGGACTCGTCCAGCTGCAGCCGGTGGGCGAAGACCAGCCTCAGGTCGGCCGGGACCACGTCGCCGGGCTCAACGCGTACCAGGTCGCCCCGCACCAGGTCGGCGGCTGGGATGACGGTGTCGCGACGGTCGCGCACGACGCGCGCGGTGGGAGCGGCCAGCAGGTCGAGGGCGGCGATCGCGCGGTCCGCCCGGACCTCCTGGACCACGCCGATCGCGGTGTTCACGACGACGACCAGCGCGATGACGAACGTGTCGCGGTAGTCCGCCAGCGCCGTGGTGACGGCGGCCGCAACCAGCAACAGGGCAACCAGCGGGTCGGTGAGCTGATGGCTGATGCGAGCGCTCAGGCGCCGCGGTGGCGGCGGCACCACCGCATTGGGGCCGTCCTCCCGAAGCCGCGCCTCCGCAGCCCTGGTGGTCAGACCTCCGTGCCCGGCGTCGACGCGTAGGTCCTCATCCGTGCGGGACACGACGCCGGCAATCACGACGAGGCCGCCTGCGCGGATTCGGGGCGAACCAGCACCTCGGACACGGACCGTCGGGGCGACGGCGGACTCGGCGGCCCGTAGCCGAACCGCACCACGGCCTGCGCCACCAACCCACCGGCCGAATCGGCGAGCAGGGCCCGCAGCTCGGGTATCTCCAAGGGCTGGGTCATCAGCGTCGTGGCCACCCCGCGAACCGTCGCGGTAAGCAACGTCCGCTCCAGAGCTTGGCCCGCGCGTAGCCAGTCCCATGGGGTGTCGCCGGGGGAGTACAGAACCGCGATCGTCGGCTCATCTTCGAACGAAACCCGTGAGCGGTGCCGCGACGGTTGGATCAGGCCGAAGTCCCGGATCGGGACCACCTCCAGCGCGTCCCACGGCCCGAACGCCTCCGGCGGTACACCGTCGCGCCGGTGCGGGATCTCGCGGGTCCACTCGTCCAGCTCGGCCCGGTACGCCGGGTCGGCGCGGCGGCGGTGTTCCGCGGCGCGCACCACGCTCAGCACGGCGTCCCGCACGGGCGGGTCGGCGACGACGAGATCGCCGCCCTCCACCCGAGCGGCCGCGGCCAGATCGGCCAGCACCTCGGGCGGGACGGGAACGGCCGAGAACGGCCGCCGGTTCGTGTGGCGGTGGGGGATGGCTCGAGCCAGCATCACCGCTGTATCCCGCAACGGCACAACGGGGCCCAGTCGCACCTGGGCGGCGAGGCTCGGGTCGGCCGGGTCCGGGAACAGCCATATCACCGGAACGCGACCATGGGCCAGCATCGCCACCCGCAGATTGAGCACCGCGGCACCCACGCTGATCGTCAGCTCCCGGCCGGTCGGGTCGAGCACGGCTAGCCGGCGGGACGGGTCGGTGTACACCTCAACCATGCGGTCGAGCAGCCGGAATCGCCAGGGCTGGGTGTTGTGGACCGATGGCGCCGCGATCGCCGCGCGTAGGCACGCATCCAAGACAGGACCGGGCCGGCCATCAGAGTCGATCGACCACCGATTGATCATGGCCTCGCTTCCACCACCCATAGCGCCCTCCCGAAGGTTGCCGCTCGGACCCGACCGGCCCGCACACTCAACCCTGCGCGGGACGCAGATGCCCAGCACAGGGGCTTTGCGCCGGCCCGCACGGGACCTTCGACTCTGCGACCGATCCCCGCCGGGGAGGTTCGATGGGCGTGACGACCCGTCCGCCGAGCGACCCGGGTGCGCATCGACACCACCCGAGTTGCAGGCCCGACAAGCGGAGGCAGTGACATGATCACCACCACGTACGACCTGCTCGCTGGCCATCCGTTCATGGAGGGAATGACGCCGGACCAGCTAACCCGGCTCGCGATATGGGCCCATCGCTCGGTCTTCCGGCTCGGCGGCCCGATATTCGAGGAAGGCGGGCGAGCGGACCGGTTCTGGTTGATCCGGGACGGGCGCGTCCGCCTGCACACGCGCCTGCGCGATCGCGGCGAGGCGATCGTCGAGATGCTGGGGCCCGGCACCGTGCTCGGCTGGTCGTGGATGTTCCCGCCGTACCGGTGGCACTTCGGTGCCACCGCGATGGAACCGACGCTGGCAATCGTGCTCGACGCGGATGGCGTGCGGCGGCTCTGCGACCAGGACCCGGTCATCGGCTACGAGCTGCACCGTCGGTTTATGGGCGTCGTCGTCGACCGGCTACAGGCAACGCGGCAGCGGCTGCTGGACATGTACGCGGGGGACGGCCAGTAACGCGCATGGCGCACTCGAGTCGACGCGGCATGATGCCCGACGGATCCGACGCGAGCGAGCGCGTACTGCGGCGCCGCGACCCGTTTTACCCACGGCGATCCGGTCGGTATGTCATCGCCGAATCTTCCTGTGATGCGAATCCGGGTCGACCTGGCGCAGCCGGCGCAGATATGCGTCCGGCTCGGCACCCACTGCTTCCAGGCGCAACTTGGCGTCGACAGCGACGAGTCCGTGCGGGCCGGCGAGGATCGGATTCAGGTCGAGTTCGGCGACCTCCGGAAGATCCTCGGCCAGCCTGCCAAGCCGTAGCATCAGGTCCTCGAGCGCCGCGGTGTCGATCGGAGGTGCGCCGCGGTAGCCGGTCAGCAGCGGAGCAGCCCGCAGCGACCGCCACATTCGCGCCGCGTCGAGGTCGGTGACCGGCACCAGCCGGAACGCGCGGTCGCCGAGCAGGTCGGTGTAGACGCCGCCCAGACCGAGCATCACGAGCGAGCCGAACAGCGGATCGTGGACCACGCCGGCGACCAGCTCGATGCCGGGCGCGGCCATCGGCTGGACCAGCACGACCGGTGCGGGCCCGCCGAGCGCGGACGCGATGTCGGCGTATGCCCCACGAACGGCCGCCTCGTCGGCCAGCGCCAGTTTGACTCCGCCAATGTCGCTCTTGTGGACCACCGTCGGGTCGGCCGCCTTCAGCGCGACCGGGTAGCCGAGCCGGGCCGCCGCGGCGACCGCGTCCGCCGCGCGGTCGACCGTCACCGTCTGGATCAGTGGAATGCCGTACCGGCCGAGGACATCCGCGATCCGACTCTGGGATTGCCACCCCGCGCCGTCGGTCAGCGCGGCCGTGATGGCCCGCCGCGCGCCGGCGGCCTCGACCCGGTCGAGCTCCGGGTGGGAGCCGATGGGGGTACGCCGCCACTGCGCGTACCGGACCGCGTGAGCGATCGCCCGGATGGCCCGCTCGGGCAAGTCGAAGATCGGGACCGGGCGCCGGGCGCCCAGATCCGCGGCGCCGGAATGGCCGAGGACGACTCCGGCGCACGCCATACCCGGGTGACGGTCCACCGCCGGAGCGAGCGCGGCCAGCATTCCGGGTAGGTCGTTGGCGCGCGTCGCGGCGGCGACGAAGACGATCGCGTCGACCTCGCCGCTGCCCGCGAGCGCGTCGAACGCCTCGGCGAGAGCACGTGGGCCTGCACCCGCACCGAGGTCGAGCGGGTTGTCGGGGTCGGCCGCGCCGGGCGGCGCCGCCGCCAGCCGGGCGCGCGTCTCGGGACTTAGCCGGGGTACGCGCAGACCGTCCGCCTCGGCGGCGTCGGCCGCCAACACGTTCACCCCGCCGGCGTTGCCGAAGATGCCGATGCGGTCCCCGGTTGGCAGGGGCGGGCCGACCAGCATGCGCGCGGCGTCGAGCAGCTCGCCGAGGTGGTCGGTGCGCACGACGCCGGCC
>DASXRQ010000089.1:0-4361 GCA_036506495.1 Micromonosporaceae bacterium | reverse complement strand
GAGCCGCTCGGGGTACGCACGGGTCGTTGACGTCGCGGCGCACCGATTGCTGCCATTCGCTGTGCGGGTCGACGTGGCGGCCGCCGACGGTGGCGAACACGGGGCTCTGGCGATCTCACCGGACGGCGCGATGCTGACCATCGTCGATGGCACCGGCGGCGTGCAGACGTGGGACATCGACCATCAGACCCGCACCGGTGACATCCGGCCCGACCTGTCCGGCATCGCGACCTGGGTCAGTCTCGACCCCACCGGCCACCTCATGGCATCGCTCGTATTGAGGCCCCCCGACGACAGCGAATCCTCGATCGACGTGGTCGACCTGCGGGATGGCCGAAGCGTGGCGCAGTTGGAGCGCATCGAGGACAGCTACCGGGATCAGCCCGTGTTCTCGCCCGACGGGCGCCTGTTGGCCGCAGGCACGATGTCCGGCGAGATCCTGCTGTGGGATACGCGGACCTGGAAGCGCCTGCACCGGTGGCGGGTCAGCGACGGGTGGACGGTTTCGGTCGCCTTCACGCCGGATTCGCGCTACGTCGTCTCGGGCGGCACGGACGGCAAGGCGGCGCTGTGGGACGTGCGCGACCCGACGGGCAGCGAGTTCGTCATCGATGCCACCCGCTCGGGTGCGAATTACGTCTACGTGGGCATCAGCGCCGACGGCCGGGAGCTGGTGACCGTTCCTCAGTTCGGAACGCCTTTGCGATGGGACATCGCCTCCGACAGCCTCGCCCGGCGCGCCTGCGACCTCGTGCGGCGCAGCCTCACGCCGGATGAGTGGGCGGCCGCGCTGCCCGACCGCCCCTACCAGCAGACGTGTCCCGGGTAGGCAGGCAAGCCCGGCCGCGGCCAGAAGGTCAGCAGTTACCCGCTCAGGGTCGTCTCACAACGGCTGCCACTGGTCCTCCTCGTTCCACACGTACGGACGCGGAAACGGCGGAATCTCAAGACACACTTTGCCGTCAAAAGGTCGCGCGGCGCCCGACACTGCGTGGCGTGGACGAACCGCCGCCCGCCCGGCACGGTCTTCACCACGCCGTCGTCCAACCATTTTCATTGTAACGGTCGGACTACCCTCTCCGAATCGTCGCGAATGATGATTTCTCGGCGCTGACCTGCCCATATGCTCGTCGAGATTCAACACTCACCGGGGGAGCATCGTGCCCGACGTCAGAATGCTGGAGATCGCCGCCGAACAGCAGATCGTCGACCGGGTCTACACGCGGCTCGACGAGATGCGAGCGCAGGCCGGCGCGCTCGCCGGGGAAGGCCACCGGCGTGCGGCGGCCGGCCCGGCCACCGGCCTGGTGGAGCGCGACGCGCTGGTCCACCGGGCCGCCGCGCAGCTCAGGGCGCTGGACGCCGAAGAGGAAGGCCTCGTGTTCGGCCGGCTCGACTTCGACGACGGCGAGACCTATCGGATCGGTCGGCTGGGCGTCCGCGACGGCCTGGAACCACTGCTGATCGACTGGCGGGCGCCCGCCGCGGCACCGTTCTACCGGGCCACCTCGGGAGAACCGCTCGGCGTGGTGCGCCGCCGGGTCATCATCTGCCGCGGCCCGGAGGTCGTCGACCTTGACGACGATGTGCTGTCCCCCGACGACGCCGGTGACCTGCGGGTGCTCGGCGAGGGGGCGCTGCTGGCCGCGCTCCGGCGATCCCGCGGCCCGCACATGCGCGACATCGTCACCACTATCCAGCGGGAACAGGACGAGGCCATCCGCGCGCCCGCCCGGGGCGTCACCGTCATCACCGGCGGGCCGGGGACCGGCAAGACCCAGGTCGCTCTGCACCGGGCGGCGTACCTGCTCTATACCGACCGGGGCCGGCTCACCGACGGCCGCATCCTGGTGGTGGGCCCGTCGACGGTGTTCACCAATTACATCGGCCGGGTCCTTCCCTCGCTCGGCGAGGACAGCGTGCACCTTCGCGCCCTCGGCGAGCTCGTCGAGGGGGTGACCGCCACCCGTCGCGACTCCGCGGACGTCGGCCGGATCAAGGGCGACGAGCGCATGCGGGAGTTGCTGGCCGAGCTGATGTGGCAGACCCCGCCGGGCGCACCGGACCGGCTGCGACTCGTGTACGCGGGACAGGTGCTAACGCTCGGAGCGGACGACCTATCGGCGGCTCGCCGTCGTGTCCACGCCCGGTGCGAGACGACCGGCACGAAGCCCAACGCCGCACGCCCGACCGCCGCCGCGGTCCTCCTCGGCGCCCTGTGGTCCAGAGTGGACGGCGCGCATCTCGGCCGGGAGTTGTTCGCCGAGGAGGTCGCCGACCGCGGCGAATTCCGCCGATTCCTGCAGGCGTGGTGGCCCGTGCTGACACCGGCGAAGGTCCTGTCGTGGCTGGCCGACGACGCACGGGTGGTGGGTCTGGACGTGAGCGCCGCCGGAACGCTGGCCGCTTCGTATCGGGCGCGGCCCGACTGGTCCGTGGACGACGTTCCGCTCCTCGACGAGCTCGCCGGACTCCTCGGCGACCCGCCCGCCGCCCCGAGGGCGCCCGAACCCGAGTGGCGGCTGCGCGAGCTGACCACCGGCCTCCGGCAGGTGGGCACCTTCGTCCTCGCCTGCGGCCTACGGGACGGCTGGGAGCTGTACGCACCCTGGCATCCCACGCCGATCGCGCTCGCGGGGCCGGCCTTCGACAACGACGCGGTCGTCGCTGCCCAGCGTTGGGCCGAAGCCGTCATCCTCCGCGAAGGACACCGGGTGGTCGGCTGGACGGACGGTTTCGACCCGCACGGCGAGGAGGGATACGTGCCGGTGCTGGCCGAGCCGCTGCCCGTCGAGGAGGTCGACGAGGGGCCCGCCGAGGAGCCGTACCTTCACGTGATAGTCGACGAAGCCCAGGACCTGTCGCCCATGGAGTGCCGGATGATCGCCCGGCGCGCCGAGCACGCGTCGATGACGATCGTCGGCGACCTCGGCCAGGCAACCCATCCGCTGGCGGCCGCCTCGTGGCCGGAACTGCTCACCCGGCTCGGCAAGCGCGAGGTCCGCACGCTGGAGCTGCACACCGGATACCGGGTGCCCCAGGTGATCGCGGACTATGCGGCACGGATCCTCGCTCCCGGCATCACGCCGACGCGCTCCTACCGCCCCGGCGGCACGCTGTCGGTGCGGCGGGTCGACGATCTGCACGCCGCGCTCCGGGAAGCCGCTCACCAGGTCCCGCCCGGTACGACGGTCGCCGTCATCGCCGCCGACAACGCGCTCATCGACCTGCCCGGCGTCGCCGTCGTGCCGGCCAGCCTGGTCAAGGGCCTCGAGTACGACCACGTGATCGTCGTGGAGCCGGCCGACATCGTGGCCGCCGAACCGCGCGGCCTGAACAGGCTGTACGTCGCATTGACCCGTGCCGTCGCGAGCCTGCTCGTCCTGCACCGGAAGACGCTGCCCGGCGCCCTCAGTCCGTAGTCTCGTACTGGCGGACCACGCGGTCGATGTGCGGTCCGGAACGATCCACATGATCTGGGACTTTGGCTGGACGGCGGGACAGTCCACGGCATTCACACACCCCACCAGAACCAGGAACGGTTGCGGCCATGCCGTTACATTTCCCACCGCCGCAGCGGGTCGCTCAGCGTCTTGCCGTCTCCCCACGTCTGTAGATCGGGCTTCTACCCGAACCTGGCCGGCTGAACAACCCCGGCTCACCAGCATGAACGCGCGGCTCCGACAAGTCCCTGCCCGACCTGTCATCACTGCGCGTTCCGCGACCCGTCGTGCAACCGGGTCCGGCTCAACCCGGCGCCAAGGGGGTAGGTCCGGCCCGCGTCGTTCGGCCGGGCGGGCGGCGGGTACTGTCCGGCGGCTATGCCAGACCGTACGCCGAATTGCACGCCCGTCCTGAGCCGCCCGCCCGCCCACCCATCGCGGCGGCGGCTCGGCCTCGTCCTCGGCGCTGTGCTCGTGGTCCTCGCAGCGGTCAACATCGCCGACAAGTACGGGCCGCCGCACACCGGGTTGGTGGCCGGTCCGCTGGTGGCGCTAGGGCTGATATTGCTCGGCCGGCGAGCCGGGTTGAGCTGGCACGACCTGGGCCTGTCGAGGCGTACCCTGCTGCCCGGCTTGAAGTACGCCGTCGGTGCCGTCCTCGCGGTCGCGGTCGTCTATGCGGTCGGAGCCGCCGTGCCCGTGACCCGCCCAGCCTTCCACGACGTCCGGTACCACCTACACCTGGGCGCTGCGCTGCTGACAGCGTTCGTTGTGGTACCGCTCGGTACCGTCCTGCTCGAGGAGGTCGCCTTCCGCGGCGTACTTCTTGGCCTGGTCAACCGGCACCGCGGCGCCGCCTGGGCGAGCATCACCTCGTCGGTCCTGTTCGGCCTCTGGCACATCCTGCCGTCCCTGCGG
>DASXRQ010000088.1:0-8364 GCA_036506495.1 Micromonosporaceae bacterium | reverse complement strand
GGGCCGCTGGGTCTTCTCGCTGCACCGAAGCTTGCCCGCCCCGCACAACTGCAGGATGGCCAGCACGTTGGCCAGCGCCTCCGCCTGGGTCGGCCGGACAGTCCGGCGGTCCTTGCCGGTGTCGACGCCCATCGCGCCGCCTTCCGCATCCATAGCCGGCGACTGTAGTAGGCCGCCGTATTCAGTCCCCGCAGCGGCTGGCGACTGTCGCTAGAACCTGGGCGACCCCAGCTCGGCTGGTCAGTTCCCGCCAACCTCAACCGAGAGGCTACGCAGCTGTCTCCTCTCGCCTCGCCTTCAGGACGACACGCTCCTCGATGACGAGCTCACCAGGCCGTTGTAGGGCCGCTGGTGTTTGAGATGCTCTGCGTGACCCGCCCCGGGCACGCAAAGCATCCGCAACGAGATCATCAGCGGCCGGCGTCTGCGTGTGGACGTTGACTGTTGTCTGGGCCACGGCTGCTACCGGAGACTGCGGTGAATTGCCGCTCGACCGCTGTCGCCGCGCCGCCGGTTCAGAGGACACTGCAGGCATGGACATGGCCGGCACGAGGACCGTCGCCGTGCGCGACGCCGTCCGTGCCGGTCTTGTCGTTCTCGCCATGGCGGTCTTCGTGGCCGCGGTGTACGGGGCGGTCGTCCGTGGCGGTGGCGCGCTCATCGGGCAGACCGACTCGCCGCACGTGGGGCTGGCCGTGCTCGCCACAGCGATCGTCGCGCTCGCGTTCGAGCCCGTGCTTGCCCGGGTACGCCCGTTGGCCACCAAACTGGTGCACGGTGACCGGGCGGCGCCGTACGACGTGCTGACCAGGTTCCTCGCGCAGATCACCGGGGCGTACCCGACGGACGAGGTGCCGGCCAGAATGGCGAGGCTGCTGGCCCAGGGCACCGGAGCGGCGTACGCGCAGGTATGGCTCGTCGTCGGCGGCCGGCTCACGCTGGCCAGCACTTGGCCGCCAGACGCCGCCACCGGGGCGGACCCGCCCGATCCGACGGATGAGCACTCCGCCGCACACGGCCGTCGGGTTATGACAGTCCACCACGCGGGTGAGCTGCTCGGTGTCCTGCTGGTTCAGGAGCACGAGCGGCAGCCCCTGACACCGGTGGAGGAGAAGCTGTTCGGGGGCCTGGCCGCCCAGGCGGGGCTGATGTTGAAGGCCGTACGGCTGCGGGCGGACCTGGCGCGGCAACTGGCGGAGATCTCGCAGCGGGCGGCCGAGTTGCAGGCATCCCGGCAGCGGATCGTGGCCATCCAGGACGATGAGCGGCGGCGGCTGGAGCGCGACATCCACGACGGCGCCCAGCAGCATCTCGTCGCGCTCGCCGTCAACCTGCGGCTGGCACAGACCCTGGTGGCGCGCTCCTCGAACCGGGCGGAAGCCGTGTTCGCGGACCTACGTACCACTGCGGCCGAGACGATCGAGACACTCACCGATCTCTCCCGCGGCATCTATCCACGCGTCCTCGCCGAAGCGGGCCTGGTGCCCGCCCTGCGGGCCGCCGCCGATGCCTGCCCGGTTCCGGTGACAGTGACCGCCGACCCGCTGGGCAGGGAGCCGGCCGACATGGAAGCAGCACTGTACTTCTGCTGCCTGGAAGCCCTGCAGAACGCCGCCAAGCATGCCCGCGCCACGCACATCGCCGTCGAGGTACGCCGGCGGGACGGAGCGATCACGCTGGCGGCCTCTGACGACGGCGCCGGTTTCGACGCCGACGCGCCCCGCACCGGCACCGGGCTCACCAACATGCGCGACCGGATCGAGTCGGTCGGCGGCAGCCTCACGGTCGCTTCCAGGGCCGGCGCCGGCACGGCCATCACCGCGCGTATCCCGGTCCGGGTGAGCGGAGACGCCGGCTGATCCCGCGCCGATCAGGCGTCGGTGGCCATCGCCCACGCCTCGACCAGCCGGTCCGCGTACGGCCAGCACCCATCTCGCCGGCATGGCGGAGCCGGGATGGCCCGCGACTGGCGGGCCACCCCGGCTCCGGGTGAGGAGTGCGATTACTCGGTCACGACAGCCCGCAGGACGTCGACCTTGGCCGCGCGGCGGCCGGGGCCGATGGCGGCGAACACGCCCGCCACCGCGGCGAGTGCGACGTACAGCAGGAGCTGTTCGCCGGGCACCGCGAGCGAGTTGAATCCCTGGTCGGCGAGCGCTTTGACGAAGCCGACGCCCAAGCCGATGCCCAGTACGGCGCCCAGGCTCGCCCCGATGGCCGAGATGACGACCGACTCCCAGCGGACCATCGCCCGAACCTGACCGCGCGTCATGCCGACCGCTCGGAGCAGGCCCAGCTCACGGGTCCGCTCGAACATCGACAGCGCCAGGGTGTTGACGATGCCGAGCAGGGCGATGACGACGGCAAGCAGCAGCATGACGATGATGAGTTGCAGGAGCTTGTCGACGTCCTTGCCGGCATCCTTCTCCATCTGCTTCTGGTTGACGACCTTGGTCCCCGGATACGCGTTCAGTGCGGTGCTGACCCGCTTCTGCACGGCGTCCACGTCCGCGCCCGCCGTGGTCTTCACCAGGACAGTCGCGTCGAGGTGCCGGGCGTCCTCCCGCGCATGGGCTCCGAGGGAGATCAGGTAGTCGGCGCTGAGATAACCCTTGTGGCTGAAGATCCCGTCAATCCGGAGATCCTTCTTCCCGGTGTTGGCGAACTCCGCCGGTACCGTGTCCCCGACCTTCCATTGGTGCGCGTCGGCCTTGGCCTTGGAGACCAGTACGCCTTCGTCGGTCAGATCCCGCGGTTTCCCGGCCTCCATGCCGATGTCGAGGACCTGGTCCAGCGTGCCCGGGTCAACCGAGAAGAACCTGGTCAGCTGGCCGGTGAACTTGGCCCTCCCGAAGCCGGCCTCGGACACCACGGCCACCCCGTCCACGTCGCGCACGGACCTGGCGGCCTCGGGGCTGATCCCCGCGGCCTGGCTGCTCTCGGGCTTCACATACAGCTCCGCGGTGGCCTCCTTGCCGATGACGTCGTGGACCGTCGCCTTGATCGAGGCCGCCAACACCGTAACGCTCGAGACCAGCGCGAGGCCGATCACGAGGGCCATCGCGGTCGACGCCGTGCGCTTGGGGTTGCGCATGGCGTTCTGCCGCGCCAGCTCGCCGGGGACACCGCGGGACCGCAGCGGCTGACCCAGCAGCGACGCGAGCGGACCGGCGAACAGCGGCGCAAGCGTGGTCACGCCCAGCACCGACCCGACGATGCCGACCAGAATCAGCTCTCGCGCCGCGCCACCCAGGCCGGCGACGAGGGCGCCGACGCTCACCGCCGCGACGGCGAGCCCGATGGCAAGGCGCCGCTTGGAGAACCGCTCCGCCCCGGGGGTGGAGTCGCGCAGCGCCTCCACCGGCAGCACCCGGGTCGCCCGCCGGGACGGTGCGATCGCGGCGACAACCGTCACCAGGGTGCCGACCAGCAGCGCGGCGAGGACCGTGGTCCCCTGCAGCCGGGGTGCGGCCGTTGGCAGGTCGAACCCGAAGCGGGCCATGGTCCAGGACAGACCGCGCGCCATTCCGAGCCCCAGGAACAGGCCCAGCGCGGACGCGCCCGCGCCCTGCACGAGCGCCTCCAGGAGGATCGTGCGCATCACCTGGCGACGGGTGGCGCCGATCGCCCGGAGCAGGGCCAGCTCGCGGGTGCGCTGGGCGACCTGCATGGAGAAGGTGTTCCAGATGATGAACGACCCTACGAACAGCGCGATCCCCGCGAAGACCAGCAGCGCTGTCTTCAGGATGTCGACGTTCTGCTTGAACTGGTTGGACTGCTCCTCCGCCAGCGCTTGGCTGGTCACTGCCTCGACCCCGTTCGGGAGCGCGGCACCGACCCGCTTCGCGAGCTGGTCGTTGCTCACCCCGCGCGCGGCCTTCACGATGATCGAGTCGTACAAGCCCGGCGAGCCGAGGACGCGCTGGGCGGTAGCCGGCTCGAAGAGCGCCATCGTCGTGCCGCCGAGGTCGTTCTCGTCCGCGAACTGGACCGTTCCGACCACGGTGAACTGCTCAGCCGGGCCCCGGAAGAGGATCTTGATCCGGGAGCCGAGCGGGATGTTGCGGTTCTTCGCGGAAGAGGTGTCGATGACGACCTCGTCGGACTTGGCCGGCGCGCGACCCGTGTTGATCCGGACCTCGCCGCGCAGATCCTTGTCGGCCGCCAGGCTGCCGCCCATCGTGGGAGCGCCGCCAGCCGGCTGGATCGGCGTGCCATCCGGGCCGACCAGCATCGCATAGCCGCCCACCTGGCCTTCGGCGGCGGCGACGCCGTCCACCGAGCGTACGGTCTGCAGCACGCTGGCCGGGATCGGCTTGGGCTCCGCCTGCGGGTCGGCGAACGCGGCCTTTCCGCGCACGGACACGTCGCTCCCCGAGTTCGCCTTCGCGAAGACATCGTCGAAGGCCCGGTTCATGCTGTCGGTCAACATGAGGGTTCCGGCGAGGAACGCGACGCCCAGGGCGATGGACACTGATGTCAGGACGAGGCGCAGCTTGTGCGCGAGCATCCCCTTGATGGTCGCGGTCAACATGACTTCAGGCCCCCAGGTGCTTCATGTAGTCGAATACCGCGTCCGCGGTCGGCTCGCGCATCTCGTCGACAATGTGGCCGTCGGACAGGAACACCACCCGGTCGGCGTAGCTGGCCGCCACCGGGTCGTGGGTCACCATGACGACGGTCTGGCCGAACTGCCCGACGGCGTGGTGCAGGAAGCCGAGCAGTTCGGCGCTGGAGTGCGAGTCGAGCGCGCCGGTGGGCTCGTCGGCGAAGACGATCTCCGGCCGGCTCGCCAGCGCCCGCGCCGCCGCGACCCGCTGCTGCTGCCCGCCGGACAGCTCCGACGGGCGGTGGGAAAGCCGCGGCCGGAGGCCGACCGCGTCGATGATCGTGTCCATCCAGTAGGCGTCCGGCTTGCGGCCCGCGATGCGTACCGGCAGGGTGATGTTCTCCGCGGCGGTGAGCGTGGGCAGCAGGTTGAACGCCTGGAAGATGAACCCCAACTTGTCCCGCCGCAGCAGAGTGAGCTGGCGGTCGTTGAGTGTCGTGATGTCCACCCCGCCCAGGCGGATCTCGCCCGAGTCGGGCCGGTCCAGGCCGGCCAGGCAGTGCAGCAGGGTGGACTTGCCGGACCCTGACGGGCCCATGATCGCGGTGAACTCTCCGGCGTTGAAGTCGACGGTCACGGCGTCGAGAGCGAGCACTTTCGCGTCGCCTTTGCCGTACGTCTTGCTGACTTCGACCGCGCGGGCCGCGACGCGGCGCTCGGTGGCGATCGTACTCATGCTGTGCTCCTTGTCGTAAAACCGTCGCGCTTCGACGGGTACAGACAGTGAAGCCAGCGCACGTCGCCGCACCCACCGTGCCGGCCGCCTGTCTCGCGAGAGCCGTCCGGCCGATCGCGTCGTGCCAACCCCGGGCCGTCCCGGGCCTGGCGGGGGGCTGCCCCCACCCACGGGTTCGGCTGAGCACCTTCCGGTACGGGGGGTGGCGCAGCAGACTGCAGGCATGGCGACGTGGCAGAGCCGGGTGGCGTCGAGCCTCTGCGCCGCGAGTGTCCTCGCCGCTGGCGCCCAGGTGGCACAGCTCGCATGGGCCGACGGCCCGTTGCTGTCGGCGGAGAGCTTCTCCGAGGGCTTCCCGTTGATCACCGCCGGGGCTGTCGCCAGCGCGGCTGTCGGAGCGCTCATCGTCTCCCGGTACCCTCGGCACCCGATCGGCTGGCTCTTCTCCATCGGTGCCCTCGGCACCGCCGTCGACATGGCAGTCGGGACCTACGGCAGCCGTGCCGTGCGCGCGGGCGACCTCGCCACCACCTGGGCCGCCGGCCCGGCGATACGCGTGGCGACGATCCTCGGCGCGTTGTACACCCTCGCGCTTATCGCGATCCTCTTCCTGCTGGTCCCCGACGGCCGGCTGCCGTCACGCCGGTGGTGGCCGGCGCTGGCACTGCCAGTCGTCGGCCTTGCCACGTACATCGCCGGCGTCGTGGCGATACCGCCCGAGCGTCTCGCGCGCGCGAGTGAAGCCTCGGACAGCAGCTTCAGCGGCGTCACCGTGTTCCTCGTCAGCGCCGGCAACGTCCTGGTGGCGCTCGCCCTCCCGGTCGCGGCGGCGGCCCTTCTGGTGCGGCTGCGGTCGGCGCATGGCGAGCAGCGTCAGCAGTTGCGCTGGATCGCCACCTCCGCCGCCGCGCTGGTCGCCGCCGCGGCGTTCACCGTCGTGGTCCAGGCACTGTCCTGGGGCGACAAAGTGCCGTCGGTCACGTTCCTCCCGCTCTTCCTCGCCTACCTCGCCGTACCGCTGTGTGCGGGGGTCGCGATCCTGCGCTACCGCCTCTACGACATCGACGTCATCATCAACCGCGCCCTTGTCCTCGCGGTCCTGGCGGCCTTCGTGACCGCTGGCTACGTGGCCGTCGTCATCCTGGTCGGCGCCGGCGTCGGCGGGCTGAGCGAAGGACCGTTCTGGCCCTCGCTGCTCGCGATCGCCGTAGTGGCGCTGGCCTTCCAGCCCTTACGCAATCGGGTACTGCACTGGGCGGACCGGCTCGTCTACGGCAAACGGGCGGTGCCCTACGAGGCGCTGGCCGACTTCAGCCGGCGGATCGGGGCCGCCGCGTCGCCATCCGACCTGCTGCCGCTCTTCGCGGAGGCGGCGGGTCGGAGCGTCGGGGCCCGCGGCGCGCGAGTCCACCTCGATGTACCCGGCACGGCCGGGCTGTGGGCGGCCTGGCCAGAGGGGACCGACAGCGTCGACGACCAATCCAGTGTCCAGCTCACCGTCACCGACCGTGGCGAGCCGATGGGCCTGCTGGCATTGACGATGCCGCCCGGCCGGGCGCTTCGAGCGGAGGAGCGGCGGCTTCTGGAAGGCTTCGCCGAGCAGGCGGGGCTGGCCCTGCGCAACGTGCGCCTGGAAGCGGAGCTGCGCGCGCGGGTGGCCGAGGCGGCCCGCCAGTCGAGCGCCCTGGAGGCATCCCGGCGCCGCCTGCTGGAGGCGCGCGACGCCGAACGGCAGCGGGTCGCCGCAACGATCAACCGCACCGTCGTGGCACAGCTCGAACCGCTGGTCCCGGTGCTCGAGTCGGGATGGCAGGCGGGACCGGAGGAGGTTTCGGACCTCCTCCGCCGCCTCGACGCCGCGACCGGCGCGACGCTCGACGCACTACGGGACGTCACCCACGGGCTGTTTCCCGCCGTGCTGAGCCGGCGCGGGCTCGTGCCCGCGCTGCGGGCCCACCTCGCCACGACCGGCCTGACCGGCGTGCTGCAGGTGCCCGCCCCGCTTCAGGAGCGCCGGTTCTCCCCGGCGGCGGAGGCAGCCGCTTACTTCTGCTGCCTCGCCGCACTCGACGACCTGGCACGCCCCACGGACCTGCGGCTGGCCCTGCGTGACGGGCTGCTCATCCTGGACGTCGCCGGCACTGCCGCGGACGGGGGGCACCCACCGCAGCCTGCGCAGCACTCCTTCGTCGTCGATCGGGTGGAGGCGGCCGGTGGCCGGGTCCGGCTCGACCGTGCGCCCGACGGCACGCTCGTCCTGCACGCCGAGCTGCCGGCGGAGGTGCCGTTACCGGCGTGACGCCCCGCCCGTCGCCTCCAGGAAGGTCAGGACGGCCATCACCCGCCGGTTGCTGTCGGTCTCGCTGGGCAGGTCGAGCTTGCTGAACAGCGCACTGATGTGCTTCTCCACCGCCCGCTCGCTCATGTAGAGCGTCCGGGCGATCGCGGCGTTGTTGCGCCCGGTCGCCATCTGCTGCAGCACCTCCAGCTCGCGGTCGGTCAAACCGCGCAGCGGCGAGCGGCTCTCCGACTGCTTGCGCGCCAGCAACCCCTCGACCACGCGCGGGTCCAGGGCAGATCCACCACGGCACACCTCGCGCAGCGCCCGGACCAGCTCGTCGACCTCCCGGACCTTCTCCTTGAGCAGGTACCCCAGCCCGGCCACGCCGTCCGCCAGCAGCTCGAAGGCGTAGTCCGGCTCGACGTACTGGGACAGCACCACGACCCCGACGCCGGGGTACTCCGCGCGGATCCGCTTCGCGGCTTCGATGCCCTCGGTGGTGTGGGTGGGCGGCATCCTGATGTCGGTCAGGACCGCGTCGGGCGATAGCTCGGCGACAGCGTTGACCAGGGAGTATGGATCGTCGACCAGGCGCACCAGGTCGATCTCGTCCACCTCGGCGAGCAGCGCCGCCGTGCCCGCCCGGACCAGGTAGTTGTCCTCGGCGAAGACCACGCGGAGCGGGCCGTCGGCAGCCATGCCTCGGACTGTAGTCGTTCAGGCAGTCGCGCTCGACGGCGCCCGCCGCGGTGCGGGTCCCCGGCGGGGGCCGACCGCGATCCCCCCGGGCAGCAGTTC
>DASXRQ010000087.1:0-3810 GCA_036506495.1 Micromonosporaceae bacterium | reverse complement strand
GACCTGGGCGTACGCGCGAATCGCCGTTCCGTCCGTGTCGCTGTTCGCCGGATTGACGACCGTGGTGACCTTTGCACACCTCGACAAGTTCCACCTGGGCAGGTCGTACCCCATCACCGGGCAAGCGATCGCCGTCATCTGGCTGGCGGTCTACATTGCCTTCCCGACCGTATCGGTGATCGTCCTGGTCCGGCAGGCGCGGCTGGCTGGCGTCGACCCACCGCGACGGCATCACCTGCCCGCCTGGTTCCGGGTGCTACTCACCGCGGAAGGCGTGCTCATGCTCAGCGTTGGATTGGCGCTGCTGGTCGCGCCCCGCGCCGCCGGGAGCTGGCCGTGGCCGCTGACCGATCTCACCGCCCAGGCCATCGGCGCGTGGGGCATCGGCGTCGGCTTCGGCAATCTGCATGCGGCCGCGGCCGATGACTGGCCGCGAGTACGTGTCGGCATGCCCGCCTTGGTCGGCATCGGCGCGCTCGAACTGATCGTGCTAGCCCGTTACGCCGGCGTCGTGCAGTGGCATCGCCCGTCCGCATGGATTCTGCTCGGCCTGCTGGTAAGCCTGGTGCTGACCGGCGGTTACGGCACCATGCGTGGCTGGTCGCATCGGATAAACGCCGTCAAGCGCGGCGCAGGAACGCACCCTGCCAGCCCTGCTAACGCATGACGCCGCCAGGGTGGCCAGCGCATCGGCTCTCGTGCCGTGATCAGCGACAGCGGGACGAGATATGGCCCCGGCGTCGGAACCCGACGCCGAGGCCACCCAGACGTCCGCCGCCTCCGCGGCGAGGTTCGCGAGCGTGTCGCCTTGCGCTGCGCCGTCGAACGCCGGCGGTTCCTCATTACGGCGACTGCCTGAGCCCGACGACGCTGCCGTCCGCGTCTTTGACCTTGGCGACCAGTAGACCCCGACCGACGTCGTGCGCTGCCTCGTCGAGCGCGGCGCCGGCCGCGACTAGCGACTGTACGCTGGCCGCGATGTCGTCGACGTCCCAGAAGCAGATCGGCCCGGCTGTCCCGTTCGGGTCGAGGCCGACCTCGAGCCCACCGGCGCGGAAGCCGACGTAGTACGGCCCGTCGACGTACGGGTCGGTGTCGAGTAGCGTGCTGAAGATCTTCTTCGCCCCGTCGAGGTCCTTCGTCGGGAAGACCACGAGCTGCATACCTGATGTCATTGCGGGTTCCTCCTGTGTCCGGTCGGGTGTTCCTGTGATCACAGCGTCTCCCGACCCGGGTGCGGTCCACATCCGTGCTCACCACGGAAGCCACCACGGATAATGAGCTGATGTCTAGCCCGCCGATCTCGGCTCGAGAGGCCGAAGTGCTGGGGCTGCTCGGCGAGCACCTCAGCAACGCCGAGATCGGCGCGCGCCTGTTCATTTCCGTACGCACGGTCGAGTCCCACGTCTCCTCACTGCTGCGCAAGCTGGAGGTGCCGGATCGGCGGGCGCTATCTCGGCGCGCGGCCGAGTTGGGCCGCGTCGAGCGGTCGCGTCCGGCGCCCGCCCTTCCGAGACCGCTGACGACGTTCATCGGCCGGCTACGGGAGCGCGCGGAGCTGGGCGAGGCGGTCAAGACGCATCGGCTGGTGACCGCGGTCGGTCCGGGCGGGGTGGGAAAGACCCGGCTCGCATTGGCGGTGGGGGCGGAAGCGGCCGGTGAGTTCGCCGACGGGGTGTGGTTCGTCGACCTGGTCCCGGTCACCGATCCGGGGCGGGTCGGGGCGGCGGTTGCGGCCGCGGTGGGGGTCGGCGAGCAACCCGGCCGCAGCATCGACGACGCGGTGCTGGCCGCGCTGGCGGAGCGCCAGGCACTGCTGGTGTTGGACAACTGCGAGCGGGTACGCGACGGGGTGGCCCCCTTCCTGGAACGGCTGCTCGTGGCCTGCCCGCGGTTGCGGGTGCTCGCGACCAGCCGGGCCCGGCTGGTGGTGCCGTTCGAGCGGGTCTTCCCGGTCCCGCCGATGTCGCTGGCCGGCGGCGGCGAGTCGGATGCGGTAACCCTGTTCATGGACCGGGCGGCGGCGGTCGGCTGGCCGGCGGATCCGGCGGTACGCGACCGGGTCGCCACGATCTGCGAACGGCTCGACGGCATGGCGCTGGCGATCGAGCTGGCGGCGGCGCGGTGGCCCACGCTTGGGCTGGACGGCCTCACCGCCGGCCTGTCCGACCAGCTCCGCGTCCTCGCCGGCGGATCCCGCGCCGACGACCGGCACCGGTCGGTGCGGGCGGTGCTGGACTGGAGTCACGACCTGCTGGAGCCGGCGGATCGGGCGCTACTGCGGCGGGTGTCGGCGTTTGTCGCGCCGTTCACCGCCGAGTCGGCCGCGGAGGTGGCCGGGTTCGCCCCACTGGAGCCGGCCGCGGTCGCCGACGCGCTGGCCCGCCTTGCCGAGCAGAGCCTGCTCGCGGTGACGATGTCGGCGGCTCGCACCCAGTACCAGGCGCTGGAGACCATTCGCCAGTACGGAACCGAGCGGCTCACAGAGGCCGGCGAGCTGGCCGAGGTGCGCTCCCGGCACCTGGGCTGGTGCCTGGCCCGCGCAGCGGTCCTCATGGGAGGCGTACGCGCGGACTGGCGAGCTCGGTTCGACGCGGTCGCCGACGACCTCCGGGCCGCCTTGACCTGGGCTGCCGGCCGCCCGGAGCAGCGCGCGGACGCGTACCGCCTCGCCTTGTCGATGGCCGAGCTGACCTTCACGCGCAACCTGCTCGGCGAGGCCCAGCAGCGGTACGAGCAGGCGGCCGCGCTCGCCGGCGACCCCGCCGCCGCGGCCCCGGCGCTCCGGCACGCCGCCGGGGTGGCGGGGTGCCGGATGCTCGGCGACGACATGTTCCGCCTGCACCGCGCCGCCGGGGAGGCCGCCCGCCGGGCGGGGGACACCGCGGGCGCCGCCCACGACTTGGCGACGGCCGCCACCACCGCGTACCGGTTCTCCGACACGTTCGCGCGGCTCCCGTCGAGAGATGACGCGACCGCCTTGCTGGCCGCGGCGCGGGAGATGGCCGGTGAGGACCCGGCCGCACGGGCGGCGGTGGCGGTGGCCGAGGCCGGTGTGCTCGCGGACGTGTTCGGCGGGATCCAGACCAGCCCGGACAACGACGTGCCGAGGTCGCTCGCGAGCGCCCAGCGCGCGGTCGACCTCGCCGAGCGTACCGGTGACCCGCTGGCCGAGACGGTCGCGCTGGACGCGTTCACCGCCGCTCAGAGCTGGGCCGGCGACACGTTCGGCACCGCCGCGACCGCCCGGCGCCGGGTAGCGCTGCTCTCGTCGGTGCCGGTCACTCCGGCCAGCACGCACGAGCTCATCGACGCGCTCGTCTCCGCCACCGAGACCAGCCTCGGGGTGGGGGACCTGGCAGGCGCCCGCCGGTGGGGCCGCCAGCTCGCCGAGCACTCGTTGCTGGCCGAGGTGGGCCACCAGGCCGTGCGCTGGCTGCTGGTCGCGGACGCGTTCGCCGGCGACGCGGAGGCGGTGCTCGCCGGCGCCGCGCGCTTCCTCGACGCGTGGCAGCGGAACGGCCGGCAACCGTCGGCCGGCCTAGCGCCGGCCGCCGCGGCGGTCGCGATGGTGCATGGCCTGCGCGGGGACGAGCCGGCCCGCGCCGAGTGGCTGGGCATCGTAGACGAGCTTCGCGCCTTGTGGGAGCTGGCCCGGCCGCACGCCGCGACAACTGCGGCGGCGCAGTTCTGGCGGGCGAGCAACCCGAGTGGCTACGCCGCCACGTTCGACGCCATGGTCCTGCTCCACCACGGGGACGCGAAGGCGGCGCTGGAGCGGGTCGCGCCAGAGCCGGAACAGGTGTGGAA
>DASXRQ010000086.1:0-56468 GCA_036506495.1 Micromonosporaceae bacterium | reverse complement strand
CGGGACGCCGAATCCGACCCGACCCGCCGACGGCGAATCGGCGTCGATGGGGCAGGCTTAGCCCATGTCCGACGGCTTCTGGTACGACGCCGACATCGACCACGTGATCATCACTGAGGAGCAGATCCGGGAGAAGATCGCGGAGCTCGCCAAACAGGTCGCCGCGGACCACGCGTCCGTGTCGGAGGGACTGATTCTGGTTGGCGTACTCAAGGGAGCAGTCATGTTCATGGCCGATTTCTCCCGCGCGCTCGGGCGCCACGGCCCACCGGCGGAGCTGGAGTTCATGGCCGTCTCGTCGTACGGCCAGGGCACGACCTCCTCGGGCGTGGTACGCATCCTGAAGGACCTCGACCGTGACATCGCCGGCCGCCACGTGCTCGTCGTGGAGGACATCGTCGATTCCGGCCTGACGCTGTCATGGCTGTTGAAGTACCTGGAATCCCGGTCGGCGGCGAGCGTCGAGGTCGTGGCGCTATTCCGCAAGCCGGATGCGATCAAGGTGTCGGTGCCGGTCAAGTACGTCGGCTTCGATATCCCCAGCGAGTTCGTGGTCGGCTACGGCCTGGATTACGCCGAGCGGTACCGGGAGATGCCGTACGTCGGCGTCCTCAAGCCGGAGGTGTACGCCCGCCGCTGAGCGCGGCGCCACACTCAGCGCCCCCTCAGGATCGGCCACTACCGTTGCTGGTCGGCAGTGCCCCGGACGGTGGTGCGGCGTCCTGAATGCCCTTATTGGGCGATGGCGGCGGCGACCAGCCGGGTGCTGACCGGGCGGCCATCGATGGCCACCCGCGGCGGCTGTTGCCGCACCGGCTCACTCATGGGCCCGCTGGTGTACCGTCGAATGACCGATGACGCGGTATGCCGCGTTCAGTTTTCGAGGTCGGACGGCGATCAGGAGGATCCGGGCGCGACGCGCTCGACAACAACATGGAACGTACGCGTTTCTTCCGGCGGCCGGTCGTTTGGATCATCCTGGTGATCCTCGTCGCGATCGGTCTGAGCTCCATGTTCGCCGGTGGGCCGAGCTACCACAAGGTCGACACCTCGGTGGCTATCGCGCAGCTGAGCAAGGGCGGCATCGATAAGGCGAACATCCAGGACAAGGAGCAGACGCTCCAGCTGGACCTGAAGGACAAGGCCAGGTTCGGCGACACCGAGACCGACAAGATCCAGGCTCAGTACCCGTCTCAGGTCACGGACCAGATCTGGAACCAGGTGCAGGAGGCCAAGTCCGCGGGTCGGATCACCGGCAACATCAATACCGAGGTCACCCAGGACAGCGTCTTCCTGTCGCTGCTCGTCAACCTGCTGCCCATCGCGGTGCTTGTGATCCTGCTGCTGCTCTTCATGTCGCAGATGCAGGGTGGCGGCTCGCGCGTGCTCAACTTCGGCAAGTCGAAGGCGAAGCTGGTCTCGAAGGACATGCCGAAGACGACGTTCTCGGACGTCGCCGGCACGGACGAGGCCGTTGAGGAACTGCACGAGATCAAGGACTTCCTCCAGAACCCGGCCAAGTACCAGGCGCTCGGCGCGAAGATCCCGAAGGGCGTCCTGCTGTTCGGGCCGCCCGGCACCGGTAAGACGCTGCTCGCCCGTGCGGTGGCCGGCGAGGCCGGCGTGCCCTTCTACTCGATTTCCGGGTCCGACTTCGTCGAGATGTTCGTCGGCGTCGGCGCGTCGCGGGTACGCGACCTGTTCGAGCAGGCGAAGGCGAACGCCCCGGCGATCGTGTTTGTCGACGAGATTGACGCGGTCGGCCGGCACCGCGGCGCCGGCCTGGGCGGCGGTCACGACGAGCGCGAGCAGACGCTGAACCAGCTGCTCGTCGAGATGGACGGATTCGACGCTAAGGGCGGTGTGATCCTCATCGCGGCGACGAACCGTCCTGACATCCTGGACCCGGCGTTGCTGCGGCCCGGCCGGTTCGACCGCCAGATCGCCGTGGACACGCCGGACATGGAGGGTCGCAAGGCGATCCTGCGGGTGCACGCGAAGGGCAAGCCGTTCGCGCCGGACGTGGACCTCGAAGCGGTGGCCCGCCGCACGCCCGGCTTCACCGGCGCCGACCTGGCCAACGTGATCAACGAGGCCGCGCTGCTCACCGCCCGCAACGACAAGCGGGCCATCCTGAACGACGCGCTCGAGGAGTCGATCGACCGCGTGGTGGCCGGCCCGCAGCGGCGGACCAGGGTCATGAGCGACCACGAGAAGAAGATCACCGCGTACCACGAGGGCGGGCACGCCCTGGTCGCGTGGGCGCTGCCGCACTCCGCGCCGGTGCACAAGGTGACGATCCTGTCGCGCGGCCGGTCGCTCGGGCACACGCTCGTGCTGCCGACCGAGGACAAGTACACCCAGACCCGGGCCGAGATGATCGACACGCTGGCGTACGCGCTGGGTGGCCGCGCCGCCGAGGAGCTCGTATTCCACGAGCCCACGACGGGTGCCGGCAACGACATCGAGAAGGCGACCGCGCTCGCCCGGGCGATGATCACTCAGTACGGCATGAGCGCCAAGCTGGGCGCCGTCAAGTACGGCACCAGCGGCGACGAGCCTTTCCTCGGCCGGAGTTACGGCCACGAGCGCGACTACTCGGACACCATCGCCGCAGAGATCGACGCCGAGGTGCGTGCGCTCATCGAGCTCGCGCACGACGAGGCGTGGGAGATCTTGGTGGAGTACCGGGATGTCCTCGACAACATCGTGCTCGAGCTGATCGAGAAGGAGACCATCTCCCAGGCCGACATGGCCCGCCTCTGCGCCCGGGTGCAGAAGCGGCCGCCGATGGCGCCGTACAACGGCTTCGGTAAGCGCCAGCCCTCCACCGAGCCGCCGGTTCTGACCCCGGCGGAGAAGGAGAAGCTGAAGGCGCAGGCGGAGGCCGACGGCGTCGAGGCAACGGTCGGAGGCGGTCCGTCGAATACGGATGGCTCCCACTGAACGATGACTACGACGTCGGCGGCGAGCTCTCGGCTACCGAGCCCGATGACGACACCCTGGACTACCTCGCCGCGCGTCTGATCGATGGCAAGCTGACCGGCGTGCCCGTCGAGCAGGCCGTCGATCTGGCGCGCATCGAAAAGGCGGTACGCGAGATCCTGATCGCGGTCGGCGAGGATCCGGACCGCGAGGGTCTGGTCCGGACGCCGGCCCGGGTGGCCCGCGCGTACGCCGAGCTCTTTGCCGGCCTACGGGTGGACCCGAGCCAGGTGCTGAAGACGGCGTTCGAGGCCAACCACGAGGAGCTCGTGCTCGTGCGCGACATCGAGGTCTTCAGCCTGTGCGAGCACCACCTGCTCCCGTTCCGGGGAGTCGCTCACATCGGGTATATCCCGGGCGAGCACGGCCGGATCACCGGGCTGTCCAAGCTGGCGCGGCTCGTCGAGGTATTCGCCCGTCGCCCCCAGGTGCAGGAGCGGCTCACCTCACAGATCGCCGACCTGCTCATGGAGAAGCTGGATCCGCGCGGCGTGATCGCGGTGCTTGAGTGCGAGCACATGTGCATGGCGATGCGTGGCATCCAGAAGGCCGGGTCGAAGACCATCACCTCGGCGGTGCGCGGGCTCTTCCAGTGCGACGCGAAGTCGCGGTCCGAGGCGATGAGCCTCATCATCCGCGCCTGAGCCACCTGGCTGACAAGAAGCGCTGGATCGGCCAGTACCCGCCGATCGTGCCGAACACCGCCATCGCCCGCTGCACATCCCGGGACAGTCCAAGGGACGGGCCGACGGCCGCCAACATGATGACCAGCCCGCAGCCGAGCGGCCCCAGCACCAGCAGCGTCGTGCGGTGCACGAGCACCGGGGTGGCTCGCCACCTCGTGTGGCCGGACCGCTCGAGTGGCGGCAGCGGCTTGTTATCCATGCTCCCCACACTCCGCGTTCTGACGGCGCACGGTCTCGAGGGCGCGCAGCAGGACCGGGCGGTACGCGCCGGCCGCGAGCACGTCCCTGGGGCGGATGCGACCGGCGCGCAGCTGGGCACCGATCTCCCGCACGAGCGGGTCGCCGTGCCCAGCGAGCGCGTCGTACGGATCCCGGCGCGACGGGTCGGCGTCGTCGGTGGTGGGCACGATGGCCTCCTCGAGGGCCTACGCGGGGACGCCGGGCAGGGCCAGGTCGCCGTCGACGTCGAGCAGGCCGAGCCCGGCGAGGACGGAGTCGCCGCGTTCGACGGCGGTCCTTGCGGTGTCGATGATTGCGAGCGCCTTGTTGTAGACCCTGATGAGGGCCCGCACGTGTGACAGGCGGTCCACGCCCTTGACCAGAAGCGAGATACCGAGGGTCTCGGGGGCGAGCAGCGCGGCGGCGGTCCAGTCGAGAAGCTCGGTCGCTGCGAACTTGGCCAGCTCCGTGGCGTCCCGGATGCGGTCGCAGACGTCCAGGTACGCACTGGACATCCGACCCAGGGCATCGGGGGCACGAGACAGCGCGAGCTCGAGCCTGCGCAGCCGGGTCCAACACGCGTCGGCCGCGTTGCCGAGCCATGCGCCCTCGACCCGAAGGCCGATCCAGCCAGCGTTGGAGGCGAGCGCCCGGGTTGCCTCGGCGAGGTGGCCCAGGGCCTGTCCGCACGCCCGCATGCCGGCCCAGTCGCCGACGAGCGGGGTGACCAGGTCGTCCATCGGATCGCGGGCGCGCTCGCACAGGCCAGCGCGGGCGGCCAGGCCCGTCAGGTACCAGATCGCGTCGCGGGCCAGCGAGGTGGGGCTGAGCAGGTCTGTCCACGACGGCTGGTACGGGACGGTCGCCCGATGGTCGGCGAGCGGCTTGAGCCAGACCGTCGGTCGGAGCGGTTCCGGCGCGCGCACCTGCTCCCACTGCGGCTGCAGGGACTGCACGCGGCCGGGACCCGGGTCGAGCGCCGTCGGCGCGAGGAGACTGTCCAACGCCTGGGCATTCCGGCGGTCGACCGCGGCGTAGCCCGCCACCACCTCGGCGACCGCGCGGCCCTGCCGGTCGGCGAGGTCCCCGATGCCCGCGAGGAACCCGAGCACCTCGCGGTGGATCCGGGCGTGGTTGCCGGCGAGCCGGTTGATCAGGCCAGCGCCGTTGTCCGCGTCGAGCCCCGGCACCGGCCCGTTCATCGCCGCGTACGGTGCTGCCGCGTAATCGTGGCAGGCCCGAGCGTCGCCGGCGAGGCGGTGCAGCATGCCGGGCACCGCGCCGAGCGCGTTCAGGTCGACGGCGAACGCCACGGTTCCTCCCCAACTTTTCGAACAACCGATCCGGTTCTATGGGGAGTGCGCGGGCGACCGCAATGCGTGCCGACCTTCTGTGGAAAACATCCGGCAAATCGGGGCGCGGCGTCCCGCTATGCGAGACCGCGGTAGGCGTCCGCGGCGTCGGCCGCGGCCCGCGCCAACGTCGCGGCGTCGTCCAGGCGCGACTTCGCCTGTTCCAGCCGGGAGATGGCGTCCACAAGGGATGGATGCGCGGTGCCGGCGGCCGTCAGCCGCAACCGGGTCAACGCCTCGTCGAGCTGGTCGGTCACCCCGCCAATGCCGGCGATGGCCCGCTGGGTCTGCTCCACTGACGCGGCGACCTGCAGCTTCACCTCGTTCACGCTGGCCACCCAGCCCCCTAACCGACCACGGCGAGCGCCGCCGCGGCCACGCAGATCGCGAGCACCGGCGCCAGGCTGACCGCGGCGCCGAGCACGGGTGTCCGCTCCACCTTGCCCGTCGGGCCGGGTGGGAACACCCGGCCGATCGTGAGCCAGCCCAACCCGAACGCCGCGGCCGGCATCGCCAGCCCACACAGCGGCACGTACACCGGCAGGGCCGTCTCGCTCACCGACAGGTAGAGCGCCACCTGCACGACCAGGACGACGATCGCGAACGGCCCGTACACGAGCAGATTGCGAAGCCGCGGTGGCCACTCCGAGACGCCGGCCACCGGGGTACCGATCCAGGAGCCGGTGCCGACCAGGGCGGCGTCGGCGGCGTCCGCGGTCACGCGCGCCTCGCGCAGCTCCGCCAGGATGGGGCCGGGGCCGCCCTCGACCGCCGCGGCGGCGGCCGCCAGCTCATCCGGGGTCGGCGTGAGAAACGCATCCGGTACGCCTTCGTCGCGCAGCCGCGCCTGCTGGGGCGCGAGCCGTGCGCGTGCGGCCGCCAACTCATCGCGTGCGGCCGCGAGCGCGGCGGCCTCGCTCGCCACCGCGGCGGCCACGCCCCGGCGGACCGTGCCAAGGCGCTGCGCGGCGGCCAGGTAGTCCGACCAGGCCTCACTCACGGCTCGTGCTCCCCCCGCGAGAACGGCACGATGACGGTGGTGCGGTCAGCGTGCCGGTCGTGCAGCAGCGCGCGGTTGGGTCGCGGCTGCCAGTCGATCTGCCGGCCGAGCAGCAGCGACACGTCCGCCCCGGGGACGTTGAGGAACACGAGCCCGGCGACGTCCTCCCGCGCCGCGCTCCCGCCGATCTCCTCGGTGAACCGGCGCAGTCCACGCCACCAGGACAGCAGGTGCACGCCGTTCCCCGGTCCCTCGCGGAGCGTCTCGCGCAACCGGTCGGCCGGCAGGACGCCGGTGCCGACCGCGTCCATGCCGAGGACGACGAGATACCCGGGGCTGTCGGGCCGCAGCTGTTTCGCGAGCCCGGCCGCGTCCACCGACTCGACCTCGTGCCGGGTGGCCAGTTCGGCGGCGAGCGAGGCGGCGATGTCATCGCCGGCGGCGACCAGAGACGCGATCACGAACCGGGCGGTGCCTGGCTGATGGTGGGCGGCGACGCTCCGGGCGGCCGCCTCCAGCAGCTCCGCACCGGCGAGGCTCGGACCGAGAATGGCCAGGTGACGCCCTGGCGAGGTGTCCAATGAGAAGGCCGCCGTCGACAGCGCCACGTCGATACACCGTCCGACGAGGACGGTGGGCCGACCGCCACGCCCCCGGAGCACCGCACGGTAGGTGGGGTCGTCGTCCAGGTACTGGTGTGCGTAGCCCGCGAACACGCGCGGCGGTCGCGCGTCGGGCGGCCGAGCCTCCCACAGCGTCCGCCGTAGGCTGGCGAGCTCGGACAGGTCGGCATGTGGATCCGGAAAGCGCACCATCCGTTCGTGGCCGCGGGTCGCACCCCGGGGCCCGCCGAGCCCGCCCGCCGTGTTGACGACCGCGGTGCCGAGCGGCAGACCCGCCGCCGCGTCGTTGGTCGGGTCGAGCACGTCCCCACCGCCGGGCAGGGCGACCCGCACCGGAAACTGGCCGAAGATGGAGTCGCGCTTGGTGTACAGCGCCTCGACGCCCAGCACGGTCTGGCTCGACAGGATCAGGTGGATGCCGTACGACCGGCCCTTGCGCGCCACCGACTCCAGCAACCCGGTCGCCTCGGAGGCGAGCCGGTCGGTGCCCGAGAGCAGGACCTGGAACTCGTCGATCACGCACAGAATGCGCGGCAGAACAGGCCCGTCGGCGGCCCTCAGGTCGGCGAACCGGGTCACGCCGGCCTTCTTGTACGCCGTGGAGCGCCGCGTCATTTCCGCGTCCAGTTCGCGCAGGACGGCCAGGCCGTACTCGCGGTCGGACTCGATGCCCACGGCGCGCGCCTGCGGCAGCCAGGTCCGGTCCCGATCGGTGGGGGTGAACTCGGCGAACGACACGCCCTCCTTGAAGTCGAGCAGGAAGAGGGCGAGTTCGTCAGGTCCATACCGGGCACACAGTCCATAGAGGACGTTGATGAGGAAGGCTGTCTTGCCGGAGCCGGAGCGACCACCGACCATCCAGTGCGGGGTGAGGTCGTTGAACCTTAGGGCAACGGCGATGTCGCCGTCGAGCCCGACGGTGGTGGCCAGCTCGTCCGTCGAGCCCTCGGTCCAGATCCCGTCGGCCGGGTCGGGCAGGACATCGCCCAGGGTCGGCACGCTCTCCGCCGCGGTCCGGGCGACCAGCTCCTGGCAGACGCGGTCGATCAGGCGCGGCGGCGGAGCCTCGTCGAGGAAGACGGGTGAGTCGAGGCCCGGTGGGTCGTTCGGCGTCGCACCGAACGACGCGCCCGGCGGGTCACCCACCACGGCGTACGCGGTGTGCAGCTCGACGCCGATGGCCAGGGGCAGCGGCGGCTGAGTCGCGTCGGGCATCAGCGGGGGCGGTGGCCAGCCGGCCACCACCAGGTGGAGACCCGCCGCCGGGCCGGCCTGCGCCAGCGCCGCGAGGCGGGCCAGATCGCCGCCATCGGCCGGCTCGGGCAGGCTCGCGATGACGAGCAGGAGGGTCCGATCCCGGCGTACCCGGCGACTCGGTGCCGCCCGCCGGGGGCGTACCCATTGCTCGGCCTCCGCCAATACGGCCCGCAGCCCGACGCGGTCGGTGGCCGGGGGCGGCATCAGGCCGGCGTCGGCGAGCGCCGCGAACGGCGCGAAGATCGAGCCGCCGCCGGCCGCGTCCACGCCGCGCACCAGCAGCGACCCGGCCGGCGCGGTGGCGAGCAGGCGCAAAGTCAGCGACCTGAGCAGGCCGGCCACGCGCGGGTCCCGCCCGTCGGCGTCGATGGCGAGATGGCCGGTGCCAAGGAGGGGCACGACGACGGGGAACTCCGCGTCGTCCAGAGGTTGGGCGACCCCGATGCGAACGAACGCCGGTTGGCCGCGACCGCCGATCGGCGCGTGCTCGAACCGGGCCGAAAGCGGCGCCCCGAGCCAGCCGGGCGCGAGCGTCGCGGCCGCGGCGCGCAACCGATTCGCGAGAGCGAGCTGCTCGGACACGTCGGGCGGAATCGGCCGGAAGGCGTCGATGGCGGCGCCGGCCGCCGCAACCGTGGCGGTGGCTCGGCGATGCAGCGCCGCGGCCTCGTTGAGGCGAGATTTGGTGTTGGCCACGCCGCTCACCTCCTCGCCGACTATGGCTCCTGACCGTATCCCAGTCCGACACGACGGCGGAGCACCCGCGCGGGCGACCGGCGTCGTCTGTCACGTTCGTTGGCGAGCTTCGTACGATGGCCGCGTGACCGGGCAGCCGAATCCGCCTCCCGAGCGGGCCGTTGCCGGCCGGCGCAACTGGCGGTTGATCCTGACCGTCGGCGCCGGCGTCATCGCGCTGCTCTGTGTCGGCGGCCTCGGCGTCGGTTATGTCCTCTATGACCGGGCGACCACACCGGACCGTCATTCCCCGGAGGTGACGGTGACGGGCTACGTGTACGCCGCGTTGGCCGACCGGGATCAGTCCCGCGCCCGGGTCTTTCAGTGCGACGGTGCCGACGATCCGATCCGTTCGCTGCGCGACGACGTTGAGAGTCGGGAGCGGACCCTGGGATCCGCCATCTCGGTCAGCGTGGAGAACGTCAGGGTCGAGGAGACCACCCGGAACTCCGCACTCGTGAGCGCCGATATTCGGCGGTCCGCGACCATCGATGGCGTCCTGCAGAGTGTCGTCGACCGGTGGCGGTTCGGGCTTCGACACGAGGATGGCTGGCGGGTCTGCCGGGCCGAACAGCTGTCGTGACTCACTCGACCCAGAGGACGTGGACGGGCAGCTCGAGGGTCCTCGGCGACTTCCCGCTCCAGGCCCAGCGGTACCACTCCAGCTCGGTGGTCACGCGCAGGCAGACATCGCCCTGTGGGTTGGCGTAGAGCTCCGTGACGGCGCGCAGGTCCCGCCGCTCGACGCCCTCCGAGGTCTGCACCATGCGACGCCCCGTCACACCATCGACGTCGACCGCCGCGATCGGATCCCGTCGGGGCGGACCGTCCAGCGACACCAGGCGGGAGGCCACATCGGGTGACCTGGGCGTGGCCGGCCGTGATGAGCCCTCGACCGCGACCGTCTCGACCCACACGCGTTCGATGGGCACCAGCGGCGCGAACACCTCGATCTGCTCGGCCTCCGCGCGGTACCACTCGTGCTCGGCAAGCACCGGCACGAACGTGCGGCTGCCCTGGACGACTCGATCGTCACCGCGCATGTCCGGGCGCCATCCCAGCCCCGGCAGCCCGACGATCACCCGACGCCCGCGCAGCTCGGACGCGTTCGCGGCCGGAACCGGCACGATCGACGCCGGCGGTGGCGGCGACCACCCGTGCTCGCCGCCGAGCGGATCCGAATGTGGTTCGCGGCTCACCGTCGGAGTCTGACCTTCACGCCACCGCGCCACCGAGCGGCGCGCCGCGCTCACGCATGAAGGGCAGCGGGTCGATCGCGCCCCGGCTGGAGCTGTCGGCGTCGATGTGGACCTCGAAGTGCAGATGCGGACCCGACGAGTGGCCGCTCGAACCTACGTGCCCGATGACCTCGCCGGCGCGGACGGGTTGGCCGACCACGACCGGCGGGCGGGAGCCCATATGGCAATACCGGGTGATGAAGTTGCCCGCGTGCAGGATCTCGACATACCAGCCGCAGCCTCGCACCGTCGCCGGGTCCCCGTCGCGATCGCAGCTGTACGGGTGTCCGTATTGGCTCGCGTTGCAGCGCACCACGAGCACCCGTCCGGCGGCGGCCGCCACGATCTCCGTGCCCGCCGGCGCACCCATGTCGACCCCGTCGTGCGTGGGCCGGTCGGGCGTGCGGAAGCCGGACAAGATCCGGGCGCGGACCGGGACAGTCCAACCGGACGCGGCGATCTCCCCGCCCGTCGTGCAGCGCAACACGCTGACGCCGACTGCCGCGCGCGCCGCCCCGTCGGCCAGCACGTTCACGATGGACGTCGCCATCGGCTCGTGCTTCGCGTACGCATCGGGGAACGCGGATCGCTGGACTGCCTGCGCCGCGTCGGTGAGCGTCATCGTCTCCCAGCCGCGGATCGTGAGCAGCTTCTCGTAGAACCTGGTTGCGGCGTACCGCGGGTCCTGAAGCTGTGCCGGCGTGCCCCAGCCCTGGCTGGGCCGCTGCTGGAAGAGCCCGACGGAGTCGTGGTCGTTACGGGCTCCGAGGTTCGGCAGGTTGCTCAGCACCGACTCCTGTAATGCGGCGGCGATCGCGATCACCCACCCTCGCGGCGAGATCCGCATACCCGAGCCTACGTTGATGATGATCGCGGCGTTGCGCATTTGTTCTTCCCCGAGGTCGCCGGCCCGGGGAAGGCGCCCGTTCGGGTCGACCTTGACGTGCTGGCCACAGCCGAACGCGCTGGCGAGTCCCGTGTCGGACGAGCGGTCGAACCCGCCGAGCAGGAGCGCCGCCGTGGCCCCGCCACAGCACAGCAGCCCGAGCGTCGCGGTCAGCGCGATGAGCAGGCCCACGCGGTGGCGCCGGCCGGGCCGACGGTCGGGGTCGGGGTCGGGGATGGCCGCACTCATCCGCGCTCCCAGTCGACGCCGTCGACGAGCCAGCGGCCCTCGGGTGCGATGAGGCGCAGCCGCAGCAGGCCGGAGTCGACCGGGATCGTGACCTCCACGAATGCGGACCCGCGCGGAACCAGTGTCGGCTCGCCGGTGACTCGGTCGGCAGGCACCCGAGCGGGATCCACGCCGTCGAGCTTCGCGGCGAGCTCCTGGGTCGCATGCGGGAGCAGCGCGGCGTACCAGGCGTTGGCGGTCACGTTGTGGTGCACCCACGCCTCGGCGAAGGCCTTGGCCACCGCCAGTGGCGCCGCCGTGCCGGGGCTCGTCACCGGCGCCGCGGGCGGCGCCGGTGACGTCACGTTGTCGTCCACCCCGATGGTGGCGCTCGCCGATCGTAGATCTTCCTGGACCGGACCGAGGCCGCCGTCGGCCGGTTCGCCGCCACCGAGCAGTCGGGCGCCGGACACGACCAGGACCACGAGCCCGGTGAGCAGCAGTGCTAGCCCGTACCGAGACCGGAGGATCCGGTTCGCGAAGAACTCGAACGCCCGCCGCACGCCGCTCACCTCGCCTCGGCGCGTACCCGGGTCGTCTTCGTGGGCGCGGCGATTTCACCCGCGTCCGGGCGATAGATCGTGTACGACGCCGGTGCCTCCGCCACGTCCGGCTCGGTCCACCCTGCCGGGTGCCGCTCCCGGACGGGTTTGGCGTCCGGGCGCTCGGCGGGCGGTAGCTCCCGCTCGGCGGTGCGGCCGGGCGCGGTGTGTGCCGGGTCTTCCAGGCGTGCCTCGGGGCGCACCGCCGTCCGTTCAAGGGCGACCGGCCGACGCCTGCCGACCTGCGGCTCCGTGGTGCCGCCTGGCTCGACGACGTTGAGTCGGGCCGCCTCGCGCAGATCGCGGAAGAACCGTCGATGCCACGATCCGGTCGACGTGACCGCCGCGCTGGTGTCCTTGCCGCCAAGCTGTGTGATGCGGCGGTACGGCCGCAGCAGCAGCCAGCCGACGACACCGCACAACCACACGAGCACCACCTGCAGCCAGCCCGGAAGGGTCGGGGTTCCCATGATCAGATCCACGGCGAACAGGTAGATCGCTGCCCCGGTCCCGAAGATGGCGATGTTGAACAGGGCGGCCACCACCGCATTGCCGAGTCGCCGGATGCCCGCGCTCGCCGGTCGCATGAGCCCGACCGTGCCGAGGATGGGTGCCGCGATCACGGCCCACCGGAACAGGAGGAATCCGAGCAGCACGAGCACCGAGGCCATGATGTCGAAGAGTGCGAAGAACAGGGCGGCGAGGATCGCGATGAAGCCGGCACCGATGCGCTCCATGCCCCTCGTGCCCTGCAGATACTCGTACGCCTCCGGATCCTCGGTCTTGATCTGTTCGGCGACCTTCATCCACTGGCGGTTCTTCGCCGCGATCACGCTGTCGCGCGTGTCCGGATTCTCGCGGATCGATGCGGCCTCGCCCCAGGTGAGCGAGCGCGCGTCGTAGAGCGCTCGGCCGTACCTCTTCGCGGTCTCGCTGTCGGCGGAGCCGAGCACGCCGCGCAGCCAGTTCCGGTACAGCATCGCCTCCGTCGCGGTGTCCGACGCGCGCAGCGCGGGCGGCCGGAGGTCCTGGCAGCGCTGCGGATCGATGCACCGACCGGGCGCCGGCTGCTTCGCCGGCGGCCCCACCGCGTCGTGGACCACGCCCAGCGTGCCGACGAGCGCGGAGTCCGCGACGTTGGCCGACCGCACGGGCCAGGCCGCCAGCGCCGTGACGACGACCATCACCAGGATGGCCCAGCCGGCGGTCGTCATGGCGTTGCTCATGTCGGACTGTTGCGATCGCCAGATCAGGTACAGCCCGACGACGCACAGGGTGATGACGCCGAAGACGCTGAAGACCTTTTCGTACACGGCCCGGGTCGCGGTCTGGACCAGAGGATCGGCCCAGCCCCACATGGACTCCGGGTTCCACGCCCGCTCACGAAGGGCGTTCGACGCACCGATGACGGCGGTCGCGATCATGAACTCGCCGTTGGCGACGGTGTTCTCGAACTTGTAGTCCGGGTGCATCACCGTCTTGACGCACCCGATGTCGTATGTGGTGTAGCTGTAGCCCGCATATCCGTACAGGCTGTAGTAGCCCGCGACGCCGTTCCCGCGGTCGACCGTCGGGCGGGAGGCGAACCACCCGGCGAGGCCGGAGTCGGGTGTGCCCGGCGTCGGCGCCGTGAGGCACTGCGCGCGGGCCGCCCCGACGTCCTGAAGCCTGTCGACGCACTTCGTAAAGTCGGCCTGCCATTCCTCCGTGGAGCACAGAGCACCGGGCGCCCTCGACGGGACCGACGCGGAGGCGGGCGAGGCGAGCCACCACAGGGCGGCCATGGCGGTCACCAGCATGGCCATCGCGAGCGCGGAACGCCGCGTTCTCTGCCTCGCCACCTCACACCGCCGGTTCGGGTGGCGACGGAAGGGCCGGCAGGGCGGACGACCCGGGGGTGAGCATCGACGATGCTCCGCTGGGCGCGGACGCCGAGGCCGGCGTGGTGTCGAGCACGTCGAGCAGCCCGTCGACGTAGGAGACGTCCACGCGGATCTTCTGCACCCGACCATCGACGTCACGCATGACAAATTCGCGAAAGCCCAGCCGGGCGGAGGACGACGAGTCGATGGCGGAGAGCGAGGCGAGCGTCGCCTCGTACCCGTCGTTCACGGGCACGCGAAGCAGGCGCAGTGCCTCCGAGGCGATCTCCGCGTCCTCGGCGATCCGGCCGACGAACACGGTCGAGACGAGGTTCTGCACGTCCAGCCCGAGGATGTCGCGAGGATTCTGGGACGCGACGAGCGCCGCGAGGTTCCACTTTCGACTGTCCCGCGCGAGCCGAACCAGGAATGACCGGCCCGACCGCCAGCCCTCCATGAAGTGCGCCTCATCGAGGCCGACGAGCTTCCGGGTCGACATCGAGCCGCCGTAGCAGCGCCGGACCGCCAGCCGATGCGCGGTGTGCAGCATCGGCAGCGCCAACGCCTCCTCGGCCGACCAGTACTCGCGCTCGATCTTCAGGTCGGGCAGCCGCAGGCCGGCCATCGTGATAACCGTCAGCGCGGCGTCCGCGCCCAACAGGCCGGCCGGCGGGTGGCCGAAGAACAGCAGCGCGAGCGGCATCTCGGCGGTGTCGAGCAGCAGATTGGCCAGCTCGCGTCCCTCATCGTCGGCCATGCGCGACAGGCACGCCACGATGTCGTCCAGGGTGGAGGTCTCCTCCGCAGGCACCTGCCGGACGGCATGCCGCAGCAGCATGGCGGTCGACGCCTCGCGCGCGACCTGCGGCGGGACGAGCATCGAGCAGATGTCCTGCACGAGCATGCGTCGTTCCGCGCGCGCGTTGGAGACCGCGATCTCGAACTCCCGGTCGCCGGCCGTGCCGTCGGCGAACTCCGACCGCGCCGGGGTGGGTATCAGCGAATACGGCGCGAGCGTGCCCTGCTCCGAGCCGGTCAGGTTCAGGACCCGTGAGAACGGCCGCAGCTCCGGCATCGAACACAGCCGCGCGAGCGGGCCGGACGGGTCGAGCAGGGTCACCTGGACGCCGCGCCGGGCGGCCAGGTAGCCAAGCGCTCCGAGGAGTGTGGACTTTCCACCGCCGGGCTCTGCCACGAACACCGCGAGACCGGAACGCTCGCGCACCTCCATCGGGAAGTGCATGTCCAGAAAGACCGGTCGCCGGCAGGTGCCGGCCGTCCGGCCGATCAGGTCCCCGCGGCGGTCGCCGACCGTGGATGCCGCCTGCGGCAGGGCCGCGGCGAGCAGCTTGACCGGCATCCGTCGCAGGTAGCCGGTGTTGGCGATCGGCTCCCCGGGGATGAACTCGCGGGCGAGCCGGCCCTGGTTCTTCGGATGCTGCAGCGAGATGCGCAGCTCACGCGAGTACAGCTGGATGAGCCGCCGGGCCCGCTCGAGGCACTCCTCGCGGGTGCCCGCACCGACCGCGATGCGATGCCAGCCGTGCGCCCGCGCCGAGTCCACGGGCAACCCGGTGGTCATCTCATCGCCGATCACCAGGGCACGGTTGGCCAGCCGCTCGAGTTCCGGGGGTGCGTCGATGCCGTGCTCGGCGTAGTCGAGCTGCTGCGAACGGATCATCCGAAGCCGGTGCTCGAGATTGCGGAAGGAGTCGCCCGGGCCGAGGACGTCGACCCGCGACGAGATCTCCATCGGCCATGGCAGCCGCTCATGGAAGTGCAGCCACGGCTCATGCCGTTCGGGAATCTCCAGCGGCTCCATCCGGCCGATCGAGAGCACCGCGACGTGGCGCTCCTCACCGGTCATCCGGTTGACGAGCTTCACCGTCGAGCCATACGGCGTGCGGTAACGCTCGATGTGCTCGGTCAGCGCGAGCAGGTCCCCCCGCTCCCATTGGCCGTGGGAGACCGGCGACAGCCGCGACGGCGGCGACATGCACAGCGCCACCGAGCGGTACAGCAGCCACTCCATTTCCGCGGACGTGACCTGCCGGCCGCGCATCCCGAAGGCCCCGAGCACCTCGTCGAACTGCTCGACGGTGCGGCCGAGCCGCCGACGCTCGCCCTCCGCCACCCCACGCCCGAAAGTGCGAAGCAGCCGCTCCCTCAGCGAGTTTCCCAATGACCGCCGCGCGAACGTGACACCCAGATACGTCTGCCCTTCGGCGTGGTTGACCGACAGCAGGTGGCGTTGCGCGGACACCAGGTGGTCGGACCAGGAAGGCGCGCCGTCGACCGTAGGCAACGCGTTTGGCGTGTTGCGGTCCACCACGCGCGCCCATTCGTCCGCGGGGAACGGGCGGGTCGTGCGCCGAAGGTGCAACCGGAAGCCGGCGAGCCCCGCGAACTGCTCCGAGATGGCCGACAGCAATGCCTCACGCTCCGCGTCCGGGCGGAACGCCCAGCGCACCTCCGGCAACCAGTACCACGCGGTCACGGTGTTCGGGGTGAACGTCAGATGTCCGGCGATCTCGCTGATCGTCAGCTCGTCCGCGGGATCCCGGTCGGTGAAGCGCGGCCGGGTGGCTCGCGAGCGCGGCCGCGCAGCCGGCTGCCGTGGCGGCACCTGCGCCGGCAGGTTCGCCGGCTCCGCGACCCGGCTCGGCTCCACGGCCCGGTCCGGCTCCACGGCCCGGCTCGGCTCCACGGCCCGGCTCGGCTCGACAGCCCGGTCCGGCGCGGCCTCCCACGCCGGCAGGGCCCGCGACGGGGAGGTTCGGGGCTCGTCGGCCGCGTCGGGCGGCAGCGTCGGCGGACCGTTCCGGTGCCCGGCGGCGGCGTGCGAGCCGTTCGGCGGCACCGACTCGAGCGCATTGCCGGCCTCGAGCGCGGGCGACTCGGGCGTGGTGGGCGGGGTCGAGCGGGTGGCCGGGGGAGCCAGCGGCGTGGGCGGAGCGGGGTCCGCGAAGAGGTCGAGGAACGGCGAGTCGATGTCCGTCGGCGCCGGTGGCGCGGTGCGGCGGGAGGCTCCGTTCGGCCGGCTGGCGACCGGGTCACGTCCGGCGGTGGCGCCCGACCGGCCACGAACGGCGTGCGGCGCTTGAAACACGGCGACGGCCCCGTGCCCGGGGCTCGTGACCGGCCGGTCCTCATTGACCGCTCCGTCGTCGACCGCGGGCGCGTCCCTCGTCGGGTAGCTGTCTGATCGCGTTGGGTGATCGCCGGTGCCGGTCGGGGCGTCGGCCGAGCGGGGGTTGCCCGGCGGAGGGGTGGGTGTCATACCAGCTCCTCCCGGACGCGGATACGGCTCGCGACGAGCCGCGCATCGCGCTGTTCCACGGCGGGTTCGCGGGTACGCCGCCAGTCCGTGAGGGCGGTGCGGATGACCACGCGAGCGGGCCGGTCCGGATCGACGTGCCGGAAGATGTACGACGTGGTCACCATTGCGAGGGCGATCTCCCACGCCGGGAACTCGACGTGGAAGGTCAACAGGTAGTGGATGGCCATGTACAGGGGCACGAGCAGCACGAAGAGGCCGTACTCGGCGTACGGCAGGTGGATCGGCAGGGTGTAGCCGGGCGGCCCGAGGTAGACCAGGCGGGCCCGGTAGATGTCGTCATCTGTGCGCAGCCGCATGTCGTCTGCCCGCGGCTACTGGAAGATCAGCCCGACGAGGAAGTCACCGACGAAGAACAGCGTCGCGGCCCCGGCGATGAACGCCAGCCCCACGATCGCTATAGCCGAGCTGGTCAGCACCTTGGAGATCTCTCCCTTGCTGGCCCGGCCGATGAAGATGACGCCGAGCACGGCGAGCAGGATGGGCGCGACGTTGCTGGCAACGAACTTGACGACACCCTCGGTGTCGATGCCCTTAGGCGCGGGCTCGGCGGCCGGAACGAATGCGAGCGCGTCCACGGCGTGCGACCAACCGGTCCACACGGCCTGGGCGAACTCTATGGCGATCATTGGAAAAACCTCCCCGGTGCGCGGCCGGCGGCGCCGCGGCACAGCAGATGCCTAGCCCGGTTATAAACATCAAGTCAAGACCTGGCCGCTGACTCTCCGTTTCGTCATCACCGCGAACGGTGAAGATTGCTGGGCGGTTTATCCCACTGTGACCCGTACCCTCACCTTTCCGCGCTTGAATCATGGGTAATTGCAGAGCGTACGGGTGGCCCCCCTTTCCAACAAGGTGCGTATTGCGTGACCGCTGAGGGCGGTGTGACCACCCGGCTAATCGTACACATGTTCTAACCTGTCCGCGCCCGCTGCCGGCCGTCGACTCGGTACCGTCTATCCGTGAGTGATCTGCTGCGATCGGACCGTCCGGTCGTGATGGGCGTCCTCAACGTCACGCCCGACTCGTTCTCCGACGGCGGCCGGTACGCCGACCTGGACGCGGCGGTGGCGCACGCGGTCCACATGCGGGCCGACGGCGCCGACGTGGTCGATGTCGGCGGCGAGTCGACCCGCCCCGGTGCCGATCGCGTGGACCCGGAGACCGAGCGGGGCAGGGTGCTCCCCGTCATCCGCGAGCTCGCCGCCGCCGGCGTACCGATGAGCATTGACACCACGCGCGCGAGCGTGGCCGCGGCGGCGCTCGATGCGGGCGTGTCCCTCATCAACGACGTGTCCGGCGGCCTCGGCGACCCGCAAATGGTCAAGGTGGTCGCGACCGCCGGCTGTCCGTACGTGATCATGCACTGGCGCGGCCACTCCCGCCGGATGCAGGAGCTGGCCGCGTACGGCGACGTCGTCGTCGACGTCCGGTCGGAGCTGCTGGCACGGGTGGTCGAGGCGACGGCGGTCGGCGTGTCGGCCGACAAGATCATTATCGATCCAGGGATCGGGTTCGCCAAGCGGCCCGAACACAACTGGCAGCTCTCGGCGCGCCTGGGCGAGCTTGTCGCCCTCGGCTACCCGGTCCTGTTTGGAGCGAGCCGCAAGTCGTACCTCGGTAGCCTGCTGGCCGGCCCCGACGGGACCCCTCGCCCGACCGATCGCAGGGAGGCGGCGACGGTCGCCACGTCGGTGCTCGCGGTTGCCGCCGGTGCCTGGGGCGTACGCGTCCACGATGTGCGCGCCACCGTCGACGCACTCGCGGTGTGGCGGGCGACCGGCTCGCCGCGCCTGCTCCCGGCCTGGGGCCTCGACCGATGACCGACCGCATCGCGCTGACGGGCCTGCGCGCCCGGGGGCGGCACGGCGTGTACGACTTCGAGCGGGCGACGGGTCAGGAATTCGTCGTCGACGTCGTGCTCGAACTCGACCTGTCGGCCGCGGCGGAGTCGGACGACGTCGCTGACACCATCCACTATGGAGAGCTGTCGGACCGTATCGTCGACATCGTTGGGGGCGAGCCCGTGAGCCTTATCGAGACGCTGGCGCAGCACGTCATGGACGTCTGCCTCGGCGACCCCCGCGTCCGGGCGGCCACCGTGACCGTCCATAAGCCACAGGCACCGATCGCGCACGAGTTCACCGACGTCGCGGTCACCCTGCGCCGGGAGAACCCGCGGACGGTACGCCGGTGAGCCGCGCCGTCCTGTCGCTCGGCAGCAATCTCGGCGACCGCCTGGGACGCCTGCGCGCCGCGGTCGACGGGCTGCGCGACGTCATCCTCGTGGTGTCCGGGGTCTACGAAACGCCGCCGTGGGGCGACACCGAACAACCGGCGTACCTCAACGCGGTCGTGCTGGCCCACGACGCCGGCCAGGATCCCCATGACTGGCTGGCCAGGGCGCGGGCGCTGGAGCGGGCCGCCGGTCGCCTCCGCGACCCGGACCGACACTTTGGTCCGCGCACGCTGGACGTTGATGTCATTGCGGTGTGGACCGACGACGACGAGCCGGTCATCTCGGACGACCCCGAGCTCACCCTCCCGCATCCGCGGGCGCACCTGCGCGCGTTCGTCCTGCGCCCGTGGGTCGACATCCAGCCGTACGCGCAACTGCCCGGTCACGGGTGGATCACCGATGTGCTGCGCCGGGACCCCGTTATGGGTGATGTGGCCAAGCTCCAGGCCCGCGAGGACCTCACGTTAGAGTCGGGCTGATGGAACCCGAGTCCCCGCCACGAGGATCGGCGCCGCAGCGGCCGCGGATGGGCCCGACGAGCGTCGCCACGCTGGTCATCGCCGCTCTGGTCGCTGCCGCGGTCGCCTGGCTGATGATCAGCAGGTTCTACGGCAAGATGCCCGACCTGCCCTGGCTGCCGCCGCTGACTCTGGCGGCGCTCGCGGTGCTCGAGGCTTCCATCGCCTTCAATACCAAGGCGCGCATCGATCGGCGGCCCGGCCGGGAGCCGGTAGATCCGCTGGCCGTCGCCCGGTTCGTCGTGCTCGCGAAGGCCTCTTCGCTGGCCGGCGCGATCTTCGCCGGCTTCTACGGTGGCCTGCTCGCGTGGCTGCTCATCGAGAGACAACGCAACGACCATGCCGCCCACGACACCCCGCCGGGCGCCGCGGGATTCGTGGCGTCGCTGGCGCTAGTCGCCGCCGCGCTGTGGCTCGAGCGGGCCTGCCGGGTACCCAAGCCTCCAGACGAGGAAGACGAACCAGGCGTAAGGGGCGAATAGCTCACCGGTCGGGCCGCCCACCCAGCCTAGATACCCTGCACAGTTAGGCGGACAAGGTCGGACACAGGGGGTGTTGCCCCGGTGCCAGACGACGGTACGGTGCCACCGAACGACCACAGGAGGCGCACGACATGGCGTACGACGAGTCGGCCTTTCGGCGAACCGACACCGCGAGCACCGACCCGGTCGGGCTCGGAGCCGACGACTCCCGATTCCACGGCGAGCCCGGGTTCCGTGAGGAACCGGAGTTTCGCCCGTCCAGCAACGGGTTCGGCGGGCGGGACCCGGATGCGGAGGCACCGCGCGGCGCCTTCGACGACGTGTTCGACGACCGCTACGCGAACGGCCGCGATCGGCTGGGTGTCCATGTCATCTGGGAAATCACGCTGCTGCTGGCCGTTGGCGTTGTCGGCTTCCTGTATCACCGCGTGGACGCGGCCGCACTTGGTGGCGACAAGCTGGATCGGCTGCTCGTGTTCGCGACCGCGCTGGGCATGCTCGCCCTCGGCGCCGGCCTGAGCCTGCGCGCCGGCGCGCCCAACCTCGCACTCGGACCCGTTGCCGTCGCCTCGGCCCTGAACTTCGCCGAAAACGGCGACCGGGGCGTCGTCGCGGCCACCACGCCGGCGCTGGCCGTCGCGGCCGCCGTCGGCGTCGCGCTCGCCGTTCTCGTGGTCGGCTTCCACGTGCCCGGCTGGGCCGCCAGCCTCGCCCTCGCGTTGGGTGCGGTCGTGTACATCCAGCAGCGCGCGGTGCCGGTCGAGGTTCAGGGCCAGTACGACCCGACGAGCCAGTCGTTTTACCTCTTCGGCGCGTTCCTGGCGCTCGCACTGCTCGGCGGGCTGTTCGGCACGATCAGGTCGGTCCGAGTCGCGATCGGCCGGTTCCGGCCGGTCGGCGACCCGGCTCGCCGCCGCGGCGCGTTGGCGGCCGCGCTGACCGCCGGTTCACTCGTGTTGTCGATGCTGTTCGCGGTCGTGGCCGGCGTGCTACTCGCGTCGGGGACCGGTGGCCAGCCGGTCACACCGGCGGTTGGTTTCGACCTGACCGGCCTCGCCATCGGGGCCGCGCTGCTCGGCGGCACGAGCGCCTTCGGGCGGCGCGGCGGCGTGTTCGGCACGGCGTTCGCCGTCGTGCTACTGGCGCTCTTCATCGGGTACGCCGACGCGAGCGACTGGCGGATCTCGAGGTACGCGGTTGCCGGTGCGGTCGTCGCCGCCGGCCTGGTCGTGACGCGGCTGGTGGAGACGTTCGGCCGAGCCGGTGCGGACTCCGACGATGACGAGGATTGGGAGTCCGACACGTCAAGCACCGGCTGGTCCACCCGGGAGTCCTGGTCGTCGGCCCTGCCGGCGCAGCCGACCGGTCGCACCGACCCGTGGGATCGGGGCCGGTGGCCCTCCCGCTGAGCTGGCTGGCCCTCGCTCCGCTCGAGCGGCTCGCGTCGCGGTAACCGTCCAACGCCTGCCGGTCGCTCGGGGCGGGCTGACGCCGCCGCGGCGCTTGCTCAGCCAGCAGGCGACTAAGATCGGCCGCATGACGGGCACGAACGAGTCTTCTGGTACGGCCGCCGGCTCACGCTTCAACGAACTCGACGGGCTGTCCACAGAGGAGCTCCGCGAGCGGGCGTTCGAGCTGGCCCGTGAGCGTCGCGACGTTGGCTTCTACTGGTCGGTGTTGCGGCACCTGCCGCACGCCGACGACGCCGAAGACCTCGAGAGCGATCTCGGCGGGGTCGGGGCGTCCGTGGACGACGCCGTGGCGCTCTGGCGGGAGTTCACCGGGCACGGGTACGGCGAGGCGGAGCCGTTGCTGCGGGCCGCGTTCATCGACTACCTGATGAAGCATTGACCGCCGTCAGATAGTTTTGCGCCGTGCTCCACGGGGAATAGCGGCGCGCATGGCTCTCTTCTCGCGCTACAAGACCGCCGTCGGTGCCGGCACCTTTGCGGCCTTCCTACTGGTCGCCATCTTCGGTAGCCCCTGGTACCGGGATTGGGCCGCGAAGAACACCGACCCGGACACCGCCGGGGGATGGTTCCTACGGCTGCTCGGCTGGCCGGCGTGGTCGTTCGACAGCAGCGACTCCATTCAGAATGTCATCGCCACCGACCTTCGCGCCATCCTCGTGGTGGTGCTGTCCGCGCTGTTCCTCTACATGCTCCCCGGGGAGCAGCTCGCTCGCGCCCGCGGCACGTTGAGCCAGTTCTTCGCCGGATGGGGGGCGTTCATCTTCGCCGGCGCGTTCGCGGCCCTGCTCACCACGCTCATCAGGACGAACCCATCGCTGCTCGGGGCGTTCCGCTCCGCGGGCGAGGGTGCCACGTACGGACTGTTCGTCGGCTGGGTGATCGGCCTGGCCACACTCGGTGGCCGGCGCACCCGCTAACGCGCCACGGCACCACCGATCGCGTGTGCGGTCGAGCCGTCTCCCGGGCTCGGCCGCGCACTTCTGTGTTCACGGCGTGCTCAGTCGACACTGAGCACCCGGTGGCGGCTCACCACCCCCACCACACGGTCACTGTCGCGCACTCGTGCGAAGTCGGTATCCGCGGTGAGCATCGCCGCCAACGCGTCGTAGCGTGACGAGCCGAGCGTCACCTCCGGCAGCCTGTCGGGCTGGTCGACTCTTCCGTCCACATCGGTCGGCGGCTGCAGCATCTGAGGCGTTATCGGGGTAACCGCGAGCCGTCGAATGCCGCGATCGGCGCCCACGAACTCATTGACGAACTCGGTCGCCGGCGCGCCGAGCAGCTCGGCCGGTCGCGCGTACTGCTGCAGATGCGCACCCATGGAGAGCACCGCGATCCGGTCGCCGAGCCGGATCGCCTCGTCAAGGTCGTGCGTGACCAGCACGATCGTCTTGCGGACCTCGGCCTGCAACCGCAGGAACTCCTCCTGCAGCCGGGACCGGACGATCGGGTCCACGGCCGAGAACGGTTCATCCATGAGGAGGACGACCGGGTCGGCCCCGAGCGCACGGGCCACTCCCACCCGCTGGCGCTGACCACCGGACAGCTCGTGCGGATACCGGTCGCCGAACACCGCTGGATCCAGGCCGACGAGGTCGAGCAGCTCATCGGCGCGCGCCCGGACCCGGGCGCGCGACCAGCCGAGCAGCCGTGGCACCGTGCCGACGTTGGTCCGGATCGTCTGATGTGGAAACAGACCGATGTTCTGGATGACGTAACCCATCCGCCGCCGGAGCCGGACCGCGTCGGCCCGGGTGACGTCGTCGCCATCGAGGAGTATCCGGCCTCCGGTCGGCTCGATCAGCCGGTTGATCATGCGCAGCACGGTTGACTTGCCACAGCCGGACGGTCCGATGAGGACGACCAGCTCGCCAGCGCCGATTTCCAGGCTCAGGTCCTCCACCGCGACCGTGCCATCGGGGTACACCTTCCGGATGGAATCGAGCGCGATCGGCGCGGCGGTAGTGTCCACGTATGTCCTTCCTCGCCTATCAGGATCCCGGGAATCCGTGGTTCTCATGGCAATACGTGCGGGACAACGGCGACACGATCCTGGCCGCCCTGCGCGAGCACGTCGTGCTGACCGCGGAATCGGTCGCGATCGCGGCGGCGGTCGCCATCCCGCTCGCCGTCCTGGCGTACTGGTTCCGACCGCTCACCGGGCCGATTCTCGCATTCTCCGGCGTGCTCTATACGATCCCGTCGCTCGCCCTGTTCGCGTTCATCGCGCCGTACCTGGGGATCGGGGAGCGAACGGTCGTGGTGCCGCTAGTCCTCTACGCCCTATTGGTGGTTATCCGTAACTCGCTCGCCGGCCTCACGCAGGTGCCGGCAGACGTACGCGACGCGGCGCAGGGCATGGGTTATGGGCGGTTCGCGCGGCTGGGCCGCATCGACCTGCCCCTCGCGGTGCCTGGCATCCTCACCGGCCTCCGGTTGGCCACCGTGTCGACGGTCGCTCTGGTCACCGTCGGGGTCGTCGTGGGCCACGGCGGACTCGGCCAGCTGATCCTGCTGGGCTTCCAGAGCAACTACTACAAGGCCGAAATCATGACCGGAACGCTGCTCTGCGTCGCGCTGGCGCTCGTGCTGGATCTCACGCTGCTCGGGGTCGGTCGCCTGCTGACCCCGTGGACGCGGCGGCGGGCGGCCCGATGAGCGCCACGGATACCCCGATCCAGCAGGCGATCACCTGGTTGAACGACCCGCTGAACTGGGCGGGCCCGGCTGGCGTCTGGGATCGGCTCGGCGAGCACTTGTGGATCTCGGGGGCCGCCGTGGCGCTGGGCTGCCTGGTGGCGTGGCCGATCGGCGTGTGGCTGGGCCACGTGGGCCGCGGTGGCGGCGCGGTGGTCGTGCTCTCCAACCTGACGCTAGCGATCCCGGTGCTCGCACTGCTGACGATCCTGCCGTTGACCCCGATCGGCTTCGGCAAGCCCCCGGTGATCATCGCGCTGGCGGTGTTCGCGGTTCCGCCGCTGCTGGCCAACGCGTACACCGGTGTGCGCGAGGTTGACCCGGAGGTGAGCGAGGCCGCCCGGGGCATGGGACTGTCCGGTGGGCAGTTGCTGCGGCGGGTGGAGCTGCCGCTGGCCGTGCCGTACCTCGCGGCCGGATTCCGGACCGCCGTGGTGCAGGTCGTCGCGACCGCGACGCTGGCGGCGTTCGTCAACGGCGGTGGCCTAGGGCAGATCATCGGCGCCGGGTTCGGGCTCCAGAACCCGGGCCAGATCATCGCCGGGGGGTTCCTCGTGGCGCTGCTGGCCCTCCTCGTCGAGGGGATCTTCGCCGTCATGCAGCGGGCGGTCACGCCGCGTCCCCTCCGCCGCGCGCGCCGCGGAGCCGGACGGGCCGAACGGGCCGCACCCGCCGCGATCGGCACCTGAGCTGGGCCAACGTGAACGTGAACCGCACCGGACATCGGTGACGATCCGGTGACAACATCGGGCTTCGGTTGCCGGCGGGCGGCGGGCACGGTTGGCTAGGAGGACGCGGGCGAGGATCTTCAAGATCCGCCCGTCGGACACGCGGCCGGCCATGGGGGCCGCGCCGGGACACGGAAGGCGGGCAGTTATGCGCCCAAGTCCACGGTTAGCTCTGGGCATCGTCGGGATGGTGGCCATCGCCGGTCTCGCCGCGGCATGTGGCAAGAGTGGCTCATCGGGCACCCAGGCCCCCGGCGCGGCCGCCTCGGGGGCGGGATGCGCACCGGTGGCGGGCACCCAGCTGATCGCGCTCGAGGATGACAAGAAGCTACAGACCGTCGACAACATCATTCCGGCGGTGAACGCGAAGGCCACCAAACCAGACCTGGTCGCCGCCCTGGACAAGGTGTCGGCCGCGCTGGACACGCCGAAGCTCATCGCCCTGAACAAGGCCGTCGCCGTCGACCGCAAGACGTCCAAGGTCGCGGCCGAAGAGTTCGCGGCGTCGTCGCAGCTGACGTCCGGCATCACCAAGGGTTCCGGCGGAACCATCAAGATCGGGGCGGCCAACTTCCCGGAGAATCAGACTCTCGGCGAGCTGTACCGGATCGCTCTGACGGCGGCCGGTTACAAGGCAACCGTGCAGACGATCGGGAACCGGGAGCTGTACGAGCCCGCGCTGGAGCGCGGGGAGATCCAGGTCGTCCCGGAGTACGTCGGCACGCTCACCGAGTTCCTCAATAAGAAGATCAACGGTCCGAACGCCACCGCGCTGGCGTCGAGCGACCTCGACAAGACCGTGAGCGCGCTCAAGGACCTCGGGAACAAGAAGGGCCTGACATTCGGTACGCCGTCGGCGGCGCAGGACCAGAACGCGTTCGCCGTCACCAAGCCGTTCGCCGACCAGCACGGGCTCAAGACGCTCTCCGACCTGGCGGCGAAGTGCTCGGGCACGGCGACGAAGCTGGGCGGTCCTGCCGAGTGCCCGCAGCGGCCGTTCTGCCAGCCGGGCCTCGAGAAGACGTACGGCATCAAGTTCGGGAGTTTCGCGTCGCTCGACCCCGGCGGCCCGCAGACGCTGACCGCGCTGAAGAACGGCACGATCAGCGTCGGCCTGGTCTTCTCGTCCGACGCCGCGTTGAGCGGTAGTTGACCGTCGTGCCCACCCCGTGTCGGCACGGGGTGGGCACCTGGCGCCCCTTTTGGTCGCCTTGTCCGGTGAGCGGGTGCCTCGCCGGGCCGACCGCATCGCCATGCCCCCACTCCGCCGATTGCCCAGACGAATCCCGGCGTCGTCGGCCCGCCATTCCGTTGGCCGGAGACACTCGGTAGCCTCTCAGCCATGCCGGCCTCGGACACTCGGGAAGAGCGGCGAGGCGGACGGCTGCTCACGGTGCTGTTCTGGGCTGGGGTGGGGCTGGCCCCGCTGGCGGCGTTGGTGCTGCTGATGGGCCAGGGTGAGGGACCGTTGCGGGTGGCCGCCGTGCTCGCCGTGCTAGCGGTGGTCCTCATAGGACTATCCATAACGTTGGGTCGCGACTCGGAGACTGTGCGTCTCGACCTCGAGGCGACCATGCTCGACGAGATCGATGCGGTTCGACAGGGCGTACGCCAAGACATCGCCACCGCCTTCCGGGCCAATCACCGGGCGTTCGGCGAGCGCATCCAGCTTCTCCATGACACGGTCGATGCGCTGCGGGCGGAACTGCAGGCGTTGCGGGCCGAGGCCGCGCTCGCCGGAGCTGACCCCGCCGCGGCCGCTGCGGTGGGAGCGCACGGTGCCGCCGGCATGGCGCAGGTGGGGCACCCGCACGTGGCGCCCGTGCCTGCGCATCACCAGTCCCAACCGGCTCCCGGGCCGCCGACGCCGGGCCGCGCGCGCGTGCCTAGCGGCGTCGTGCGGCATACGGAGACCGTGCAGGTGACGACGCGGCAGACCATCGTGGATCCCCACAGCGACGAGCGCGGCACCGTCTATGGCGGCGGCGGCCCGGCGTACGGCGGCGGCCCGGCGTACGGCGGCGGTGGCCAGGTGTACGGCGGCGGTGTGGCGGAGCCGGCGGAGGAGTCATGGACCGAGCAGCGCCTGCGCGAGCGGTTGAGCGACCGCTGGGCGGCCGTGCGCTCCGACGAGCGCGGGCGGGAGCTGCACATGGGTGAGCGGCGGGCCGCGATGCACGCGGACGAGTCCGGAACCTCGGTACGCATCGAGGACCGCTGGGCCGCCGTACTCCGGGAGGAAAGTGCGCGGGCGTCCCGTTCGGATGGCCGCGACGTCGGCCCGTGGCCGTCCGCGGATTGGTCGCGGCGGAGTGATCCGGCCGCGGTGACGGCCGGTGAGCCAGATGGACCCGCGCCGTGGGTGTCCGGCGGCCGGTCCGAGTCCGAGCCGGACCCAGCCTGGCAGCCGGCGGCGGCTTGGCAGCCGGAGGGGGATCGGCAGCCGGAGGCGGACTGGCATCCTCAGGCTTCCTGGCGGTCGGAGTGGGCCTGGCACAACGAGTCGGAGCAGCCCGAGCCGGCCTGGCGTGGCCACCGGCACCGCGACGACGGTGGGTCCGGTAGCCACCGCATGCCGACCGAGGACGACCGGTCGGCCCGCACGCACCGGCTCGACTTCGAGCTGTCGGACGAACGCTGGCGGTGACCGCGCCACTTGTCGCTGCTCGTCGCTACTTGTCGATGTCTCCGACGACGAAGAACATCGAGCCCAGGATCGCGATCAGATCGGGCACCAGACAGCCGGGGATCAGCGTGGAAAGGGCCTGCACGTTGGCGTACGACGCGGTCCGGAGCTTCATCCGCCACGGCGTCTTCTCGTTGTGGGACACGAGGTAGTAGCCGTTGATGCCGAGCGGGTTCTCGGTCCACGCGTACGTGTGCCCCTCGGGCGCCTTGACCACCTTCGGCAGCCGAACGTTGACGGGGCCGGCGATCCGGTCCACCCGGTTCAGACACTGCTGGGCCAGGTCGAGCGAGGCGTACACCTGGTCGAGCAGCACCTCGAACCGCGAGTGGCAGTCGCCGGCGGTACGGGTCACGACCGGCACGTCGAGCTGCCCGTACGCGAGGTACGGCTCGTCCCGTCGCAGGTCGAAGTCGAGCCCGCTGGCGCGGGCCGCCGGCCCGGACGCGCCGTACGCGGCGGCCTGCGCCGCGGTGAGCACGCCGACCCCGACGGTCCGAGCCAGGAAGATCTCGTTGCGCCGGATCAGGTTGTCCAGGTCCGGCAGCCGCCGGCGTACCTGATCGATGGCCATCCGGGCGCGGCCGGTCCAACCTGCCGGCACCTCTTCCTTGAGCCCGCCCACGCGGTTGAACATGTAGTGCATGCGGCCGCCGGAGGCCTCCTCCATGACGGCCTGCAGCGTCTCCCGCTCGCGGAAGGCATAGAAGACCGGCGTGATCGCACCGATCTCGAGCGGGTACGAGCCCAGGAACATCAGGTGGTTGAGCACCCGGTTGAGCTCGGCGAGCCCCGTGCGCAGCCACACCGCGCGCTCCGGCACCTCCAGTCCCATCAGCCTCTCGACCGCTAGCACGACGCCCAGTTCGTTGGAGAACGCGGAGAGCCAGTCGTGCCGGTTGGCGAGGACGATGATCTGCCGGTAGTCACGGACCTCGAACAGTTTCTCCGCACCGCGGTGCATGTAGCCGATGATCGGCTCGCAGGACACGACGCGTTCGCCGTCAAGCACCAACTTGAGCCGCAGCACACCATGTGTCGACGGGTGCTGCGGGCCAATGTTGAGCACCATGTCGGCGGTGTCGAGGCCAGTGCCCGTGCCGACCGTCAGCTCGCGTAGGCCCGCGTCGGAGGTCATGTCGGCCATCGTGCCACGCCCAGCGGCCGTTCCGGATACGCCATCCTGCTCCGCGTCTTTGCTCGATGTGTTCAGCTCTGACATCATTGACACATGACACGGACCATGGTCGACATCGATGAGGATTCGCTGGCACAGGCCGCGCGCGTCCTGGGCACTCGCAGCAAGAAGGACACCGTCAATGCGGCGCTCCGGGAGGTTGTGGAGCGCAATCGACGGCTCGAGGCATTGCTCGAATCCCAGGCGATGGCCGCCCGCGGTGAAGTGGCTTGGGACTTGTACTGGGAGGTACAGGACGCGGAGAAGGCGGTCGCCGCGCGGCTCGCCGACAGCTTCGCCGCTCGCGAGCACGCCCGCCGACCCGATGTCGCATGACCGTTCGATTCCTGGCCGATACGAGCGCGATCTCCCGACTTCAGCAAGCCAAGGTCCACGCGCGTTGGCATCGCGCCGTGGCACAGGGGGTCGTCGGCTTCAGTGACCCGGTGGAACTCGAAGTTCTGCGGTGGGTCGAAGGCGGCGAGCGCCGACGAGCGATGCAGGAAACACTGCGCACGAGCTACCCGTGGATTCCGACACCCGACGACATCTGGGCCGATGCCAAGGCTCTGCAGGACCGGCTCGGTGACCGCGGGCTGCACAACGGTGCGTCCCCGGTCGACCTCATCGTTGCGATAACCGCCGAGCGCCAAGGCCTGACCGTCCTGCACGATGACCGCGACTTCGATGTGATAAGCGGGATCACCGGGGTTCGAGTTCAGCGCATCACTGCATGAGCGGGTCGGGGACGCCGACCGGGTGCAGCAGCCAGTAGTGGCCGCCCAGCCCCGCCGGATCCACCAGCTCGGCGGCGGCCGACGATGCGGCCAGCGCCCGCACGTAGGCGGCGGGGTCCGTCGAGGCCAGGGCCACCGGCGGGCGGGCTCCGTCGACACCGAGCGCTCGCAGCGCATCCCGCTGACTGGTCAAGGTGTACGCCGTGCCGGCCGCGGCCGCGACGGCGTCCATGGCCACGTGGGCGGTGACGTCGCAGGTCCCGTCCGGCACCGGCGGCACCTGCCGGCCGGACCGGAACCCGGTGAGGGTTCCGAACATGGGCCGACGGTCCGCCACGTGTCCATAGTCGACGGCCAGCGCGAGCCCACGCTCCACGGTGGACACGGCGGCCGCCCAAGCGACGTCGCGCGGCCCACCTAGCTCAGCCCTCGCGCCCGGCGGCAGATCGGCCGTTGGCCACCAGCGCGCCAGCCACGCCCCGTCCTCGCCGGCCACGCGCTCGCCGAGCGTCTCCTCGCCGGTCGCCGGGTCCACGAGCACATACCGGGGTACGCCGTCGGTATCGAGCTGGGCGGCGTCCAGCGGCACGTTGTCCAGCCACTCGATTGCGAGCAGCATCCCGTGCACCCGCTCGGGCAGCTCCCGGCGCCAGGCCACGGACGGCGGCATGCCGTCCGGTCGGGAGCTCAGTTCGACGGCGGTGAGGCGAAGCCGCGAGGCGAGCCGCGGTGGAGCTAGCGCGGCCAGCGTGCGAACGAGCTCGCCGCGCCCGGCACCCACGTCAACGACATCGAACGCGGGCGGCGAACCGAGGGCGGCGTCGACGTCCGAGGCGAGCCGCAGCAGCCCGGCGGCGAACGCGGGTGACGCGAGGGCGCTGGTGCGGAAATGGTCCGCCGGAGCGCCCCCGCCGACGAAGAACCCACCCGGCCCGTACAGCGCCGTGGCTATCGCCTCCCGCCAGCGCACGCTCACGCCCGACACCCTACGGCGGCGGCGACTTGGCCCGAGATCAACGAGCCGCCGGTGCCCCCCGTTAGCGCTGCGGAAACGTGCTCGTGAAGGTTTTCACACCTGCTGTTCCCGCTGAGTGCCGGCGACGCATACTGGCTTCGACCGGTACCCACGCAAAGAGGACTGGATCGTTGTCATGAGCGCATCGCGGCGCCACGGCTCGGCGTCGCCGCCGCTTCGCCGGCGACCTACCGAGCACCCCCTCACCGTTGGCGTCATCGGCGCCGGACGCGTCGGCGCCGTTCTCGGTGCCGCTCTCTTCCGAGCCGGGCACCGTGTGGTCGCCGCCTCCGGAGTTTCCGCTCAGGCCAAGGCGCGCATCGCCGAGATGCTCCCCGACGCCGCGAACCTTCCGGCCGACGACGTTGCGCGGGCTGCGGCCGATTTGCTGATCATCGCGGTTCCGGACGACTCGCTCGCGGGAGTGATCGCGGGGCTGGCGAACACCGGCGCATTTCGCCCGGGCCAGATCGTCGCGCACACCTCGGGCGCCCACGGGCTGGCCGTGTTGGATCCGGCGGTTGCCCACGGTGTCCGACCGCTCGCGCTGCACCCCGCCATGACCTTCACCGGCACCGTCGACGACCTCGGCCGACTGCCGGGCACCTCGTTCGGTGTGACCGCGCCGGTCAGCCTGCGCCGGACCGGCGAGCGGCTCGTCGGAGATCTCGCTGGCACGCCGGAGTGGATCGCCGAGGGTGACCGACCGCTGTACCACGCGGCGCTGGCGCACGGCGCGAACCACCTCGTGACCCTCGTCAACGAGGCGATGGACCGGCTGCGCGACGCGGGCGTCGTGCACCCCGAGAAGGTGCTCGCCCCGCTGCTGCGCGCCGCGTTGGAGAACAGCCTGCGGATGGGTGACGCCGCCCTGACCGGCCCGGTCTCCCGCGGCGACGCCGGCACGGTCGCCAAGCATCTCGAGCGACTGGCCGCCACCGCACCCGACTCGGTGCCGAGCTACCTCGCCCTGGCCCGCCGCACCGCCGACCGTGCGATCGCCGCCGGGCGGTTGCGTCCGGTCGACGCCGAGTCGCTGCTCGACGTGCTCGCGGCACCGCGTAACCGCGACCGGGAGCCGGCAGCATGAGCGTCACCACCTCCGACCAGACGATCATGACGTTTCCGTCAGACACGCCCGGCGGGTCTTACGGAAACGCCATGATCGTCGCGAGGACGCGTGCCGATCTCGCGGCGGCGAGGGCCGCCATGCCGGACACGGTCGCGGTCGTCATGACGATGGGCGCGCTGCACGACGGGCACGAGGCGCTGCTGCGGGCGGCTCGGGCCGGCGCCGACCATCTCATCACCACGATCTTCGTCAACCCGCTGCAGTTCGGGCCGAACGAGGACTTCGCGCGGTACCCCCGCACGCTCGAGGCCGATCTCGAGATCTGTCGCCGGCTCGGGGTCGACCTGGTGTTCGCCCCGACCGCCGGGGACATGTACCCGGGCGGGGAGCCCCTGGTCCGGGTCAACCCCGGGCCGCTCGGCGAGCGTCTCGAGGGCGCCAGCCGCCCCGGGTTCTTCCACGGCGTACTCACGGTCGTCCTCAAGCTCCTGCAGCTGATCCGGCCGCATCGGGCGTACTTCGGCGAGAAGGACTACCAGCAGCTGACCCTGATCCGTCGCATGGTGCGCGACCTCGACGTGCCGGTCGAGATCGTCGGCGTACCGACGGTGCGGGAGCCCGACGGGCTCGCGCTGTCCAGCCGCAACCGCTACCTGTCGGCGGACCAGCGGAGCGCCGCGCTGTCGCTCTCTCGCGCACTGCGGGCGGGCGCGGCCGCCGCCCAGAGCGGGCTCGGTGCCGACGCCGCCCTCGCCGCCGCCCACGACGCTTTTGTGGAGGGTACGCCGGGAGCCCGCCTCGACTACCTCGTGTTGACCGACCCCGAGCTCGGTCCCGCGCCGGTCACCGGTGCGGGTCGGCTGCTCATCGCCGCCCGGATCGGTACGACCCGCCTGATCGACAACGCGCCCGTGGAGGTTTGCGGCTGATGCTCCGGACGATGCTGAAGTCGAAGATTCACCGGGCCACGGTGACGCAGGCCGATCTCCACTACGTCGGGTCGGTCACGGTCGACGAGGACCTGCTGGACGCCGCCGACCTGCTCCCCGGCGAGCAGGTCGCGATCGTGGACGTGACCAACGGGGCACGGCTGGCGACCTACGTCATCCCGGGCGAGCGCGGCAGCGGGGTCATCGGCATCAACGGCGCCGCCGCCCACCTGGTCCAGCCCGGCGACCTGGTCATCCTCATCTCGTACGCCCAGATGGACGATGCGACCGCGCGTGGCTACCGGCCGCGCATCGTCCACGTGGATTCGGCGAACCGTGTCCTCGACCGAGACGCGGACCCGGCCGGCGTAGCCCCGGGCATGGCCGGCGGTCTGGTCCGCGGCGACCAGACCTAACGGGGCTCCCGGCCATCAGTCGGTGCCGTATGCTGCCCTCTCCTGGGAGGACACGGTGCGACGGGTGCTGGCCGCAGTGGTCGCGAGCGGTGCCGCGGCGATGGTTTTGGCCGGCTGCACCGCACACGCCGACGTTGACGGAAACCTCACCGACGACTGGGCGGCGATGACCGAGCCGACCGGTGTCGTCCCCCAGGCCGGCACCTGCCATTACGTCTACGTCGCGGTCGGCTACCGAACGGGCTATCTACCCGTCAAGTGCGTTGATCAACATCAGTCGGAGACCGTCTATGTTGGACGGTTCACGGGAGCGAGCGCCGAACTCGCCATCCCGCCCGTCCCGGGTTCGCGGCCGCACCGCCTCGCGTTCGCGCAGTGCGATGGGAAGGCCAAGGCTTACCTGGGCGGCGACTGGCGGAACGCCCGACTGTGGCTGGGCCTCACGCTGCCGTCCAAGTATGCGTGGGAAGGTGGTGCCCGGTAGTTCCGCTGCGAGCTGGCCGAGATCAAGAGCTTGGACGACTACAACTTTGTTTACCGCATGGCAAGCCTCAAAGATGCACTCAGGGCGGCCTCTCCGCTGAGGTACGGGTGCTTCAAACCGAAGGTCGGCAAGGACTACATCGACGCCCTCAACGAGCTGCCCTGCGCCAGACCACACAACGCCGAGTATGTCGGCACGTATATGTGGGCGAATGTCCTGTATGCGGCCTTCATCAAGATGGCCAATGACAAGAAGACAAACGACCGTGTTCACGCCCGGTGCCGCGAGATCGTGGCCAAATACGTGAAGGTCCCCGTTGATCGGAACCTGAGGTACCGCACGGGCACCTTCTTCTCCTACGTCGCCGAAGAAGACTGGAACGCGGGCAACCGAGGCGTCCGGTGCTTCCTGTGGTTGGGTGAGGATAGGACGGTCTCGCGCTCGCTGAAGGGCGCCGGCACACGGGGACTGCCCGTCCAATAGCCGACCTGGGGAGGTCACACGATGCGACGACTGACCGTCGGCGCCGCCGCGGCGCTGGCCATGGGGGCGGTCGTCCTGGCCGGTTGCTCGGCGCCGACGGGGATCGACGGCAAGATCGCCGACGACTGGGCTCCGATGGCGAAGCCGTCGTCGTTCGTGCCCGCGGCCGGCGTGTGCCACGCGAGCGGGTTCAGCGAGACGGCGTACCGCTCCGGCTACGACCCGATCGACTGCGCCGAGCGCCACCAAACGGAGACGGTCTACGTCGGCACGTTCTCCGGCGCGGCCGCCAAGCGCCCCGCGCCGCCGCGATCCGGCTCGGCCGAGCTGCGCACCGCGTTCACCGAGTGCGACCGTCGAGCGAAGGCGTACCTCGGCAACGACTGGCGCAGCGGGCGGCTGTGGCTCGGTGTGACCGTGCCGTCGACGCAGGGCTGGGGCGGCGGCTCACGCTGGTTCCGGTGCGAGGTCTCCGAACTCTCCGATGTGGAGAATGACGGCGATGTGGTGGACCGGAGCGCGAGCCTGAAGGGCGCGTTGGCCACGGCGTCCTCGCTCCGGCTCGGGTGCTACACCTACACGCAAACCGTAGAAGCCGACCGGTTTACCGCGGTTGCTTGCTCCAAGTCGCACAACGCGGAGTTCGTCGGCGTAACCACCGGCACCACCGCGGCGTACCCGTCCAAGAAGACGGATTGGGACCGGTATCACCGCGCATGCCGGAGCCTCATCGCCAAGTACGCGAAGGTGCCCGACGACTCAAATATGCATTACCGCACCGGCACGGTGTTGGTGCCCAACGGGTCGGCGGAATGGCGGGACGGCAATCGCGGCATCCGGTGCTACGCCTGGCTGAACCAACGAAAGCTCTCGCGGTCGCTCAAGGGCGTCGGCACGAGCGGCCTGCCGATCAACTACGCGTGACGCGCGTCGGCCGCGGCGCCCCCGACCGGCGGCTCGATCAACCGGCACGGTTGACTGTGTGAATGGACCTTCGACCCCCGGACCTGCCCGTGGTGCCCCGCTCGCTGCCCGCCCGGGAACCCGGCTGGGCGGAGACCACCGACGTGGTGGTCGTCGGCTCCGGCATCGCCGGTCTCACCGCGGCCCTCCACCTGCGCGAGGCCGGCCTGCATGTCACGGTCGTAACGAAGGTCAACATCGACGACGGTTCCACTCGGTGGGCGCAGGGCGGCATCGCCGCCGTGCTCGACCCGCTCGACACCCCGGCCGCACACGCCGCTGACACCGAGGTGGCGGGCGTCGGCCTGTGTGACGCGGCGGCCGTGGACGTGTTGGTGCGGGAGGGTCCGGCGCGGGTGCGCGAGCTGATCCGGCTCGGCACGCGGTTCGATCGAAACCCGGACGGGAGTCTCATGCTCACCCGGGAGGGCGGGCACCACGCGAACCGGATCGTGCACGCCGGCGGGGACGCGACCGGCGCCGAAGTGCAGCGGGCGCTGCACGCCGCGGTACGCCGAGATCCGTGGATCCGGCTCGTCGAGCACGCGCTGGTGCTCGACCTGCTGCGCACATCCGACGGCCGCGCCTGCGGGGTCACCCTGCACGTGCTGGGCGAGGGCACCGAGGACGGCGTCGGGGCGGTGCTGGCGCGTGCCGTCGTGCTCGCGACCGGCGGCATGGGGCAGGTCTTCGCGGCCACCACTAATCCGGTCGTGTCGACCGGCGACGGGGTGGCGCTGGCGATGCGCGCCGGTGCCGTGGTGACCGATCTCGAGTTTGTGCAGTTCCACCCGACCGCTCTCTACCTCGCCGGCGCCGGCCGGCCCAGCGCGCAACAGCCACTGGTGTCCGAGGCGCTGCGCGGCGAGGGCGCATACCTCGTGGACGCGGATGGCAAGCGGTTCATGGTGGGCCAGCACGAGCTCGCCGAGCTCGCCCCGCGGGACGTCGTCGCCAAGGGCATCCACCGCGTGCTGCTCGCGACCGGCACCGACCACGTGTTTCTCGATGCGCGGCACCTGGGCGGCGAGTTCCTCGAGCGCAGGTTCCCTACGATCGTTGCGTCGTGCCGGGCGGCCGGCATCGACCCCGCCGTCGACCTGATCCCGGTGGCGCCGGCCGCACACTACGCGTCCGGCGGCGTCCGGACCGACCTGCACGGCCGCAGTTCCATTCCCGGCCTGTACGCCTGCGGCGAGGTCGCATGCACCGGCGTACACGGGGCCAACCGGCTGGCCAGCAACTCGCTGCTAGAGGGGCTGGTGTTCTCGCGCCGCATCGCCGAAGACATCGCCCGGGACCTGCCGCCACCGGCCGACCCCGCCGCGTCGGAGCCCGCCCCGGTTCCCAACTTCGACGGAGTTGGGCAGTTGGGCGGCTCGCAACTCCCCAACTTCGACGGAGTTGGGAGCGAGGCGGAAGCGGCGCGGCGGGAGGCGGAAGCGGCGCGGCGGGAGGCGCAAGCGGCGCGGCGGGAGGCGCTACAGCGGGCCATGACCCGGGGCGCCGGCGTGCTACGTAGCGCCGAGAGCCTGCGAGCGACTGCCGCCACCCTCCGCGAGGTGGGCGACGGCGCTTTCGGCACCGGCACGGCGGCGTGGGAGCTGACCAACCTCGTCACCGTCGCCTCGGCACTTGTCGCGGCCGGCTATGCGCGGCGGGAGACCCGCGGCTGCCACTGGCGCGAGGACTTCCCCAGCCCGGACGATGTGTGGTTGGGCCACGTGCTCGGCGCGATCGGATCGGACGGTTCGTTGACACAGCGTTGGGCGCGAATGGCGTGAGGGAATCCACTGTGGACGCGCTCGCGCGCGCCGGCCTGGACCTCGCCGCGGTCGACCGCATCGTACGCACGGCACTCGTCGAGGACCTCGGTCCCGCGTTCCTGGATGTGACGAGCGTCGCCACGATCCCGCCGAACCAGGTCGACACCGCCGAGCTGGTCGCCCGCGCGGACGGCGTGGTGGCCGGACTGGCGGTGGCCGAGGCCGTGTTCGATGTCGCGGCCGAGGTCGCATCGGTCGGCGGGGACAGCGCGGCGCCGCGTACCGTCGAATTCGCCGCGAAGGTGCACGACGGCGCGCGGGTGGCCCGCGGCGACGTGCTGGCGACCGTGACCGGGCCCACCCGGATTCTCCTCACGGCCGAGCGCACGGCGCTGAACCTGCTCTGCCGCCTCTCGGGCGTGGCGACGCACACCCGGGCCTGGGCGGACGCGCTCGCCGGCACCCCGGCGACCGTCCTGGACACCCGGAAGACCACGCCGGGCCTCCGGGTCCTGGAGAAGTACGCGGTCCGCGTGGGTGGCGGCACCAACAAGCGCATGGGGCTGTACGACGTGGCGATGGTCAAGGACAACCACAAGCTCGCGGCCGGCGGGGTGGTCGCGGCGTTCCGCCGGGTGCGGGAGCGGTTCCCCGACGTGCCGGTGCAGGTGGAGGTCACCACGGTGGCCGAGGCGGTCGAGGCGGTCGACGTGGGCGCCGACTTCCTGCTCTGCGACAACATGTCCCCGGAGCTGCTGCGCGAGGTGGTCGCGGCCGTGCGCGGTCGCGCCGAGCTGGAGGCGACCGGGGGGCTGACCCTCGCGGTGGCGCGGGAGTACGCCCAGACCGGCGTCGACTACCTGTCCGTCGGGGCGCTCACCCATTCCTCGCCTATCTTGGACATTGCCATGGATCTCCGGCCGGAAGGCAGCCCACCCCATGCTGCTATGCATCGACATCGGTAACACCAATACGGTCCTCGCCACGTTCGACGGCGACAAGCTCGTACATTCGTGGCGGATCAAGACGGACGCCCGGTCCACCGCCGACGAGATGGGCCTGCTCTATCGCGGGTTGCTGGCGGGGGACGCGGTGGAGATCACGGGCGTGTCCGCGTGCTCGACCGTGCCGGCCGCATTGCGCTCGCTGCGGACGATGCTGAACCGGTACTACGGCAACATTCCGAGCCTGATCGTCGAGACCGGTGTCAAGACCGGCGTCCAGCTCGCGATCGACAACCCCAAGGAGGTCGGCGCCGACCGCGTCGTGAACACGCTCGCGGCGTACACCCTGTTCGGCGGACCGTCGATCGTGGTGGACTTCGGCACCACCACGAACTTCGACGTGATCAGTTCGCGCGGCGAGTTTCTCGGCGGCGCCTTCGCGCCCGGCATCGAGATCTCGTTCGATGCGCTCGCCGCCCGGGCCGCGCAGCTGCGCAAGGTCGAGCCGGCCCGACCGCGCTCCGTGATCGGGAAAAATACCGTGGAGTGCCTGCAGTCAGGCATGTACTACGGATTCGGCGGTCAGGTCGACCGCATCGTGGAGCGGATGACCGAGGAGTTGGGCCCGCTGAAGGCCGTGATCGCCACCGGCGGGCTCGCCCCCGTCGTGATCGGCGAGTGTCGGACGATCACTCGGCACGAGCCCATGATCACCCTGATCGGGCTGCGGATGGTGTACGAGAAGAACCAGGCAGGGCGATAGCGGTTGTAAAGGTGTGGGCAGGACGACGCCATTTGTTACCCACAGCAATGCAGTGGGTATAGATCTGTGTCTGCGTGTGGCCCGCACCCGCCATTCATGAAGGTGGACGGGACGTCGGTTCTGAAGGCTCGTGTGTTGCCCACGAGTTCGAACCTGGCGGCGCGCCGTTGCGCCAATGGCACCGGTCGACCGCCGGCAATCGTGCTGGCTGGCACCCGTATTAGCGGCGATCGGGATCTCCCCCCACGAGATTTTCGCGTCCTAATGACGCGGGACGCGCCAAACGAGCTATCGTTTCCAGAAACCACCGGTGCAGATTGGTCGAAGGGATAACGCCACGTGGCCAAGCAGATCATTCACAAGCTCGTCGACGACCTCGACGGCGGCGACGCGGACGAGACCGTGAAGTTCGCCCTGGACGGCGTTCAGTACGAGATCGATCTCTCAAAGAAGAATGCCGCGAAATTGCGGGATGCATTCGCGCCGTACGTGGCGAGCGGCACCAGGATCGGTCGAGGCGGGGTCGTGGTAGGCGGCCGGACGGCTCGCGGTCGGGGCGGTGCCGTGGACCGCGAACAGAACAAGGCCATCCGGGCCTGGGCCAAGCAACAGGGCAAGAACATTTCCGACCGCGGCCGGATCCCGCAGGAGATCGTGGACGAGTACCACGCGAAGGCTGGCCGCTGAGCCGAGCCCGGCCCGGCGGATCCCGAGCGCGCCCCGGCGGATCTCTAGCGAATCCGAGGGCCCGCGGCGGTCGCCGCGGGCCCTCCGCGTACGCACCAACGGGCGCTCGCTCCGCTCGCGCGGCCGTGGCCTCGGCGTACCCGAGGTCACAGGGCCGTGGATCGTGACCTGCGTAACGTCGGGGCCTGCCGGCGTGCGCCGCCGGCCCACTCCCAGGCACGGCCCCGGCGGGGCGATTTCGCTCTGCGCGTAGTCCTGGCCCCCGGGGAACAGCGGCTGAGCCGGGGAAGTTGGGGATTTCGTCTCGGATAGGCGTCAGTCCGACACGCGTGGCGACGGAAGAGTCGGCCCGCGGCGATAGAGTAATGGCACGGGCACCCGACGGGGTGTCCGGGCGCTGGCCCCGCCAAGATTCAATGGCGCACGGCACGTGAGGAGCACGAGGGATGTTCGAGCGGTTCACCGATCGAGCTCGACGGGTTGTCGTCCTGGCCCAGGAAGAGGCCCGGATGCTCAACCACAACTACATCGGGACCGAGCACATCCTCCTGGGTCTCATCCACGAGGGTGAGGGTGTGGCTGCCAAGGCTCTGGAGAGCCTCGGCATTTCCCTGGAGGGCGTGCGCCAGCAGGTCGAGGAGATCATCGGCCAAGGCCAGCAGGCGCCGAGCGGGCACATCCCGTTCACCCCGCGGGCCAAGAAGGTGCTGGAACTGTCCCTGCGCGAGGCGCTGCAGCTCGGGCACAACTACATCGGCACCGAGCACATCCTGCTCGGGCTGATCCGCGAGGGCGAGGGCGTGGCGGCCCAGGTGCTGGTCAAGCTGGGTGCCGACCTCAACCGGGTTCGCCAGCAGGTGATCCAGCTGCTCTCCGGCTACCAGGGCAAGGAGCCCGCCGCGGCGGGATCCGCCCCGGGCGAGGCCGCCCCGTCGACGAGCCTGGTGCTGGACCAGTTCGGTCGGAACCTGACCCAGGCGGCTCGGGAGGGCAAGCTCGACCCGGTCATCGGGCGGGAGAAGGAGATCGAGCGGGTGATGCAGGTGCTCTCCCGCCGGACCAAGAACAACCCCGTCCTGATCGGCGAGCCTGGCGTCGGGAAGACGGCGGTCGTCGAGGGCCTGTCCCAGCGGATCATCAAGGGTGAGGTGCCCGAGACGCTCAAGGACAAGCAGCTCTACACGCTCGACCTGGGCGCGCTCGTGGCTGGCTCGCGCTACCGCGGTGACTTCGAGGAGCGTCTCAAGAAGGTGCTCAAGGAGATCCGCACCCGCGGCGACATCATCCTTTTCATCGACGAGATCCACACTCTGGTCGGAGCGGGTGCGGCCGAGGGCGCGATCGACGCGGCGAGCATCCTGAAGCCGATGCTGGCCCGCGGCGAGCTGCAGACCATCGGCGCGACGACCCTCGACGAATACCGCAAGCACCTGGAGAAGGACGCCGCGCTCGAGCGCCGGTTCCAGCCGATCCAGGTGGGTGAGCCGTCGCTGGCACACACCATCGAGATCCTCAAGGGCCTGCGCGACCGGTATGAGGCGCACCACCGGGTGAGCATCACGGACGCGGCCCTGGTCGCGGCCGCGTCACTGGCTGACCGGTACATCTCGGACCGGTTCCTGCCGGACAAGGCGATCGACCTGATCGACGAGGCCGGCGCCCGGATGCGCATCCGCCGGATGACCGCACCGCCAGACCTGCGCGACTTCGACGAGCGCATCGCCCAGGTGCGGCGCGACAAGGAGTCCGCGATCGACGCGCAGGACTTTGAGCGGGCCGCCCAGCTGCGCGACAAGGAGAAGCAGCTGCTCGGCCAGAAGGCCCAGCGGGAGAAGGAGTGGAAGGCCGGCGACCTCGACGTCGTGAGCGAGGTCGACGACGAGCAGATCGCCGAGGTGTTGGCGAACTGGACGGGCATCCCCGTCTACAAGCTGACCGAGGAGGAGACCACCCGGCTGCTCCGCATGGAGGACGAGCTGCACAAGCGGGTCGTCGGGCAGGAGGACGCGGTCAGGGCGGTGTCCAAGGCGATCCGGCGTACGCGTGCCGGCCTGAAGGACCCGAAGCGGCCGTCCGGCTCGTTCATCTTCGCCGGCCCGTCCGGCGTCGGAAAGACCGAGCTGTCCAAGGCGCTCGCCGAGTTCCTGTTCGGCAGCGAGGACGCGCTCATCCAGCTAGACATGAGCGAGTTCCACGACCGGTACACGGTCTCCCGGCTGGTCGGCGCCCCGCCCGGGTACGTCGGCTACGACGAGGGTGGCCAGCTCACCGAGAAGGTGCGCCGGCGCCCGTTCTCGGTGGTGCTCTTCGACGAGATCGAGAAGGCCCACCCGGACGTCTTCAACACCCTGCTGCAGATCCTCGAGGACGGCCGTCTCACCGACGGTCAGGGTCGCATCGTGGACTTCAAGAACACGGTGATCATCTTGACCACTAACCTTGGCACCCGCGACGTGTCCAAGGCGGTCCAGCTCGGCTTCCAGGGCTCAGAGGACTCCGAGTCCAGCTACGAGCGGATGAAGCAGAAGGTCAACGACGAGCTGAAGCAGCACTTCCGGCCGGAGTTCCTGAACCGCATCGACGACACGATCGTCTTCCACCAGCTCCTGGAGGACGAGATCCTGTCGATCGTGGACATCATGATCGCGCGGATCGAGGCGCAGCTGCGGAACAAGGACATGGGTCTGGAGCTGACCGCGGGCGCCAAGCGGTTCCTCGGGACGAAGGGCTTCGACCAGGTGCTGGGCGCGCGGCCGCTGCGCCGTACGATCCAGCGCGAGATCGAGGACACACTCTCCGAGCGGATCCTGTTCAACGAGCTCAAGCCCGGGCAGATCGTCGTCGTGGACTGCGAGGGCAACCCGAGGGACGTCGAGAATTCGAAGCTGGTGTTCCGCGGCGCGGACAAGCCGGTCGAGGTGCCCGAGACGGTTCCGGCGAACCTCGGCGGCACCGCCGAGTCGGCCGCCGGCGCCGAGGACTAGGCGAGGCACGAACCCAAAAGGGGTGGCGAACCACACGGTTCGCCACCCCTTTGGCGTACGCCCGCTTGGCCAGCGCCACATGCCGAAGCCCCGTCCGATTCCGGTTGGTAGGCTGCCGGGGTCCCGCGCAGGCCACCGATTTGCGAGGAGTACGCCGATGTCAGAGGTTGCCGCACACAGGGGCGGGTTACGACTTTGGGGCCGCATTCCCCAGTCGTACCGCTTGCCCCTTGGGGTCTACGCGGTGACGCAGGCGATCTTGTTCGTTTGGTGGCTGGCGTTCTTCCCGGGTCTCACCAGCTACGACTCCGTCGCCTACGTGTGGCAGGCGACCACGAGCAACTGGATGACCAACCACTCCGTGCTCTATACGTCGCTCGTGTGGGTCTCGCTGCAGCTCAGTGGCGGGCTCGGTCTGCTCAGCCTCGCTCAGACCGTCGCGCTGGCGGCCGGCGTGGCGTACGCCGTCACCGGCCTGCGCGCGCTCGGTGCACCCAGCCGCTGGCTGGCGGTCGCGGCCGTGGTCGTCGCCGCCCTTCCCCCGCTCGGCACGTTCATCGTGTTCATCTGGAAGGACGTCGCGTTCGTCATCTGCCAGGTGTACCTGCTCGGCACGCTCGCCCGCCTCGTGGTCGCGCGACGAACGCCGCGCCCCGGCACGTGGTACGCCGACCGGCGCCTGGTCGGACTGCTCGTCGCGCTGTTCGTCGAGTACGCCCTCTTGGGCCTGTTCCGCCAGAACGGGTTCCTCGTGGTCCTGGTCGCTGCCGTGATGACCGCCCTGCTGCTGGCCGGGATCCGGACGATCCTGCTCGCCGTGGGCGGCGCGGCGATCGTGCTTTCGTTCGTCATGAACCTGTGGGTGTACCCGGCGCTCGGGGCCACGCCGGCGAAGTCCGATCTCCTGCTGAACCAGTCGTTCGCCGACATCGCGGTCGCGTACCACGACCGGCCGGGCGACTTCACCGCGCGGGACAAGGACGTGATGGCCCGGGTCGCGCCCCTGCAGTTCTGGTCGGACTCGGCGAACTGCTACGCCGCGGACCCGACGACGAACGCGCGCCCGTGGAACCGGGCCGCCGCGAACGCCAACGCCAGGGAACTGTTCGACCTCTGGATCCGCCTGCTCAAGCGGATGCCCGACGAGATCATCGATGCCCGGTTCTGCCGGGGTTCGATCGCGTGGAAGATCGACCGTGGGCCGGACCGCTGGGGCACCGTGTTGACGCCGCTCGAGGGCAGCCGAAACCTGCACGGGTTCGGTTCGCGCATGAAGGACAACCCGTGGTCGGCCGCCATCTACCTGAACCCGCCGATCGGTGCGCTGCACGAGGCGGGCGCTCTCCTGCGTAAGGCCAGCGACGCCGACACCCTCAAGCCGATCATGTGGCGGGGCGCGACGTGGTCGTACATCGGGTACGCGGCCCTCTTCGTGTTCGCCCGACGCCGGCGCGAGCGTGCGGTATGGGTGCTGGGCGCGGTAGCGCTCTCGAACCAGCTCGTGGTCCTGGTCAATATCCCCTCCCAGCTGGTGCGCTACATGCTGGGGCCGATGTACGTCGGGATCCTCCTCTTGCCGCTGTTCGCGAAGGATCGGGCGCCGGTCGGTGCTGGGCCGGGCGAGGCCGGAGCCACGGTCCGCGCTGTCGATGCCGGTCCGCCGGCGGACCAGGCACGCCCGACCGAGCCGGCGCCGGCGCGGGCGGTCGAGCCGGAGGCGGGAGGCGTGGCCGGGCCGGAGACGGCGGGCGAGCCAGCAGTGTTCGGCCCGGCCCCCTCGGGCCTGGCGGGCACCGCCCGGCCGCGGTCCGATGACGGTGGCGCAGACGGACACGACACGGGCTGGCCGGCCCGTCATGACAACGGCGGCGTCGCCGGCCGCGGTGGCTTCGCGGTGGACGGCACACCACAGGGCGGCCGCCCCGGCGACTGACCCGGTTCAGTGCGCCGGCGGCCGCTGACCGTCGGGTTCGGCCTCGCCGGCGAGGCCGAACCGGTCATGGGGACCGTCCAGGGTGACGACCAGCCCGTCGCGCAGCAGACCGGCCAGCGCCCGTGCTCGCTGTGCGGCCTCGGGCCACACCAGGTCCAGGCGGGCATGTGACATCGGCTCCGATGCTTCGCGCAGCGCGGCCAGAAGCAGCCCGCGCACCTGGCGGTCTGTGCCGGCGTACCGCTGGGGTCTACGCCTCGGCCCATCGGGCGGCGGCCGGCCGGCCCGCCGCCACGCGCACGCGCCGGCGAGGGGGCAGTCTGGGCAGCGCGGCGAGCGCGCCGTGCAAACGACGGCGCCGAGCTCCATGAAGGCGACACTGGCCCGGACGGCGGCGTCGGGCCGCCGGGGCAGGAGTGCCTCGACGGCGGCCAGATCGGCGGCGGAGGTCGCCGGTCCGGCGTCGGGCGATCCGGCGACCGCCCGCGCCACGAGGCGGCGAACGTTGGTGTCGACCACGGGCTGCCGCTGCCCGTAGGCGAAGGCGGCCACCGCCCGCGCCGTGTACGCACCCACGCCGGGCAGCGCGAGCAGGTCGTGCAGCGCGTCAGGCACGCGTCCACCGTGCCGTGCCACGATCGCGCGAGCACACTCGTGCAGCCGGAGCGCCCGGCGTGGATAGCCGAGGCGGTCCCACGCTCGGATCGCATCCGCCGGAGAATGAGCGGCGAGGGCCGCCGGCGTCGGCCAGCGTGCGAGCCACTCGGTCCACATCGGCAGCACCCGGCCGACCGGGGTCTGCTGCAGCATGACCTCACTGACCAGGATCGCCCACGCCCCGGTCCCGGCCGCTCGCCATGGCAGGTCACGCGCGTTCCGGGCGTACCACCGCGTCGCCGGTCCGGCGAGGTCGGGTTCGGACATCTCGACGATCGTGCCACACTGCGCGGATGAACGAACTGGCGATCACCGTGATCGGGCATGATCGCCCCGGGATCGTGGCGGATGTCGCCGAGGCGCTCGCCGGCCTCGGAGCGAACCTCACCGACTCGACCATGACCCGCCTGCGCGGGCATTTCGCGATGACGCTGATCTGCAACGGCCCGGGCGCCGACGAGGTCGAGGCCGCGCTCGAGCCGATCGCCGCGGAACGCGAGCTCCTGGCGACGGTACGCGCGGTTCGCCCGGAGACCGAGCCGACCTCCGGCGGCGAGCCGTTCCTGATGAGCGTGCACGGCGCGGACCGTCTCGGCATCGTCGCGGCGGTCACGCGGGTGCTGGCCGACGCCGGTGGGAACATCACGGATCTGAGCACGCGGCTCAGTGGCGACCTCTACGTGCTGCTCGCGGAGGTCGACCTGCCGGCGGGCATCGCCGAGCGGACCCGGGACCGGCTGACTCACGTCGCGGCCGAACTCGGTGTCGACGTCACCCTGCGGCCCAACGACCCCGACCTTCTATGAGGGGGTTGAGCACGGATGTGTTCGACGGCTGGACGCTCGCCGCGCTGGGCGAGCCGGGAACGGTGCGCGGTGTCGTGCACGCGCCGGATCCGGTCCTCGGCGAGCACGGCCGGGAGGTGGATCCGACCGACCCCGACGTCGCCCGGCTCGCCGCCGACCTGGTCGCCACGATGCGGGTCTCCCCGGGCTGCGTCGGGCTGGCAGCGCCGCAGATCGGGTTCGCCGCTCAGGTCTTCTGCATCGACGTGACCGGGCATCCCAAGGCCGCGGCGGTCCACGACGCGTTCGTGCTGTGCAACGCACGGGTCGTGGAGGCCAGCCGCTGGAAGGTGGGGCGCGAAGGCTGCATGTCGGTGCCGGATCTGACCGGCAACGTCAAGCGGGCCGCCCGAGTGGTGGTTGCCGGATTCCTCCCGGGCACGGGCGCACCGGTCACCATCACCACGGACGCGTTCGAGGCGCGCGCCCTGCAGCACGAGATCGACCATTGCGCTGGCCTCCTGTTCCTCGACCGCGTCGCGGGGGCACACGCGGTGTACCAGCGGCGGGTCTATCTCTGAACCCCCCACGGCGTGTCGTCGCACCGTGCGCGCTCGGCGCGTCGGCGGGGGTGCGATCGTCCCGGCCGATACGGTGGGCCAATCATGCGACTGACGGTTGGTCCCCTACCTCCCGCTGTCTACTGGCGACGCCGGGCGGTCGTCGTCGGGGCGCTGTTGCTGGTCGTCATCGTGTTCACCTACTCATGCGGTCCGGAGAGTTCGGGCGCCTCGCCGCAGGGTCGCTCGGCCACCACCGCGTCGGCCGGCGACCCCACCGCCACCGTCATGATGCCGACGCCGCAGACGGGATCGCCAGCCGAGACCGACCCGGCCGCGAGCAACCCTGGCGAGACCGACGCGACGCCAACCTCAACGAGTGCGGCGGTCGACCAGACGGGGCCGTGCTCCGATGAGGAGATGTCGGTGATCCCGGTGCCGGCGCGTACCACCGCCGGCGCGGGTGAGTCGTTGGACGTCCGGCTACGCATCAAGAACATCTCGTCCCGGACCTGTAGCCGGGACGTCGGCGCCGATCTACAAGAGCTGCGGATCGTCGAGGGCGCGACCGCGGAGAAGGTCTGGTCCTCGGACGACTGCGGCGCGGCGCGCGGCACCGATGTGCGCTCCTTCCCGCCGAACTACGAGCGGGAGTACCTGGTGACGTGGAACGGTCGGGCCAGCACGAAGTGCACGAGCGGTATGCCCGGCGGGCCGGTCCCGGCGGCCGGCGCGTACCAGGTCTTCGGGCGGCTCGGGACCAAGTTGAGCGACCCGGTCACGCTGACAATCGGCTGAGGATCGGACTCAGACGTAGCGTTCCAGGATGGACGCCTCGGCGAGTCGCGACAGTCCCTCGCGTACGCCCCGGGCTCGCGCGTCGCCGACGCCGTCGACGGCCTGTAGGTCCTCGACTGTCGCGCCGAGCAGCCGCTGCAGGCTGCCGAAATGGTCGACGAGGCGGTCGACGACCGTACCGGGCAGCCGGGGCACCTTGGCCAGCAACCGGAAGCCCCGCGGACTGACCGCCGACTCCAGGGCGTCGGATGCGCCGGGGTAGCCGAGCGCCCTGGCCACCGCGACCAGATCGATGAGCTCGGTGGCGCCGAGGAGGTCCAGCTCCACGAGCGCCTCGTCGAGCGTGCGCGCCTTCCGGCCGCCGGGAAGATAGTCGCGGATCACGAGCGTCCGGTCGGCGTCGACGCCGGCCATCAGCTCGTCGAGCTGCAGGGCGAGCAGTCGGCCGTCCGTACCCAGCTCCACGACGTACCCCGCGATCTCGTCCGCGATGCGCCGCACCATCTCGAGGCGCTGGACCACCGCGACCGCGTCGCGAACGGTGACCAGATCCTCGATCTCCAGCGCGGAGAGCGTCCCGGACACCTCGTCGAGGCGGAGCTTGTACCGCTCGAGCGTCGCCAGGGCCTGGTTCGCGCGGGACAGGATCGCAGCGGAGTCGTCGAGCACGTGGCGGTGCCCGCTGACATACAGCCCGATGATGCGCATCGACTGGCTCACCGAGATGACCGGGTAACCGGTCTGCTTAGCGACACGCTCGGCGGTGCGGTGCCGGGTGCCGGATTCCTCCGATGGGATCGATGGATCGGGCATCAGATGCACTCCGGCACGCACAATCCGGATGCCGTCGTTGGAGAGCACGACCGCGCCGTCCATCTTGCACAGTTCGCGCAGGCGCGTGGCCGAAAACTCCACGTCCAGCGCGAAACCACCGGTGCACAGGGATTCGACGATCTTGTCATAGCCGAGCACGATGAGCGCGCCCGTGCGGCCCCGCAGGATGCGTTCGAGGCCATCTCGCAAGGCGGTTCCCGGTGCCATCAGGGCGAGCGTCGCGCGCAGCGGGTCGCCGGCGCCGGCGGCGCCGGCCAAACCGGGTCTGTTCGCTTCGCGGTCGAGCGGCACCCGCACAGTCTACGGACCGTCATCCATCCAGCGGTGTTGCGGGACGAGCCGGCATCCGTACAGTGGGCCAGGTTTCGGCGGGAGGCACTCGGCGATGGTCCCGGAGCGGATCGAGTGGCAGCGCGGATTCCCGAGCCGCGCGTTGACGGTCTTCGGCTGGTATGTGGGGGTTGGGCTCGCGGTCGTCGCGGGCGCCTGGGTGCTGTTCGGCAGCGAGCCGCGGCAGATCGGTTCGGGTCAGTCCAACCCGCTGGCGGATGTGCCGTTGGGCACCGCACTCGTCCTGACGGCTGCCGCCGTCCCGGTGCTCGTCGTCCTGCTGCGCCGCCCGTCGGTCTCAGCGGACCACTACGCGTTGACGGTCCAGCCCGGGGCGGTGCGCACGCTCGTGTTGCCGTGGGCCCACGTCTCCGAGATCGCCGGTTATGGCCTGGGGAACGAGTCGTTCCTGCTCGTTCGCTGCGACGGTAGCCGCGACCATCTGGGCGACCGGCCGCTGTGGTTTGACCGCGGCTGCCTGCGGTCAGCGGTCTGGGCGGCCCGGCGGCGCGCGGGCGGGGCCGGTCTCACGGCGTACGACTTGGGCGTACGCATGGACGAGTTCCTTGGGCCGGCGCGGGCGAAGCTGGTCGCGCTCGGAACGTACGCGCCCGGCCACGTCCTGGTCATCGACAAGCTCGCCTGAACCGTCACTCCCCGGAGATGCGCGCGGCCCACTTCAGGGCCGCGGGCACGTCGGAGACCTCGCGCACCCGCATGCCGCTCGGCGCCGGTCCGGTCGCCGGCGGCCCGCAACCGGGCGGAACGAGGGCGTACCGGAAGCCGAGGCGGGCCGCCTCGACCAGCCGCCGTGCGACCGCCCCCACGCGGCGGACCTCTCCGGTCAGACCGACCTCTCCGATCGCGGTCAGCTGCGGGGCGATGGCCAGATTCAGGCCATCCGATGCGACCGCGAGCGCGACCGCGAGATCGGCTGCGGGCTCGGCGACCCTGATGCCGCCCACGGTCGTGGCGAACACCTCGCGGTCATGCAGCTTCAGCTCCCCGATGCGGCGCTGCAACACCGCGAGCACCATCGCGAGGCGGGCGCCGTCGAGACCGGAGACCGTCCGGCGTGGCGAACCCGCCGTGACGGCGCCGATCAGGGCCTGGACCTCGGTGACCAGTGCCCGCCGTCCCTCCATCGTCACGGTCACGCAGGTGCCGGGGACCGGCTCCGCGGACCTGGTCAGAAACAGCCCGGCTGGGTCGGTCAGGCTCGCGATGCCGTCCTCGTGCATCTCGAAGCAGCCGACCTCGTCGGCCGCGCCGTACCGGTTCTTCATGCCGCGGACCATGCGGAGGGAGGAGTGCCTGTCGCCCTCGAAGTGCAGCACCACGTCGACGATGTGCTCGAGCACCCGCGGACCGGCGACCTGCCCATCCTTGGTCACGTGCCCGACGAGAACCGTCGCCAGGCCGCGCTGTTTCGCGACCGCGACCAACGCCGCGGTGACGGCGCGCACCTGGGTCACTCCGCCGGGGACACCGTCCACGCCGGGCGCGGAGATGGTCTGCACCGAATCGAGCACCAGCAGGCCGGGCTTGACCGCGTCGACGTGGCCGAGCACCGTGGCGAGGTCGGTCTCGGCCGCGAGGTACAGCCGCTCGTGGAGGGCGCCGATCCGCTCGGCGCGCAGCCGCACCTGGCTCGCGGACTCCTCACCGCTCACCACGAGCGCGGGACCGCCCGCACCGGCTGCCCATTGCTGCGCGACGTCGAGCAGCAGCGTTGACTTGCCGACGCCGGGCTCACCCGCGAGCAGCACGACCGCCCCGGGCACCAGCCCGCCGCCCAGCACGCGATCGAGCTCGCCGACTCCGGTGGGTCGTGCCCGGGCCGGCACCGCGCTGATCTCGGCGATCGGCCGGGCCGGTGCCAGCGGGGTGCGGGGAGCGACCGCGCGGACGCTCCCCGCCGGCCCGCTGATCGTGGACTCCACGATGGAGCCCCACTCGCCGCAGTCGGGGCAGCGGCCCAGCCACTTCGGCGGCTGGTGCCCGCAGACGTCACACTCGTACGCCGGCCGCGGCTCACGGGCGCGCGGGGCGGCCGCCCGGGGTGTCGATCTGGTGGTCACGCGGACACGCTAGACCGGGGGTGTGACGGTCAGCCTTCCCCCGTCGACTCGCCCTCGGGAGTCGTCCGCGGTAGCGGGGAGAGTGGGACCGCGACGGGTGCGTCGACCTTGATGGTCACACCCGCGCCGAAGTCGAACACGACCGGGACGGAGGAGCCAGGCGGCAGTGCCTCGGTCAGCCCGACCAGCTCGAGGAACCTTTGCTGATCCGGGTTGAGCACGGCGAACCCCTGGGCCGGGATCGTCAGCCGCGCGGGCTCGCCGGCGGGCGCGGATGCGCCGGGCCGTGCCGGCGAAGCGCCCGGCGAAGCGCTCGCGGACGCGGTTCCGCCCCGGGTCAGCACGACGGACGCGGCCCCGGGACTGGACACCGTCACGGTCACCTCGCCGGAGGTGTCGTTGAAGATGTGTACGTCCAGGGGCGCCGTCCCGCCCCTCGGGTAGCCCTTGGGATCCTTGTACACCACGAGAACGTTGCGCACCGAGACCGTCCCGGTCGAGTCGCCGTTGGCGTCGGTCACCTGGGCCTCGCCGTTGGCGCCCGGCACCGCGGGCGCGATTCTGGCCGTCGCCGCGATCTGACCGGCTCCGCAACCCGATGCCAGCAGCGCCGCGGCCGCGGCGACCGCGGCCAGTAGCGCAGCCCGGCGGGAAGACCCACCGCGGCGCGCCGCCCTGCCCGACCGCTCATCGCTGTTCACACCCGGCCTCCTCGAACCCTCAACGCGGACCGGGTCAAGCGTAGTTGGCGGTGATCCGCCGCGGGTGCCGACCCACCCAGAGCGCTCGCGGTTACACGACCGTCCCGCTGGCCACGAGCAGCACCACATCGATCACGGCCACGGCCATGACCGCGCGGAACAACCCCACCGGTCTTGTGCCCCGCGCGAGCGCGAGGCGGCCGGCGTACCACCCCAAGGGCAGGACCAGCGCGGCGAGCGCGACCGCCGCGACGCCGCCGGGCGAGGGTGGCCCGGGCGGTCCGAACGCCAGCACGACGGTCGCCGCGACCAGCAGCGTGGCCGCGGCCACGGCGGAGCCGGTCGGCCCCAGCCGGTGCGGCAGACCGCGCACGCCAGTACGCGCGTCGTCGGCCAGGTCGGGCAGGGCGTTGGCGAAGTGGCCGCCACCGCCAAGGAGGGCGCCGGCCGCGACGAGCCACGCGGGCGGGGCCGGCGATCCGGGCAGAGCCAGCACGACGAACGTGGGCAACATCGCGAACGAGAACATGTACGGCACGACCGAGAACGGGGTGGACTTCAGCGGCCAGTTGTAGAGGAGCGCGCTGATCAGGCCCACCGTCGCCGCGATCGCCGCGGGTCCACCCGACGCCAGCGCCAGGGCCGGCGTCGCGATCGCCGCCAACAACCCGGCCAGACCGACCGTACGCCGTGGGATGACACCGGCGGCGATCGGCTTATCGGTGCGCCCGACGAGCCGGTCGCGGTTGGCGTCGAGCCAGTCGTTGACCCAGCCGACGGCGAGCTGGCTCGACAGGACCGCGACGGCCACCGCAATCACGCCGGTCACGCCGTGGCCGACCCCGATGGCGAGGAGTACGGCGGCCGCCGTGACCGCCACGGCCGGCTCCGGGTGGCTCGCGCGGATCAGGCCGGCCGCGGTCTTCCTCATACGCAGACGGTAGCGATATTCCATCTTGGTGGTCGTCGCCCGCGACTTCTGTCAGGCTCGGACCCATGCGCACGCTGAGGCCGACGCCGCTGCCGCGCAACGATCCGCGCCAGTACGACGACCTCGCTGAACAGTGGTGGCGGCCGGCCGGGGCGTTCGCCATGCTGCACTGGCTGGCCGAGGCGCGGGCGCGCCTGGTACCCCCGGCATCCCGGCCGGGCGCGATCCTGGTCGATGTCGGGTGTGGAGCGGGCCTGCTGGCGCCTCACCTCGCCGGCAAGGGGTATCGCCATGTCGGGGTGGACGTGACCGCGTCGGCGCTCCGCCAGGCCGCGGCGCGCGAGGTCGGTGTGGTGCGTGGCGACGCCGGGGCGCTGCCGCTCGCGGATGGCTGCGCCGACGTGGTCTGCGCCGGGGAGATCCTGGAACACCTGTCCGATTTGCCGTCCGCGGTCGCCGAGATCTGCCGGGTCCTGCGCCCCGGTGGTCTGCTCGTGCTGGACACGCTGAACGACACGGCGCTGAGCCGGTTGATCGCGGTGCGGATCGCTGAGCTCCTGCCCAACGTGCCGCGGGGTCTCCACGATCCGAACCTGTTCGTAGACCCGGACGTGCTGGTGGGTGAGTGCGCGCTCCACGGGGTAACGCTGTCGGTACGCGGAGTCCGGCCGACGGCGTGGGGCACTGTGCGCTGGGTGGTCGCCCGCCGGGGGGCGGCCCGGATCGTGCCGACGTGGTCGACCGCCGTCCTGTACCAGGGGCGAGGAGAAAAGGGGGGCCTTGATGGTGGTTGATGGACGGGCGGCGGCCGAGCGCCTCGTGCCTCGACTGACCGCGCGCGCCGCGGACCACGACCGGGACGGTGCGTTCCCGGTCGACGACTTCGCGGACCTGCGCGACGCGGGGCTGTTCGGCCTGCTCGTGCCGGAGCGACTGGGCGGCACCGGTGCCGGGTTCGCCGAATACGCAGCGGTCGCCTACGAGCTGGCCAGGGGCAATGGCGCGACCGCCCTCGTGTTCAACATGCACGCCTCCGTGACGGGCGCCCTCAGCGCCGTCAACGAGGATCTGGCGCAGGCGCTGGGCGTACCGGATGAGGCCCTGGCCACGCGAGACCGGTACCTGTCGGCGGCGGCCGGTGGTGCGTGGTACGCGGTCGCCATGAGCGAACGCGGTGTGGGTTCGCGGCTGTCGCAGTTGGCCACCTCGTACGAGGCGGTGGACGGGGGCTTTCACATCAAGGGCGCGAAGACCTTCGTCTCCGGTGCCGGGCACTCCGACGCCTATCTGGTGGCGGCGCGCAGCATCGCGGACCAGTCGGTCGTCTCCCAGTTTCTCGTGCCGGCCGATCTGCCGGGCCTGTCGGTCGAGGAGACGTGGGACTCGCTGGGCATGCGAGCGACGGCCTCGCACGACCTGCACATCGACGTGACCGTGCCGTCCGAGGCTCTCCTCGGCGGCGTCGAGGGCCTGGCGCTGGTGGTCGCGCAGCTGATGCCGCACTGGTTGGTGGCCAGCTACGCCGCGGTGTACGTCGGAGTCGCCCAGGCGGCGGTTGATGCCGCGGTCGAACACCTGGCCGCGCGTAAATTGTTCGGCCTGCCGGCGGTGCGAGCCCGGGTCGGCCGCGCCGATGCCGCGGTGGCCGCGGCGAGGCTGGTCGTGGCGGAGGCGGCCCGTCGGGTCGATGCCGCCCCGGGTGACCCCGAGACCAACCGCTGGGTTTGGCGGGCGAAGCTGCTGGCCGGTACCACCGCGGCGGACGTCGCAGCGTCCATGTTGGAGGCCGCGGGCACCTCCGCCAGCCGGCGCGGGCATCCGCTCGAACGCCTGTATCGCGACGCCCGGTGCGGATCCCTGCAGCCGGCCACATCGGACGTCTGCGCGGACTGGCTCGGCATCGCCGCGCTGGGCGGCGACCCGGACCACGACGGATCGGCGCCTCGATGGTGACCGCGATGATCGGCGGGGTCGGGGTGGCGTTGCCCGGCCGGGTAAGACAGGACGACCTCTGGGAGGGCTTCTTCGCCCGGCACTACACCGGATCGGCGCACGCGCTCGCGAAACGCATCTTCGCGAACGCGGGTGTTCGCACCCGGCAGGCGGCCGTGAACCCGTTGCTCGAGAACGTGTCGGGCTGGCCGACTGAGCGCCGGATGCGGCGGTTCCTGAGCGAGGCCATGCCGCTGGGTAAGGAGGCGGTGTCGCGCGCATTGGCCGACGCGGGCATGTCCGCCGGCGACGTGGGTCTATTCGCGGTGTGCTCGTGCACCGGTTACGCGACGCCGGGCCTCGACATCCTGCTCGCCCGCGACCTAGGCATGTCGGCGGACACACAGCGCTTGTTCATCGGGCACATGGGGTGTTACGCGGCACTGCCCGGTCTGGGGACCGCGGCCGACTTCGTCGCCGCTCGCGATCGCCCAGCCGTCGTGCTGTGTTGCGAGCTCACCAGCCTGCATGCGCAGCCATCCACGGTGGACACTCAGCAGATCGTCGCGCATGCGCTGTTCTCGGACGCCGCGGCCGCCGTCGTGCTGCTGCCCGAGGCCGGCAGGGGGTACGCCGTGCGCGAGGTGTCATCGATGACCGACACCGCCACGGCGGACCACATGACGTGGGACGTAACGGACCTCGGGTTCCGGATGGGGCTGTCGGCCCGCGTCCCGGACGTCCTGGCCGACCATGTCCGTCCGCTCGTGCATGACTTGCTGGCGCGCCACGGCCATCAAATATCCGATGTGGACGGTTGGGCCGTCCACCCGGGTGGGCCGCGGATCCTGGACGTCATCGCCCGCGAGTTGGAGCTCCCGCAGGACGCGATGGTGGCGTCGCGGACGACGCTCGCCGAGCACGGCAACTGCTCATCACCGACCGTCCTGCTCGTCCTCGATGCGCTGCGCCGGGCGGCCGACCCGCCCGGGCTGGTGGTGATGCTGGCGTTTGGCCCCGGCCTGACGCTGTACGCGGCACTTCTCGATCGCCGCTGATTTCGCGCCCCCACGGGCAGCGGCTGCCCTACAGTCCCGCCATGACGGGCGCGGCGTGGCTACGCGGGCGGTCCCCGGCTGCGTCAGGCGGCGAGGCGGGGCAGGTCCGCCCGGTAGTCCCCGACGCTGGTCACCCCGGAGACCGTGCGTACGACATCGCCGGAGCGGTCGACGAGAACGGCCGCCGTGCGCGTGTCGCCGGCCAGGCCCATGGCCTTCCGCAGCTCGCCGACGGGGTCGCCGAGCGAGCGAACGCCCGTCGCCGCCGGCTTCGGCGGCGCGGACGTGCGAGCAACCGTTGCGACGCCCACTCCGAACGGTGTCGCGGCGAGGGTTTCCTGGACCAGGCCGCTGCAGTCGCCGCAGCCATCCGTCAGTAAGATCACCGACGGGACGAGGCTGCGCAGTGCCACCTCTCGCCCGGCATTGTCGATGAGCTCCAGTGCCGGGAGGGTCCGCAGCCCGGTCGAGGTTGTGGCGGCGACGGTGTTCTCCGGCTCGCTCGTATTCGGTCGGATACCGTCCCGCTGCCAACCCAGGGCAAACATGCTGATCAAGGCGGCGAGCACCGCGATCGACATGATCAGAATGGGCAGCCGCACGGGCGGCAGGCCGCCCTCTCCGCCCGCGGTCGCCGGCAGGCCGATCACCCGCCGCCAGGTGCCTAATCTGGCCTCGCGGCGCAGCTCACGGCGGACCTCCGCGGCTTCGTCGGCGAGCTCGGCCGGGTCGTCCGGGACGACCACGGTGCCCCACTCCGGTGGCAGATCGGGCAGGCCGTCGAAGGGGTCGCGGCCGCCATCGGACGGCGTACCGCCACCGTTGCCTCCGCTCAGCGTGCCCATGGCTGCTTCTCCTCGGCGGACCGCCCGACTCCGCCCGTGCAGTTAAGAGTCTCGCACGCACGGGTGTCCCGCCAGTCAAAGCCGACTAACTAGGCCCACTCGAAACGAAGGCTCGACCCCACGCCGGGGGACCGACATATCGGATCTGCCCGCGCCAAGGGTGAGTCGGGGGTCACGCAGCGTGGCGAATGCATTGATCAGCGCGTCTGTCAAGCCCGAGAAGCGCGCCTCACATGCCTTCTGAGCTGCGGTAACAGGCGCCGACCCGGTGGGACATCGGCACCGGGCCGTGTTACCCTAGACACAGCGAAAGGGGTTTCGAACCTATGGTTTTCAGTGTCGGCGAGACCGTTGTCTACCCCCACCACGGGGCCGCACTCATCGAGGCAATCGAGACCCGGATCGTCAAGGGCGAGGAGAAGCTCTACCTCGTCCTCAGGGTCGCTCAGGGTGACTTGACGGTGCGGGTGCCCGCCGAAAATGCCGAGATCGTTGGCGTGCGGGAGGTAGTCGGCGAAGAGGGACTCACCAAGGTCTTCGACGTTCTCCGCGCTCCGCACACCGAAGAGCCCACCAACTGGTCGCGACGCTACAAGGCGAACCTGGAGAAGCTGGCCTCCGGCAACCCGTTGAAGGTGGCCGAGGTCGTCCGGGATCTGTGGCGTCGTGAGCGGGAGCGGGGCCTCTCCGCGGGCGAGAAGCGGATGCTCGCGAAGGCTCGAGACATCCTTGTCGGCGAGGTCGCCCTCGCCGAGAAGAGCACCAAGGATG
>DASXRQ010000085.1:0-2501 GCA_036506495.1 Micromonosporaceae bacterium | reverse complement strand
CTAGTGGACTCCGGCGTGAGCAGCTCGGTGCGGAAGAAGCCGGGCTCGACGAGCATCGTGCGGATGCCGAACGGCGCGACCTCGGGGGTCAGCGACTCGATCCAGCCCTCGACGCCGAACTTCGACGCGGCGTACGCGGTGCAGAACTCCTGCCCGACCAGGCCGGCGGTCGACGAGATCGCCACTACCAGCCCCGAGCGCTGGGCGCGCATGAGGGGCAGCACCGCGCGGGTGACGTTGACCGGGCCGAACAGGGTGGTCTCGACCTGTGCCCGGAAGTCCTGAGGGCTGATCTCCTCGAAGAACCCGGCGTAGAAGTTGCCCGCGTTGTTGACGAGCACGTCGATGCGGCCGAACCGGTCCACGGCAGCCCGTGCGGCGGCCTGGGCGTCGGCCGGGTCGGTCACGTCGAGTTTCACCGTCAGCAGGTCGTCGGAGGCACCGACGGCCTGGGCGACCTTGTCCGGATTGCGACCGGTGGCGACGACCGCGTGCCCAGCGGCCAGGGCCGCCCGCGCGATGTCCACACCCATGCCCCGGCCAGCACCGGTGACCAGCCACACCTTTCTCAGCCATGTCCTCACGTCCTCCATCACGAATCGAAGCCACGCGTCACCGGCCGGTCACCTGACGCCTCCGGCCCACGGCGGCAAACACCATGCAACCGGGTGCCGGCAGCGCGCAGAAGTCACTGCTGGAAGGCGTACTGGCAGCACACCCTTCACCCCCGGCTTCCGCCCTAGCCTGGAGGCGTGGACAACCGTGCCGAGGTCAAGGCGTTCCTCAGCTCCCGCCGGGCCAAGATCACCCCTGAGCAGGCAGGCCTGCACAGCTACAACCGCAACCGGCGAGTGCCGGGGCTGCGCCGCAGCGAGGTCGCCGACCTGGCCGGCGTCAGCGTCGAGTACTACTCCCAACTCGAGCGAGGCAACCTCAGCGGTGTCTCCGACAGCGTGCTTGACGCCCTGGCCCGAGCACTGCAACTGGACGAGGCCGAGCGGGCGCACCTGGGCGACCTCGCCCGCACCGCCGGCCCTGCGGCTCGCACCCGGCGCGAACCCCCGGCCCAGCAGGTCCGGCCGAGCGTCCAGCGCATCCTCGATGGGATGACCGAGGTGCCGGCCTTCGTCCATAACGGGCGCCTGGACGTCCTCGCCGCCAACCCCCTCGCCCAAGCGCTGTTCGCGCCCGTGTTCGCCGACCCGGCCCGACCGGTCAACCACGCCCGCTTCAATTTCCTCAACCCCCGCGCCCGCGACTTCTGGCCTGACTGGGAACGGGCCGCCGATGAAAGCGTGGCCATGCTGCGCACGGAAGCCGGCCGCGACCCCTACGACGAAGCCCTGATCGACCTCGTCGGGGAACTATGCACCCGCAGCGACGACTTCCGCGTCCGCTGGGCCGCCCACGACGTCCGCCTGCACCGCACCGGGCTCAAACACTTCCACCACCCCGTCGTCGGGGAGCTGCACCTGTCGTACGAGGTCATGGAACTGCCCGCCGACCCTGGCCTTTCCCTCATAGTCTTCAGTGCCGAAGCAGGCTCACCCGACGACGACGCCGTGAAGTTGCTGGCCAGCTGGTCCGCCACCCACGACCCGGCCGACGCCCCCGCGACACCGAACCAAGAGTGAGCCGCAATCACCGCCGAGGTGTGATCCAGGCCGGCGATCGGGCGCGCGCCCGGCGTTGCACATCAATCGGCGGCGCGCGGTGCGCTACGCGGTCGGCGCCGGTCGGCCGAGCGCGAGCCGGGTGGTCACGATCCTCAGGACCGCGGTGCTTCCGTCGTCGCGGGTGACCCGCCAGATCCCGCCGGTGACCTCGTTGTTCGTGTTGTGCGGCAACTCCTGGGCGGCCCAGCCGGCGCGGATAACGGCTTGCGGCGGCGACGGCACCGGTCGAGATTGCCGGGGTGATGAAAGGCCTGGAGCTGTGCCGGCTGTTCTACGCCGAGGCGGTGCGGCCGCTGCTCGGCGACCTGCCGCACGCGGCCGCCCGGGTGGGCCCCGGCTCGGACGTGCTCGGTTTCGATGCCGCGCGCTCCACCGACCACGACTGGGGACCGCGGCTGGAGCTGTTCCTGCGTCCCGACGACGTACGGCGCCACGGCGCGGACTTGTCCGCACTGCTCTCCGAGCGGCTGCCGAAGCGGTTCCGGGGATGGTCCACGCATTTCGCGTCGCAGCCCGGCGACAAGGTGCGGTGGATGGCCGCCACGGACGGGCCGGTCGCGCACTACATCACGATCACCGACGTCGGTACGTGGTGCGCCGAGCGGCTGGGCTTCGACCCGCTGGCCGGCGTGACGCTGCTGGACTGGCTGGCCACGCCGTGGCAACGGCTCGCCGAGGTCACCGGCGGCGCGGTCTTCCACGACGATCTCGGCGACCTGACCGCCGTCCGGCGACGGCTCGCCTGGTACCCGGACGACGTGTGGCGCTACGTGCTGGCCAGCCAATGGCACCGGATCGGCCAGGAGGAGGCGTTCGTCGGGCGGG
>DASXRQ010000084.1:0-2334 GCA_036506495.1 Micromonosporaceae bacterium | reverse complement strand
GGCTGGGCGCAGGCCCGGTTGTTGCCGCCGAAGTAGATACCGATCGCCCGGTACGGCGAGGCGAGCCAGGCCTGCATCGCCGCGCTCGACGGTGCGGTGCAGGCGTCGAAGCCGTACCCCACGAACGTGCCCGGCGCGGCCACGGCTGCCGCCTGGCTCGCTACGGTCGCCGGCGCGCCGGCCATCCACACCGCGACGACCGACAGGACGGCGACGACGGCACGGACGTAGACGCGCGCGTTACGTCGGCGGCGTGGTGCACCCGGGACCGGATCCATGACGCTCTCTTTCGGCAATGATTTCGCACAGGAAAGCATGGAGATCCGGTTTTCGACAGCACCCGAAAGTCTCGATCCTAGTGTCAGATTCCTGCAGGTCGCGCTCGTCTACCGACCGGCGCGCCGTCCCCAGCCCAGGTACGCCATGGGCCCGATCGGCTGGACCAGGATGATCAGCCACCAGAGCGCCTTCGGTCCGTGGATCTGTCGTCGCGGCCGCCGGGCGAGATCGCGCGCCGCCATCGTGGTGAGCACCACCTCGACCGGAGCCAGGACAGCGGTGCTCGTCCGCTGCCAGCGCGGCAGATCCTGCCATTTTCGTTGAGTCATCGCGCCTTCCTCTCCGTCGTGCCACCGCCTCATGGTGGACCCCGATCACCCGTCGTGGGCGGCCATCCGCCGAGTTCTGCCGGCGAGCCAGACCGCCGCGCCCACGGCGAAGACGGCCAGACCGGCGAGCACGGACGGGAAGGGCAGCGTCGCGGCCAGCAGCAGGCAGCCGGCGAGGCCGAGCACCGGGATCGGCCGCCAGGGTGCACTCTCGTCGCGCCGGAGGGTGAGCGCGGACGCGTTCGCGATCGCGTAGTAGACGAGCACGCCGAACGACGAGAACCCGATCGCGCCGCGCAGGTCCACGGCGAGGACCAGGGCCGCGACCGCGATGCCGACCGCCGCCTCGGCGCGGTGCGGCACCCGGGTACGCTCGCCGACCGCATCGAGGACGGCTGGCAGGTGCCGGTCCCGCGCCATCGCGAAGACGGTCCGGGACACGCCCAGGATGAGCGCGAGCAGCGAGCCCAGCGCGGCGAGCGCCGCTCCGGCGCGGACCACGGGCGCCAGCCAGCCGGCGCCGGCCGCGATCACCGCGTCGGCCAGCGGCGCCGTCGCGGCCGCGAGCCGCGCCGGGCCCAGAGTGTGCAGCAGGGTCACCGCGACCGCGGCGTAGATGACCAGCGTGGTGGTCAGCGCGATCGGAATGGCACGGGGGATGGTGCGGGCCGGGTCGCGGACCTCTTCGCCGAGCGTGGCGATGCGCGCGTACCCGGCGAACGCGAAGAACAGCAGCCCGCCGGCCTGCAGGACGTCCCAGACGGTCACGGCCGGCCCGCCGCCGGCTCGCGTGCCGGCATGTCCGAACGCCCCGGCGACCACGACCGCCAGCAGCACGGCGATCACGGCAATGACCAGCACACGGGCCGCGAACGCGGACCTCTGCACGCCGGCCAGATTCAGCGCCGTCAGCGCGACCACCGCCACGACCGCGAGAAGCCGAGCGTGCCCCGGCGCCACATAGGCGCCGAACGTCAGCGCCATCGCCGCACACGACGCGGTCTTGCCGACGACGAAGCCCCAGCCGGCAAGGAATCCCCACAGATCGCCGAGGCGGCGCCGGCCGTACACGTAGGTGCCGCCGGACGACGGATACCGCGTGGCCAGCCGCGCGGAGGACACCGCGTTGCAGTAGGCCACCACGGCGGCGATCGCCAGGGCAACCAGCAGCCAACGGCCCGCCGCGGCCGCGGCGGGCGCGAAGGCCGCGAACACCCCGGCGCCGATCATCGCGCTGAGACCGACGAACACCGCGTCCGTCGTGGTCAGGCGGCGTTCCAGTGCGGGCGTGCGGCGGTTCGCCTGATCGCCGTTCGGCGTCATGGGGCCGCCCTCCGTCCCAGGTCCCGGTCGCCGCCAGGCTACTGATGCGTCGCGCATCAGTCGTGCCTCTGTCCCGGATCCGCCGGCGCCGAGCGGACGATGCCCGTCCAGGCGGCCTTCGAGCCGGAGTCGCCGATGCGGTAGATGCCGTACACGCCCGCCGCGGTTCGCCGATCGAACGACGTTCGTCTACGCCATGTCCGGCCTGACATGGCGATTCCCGGAGTGAACGAGGACGGGTGGCTGATTGTCCGTTGAACCGTCCTCCGCTACGAATGGTACAAGCTGGTAACGCCCGACCAGCACGAGGAGACTCGCATGACTGCCGTGACTCAGCGCCAGCCACGTTCAGCCACACCTCCCGCGCTGGTGGCGCGGGTCGTCCTCTGGACGTACGTCGTCG
>DASXRQ010000083.1:0-3881 GCA_036506495.1 Micromonosporaceae bacterium | reverse complement strand
GGCTGGGCGCAGGCCCGGTTGTTGCCGCCGAAGTAGATACCGATCGCCCGGTACGGCGAGGCGAGCCAGGCCTGCATCGCCGCGCTCGACGGTGCGGTGCAGGCGTCGAAGCCGTACCCCACGAACGTGCCCGGCGCGGCCGCGGCCGCCGCCTGGCTGGCTACGCTCGCCGGCACGCTGGCCATCCACACCGCGACGACCGACAGGACGGCGACGACGGCACGGAGAAAGCCGCGCGGACCCATGACTCCCTCTTTCGACAGTGGACCTTGACGGAAGCATGAAAACACGGCATCCGGCAGGGCCGAACGTCCCGAATGCGGTGTCGGATTCGGCAGGGGTGACGGCGGTACGCGAGCGTCCGGCCGAAGGTCCCGGCCGCGACGGTCCACAGGCCGTGCCGCGATGACCACGCCCCGTCCTACGGTCCAGGTATGCACACCTTCCGGTGGTTGTGGGCGTCGACGGATCGCGAAACCCCCGGCGGCCATCTGGGCGCATTCCGCCCGCGCAGGCCCGTGCCTGAGGCTGCGCTCGGTGGCGTGCTGCGGGCCCGTACGGCGTTCGATGGTCCAACATGCCCGATGTCCGGTCGTCCTCGTCGGATGACGCCGATCGAGAGCGCCGAAATCTTGTCGGCTTTCGCGGCCGAGTGGGTCGAATGAAGGAGAGCAGCGCCGTGATCCAGCAGACCACCGAGCCGCTGTCGGCCGAGAGCCTAGCTGACTGCGTACTGAGCGCCACCGCGGCACCCTCGCTGCACAACAGCCAGCCGTGGCGATTCCGCATTGTCGATGGGGCCGTCGACGTGTTCGCCGATCGGACCCGGCAGCTCGACGTCCTCGACCCGGCCGGGCGGGAACTGCTCGTCAGCGTCGGCGCGGCCGTCTTCACGCTGCGACTGGCGGTCCGCCGGCAAGGGCACATCCCCCGTCTCACACTGTTTCCCGACCCGGCCGACGCGGACCTCGTCGCCCGGGTCGCCTCCGGACCGGCAGCACCGGTATCACCCGCGGTGGAGGCGCTTGCCGATGCCATCCCGCGGCGGCACACCAACCGGTGGCCGTTCGCGCCGTCGGTCGTGCCCGCGGATGCGGTCGAGCGGCTTGCCGACGCCGCCCGCCACGAGGGCGCGATCCTGACCGTCGCGGGTTCGGTCAGCCGTTCTGCGATCCTCGGTCTCTCGCAGGCCGCCGAGCGCCGGCTCCGCACACGGGGCGGGTATCGCGCAGAGCTGGCCCGTTGGACCGCCCCCCGCCCGGGCCGGCACGACGGCATCCCGGCCAACGCGATCGGGCCGTGGGACGCCATGGAAAGGCTTCCGGTGCGTGACTTCGGGCTGCTGCTGCCCGAGCTGATGCGGGCCGCCGAGCAGTTCGAGCCCTACCCGACGATCATGGTGCTCGCCACCGAACGCGACCGGGAGCACCAGTGGGTCGCCGCCGGCCAGGCCCTGCAGCGCGTCCTGCTCGTGGCGACCGGACTCCACCTCGCCACGACGCCGATCAGCCAGCCGGTCGAGATTCCGGCCGTACGTGAGCTGCTCACCGACACCCGCGCCGGCGTCTGGGCGCAGATGATCCTGCGGCTCGGGTACGGCCAGCCCGCCGCGGCCACCCCGCGGCGACCGATCTCCGAAGTGCTGATCCCACCCACACCGACGGAGGCGACACCATGACCCGCGAGTTCCGTCCATGGCGCTACCGGTTCCATCGGTGGATGTATCGCAGTGGCCGGCCCAACCGGCTGGCACGGTTCATGAACAATGCCTCAGCCTTGCAGTTTGGCCATGGGATCCTGGCGCCGCGCCATTGGGTGACGCTCGAGGTGCCCGGCCGGCATACCGGGCGGACGATCTCCAGTCCGCTCGTGGAAGTCGACGTCGAGGGCGAGCGCTACCTGGTGGCCATGCTCGGCCCCGCGACGAACTGGGTCCGCAACGTTCAGGCAGCCGGCGGCCGGGCGGTCCTCAGGCACGGCGACCGCGAGGCCGTCCGCCTCGACGAGGTGGCCGTCGGCGCCCGGGCTCCGATCCTGCGCCGCTACCTGGATCGGGCACCCGGAGCCCGCCCGCACTTCCCGGTCCGCCGCGGCGCTCCGGTGGGCGACTTCGCGCGAGTAGCGGACCGGTATCCGGTGTTTCGGGTGACCCCGGACCCGGCTCAGGTGACATCGTGACGGGGCGGGCGGATGGAAAGATGGGCCGCCGTCAGTTTGACGAGACCCGGCGCCGACCAGCGAGCCACACGAACCCACCCACGGCGAAGACGGCGAGGCCGGCGAGCACGGACGAGGTGGGCAGCGTCGCGGCCAGCAGCAGGCAACCGGCGAGGCCGAGCACCGGGATCGGCCGCCAGGGCGCACCCTCGTCGCGCCGGAGGGTGAGCGCGGACGCGTTCGCGATCGCGTAGTAGACGAGCACGCCGAACGACGAGAACCCGATCGCGCCGCGCAAGTCCACAGCGAGGACCAGGGCCGCGACCGCGACGCCGACCGCCGCCTCGGCGCGGTGTGGCACCCGGCTACGCTCGCCCACCGCATCGAGGACGGCCGGCAGGTGCCGGTCCCGGGCCATCGCGAAGACCGTCCGGGACACGCCCAGGATGAGCGCGAGCAATGAACCCAGCGCGGCGAGCGCCGCTCCGGCGCGTACCACCGGCGCGAGCCAGCCGGCGCCGGCTGCGATTACCGCGTCGGCCAGCGGCGCCGTCGCGGCTGCGAGCCGGACGGGGCCCAGCGTGTGCAGCAGCGTCACCGCGACCGCGGCGTAGATGAGGAGCGTGGTGGTCAGCGCTATCGGAATGGCGCGGGGGATCGTGCGAGCCGGGTCGCGGACCTCTTCGCCCAGCGTGGCGATGCGCGCGTACCCGGCGAACGCGAAGAACAGCAGACCGCCGGCCTGCAGGACGTCCCAGACGGACACGGCCGGCCCCCGGCCGCCGGTAGGGAGGGCATGTCCGAACGCCCCGGCGACCACGACCGCCAGCAGCACGGCGACCACGAACACGACCAACACGCGCGCCGCGAACGCGGACTTTTGTACGCCGGCCAGATTCAGCGCGGTCAGCGCGGCCACCGCCACGACCGCGAGGAGCCGGGCGTGCCCTGGCACCACATAGGCGCCGAACGTCAGCGCCATCGCCGCGCACGACGCGGTCTTGCCGACGACGAAGCCCCAACCGGCAAGGAATCCCCACAGATCGCCGAGGCGGCGCCGGCCGTACACGTAGGTGCCTCCGGACGACGGATACCGTGCGGCAAGCCGCGCGGAGGACACCGCGTTGCAATAAGCCACCACGGCCGCGATCGCCAGGGCGGCCAGAAGCCAACGGCCCGCCGCGGCCGCGGCGGGCGCAAAGGCCGCGAACACGCCGGCGCCGATCATCGCGCTGAGACCGACGAACACGGCGTCCGTCGTGGTCAGACGGCGTTCCAACGCGGGCGTACGGCGGTTCGCCTGATCGCCGTTCGGCGTCATGGGGCCGCCCTCCGTCCCAGGTCCCGGTCGCCGCCAGGCTACTGATGCGTCGCGCATCAGTCGTGCCTCTGTCCCGGATGCGCCGGCGCCGAGCGGACGGTGCCCCTCCAGGCGGCCCTCGAGCCGGAGTCGCCGATGCGGTAGATGCCGTACACGCCCGCCGCGGCTCGCCGATCGAACGACGTTCGTCTACGCCACGTCCGGCCTGACATGGCGATTCCCGGAATGAACGAGGACGGGTGGCTGATTGTCCGTTGAACCCTCCTCCGCTACGAATGGTACAAGCTGGTAACGCCCGACCAGCACGAGGAGACTCGCATGACTGCCGTGACTCAGCGCCAGCCACGTTCAGCCACACCTCCCGCGCTGGTGGCGCGGGTCGTCCTCTGGACGTACGTCGTCG
>DASXRQ010000082.1:0-11133 GCA_036506495.1 Micromonosporaceae bacterium | reverse complement strand
GATCCAGAACGGGTTCGACGTTCGCGGTGTTCCACCTCGAGGAAGGCCGGTCTGACCAACCAGACCACCGGCTCACCTCGAGGCCGCGGAACCCGCAAACCGGGATCCGCGGCCTCAGTCTTTTCCACCCGAAGAGACCCGGAAGAAGAAGTGATCCACGAGATCGAGCGAGAGAGAGGTGACCGGGCCATGAGTCTGGCGTTGGCCCCATTCGACCCGAGTGTCGAACTGGGCGCGAACCTGCCATGTCGGAAGTTCGACCCCGACCTGTGGTTCTCGGACTCGCCGGCCGAGCTGGAGCTGGCCAAGTCGCTCTGCGGGGACTGCCCGCTGCGCGTCGAGTGCCTGGCCGGCGCCATCGAGCGGGCCGAGCCGTGGGGCGTGTGGGGCGGCGAGATCTTCGAGCGCGGCGCGGTTGTCCCGCGCAAGCGGCCGCGTGGCCGTCCGCGCAAGGAGGACGTGGCTCGCGACGCGGTGCTCCGCGTCGAGGTCGAGACGCGTACCGCCGCACTGGTCGAGTCGCGCAGCGCGGTCCGGCTGGCGGCCTGACATGTCCGGAATCGAGATCAGCGCCGGCCACCGGCCGGCGGTAACGACAGAGATGAACACCCAGATGCCCAACCCGAACGGAGCCACCAAGATGAATCTCTTGTACGAAGCGCTCTCCCGAGCGCGAATGCGTAGGCCTGGAGAACGTGGGCTCCAGGCACCTCGATCGGCCCGGCGTGTTGCGATGGCGGCTCGCCGCCGCGAGCAGGCTCGCGCGCTCGGCCTCTAGCAGTCCTTAACCACCGCAGCCACCGCCACATGAACGGGCGGGCATCCGGCTGGTGCCCGCCCCGTTCGCTGTCAGGCGGCTCCCGTACCGGCCGTGACCGCCGGCGGTGCGAAGCCGGGCAGCCAGCGTTCGAGGATCGACCGATAGGGCGCCTTCGCCTCCAGCTGGCACAGCACGCCGATCGAGCCGAGCGTCACCCGGTGAATCAAAAGGTACGCCGGCGGCAGGTTCAGCTGCTTGCCGAGCGCGAACGCCGGGCTCTTCGGGCTCGCCAGCCGGGCCGCCTCCCCGCGCAGCCAGGCGCGGGTGAAGCGGAACTCGTCGGCGACAAGGGGCTCCAGCATTGGCCGCAGGTAGTCGAGCACCGCGCGCGCGTCGATCTCGAGGTCGGGCTTGAGGAAACCCTCGGCGCGCAGCCCGGCGAGGACGGCCTCGGCGTCGCCCTCGAGCGCGAGCCGGGCGATCCGCCCGATCGGCTCCGGGAGTCCGCCGGGCAGCCGGGCCACCGCCCCGAAGTCGATGACTCCGAGCCGCCCGTCGGCGAGGATTCGGAAGTTCCCCGGGTGCGGGTCGGCGTGCAGCAGCCCCGCCCGCTCGGGCCCGGAGAAGTGCAGGGTCGCCAGCAACTGACCCGCCCGGTCGCGCTGCACGGTCGACCCCGCCGCGATGACGGTCGACAGGGGAGTGCCGTCGATCCACTCGGTGACCAGCACGCGCGGCGCGGCCGCGACGACCGGCGGCACGAAGATCTCGTCGTCTCCCTTGTACGCCTCGGCGAACGCCCGCTGGGACTCCGCCTCCAGCTCGTAGTCGAGCTCTTCGGTGATCCGCTCGCGCAGCTCGACCAGGAGCGGCTTCACGTCGAGACCGGGTTGGATCACCCGGAACAGCCCGGCGATGCGGCTGAGCTGGGTCAAGTCCGCGATCAGGGCATCACCCGCACCGGGGTACTGGATCTTCACGGCCACCGGCCGACCGGCCGCGGAGCCGTCACGCCAGATCGCGCGGTGCACCTGGCCGATGCTGGCCGCCGCGGCCGGCACGTCGTCGAAATCCACGAAGTAGCCGCGCCAGCTCCGGCCGAGCTGCTCGGCGAGAACCTTGTGCACGGTGGCCGCGGGCAGCGGAGGGGCGGCCTCCTGCAGCCGCGTCAGCGCCTGGCGGTACGGCCCGGCCAGCTCCTCCGGCAACGCGGCCTCGAACACCGACAGCGCCTGCCCGAACTTCATCGCACCGCCCTTGAGCTGCCCGAGCACGCTGAACAGCTGCTCGGCGGTGCGCTGCTGGATCTCCGTGGTGATCACTTCGGAGGCCAGCCCGGTCATCCGCTTGCCCAGCCCGAGCGCGGCACGACCCGCAAAGCCCAGCGGTAGCGCGGCGAGCCTGGCAGTCCGGGACACCGCCCGGCGCGGGATGTCGGTCACGAGCCACCTTCCGATCGAATGCCTGCGGGCCGCGCTCCTCGGCGGCCGGGATCATTGTGTCTCAACTCTGACGCTTTCGGACGGGCGGCGGTCGGCGATCACCCGCTCGGACCCGTCGGCGGGCTCCGACGCATCCGCACTCCGGGTGTGGAGCCCACGTCCGCCGGCGCAGCCGACCAGGTGCGGTGATCTCGACGGTGGCGCCGACGGTGGCGGGCGCGATCCCGTCGAGGTAGCCGAGCACCTCGGCGGCCGCGAACCCGGTCGCGGCGAGGACCGTGCCGACCTCGCACGGCTCCGGGCGCTCGCCGGTGCCGGTGGCCAACTGGGCCGCTAGCTGCGGCCAGGCGGGGTCGCGGTCCCGGCGGTGCAGGTCGAGGCAGTTCAGACAGGGCGCGGCGGCCGGCGGCACGAGCGGCCCGACGACAGCCACACCGTCCCGGATCGCGATCATGAGATGGGCCTGCCGACGCTGGGCGTACGCGGCCGCGAGCAAAGCCGCCGGCCTGGGGTTGCCCACGTCGACCACCAGGTTCGCCGCTCCTCGGGGTACCGGCCGGGTGCCCGTGCCTGCGGCGGCATGCTCGATGGCGGTGGCGACCGCGGCCGCGCGCGGCTGGCCCACGTCGACCTCGCGCAGCGGGGAGCCGGCGATCTCGGCGGGGACGACCACGCCGTCCAGCGCCGGATGCACGTGGCCGACGCCGGCCTGGGCGAGCGCGACCGCCAGCGGGGCGGCCAACCGGCCGTTTCCGTTGACGACGACCACGGCCTGCGCCCGGCGCCGCAGCGCCTGGGCGGCGGTGGTGGCGGCGTCGGGCCCGCGCCTGGCCAGCGCGGCCGCCTCCGCCGCCAGCCGGGCCCGAACGGGCTCGGGCAGGTCGTGCGGGAACAGGGCCTGTGCGCCGACGACCAGACCAACGCGCCGCAGGGTGTCGAGGAGCGTGCGCGCGTCCGCTGGCGCGACGCCGTACCGGGCGGCGCGCTCCAGGACCGTCCGCTCGCTGTGGGCGCCGTCCAGTAGGTCGAGCAGGCGGGCGGTCTGGGGATCGGCGAACTCCAGCACGACCGCGCGGGCCGGATCGACGCCGAGCTGGAGGTTGTGCCGATCTCGCCAGAGGCGGGCGAGGCCGGGCAGCAGGGTCGGCCGACCGGTCGGACGCGCCAGTGCGGGTCTGGTCATGGGTGTCAGGTTGTCATTGATCACGTGCGGTCTGCCCGGTTATCCACAGTCCGCACCCGCCGGCGCGGGGTATCCACAACCCGCCTCGCCTCGCCGATGACACCCGAAACTCCGTCAGAGTTGGGGTGTCACGAGCACGCCAACTGCCCAACTCCGACGGAGTTGGGCAGTCGGCGTGGGCCTTGGCTCTGTTCGATCAGGCCTTGCCGAGGATGCGGTTGACGGTCGTGCCACAGACCGGGCATGGGCCCTTCGCCATCCGCATGCCGGTCTTCGACACCTCGACGGAGCCCTCGAAGTCCCGCTTCTCCTTGCACTTCACGCAGTAACCGTTGTACGTCTGGGTCTTTTCGACCACGGTGTCCTCCTCATTACCTTTGGTGACCAGCCCGGGGTGGCGTCTCGCGCGGGACCCGTACCCAGGCTGGGCCCGTCCTATGTCGGCACGCGTCTACGGTGCGAAGTCGTGTCGTGAGTCTGCATGTGGAATCCACCGAATTGGCCGGGTTTTGCGCCGACACGCCGACAGACAACGTTGATCAACAAGTGTCTCACGATCAACCGTCTCCGAAAATATATTCGGACGAGCCACGGCCAATCCGCTCTTTCCCGGCGGTCCCGGGAAGTTTGACTCTTGCGAGCACCTGGACACCTCCGGTTAGCGTGCCCTTCGTGAGCAGAGCCCCGGGCTGCGCCGGTACCCGATGAGCGGGAAGCGGAAGCCTGTCGTCGAGGTACGGCGCAGCCAGCGTCGGCGCCGAACGGTGTCCGCGTACCGGGACGGTGAGCGCGTGGTGGTGCTCATACCCGACCAGTTCTCCCGCGCGGAGGAGACCGAGTGGGTCGACCGCATGCTCGCCCGGCTCGCCGCTCGGGAGCAGCGCGCGGGCCGCTCCGATGACGAACTGCTCGCCCGCGCCCGCCGGCTGACCAGCCGTTATCTCGCCGAGCACGCGGCCGTCGCCGTTCCGGTGCGCGTGCGCTGGGTGACCAACCAGGGCGGGCGATGGGGCTCCTGCACCCCCGCCGACCGGACAATTCGGATCTCGCACCGGATCCAGGACATGCCCGACTGGGTCATCGACTACGTGCTCCTGCACGAGCTCTGTCACCTCGTCGTACCCAGCCACAGCGCTCGGTTCTGGCGGCTGGTAGGTCGGTACCCGAAGGCCGAGCGGGCCCGCGGTTATCTCGAGGGGGTCTCCGCCGCCACTGGCTTCGTGCTGGCCGACTGAGGCACGCGTACTAGCCTGGGCCGGTGCCCCGACGCGTCGCGATCGTCGTGCTCGGTCCGGTGAGCTGGCACCCGCCCGGCGTCGACCCGGCCGCCTGGCGACATGCGCTCGCCGAGGACGTGGTCGACCTGCTCGCGACGCTGCAGGAGATCGAGCCGGCAATCGCCGTCATGGCGGGGGACCGCGGGCTCGCCGAGGCCGTCGCGTGGCCGGGCATGCCGGTGTACGAGGTGCCCGCGCTCCACCTGCGCTCCGTCTTCCGCGCCGCCGAGGCCGACGGGTACGCCGAGGCGGTCGCGCTCGCCGGGGACGCCCCCGACCTGCCGGGACTCCTGGTCGGCAAGCTGTTACGGCCGCTCACTACGCGTACCCTCTCGGTCGCGACGGCCGACCGCGACGGCGCCGGACTGCTCGGCGTGGCCGCCCGGTTGCCACCGCCGGACTGGCTGCCGGAGACGGATCTCGACGCGGGATCGCTGCGCGAGTTGCGCGCGGCCGCACCCAGGCCGGGTGACGTGGCGGCCGCCCCGAGCTGGCGGCGGATGCGGGCGCCGGAGGACCTGGCCGGGCTCGACCCGGCGCTGGAGGGCTGGGACGCGACCCGGGCGCTGCTCTCCGCTTGACGCCTTTGATCCCCTCCCCTTCGAGTCGATCTAGGGCTAAAACTGGTGACCAGAGATCGACTAGCCAGCATTCGCTCTAGATCGACTCGGTAAAGGCGGTCAGAGGCCCAGGTCGCGCAGGTCGCCCAGGTCCAGCTGCGAACGAGCGAACCCCTCCGGGTCGGCGAAGTCCTCGTCGGACGGAAGCAGGTCGGGGTGGCCCCACAGCGCGTCCCGGCCCTCGATGCCGCGGTGCTCGGTAAGTGCGGCCCACAACGCGTTCGCCTCGCGCAACCGGCGCGGTCGCAGCTCGAGCCCTACCAGCGCGGCAAACGTCTGCTCGGCCGGCCCACCCGCGGCGCGCCGGCGTCGGAACGCCTCGCCGAGGCGAACCAGGTTGGGCAGCCGGTCGGCGGCCGCGGCGTCGACCACCTGGCAGACCCAGCCCTCGACGAGCGCGAGCGCGGTCTCCAGGCGGGCGAGCGCGGCCTGCTGCTGTGGCGAGTCGTCCGGCGTGAAGATGCCCTCGAGCTGCAGCTCGCGCATGGACTCCGGGTCGGACGGGTCGAGCCGGCCCATCGCCTCCTCGACCGCCTCGCGATTGATCTTGATGCCCGCCGCGTATGCCTCGACCGCCGTGAGCACGTGCCCGCGCAGCCACGGCACGTGCTCGAAGAGCCGCTGGTGGGCGGCTTCCCGCAGCGCCACGTACAGGCGTACCTCGTCCTGGCCGATCTCCAGACCCTTGCCGTACTCGCTGATATTGGCCGGGAGGAGCGCGGCAGAGCCGGCCGGTCCGAGCGGCAGCCCGATGTCGCCGGCGGAGAGCACCTCGGCGGCGAGTGATCCCAGGGCCTGGCCGAGCTGCCCGCCGAACAGCGCGCCGCCCAGCGTCGCGACCATCGACTGCATCGGGCCCAGCTGGTCCCGCGCCTCCTCGGGGACGAGGTCACCCATCGCGGCCACCATCCGGGCGGCGACCGGGTCGCAGAGCTTCCGCCACACGTCGAGCGTGTTGTAGATCCACTCGTTGCGGGTCCACGCGACGGTCGTACGGATGCCCGACGGAAGCGCGGACGTGGGCTCCAGCCACAGGTCGGCAAGCCGCAGCGCCTCGTCGACCGCGTGCCGCTCGAACGGGCTGGCGGCCGGGTCGCCGACGGTGTTGAGGTGGCTCGCCGCGACCTGGCGGGCGAGGTCCCAGTTGACCGGTCCCTCACCGGGCGCCGTCGCGAGCAGCTGTTGCAGCTGTGCGAGGAACTGCTGCATCTGCTGCGGATCGTTCGGGTCCGGTGGCTCGCCACCCGGGAGGGCAAAGCCGAAGGGGATCTCGGGCACGTGTTCAACCGTACGCGCAGAAATGTCGTCAGGCCGCCGGCCGAGGATCAGCTCAGGGTGAACTCAGGGACGCTCGCTAGGCTCGCCGTCATGAATCCTCGTGGCGCGACGGTGCTCCTCGGCGCGATCATCACCGCCCTGCTCAGCCTCGGCATCGTCAACGCCCCGGTTCCGTACGTCGTGCTCGGCCCGGGTCCGACCGTGAACACCCTCGGCATCGAGAACGGCAAGGACGTGATCGAGGTCGACGGCGCCTCGACCTCCACGTCGGCCGGGCAGCTGCGGCTCACGACGGTCGGCGTGCTGAAGAAGGTCTACCTGGTCCGCGCGATCCGCGGGTGGTTCGACCGGGACGAGGCTGTTGTGCCGCGCGAGCTGTACTACCCGCCGGGCGAGACCGATCGGCAGTCCGAGCAGCGGAACCAGGAGGAGTTCCAGCTGTCACAGACGAGCGCCGAGACGGCCGCGCTGCGCGAGCTCGGCTACCCCGTCCAGGTGGTGGTCACCAAGGTCGTCCCGGGTGGTGCGGCCGAGGGGACGCTGCGCGCCGGCGACGTGCTCACGACGGTCAACGGTCAGGCCGTCACGAGCGCGCAGAAGCTGACGAACCTGATCCGGGCACATCCGGCCGGGACTGCGCTCACCATCGGCTACACCCGCGCCGGGAAGCCGGCGACCGCCACGATCACCACGGCCGGTGACCCACCCCGCATCGGGGTCGAGATCGAGCAGCGGCAGCCGCACCCGTTCAAGATCAAGATCGATCTCGCCAACATCGGCGGGCCCAGCGCGGGCCTCATGTTCACGCTCGGCATCGTGGACAAGCTGCGGCCCGAGGACCTGACCGGCGGGAAGGTCATCGCCGGCACGGGGACCATCGACGACGAGGGGATCATCGGGCCGATCGGTGGGATCCCGCAGAAGCTCGTCGGTGCCCACGAGGCCGGGGCATCCGTCTTCCTGGTGCCGGCTGACAACTGCGCCGAGGCCCTCAAGAACGCCCAGCCGGGGCTCACGATGGCCAAGGTCAGCACCCTCGGGCAGGCGCTGGACGCATTGAGCGCAGTACGTGCCGGCCGCGCGCCGACGCCGTGCACCGCCGAATAGCCGCACCGCCGTACGCTGGACGCCTGATCGCCCGGTGTACGGTGATCTTTCGCCGGTTGGCAGCGGTCGGACGGTGGTCATCGATGACGAGCATGCGGAGCTGAACGTGGTCATTCGCAACAGCCCACTGCCCCGGATGAGCCGCCGTGGCCGCGTCACTATCGGCGTACTGGTCGGGATATTCCTCTTCTTTACGCTGCTCGGCTGGGTGGTCGACGGTTGGACGGACTGGCTGTGGTTCCGCGAGGTCGACCACACCGAGGTCTTCTCCCGCATGCTCACCACCCGGATCCTCCTCTTCGTGCTGGTCGGTCTCGGCATGGCGCTGTTCGTGGCCGGCAACCTGTACCTGGCGTACCGGCTGCGCCCGCTGCTCCGGCCGCACTCGCCCGAGCAGGCCACCCTCGAGCGCTACCGGCTGGCGATCGCCCCGCGGATCGGTCTGTGGATCGGCGTCATCGCCGCGATCGTGGGGCTGTTCGCCGGCCTGTCCGCGCAGGGGCACTGGGCGGAGTGGATGCTGTTCAGCCACGCCCAGTCATTCGGCGTCAAGGATCCTCAGTTCCATGTGGACATCGGCTTCTACGTCTTCAGGTACCCGTTCTGGCGGTACCTGCTCGGTGTGGGGTTCACCACCGCCGTGCTGTCGATCCTCGGCGCGCTCGGCGTGCACTACGTGTTCGGCGGCGTGCGGCTGACCGGCGCCGGCGACCGGATTACCAACGCGGCGCGCGCCCACCTGACGACGCTCGTGGCGCTGTTCGTCGCGTTCAAGGCGATCGCGTACATCCTCGACCGGCGGGGCATGCTGCTGGACTTCAACGAGGGCACCCAGGTGTACGGCGCCGGGTACGCCGACGTGAACGCGCTGCTGACGGCCAAGGAGATCCTGACCTACCTGGCGATCATCGTGACGGTCGCGATCGTCGTGTTCTCCAACGCGGTGATTCGCAACCTGGTCTGGCCCGGTGTCGCGCTCGGCCTGCTGGGCATCGCCGCGGTGGCCATCGGCGGCATCTACCCGTGGGCCGTGCAGACGTTCACGGTCAACCCGACGCCGCGGGACAAGGAGGCGCCGTACATCGCGCGCAGCATCGCCGCGACCCGCCAGGCGTACGGGCTCGAACAGGTCAAGACGAGCGCGTACGCCGGCCGCAACCCGGTGCCGCCCGCGAGCCTCGCCACCGACAAGGCGGTCGTACCGAACGTCCGGCTGCTCGATCCGCAGCTGGTGGCCGAGACGTATACGCAGCTACAGCAGGTCCGCGGCTTCTACGACTTCGGCGACAAGCTGAACATCGACCGGTACGTGATCAACGATCAGCTGCAGGACTACGTGGTCGGCATGCGGGAGGTCAACTACCGGGAGCTGACCGCCCAGCAGAGCAAGTGGCTCAACCGCCACACGGTGTTCACCCACGGGTACGGACTGGTCGCCGCGCCGGCCAACCGGATCGTGTGCAACGGCCAGCCGTACTTCGTATCCGGCTTCCTGGGCCAGCAGCAGCAGAACGCGGGCCAGAACCAGGGCCAGGACTGCGCCTCGCCCACCGAGCTGCTGTCGGTCTCCCAGCCGCGCATCTACTACGGGGAGACGATCGGCGAGGAGGGTGGCGACTACGCCATCGTCGGGCAGAACAAACCCGACCGGAACGTCGAGTTCGACCGGCCGAGCACGTCCGGGGACCAGTACTACACGTACGAGGGCTCCGGTGGCGTACCGGTGAACTCGTTCGCGCGCAGGCTGCTGTACGCGGTGAAGTACCGCGAGGGGAACTTCCTGCTCTCCGACGCGATCAACAAGAACTCGCGGTTGATGTACGTGCGGGATCCGCGCTCGCGCGTTCAGAAGGTTGCGCCGTTCCTCACGCTCGACGGCGATCCGTACCCGGCGGTGGTCGGCGGCCGGATCGTGTGGATCGTGGACGGTTACACGACCGCGTCCACCTACCCGTACGCCCAGCGCGTCAACCTGGGCCAGGAGACCACCGACGCGCTGACCAACCGGGGGACGTTCGCGCTCGCGCGGCAGAGCGTCAACTACATCCGCAACTCTGTGAAGGCGACCGTCGACGCGTACGACGGAACGGTCACGCTCTACGGGTTCGACGACAGCGACCCGGTGCTCAAGGCGTGGAACGCGGCGTTCGGCGGCCACCTGATCCAGCCGCGATCGAAGATCCCACCGGAGCTGCTCGACCACTTCCGCTACCCGGAGGACCTCTTCAAGGTGCAGCGGAACCTGCTGGCGAAGTTCCACGTGACCGAGCCGGAGCAGTTCTTCTCAGGGCAGGACTTCTGGCAGGTCCCCCGCAACCCGTCGAACCCAGACGCCGGGCTCAATCAGCCGCCGTACTACCTGCTCACCGAGCTGCCCGGCCAGCAGGCGCCACGGTTCCAGCTCACGAGCGCGGTCACGCCGGTGAACCGGCTCAACCTGGCCGCGTTGATCTCCGGGTCGTACGTGGACGGCAAACCCAGCCTGGAGGTACTGGAGCTGCCGGACGACACGGCGGTCGCCGGCCCCGTGCAGGTGCACCAGAAGATGACGACCAACCAGGCGATCGCGCCCCAGCTCAACCTGCTGCAGTCGTCGCTCGGCGGATCGCAGGTGCTGTACGGCAACCTGCTGTCCCTGCCGTTTGCCGACGGGATGCTCTACGTCGAGCCCGTCTACGTCAAGCGCAGCCAGGAGAACGCGTACCCGCTCATGCAGAAGGTGTTGATGTCGTACGGGGAGTACGTCGTGCTGGCCAATACCGTGAAGGAGGGTGTCGACGGGCTGGTCGCCGCGGGCAAGGCCGGCGCCCCACCGACGTCGCCCCAGGGCGGGCAGCCGCCGCCTGTCGGTGGCGGGCAGACGCTGACTCCCGAGCTCGCGCAGGCGGCGCAGAACCTCAACGCCGCCATCAACGAGGTTCGTGCCGCGCAGGCCTCCGGCGACCCCGAGCGGTACGGCAAGGCGCTGAAGGCCCTCGGCGACGCGATGACCGCGTTCCAGAACGCGTCGCGCGGCGCCGGCGGCAGCTCGGCCACGCCGACCCCGTCGGCCTCACCCGGCGGCTAGCGCTCCTTCGTCGCTCGTTCTTCGCTCGTTCGTCCGCTTTCGTCGATCATGGACTTGTTGTCGCTTGTTGATCTCTGATCCACGACAACAGGTCCATGATCGGCGCAGAAGTCCATAATCGACGAGCGCCGCGCGGGGCCGGGGGCCGCGCACCGGTCGCGGTGGCGCGTGCCACGGCCACGATTTTGCGGGTACGCCCGCGGGTGCGCTACTGTCGCTGTAGTCGACGCGGGGTGGAGCAGCTCGGTAGCTCGCTGGGCTCATAACCCAGAGGTCGCAGGTTCAAATCCTGTCCCCGCTACCAGATAGAACGGCCTCCCAGAGATTGTCTGGGAGGCCGTTTCGTCTATTTCTGTAGCCAGATCTGTGGCCAGTGCCCGATGGGTAACGCATCCTCGC
>DASXRQ010000081.1:0-2669 GCA_036506495.1 Micromonosporaceae bacterium | reverse complement strand
GGACAACGAGGAGAACTACCTCATCAAGAAGCTGTTCACCGCGTTGGGCGCGCTGCAGATCGAGAACCAGGCCCGCATTTGACACTCCTCCACCGTCCCCGGTCTGGGGACCAGCTTCGGCCGCGGCGGCGCCACCGGGTTCCAGCAGGACCTGGCCAACGCCGACTGCATCGTCATCCAGGGCTCCAACATGGCCGAGGCCCATCCGGTGGGCTTCGGCTGGGTGATGGAGGCCAAACGACGCGGCGCCACGGTCATTCACGTCGATCCGCGGTTCACGCGGACCAGCGCCGTGGCCGACCTGTTCGTGCCCATCCGCGCCGGCGCGGACATCGCATTCCTCGGCGGGATCGTCAACCACATCCTGGAGAACGAGCTGGACTTCCGGGAGTACGTGCTCGCCTACACGAACGCGGCGACCATCCTGGGTGAGGACTATCGCGACACCGAGGACCTCGACGGCCTGTTCTCCGGGTTCCTCCCGGACACCGGCACCTACGACCCGTCGAGCTGGCAGTACTCCGGCCACCTCGAACAGGGCCAGGACCAGCGCGACACCGCGATGCACCGGGCGACCGCGGCCGGCCTGCGCCACGAGTCGCACGGGCCGCCGGTGCCGCGTGACACCGAGCGGGACGAGACGTTGCAGCACCCGCGTTGCGTCTACCAGGTCCTCAAGCGACACTTCTCCCGCTACACCCCACGGGTCGTCGAGCAGGTCTGCGGCGTACCGCCGGACGTCTTCGCCCGGGTGTGCGAGGCGTGGACCGGCAACTCGGGCCGCGAGCGCACCACCGCGCTCGTCTACTCGGTGGGCTGGACCCAACACACGGTGGGCGTGCAGTACATCCGCACCGGAGCGATCATCCAGCTGCTGCTCGGTAACGTGGGCCGTCCCGGCGGCGGGGTGATGGCCCTGCGCGGGCACGCCAGCATTCAGGGCTCCACGGACATCCCCACGCTGTTCAACCTGCTGCCCGGCTACCTGACGATGCCGCACCACGAGCAGCACGCGACGTTCCAGCAGTGGGTGGACAGCATCAGCCACCCCGGCCAGAAGGGCTTCTGGTCCGATGCCCGGGCGTACGCGACGAGCCTGCTCAAGGCGTACTGGGGTGCCGCGGCGACGGCCGACAACGACTACGCGTACGGCTACCTGCCCCGGATGACCGGCGACCACGGCACGTACCAGCAGGTGCTCGAGATGATCGACGGCAAGGTCAAGGGATACTTCCTGCTCGGCCAGAACCCGGCCGTGGGCTCGGCGCACGGCAGGGCGCAGCGGCTGGGGATGGCGAACCTCGACTGGCTCGTCGTGCGGGACCTCTACCTGATCGAGAGCGCGACGTTCTGGAAGGACGGGCCGGAGGTCGCGACCGGCGAGATCTCACCGGAGGACTGCCGCACCGAGGTGTTCTTCCTGCCCGCCGCGTCGCACGTCGAGAAGGCGGGCACGTTCACCCAGACCCAGCGCCTGCTGCAATGGCGCGAGAAGGCGGTCGACCCGCCCGGGGACTGCCGCTCGGAGCTGTGGTTCTTCTACCATCTCGGGCGCCGCGTCCGGCAGAAGCTGGCCGGGTCAACCGAGCCCCGGGACCGCGCCGTGCTGGACCTGACCTGGGACTACCCGCTCGAGGCTCCGCACGACGAGCCCAGCCCCGAGGCGGTGCTGAAGGAGATCAACGGGTACGCGGTGAACAGCGGCCAGCCGTTGTCGGGGTACACCGAGCTCAAGGACGACGGATCCACCGCGTGCGGGTGCTGGATCTACAGCGGCGTGTACGCCGATGGCGTCAACCAGGCGGCCCGGCGCAGGCCGGGCACGGAACAGAGCTGGGTGGCGCCCAAGTGGGGCTGGGCCTGGCCGGCGAACCGCCGCATCCTCTACAACCGCGCCTCGGCCGACCCGGCCGGACGGCCGTGGAGCGAGCGCAAGGCGTACGTCTGGTGGGATCCGGACAAGGGTGAGTGGTCCGGCCACGACGTGCCCGACTTTGAGAAGACGAAGTCGCCGGACCACCGGCCGCCCGAGGACGCGACCGGCACCGCGGCGCTCGCCGGCGACGACGCGTTCATCATGCAGGCCGACGGGAAGGCATGGCTGTTCGTGCCGACCGGCCTGATCGACGGACCGATGCCCACGCACTACGAGCCGGCCGAGTCGCCGGTCCGCAACGCGTTGTACGGCCAGCAGGCCAACCCGACCCGCAAGACTTACCCGCGGCCGGAGAACCCGACGAACCCGAGCCCACCGGAGCCACACAGTGAGACGTTCCCGTACGTGTTCAGCGCCAGCCGGCTCACCGAGCACCACACCGCGGGCGGCATGAGCCGCACCGTCGCGTACCTCTCGGAGCTGCAGCCGGAGATGTTCGTCGAGGTCTCCCCGCAGCTCGCCGCGGAGCGCGGACTGACTCACCTCGACTGGGCGCACATTGTCACCGCGCGGGCCGCCATCGAGGCGCGCGTGATGGTCACCGACCGGCTGCGCCCGCTGCGGCTCGACGGCCGCGTCGTCCACCAGATCTGGCTGCCCTACCACTGGGGCGGCGAGGGACTGGTCACCGGCGACTCCGCGAACGACCTGTTCGGCATCACGCTCGATCCGAACGTACTGATCCAGGAGAGCAAGGTCGGCACCTGCGACATCCGGCCGGGGCGGCGGCCGA
>DASXRQ010000080.1:0-19441 GCA_036506495.1 Micromonosporaceae bacterium | reverse complement strand
CGCCGGGCTTCCGACGTTGGCGATGGCCGCCGTCGCGGGCGGGTCCGCGCCGGCAGGCAGTCCCTGCACCCCGATCAATGCTGCCGCCAGCACGGGCACGAGCAGGATTCCGCGTTTCATGGATAGCCTCCACCGGGGGGTGCGGACGGCGTCGTCGCGACTCCCCTCTGGAGGCGCCGGACGCCGGCCGAAGGTGTCACTGACGCTAGTCGTGCACCCGAGGCGGGGCAATCCGCGCCGGCCGATGAGCAGGGTCGCGGCGGGGTTGTTCGAGTTCGCCACCGCACCGCTCCACGGCGACCCGGCGGTGGCCGCGGCTAGGACAGGTCGCCCAGCGCCTCGGTCACGTCGTCCGGCGAGTTGAACTCTTCTCGCGGCAGGGACTGCAGCGTGTGGAGCACCTCTTGGTCCGCACCCTGCTCCTGTGCGCGGCGGACGAGGTCCTCCCGGGACACCGGGTAGTCCAGCCCGCCCACGTACTCCTGGAGCCGGATCGGTTTCAGGCTCATGCGCCAAGAATTACCCGCGCTGGCGGGTCGGTACGCGCTTCGGCCGGACGATCATCGTGCCGGCGTAGTGTGAGGCCCGATGAGCGATCATCCGATCCTCGCCCTGGACCTCGGCACGTCGTCGGTGCGCGCGCTGGTGCTGGACGGCGTGGCGAGGCCACTGCCCGGGGCGCTCGCCCGGAGGCCGGTCACGGTCGCCGTCGACGACGACGGCTCCGCCACGCTGGACGGGCCGTCGTACGTCGCCGCGCTCATTGACTGCCTTGACGAGCTCGCGACCGCCGGCCGGCTCGACGGCGTGGCCTTGGTCGCCGCGTCGTCCCAGTGGCACTCGGTGCTGCCCGTCGACGCCTCCGGCTCGCCGCTCGGCCCGGTGCTGACGTGGCTCGACGGGCGGCCAACTGCCCCGGCCGGCGCTCGCCCCCCGGCCGACGAGGACGCATTCCATCAGCGCACCGGTGCGTGGTGGCACCCTCTCTACTGGACGGTCCGGTTGCCGTGGCTGCGATCGCGGCTCGGCCCGTCGATCGGCGGGTTCCGGGGTCTGACGGAGTTTGTCCTCGGAGCCCTGCTCGAGGAGGCGCCCATGTCGGTCTCCGTCGCGTCCGGGACCGGGCTACTGGATATCGCGACACTCCAGTGGGATGCAGAGGCGATCGAGCTCGCGGCGGTCCGGCCGGGCGAGCTGCCGCCGCTGGCGCCGGCCGACTGGCGAGGCAGGCTCCGCCCCCAGTTCGCCCGGCGTTGGCCGGCGCTGAGCGACGCGGGCTGGGCACCGCCGACCGGCGACGGTGCGGCGTCGAATGTCGGCTCCGATGCAGCCGACGTGCGGCGGGTCGGGATCACGGTCGGCACCTCCGCCGCGGTACGGGTCGTACAGGACGCCCCGGCCGGCCAGCCGCTGCCGCACCTGCCCGCCGGTCTCTGGCGCTATCGGGTGGACCAGCGGCGCACGGTCAGCGGGGTCGCGTTCTCGGCCGGCGGCAACATCTACGCGTGGGCGCGCCCGGTGCTGCGCCTGCCCGAGGGACCGGAGCTCGAGGCCGCCCTCGTCGCGACCACGCCGGACGACCTGCCCTGGGCCGACCCGCGGCTCGGCGGCGACCGGCCGCCGGGTCGCCTGCCGCCCGGGTCGGGGGAGCTGCGCGGGATCGGGTTCGCGACGACCGCGGTCGAGATCTTCGCGGCGCTGATGGAGGGCGTGTGCCGCCAGGTGGCGGCCGGGCTCGGCGAGATCGAGTCCACGCTGGACGGTCCGGTGGAGGTCATGCTGGGCGGTGGCGCGGCCGCCGCGTCGGCGTGGTTGCGGGCGGCGTTCGAGCGGAAGCTGGCGCCGCGCCGGGTCATCCACGTGGGCCAGCCCGAGGTCGGCGCGACCGGCGCCGCATTGGTGGCCATCGGTCGGGCCTGACCCTCCGAACGGCGCCGATTCGTGACAGTTGCGGGGACCTGACCAACGGTGGGTGACGTCAGTATCCTCGGTGGGTCCTGACTGGATGGAGGGGGGACGTCGTGGCTGGTGGTACCCCAGGCTTGCCGGGCATGGTCGTACCCAACCACCGGAACCGCTCCTTCCTCGGACGGGCGAGAGCGGCGCGCCGTCGAGCGGCCGAACCCCCACCCGCGCACGGCGGGTGGTCCAAGCTGCGCGTGTCCAATTGGCGGGTGCGGACGAAGCTGATCGCCGCTGTGGTCATCCCGACGCTCGCGTTCCTGGTCATGGCTGGAGCGCAGGCGGCGTCCCTGGTCGCGGCGTCGACGGCGGCCACCGAGTTCGCGGCGCAGGTCGAGCTGGCCCCGCGGATCAGCACGCTCGTCGATCGCCTGCAGGACGAGCGGGATCGCACGGTCGGCCAGCTCGCGGCCAGGACGGCGCACGGCGGCCCGCAAGGCGACCCCACCAAGATCGACAAGGCGCTCGCCCCGTACCGCGAGGCCACCGACAGGGAGATCCAGGCGTACACCGCGGCCCTTCACGACCTGCCGCGCGGCGACGCGACGTGGTCGGCTGCGCGGGCTCGTGCGGACCGTGCGCTGGCGAGCGTCGCCGGGCTGCGCAATCTGTCCGGAGCGGCGGCGGTCCCCGACCGAGCCGTCTTCGAGGGCTATCGCAGCACGATCGAGGCCTTCATCGGCCTGATGGCGCAGACCGCGGAGGAGTCGGCGAACGAGGGCGCGCCGGCCGCCGCGACCGCCGCGCGAGTGACCGCGGTGGTCGAGCTGACCCGGGCCAAAGAGGCGACGTCCCAGCTGCGCGCCAGGCTGTACGGCGCCGCCGTCACCGGTGAGTTCGGCCCAACCGACCTGGTTGACCTCACCGACCTGCGCTCCGCCCGGGTCGCCGCGCTGGCCGACTTCCGCGCCGCGGCCACGAAGGACCAGATCCTGCGATACGACGCGATCGCGGGCGCGTCGTCGTTCAAGAGCGCCAACACGCTGACCGATCAGGCCGTCGCCCGCGCCGGCGGCACGGTGGGGCTGGACGCCGAGCAGTGGTGGGCGGCCAGCTCGGGACAGCAGCAGCAGCTGCGCGGTCTGGCGGTCGGCCTGCTCGACGACGCGGTCACCGCCGCGCGGGCGCACCGGGACGCGCAGCTGCGCCGCACCCTGCTCGTCAGTGGTGCGATCGCGGCCGTGCTGTTGGTTGCGCTGCTCACGTCGTACGCGATCAGTCGCTCCATGAACCGATCGTTGCGGCTTCTGCGCGGGCAGGCGCTGCAGGTCGCGCAGCTGCAGCTGCCCGAGTTGATCCTCCGGCTGCGCCAGCTCCAACCCGACGATCGCCCGGACATCGCGATGCCGATCTCGTCGCTGCGCAGCCTGGACGAGATAGGCGAGGTTGCCGAGGCCTTCGCGGCGGTGCATCGAAGCGCGGTCGAGCTCGCGATCGAGCAGGCGATCATGCGACGCAACGTCAACTCAATGTTCGTCAACCTCGCCCGGCGCAGCCAGGTGCTGGTCGAACGCCAGCTCGAGCTGCTTGACGACCTCGAGCGGGAGGAGAGCGACCCGGACCAACTCGGGGACCTGTTCAAGCTCGACCACCTCGCCGCCCGGATGCGGCGCAACGCCGAGAACCTGCTGGTGCTCGCCGGTAGCGAGTCGATCCGGCGATGGAGCGAGCCGGTCGAGCTGCCGGTCGTCACACTCGCCGCCATCGCGGAGATCGAGCAGTACCCACGGGTCCGGCACGACGTCACCGATCAGCTGTACGTGGTCGGCCACGTGGTCGCCGACCTCGTTCACCTGCTGGCCGAGCTGTTGGAGAACGCCACCTCGTTCTCGCCACCCGACTCGACGGTGCGGGTCACCGGCAGCCCGTACACCCACGGGACCGGGTTTATCGAGATCACCGACATGGGCATGGGCATGGCCGAGAGGGCCCTGCAACAGGCGAACGACATGCTCGCCTCCCCACCGGCGGTGGACGTCGCGGCCTCCGAGCGGATGGGTCTGTTCGTGGTCAGCCACTTGGCGGCCCGGCATGGCGTTCGGGTCTTCCTGCGAGCCGCCGAGCGTGGCCTGGTCGCGTCGGTGTGGCTGCCGTCGACGCTCCTCGCGCCCCCGCCGATCCGCGCATTGCCGGGCGCCCGCGGCGCTCGACCGATGATCGCCGCGGTCGCCGCGGGGACGCACCCGTCGCCGCCCGATGCCCATCGGATCGACGTCGCGTCTCCGGCGTCGGTGGGGACGATGGCGGGGCCGGACGTCACGGTTGTCTCGGAGCCGGATGCGGCCGCGGAGGACATAGCGGCCGGGGCAGGCGAACTGGTGCGGCCTGGCCGCTCGGCGCTGCGCCGCCCCGACCGGCGGAGTGCGCTCACCCGTCCCACCGGCGGATCGGGCTCGCGGCCGGCCGAGGCGGGCTCCTGGCCGGCGGAGGCGGGCAGCGGAGGGACTCCTGCCGACCTCGCCGGCATCTGGTTCAGCCGGCCCACTGCCGGTGGCGCCACTCGGCCGGCACCGGCCGCATGGGCGGCACCGACCGCGCCGCAAGCACCACCCGCGAAGCCCGCACCGTCCGTGAAGCCCACACCGGCTGCGACGCCTGCCCCGGCTGCGCCGCCTGCCCCGGGCGAACCCGCGGCACCGACGGCCGCCGCCGGGCCCGAGCGCGCGGGGGTCGTCGCCGGCACGAACGCGAGCGGCCTGCCGGTGCGGGTGCCGATGGCGCAGCTGCCGGGGGCGCGGCAGGAGCAGTCGGCCGGGCCGCGGCCGGCGGCCGCACCGAACGGCCAGGTGTCACGCCCCGACCCCGACCCCGACGCGGTCGGCTCGACGCTGTCCCAGTTCTACGCCGGGGTCCGCCGGGCCGAGGCCGAGGAGACCGCCCAGACCTCAGCGGTGCCGGCCGGCCCGCGGACCGAGGAGGACCAGCAGTGATCACCTTGAGCCAGGAGGCCCGCGATCTGAGCTGGCTGATCAGCGCGTTCGCCGACCGCGTCCCGGGCGTCGCGCACGCCGTGGTGGTGTCGTCCGATGGCCTGCTGGTGGCCGTCTCACAGCACCTGCCACGCGACCTCGCCGACAAGCTCGCCGCCGTCACCTCGGGTCTGGTCAGTATCACGTCGGGTGCGGCGCAGATGTTCGACGGCGACGAGGTCAAGCAGACGGTCGTCGAGATGGGCCGCGGCTACTTCCTCGTGATGTCCATCCGGGACGGTTCGATCCTCGCGACGCTCGCGTCGCGGGACGCCGACATAGGCGTCGTTGGCTACGAGATGGCCCGGCTGGCCAAGCAGGCGGGCGAGCTGCTGACGCCCGCGCTACGCGCCGAGCTCCAGCAGGCCCTGCCGCGCTGACTCAGTCGCCATCCCCGCCGCCCCCGGTCAGTGGCTCCAGCAGCGCGATGAGCTGGTTGCCGGTCGCCAGGTCGAGCCGGCCTTCCTCCATCAGCTTGTCGATGTCCCGCCTCAGCTCGGTGGCGCGCTTGCGCACGTTGCCCTTGCCGCGGTTGTCCGCCAGGGCCGCCAGATCCTCCTGTAGCCGCGCGGCGTCGTCCTTCGGCAGCCCGGCGGCGTCGATCAGCTGGCCCAGCGCCGCGATGATCTGGTCCCGCCCCTGCGGTGCGGCCGTCGGCGACTGCGCGGTCGGCGAGGCGGACGACGTTGCCGGGCCGGCGGTGCTCGGGCCGGTCGGGGCGGCCGTGCCGGAGCCGGAGCGGTTTCCGCTCTGCAGCGCGGCGGCGACCAGGATGGCCCCGAGAACGAGTGCGGCGACCCCACCGAGGACGCCGACGAGCAGCAAGCGGCTGCGTCCGGGCGGCCGGGCGAGTCCACCCCCCGCCGCGTCGGCTTCGAGTGGCGTGCGCTCGACCATGGTCGGTGGGTGTGGGAGCGATGCCGCCCCGACCGCGTACCCGGCGGGAGCCAGGCGGGCGGTCGCGTCGGCCGGCGGCAGCATCGGCGTAGGGTCTGGCTGGCCGGCCGCGGCGGCCAGCGCGACCGCCAGCTCCTCGGCGGAGGGTCGCTCGTCCGGGCCGGCGGACAGGCACGCGACGACGAGCCGAGCGACCCGCCGGGGCAGCCCGGGCACGTCCAACGGCGGGATCGGTGCGTAGGCGCGGTGCGCCGCCTCGGCGTCGTCCCACGACCGCGCCGGCATCGGCCGCCGGCCGGTCATCATCTCGTAGAGCAGCACGCCCAGGGCGTACACGTCGCTGGCCGGCTGGGCGGGACCCGGCCGCAGCCGTTCCGGCGCGGCGTACGCCGGAGTTCCGACCAGCCATCCGGCGTCGGTGTCCCCGCCGGCGCCGGCGAGTGCGGCGATGCCGAAGTCGAGGACCTTGGCCCCAGTCGGGGTGAGCATGACATTGCCGGGTTTGACGTCGCGGTGCACCACGCCGAGCCGGTGCGCGGCGGCGAGCGCCGCGGCGACCTGCGCTCCGATGGCCGTCGCCTCGGGCCACGGCAGCGGACCGTGGGACAGGCGGTCAGCGAGGCTCTGCCCGTCGACGAACTCCATCACCAGGTACGGCACGACCGCGCCGTCCGGCAGGGTCGCCTCGCCGTAGTCGTACACCTGGGTCACGTTCGGGTGGGTGAGCCGCGCCGCCGCCCGCGCCTCCCGCCAGGTCGCGGCCCGCAGGACCGGGTCGGCGGCGAGCGGCGACGAGAGTGCCTTCACGGCCACGGTCCGCCCGAGTACGGCGTCCGTCGCACGCCACACTTCGGACATCCCGCCCAGACCGATCCGGTCATCGAGGATGAACCGGTCGTGCAGCCGCAGGCCCGGCGTGAACGCAGACATGGCCCCCAGTGTGCTGGGCCGGTCACAGCGATGCCAATTGGGCGTCCGCGAGCTGCGTCACCAGCACCGACGCCTTGTGGGGCCGGCGCCCGTTTGGCGGTAGGCCACTCCGTCCGATCGGGTGGCAAGCACAGACCGCGCGGGCGCCCCCCACGGGCGGCGTGGACGGAGTAGTGTTCGCGGCCGGAGAGGCCGCTTCCCCCGTGGCGGCCTCTCCACTCTGTGCGCACCGGTCAGGCCGGTGTCGCCCACCCACATACGAGACCGTCGGTGACGCACGGAGAATGAAAGACATGGCCAAGCAACCCGTCAACCTGACCGAGGCACTCGCGTCCTTCGATGACGTCTACAGCCCGCGCATCGTCGCCCGCATGAACGACTACGACGTACGGATCGCGCACACCAAGGGCGAGCATGTCTGGCACGTCCACGACGACACCGACGAGTTCTTCCTGGTCCTCGACGGCCGGTTCGACATCGCGATGCGGGATGCCGACGGCGCCGAGACCACTGTCGTGCTGCGTACCGGTGACACGTTCGTGGTCCCGCGCGGCACCGTGCACAAGCCGTCATCGCCGGGTGGGTCGATCCTCATGTTCGAACCGGCCGGAACGTCCACGACCGGGGACCGCCACGAGGGGGAGATTCCTGGGCACGTCGACAGCACGACCGGTCGCGAGCTGAGCTGAGCCTTGCCGCCCGACCGGGCGGCCCGCATGATCTGACGATGCAGCTGTACGGGCGGGTGGCCGTCATCACGGGCGGGGCGGGCGGTATCGGTGCCGCCCTCGCCCGTCGGTTCGCGGCAGAGGGAGTGGCCGGCCTGGTCGTGGCCGACGTCGACCAGGCGGCCGCGGCCGGCGTGGCGGCGCACCTGGCCACGGCGGGCGCGCCCGCGGTCGGCGTCGGCGTCGACGTCACGGACGAGCAGCAGGTGCGCGACCTGGTCGCCGGCGCCGAGCGGCGGTACGGGCGGATCGACCTGTTCTGCTCGAACGCCGGCGTCGCGCCCGGTGGTGGGTTGGAGGCCGACGACACCGACTGGCGGCGCGCGTGGGCGGTCAACGTGCTCGCCCACGTGTACGGGGCGCGGGCCGTGCTGCCGGGCATGCTCGAACGCGGTGGCGGCTACCTGCTGCAGACCTGCTCCGCGGCGGGTCTGCTCACCGCGGTCGGGGACGCCGCGTACACCGCGACCAAGCACGCGGCACTGGGTCTCGCCGAATGGCTCGCCGTCACGTACGGGGACCGCGGCATCCGGATCAGTGCGTTGTGCCCGCAGGGCGTACGCACGCGGATGCTCGAGGATGGCCTGGCCGCCCGCCATCTGGGTGCCCGGGTCGTCGCCGCGGCCGGCGCGATCCTCGAGCCGGAGGCCGTGGCCGACGCCGTCGTCGCCGGCCTCGCCGCGGAGCGCTTTCTGATCCTGCCGCACCCGGAAGTCGCCACGTACGCGCAGCGCAAGGCCGCGGATCCCGACGGATGGCTCGAGGCGATGCGCGGCCTGGTGGGCCGCGTGGCCGGCTGATCGGGGTCTCGCCGCCGTCCGTGCTGTGCTAAACGTGACCACGTGCCGTCGAGTACGCCCAGCCTGCTGCCGGCCGCCCGCCACGCTGTCGCCGCCGTCCTCGACGCCAACCCCGGTCGCGTCCTCGTCGGCATCACCGGACCGCCGGCGGCCGGCAAGTCGACGCTCGCCGAGGCGCTCGCTTCCGAGTTTCGCCGTGACCACGGCCCACGGGCCGCGGTCGCGGTCCCCATGGACGGCTTCCATCTGGCCAGCACCGAGCTCGCCCGGCTGGGACTGGCCAACCGGAAGGGTGCCCCGCAGACGTTCGACGCGGCCGGCTTCGTTCACCTCCTGCGCCGCATCCGGGCCGGCGACGACGACGAGATCGTGTACGCGCCGCGGTACAGCCGCGTGCTGCACGAGTCGGTTGGCAGCGCGATACCGGTGTTTCCCGACACCCGGCTCGTGGTGGTCGAGGGCAATTACCTGCTGCTGCGTACCGAGGCGTGGGCGGGCGTGCGGCCCTTGCTGCACCTGGTGATCTACCTGGACACACCGACCGCTGTCCGGGTGGGGTCGCTGCTGCGCCGGCAGCGCTCCCGCGGCCTCGACCCGGAGGCCGCCCACGACTGGGTGCACCGCAGCGACGAGGCGAACGCAGCGCTGATCGCGACCACCCGGGAGTACGCCGACCTGGTGCTCAGCCGCGACGCCTGACTACCGTCGGTGGGTGGACGTGGATCGGTCGCGGGTGCTGCGGGCGTTCCTGCGGGATGGCCGGCTCACCGCGATCCCGGCCAAGGCAAGCAAGCGCCGCGTCGTACTCGAGCACCTCGTCTGCGCCTTCGAGCCGGGTGTGAAGATCCCGGAGCGGGAGGTCGACGCCGTGCTGCGCTCGTTCTTCGAGCACGACTGGGTGTCGCTGCGGCGGCACCTCATCGACGAGGGCCTGATGGCACGCGAGAACGGCTGGTACTGGCGTACCGGCGGCTACGTCGACGTGTGAGGTTACAGGTCGCGGTCGAGGCGCCGGCGCAACTCGTCGAGCGCGGCTTCGGCGGCACGGCGTACCGCTGGATCGGGATCGCGAACGGCGACCCGGAGCGCGTCCGCGTGCTCGGCCTCGCCGACGGTCCCCGCCGCACGCAGCGCAGCGGCCCGCACCCGGGGAAGTGGGTCGGTGGCCAGCGCCGCCAGCAGGTCGGCGGCCTCGCCGAGCTCCCGCTGCCGGACGACCTTCGCGGCCATTTCCCGCACGCGCCAGGCGGGGTCGGCCAAAGCGTGCACCACGGCGGGCGCGGCGTCCGGCACCCACGCGTAGCGCAGGCCGCGTGCCGCCCATACCCGCGGCCAATAGTCCACGCCGCGCTCGACCAGGTCGCCCCGCCGCAGCTCGGCCGCGGCCGCCCGGCCGGCCAGCCACACGAGCGGCGGCAGGCCCGGATCGTCGTACGCTGCGCGGCCGGTGAGCAGGTCCGCACACCACCGGGCGATGACCTCGGTGCCGTACTCCCGACACGCCTCTGCCACCAGCACGGCGGGCCGGTCGTGCCGATCGAACGGTGCGGTCGTCATCGCGGCCACCGCGGTAGCGTAGCCGCCGCTCAGTCCGGCAGCACGGCGGTGACGTCGAGTTCGACGAGTTGGCCGGTGAAGCCGAGGCGGGCGACGCCGAGCAGCGTGCTCGCGGTGCTGAACGCCGGGCCTAACGGCGACCCGGTGAGCCGCCGCCACCCGTCGGCCAGCACCGCGTTGTCGTCGCTGACGACGTAGATCACTGTGCGGACGACGTGCTCCGGCCCCGCCTTCACCACTGCCAGCACCGCCAACGTGTTCGCGACGACCTGGTCCACCTGGGTTGCCAGGTCCGGGCCGGCCAGCGTGCCGTCCGGCATGACCGGGCACTGGCCGGCCAGGAACGCCAGCCGGCCGGCGTCCGCGACCGTCACGTGGTGATATCCCGGGGTGTCGTGCAGGGACTCGGGGTTGATCCGCCTGATCGTCACGTCGGTAGTCTCCGGGACGGCGGCCGGTTTCCGCCGGTGGTTTGGCGCCGGCCGGCACCTCGACGGCTCGGATAAAGGCGACAAACAGCATGGTTTCAGCGGTCGTACATGATCGCCTAGCGCCGTGTATCGTGATTCGGCGTGCGGCCCGCCGGGCTGCCGATCGGCGGTGTATCCGCTGGATCGGCCCGGGTAAAGTGGACGCGCAAGTCCGGGTGGCGGAATGGCAGACGCGCTAGCTTGAGGTGCTAGTGCCCGTATAGGGCGTGGGGGTTCAAGTCCCCCCTCGGACACACATTAAGCCCACGATCGAGGTCGTTCGATACGACCTCGGCTATGATCGTTTCGCTCGCCGGCCGGTAGATCATGCGCAGATCGAGCCGAGCGTAGATCTCCGCCTTGTCGCGTGGGTCGGCGTCCCGCAATAGCGCGAGCAACCCGCCGAACGCCTCGACGACCGCGGCGATCTGCTCCTCGGTCATCCGCTCGGACCGGGCCGGCTGCACGCCGAGCCTGGTCTCCGCGGCTGCCTTGATCGCCGTGGTCTCCTTGATCCACCCGGCGATCAATGCCGGGTCACCCGCGGGCGTCGAGTGCCGCCCGGTAGCGGCTGATCTTGGCTTCGGCGTCGGCGATCGTCTCGCGCAGCCGCGCTGACTGATCGTCGGCGGCATGTTCGGCCATGGCCGCGCGGTGCTGGGCCTCGGCGATGCGCTGCAAGGTGCTCGCCAGGTGGCGCTGGCCGAGTTCCTCGTGGAGGAATTGGTCTACCGGTCCAACGATGGCGTCCTCGCGTACGTAGAGCATCGGCGGATGGGCGATCGCGTGCTGCCGCACGAAGTCACGCGATGCACGGCATCGGTAGTACAGGTGGCCGTGATTCGGGTTGCCCACCGCCCCTCTAGCCGGCCCGACGAGCGGCGTCCTCACGCGCGGCCTCCATGAGCGCTGCGATCGCGTCGAGCTGTGCCTGCGCCTGGCGCCGCGGATATTGCGGCATGTCTGGGTCGTCGCGGATAGCGCGGCGCTCGTCCTGGGCCGGGTCGCGCGAACCCATCACCACGGTGTCGCCGCGCCGGGCCAGCAGGCGCACGACCTCTAGCCCGATGCCCCGGTTTCCGCCGGTCACCACCGCGATTCGCGTCATGGGCTCAAAAATACGGCGGAATCGGAGGGCGGTCGCGAGATGCCCCGAGTGGCTACCATCCGGACATGCCCTCTGACCCCTGGCGCCACCGAGCGCGCCGCGCGATTGTCTCGCGGTGGCGGGACGGGTTCGGCAACGACGAGGGGATTCCAGAGCCTCACCTCGTGGTGTGCGGCAACGACGCCTTGGCGTACCGGCTGGTCTTGAGCTGACGCTCGGCGCGGGCGGTGAGGGCTCTTCCCTGCCCTTGCGGATTGAACCGGGTGCTGGGGTGCTCCGTGTTATCGGGCTGGGGAGCACGCCCGGGAGACTCCCATGTCCATACAAGTCGGCCGATTCCAGGCAGTGCGCTGGGCGGCGACCACCATGGCGGCCGTGGCCCTGGTCCTGCTGGCGGCTGCCGCGCTGCCACGCCACAGGGCTGACTGAAGCGCGCGGGGGTCGCCCAGCACTATCCAGGCCGCTCTGAATGTCCTCGGGGGTCAGATCCGCTCCTGGGCCTTCGCGTCGTGCATCTCTGTCGGCTCAATGTCCACCCGGCAAGTCGCATCGGTCATTGGCAGGATCACCTGGCCCTTGGCGAGCTTGAGGTCGAATCGCTTGGTCTCGCCACCGGTTTGCACGGTCATGTATGCGTCGATGGCCTCGGAGTCTCCCTCGGGTGTCACCCTGTGGACCCAAATCGTTACTTCTCGTGGTGTTCCCCGTGCCCTATCAACGAATTTCTGTTCGAAGACGGCGTGCCGCAGGGACGAGAAGGCGGGTATCTCGCCGGCGGTGGTTTGCAGGTGCCGCGTGCCGTCGCCGTACTGCAGCGTGACACGACCGACTGACTCCCGGCCGTTCGCGGTGATGGTGAAGAAGGTCCGACCTTGACCCCGGTCTTCGCGCACTTCGATGTTCAGCCGCGGGCTGAACGTGCCATTGCGCACCATGCGGACGGTCATCACCGCGATACCCGCGGCGACGAGCACCGCTCCGGCTCGCAGCCAGGGGTCTTTCCAGATCACCAGACCGTGCAGCAGCAGGCTGCCCAGGAACAGGAGGTAAAGGCCGGCCAGGAGCACAGGATGGCCCAGCGCGCGGTAGACCACCCTGGGCACATAGTCGCCTTTCCGCCTGCTCGCAACCAGCAACAGCACAGGGAAGATGCCCCCTACCAGGGAAACGACGATGACGCCGATGAAACCGAGCAGCCCGGCAAAGGAGCCCGATCCGGTTAGCAGCATCCACTCGGTGACCGCGAACGACGCGAATATCGGGGTGACTCCGAACACGAAGCGACCGCGTCGGCCGAGCAGGACGCCGCGGACGCCGTGCCAAGCCGGCGACCCGCGCTTCGCCGCACCACCTGGCATCCTGGGTTCTTGTCGTTGGCTCAGCGCACCCCAGATGTCGTCGGGCAGGGCCCGCCCTCGTCGTGCCGCCAGCCGAGCGGTGTAGCGCGACCCGCCTTCTGTCTCCCGCACCAGCCCCTGCTCCACCAGGGACCTCAGTCTCGCCTGGACGGCGGCTTCGTCCTGGTCGACGTGACTGGCCACGTCGCTCAGGGTCACGTCGCCCTGGCGCATGATCCATCCGACGAGCTCCGCCTGGGGGCCAGGCAGGGCCAGGATGCCGGCAAGGCCGAGCCCGGACGTGTCCCACGCGCCCTCGACCGTTGTGCGCAACGACGACGACGTCGTGAGGCGGACGCTCTGGGGGTTGGCGTCGCTGATCTCGAGGACCAGGCTGAGACCGCGTTGGTGCAGGTCCGTCAGCTGATCGATGAAGGATGGAACGCCGGTCGGGCCAAGGATCTCCCATGAGCCGGCCGCGTTGGTCTCTGTCCGGTGGACCTCGCCGTCGACCATGACCTCGAGGCGGAACGCCGGATCGCCACTCCGGAGTCCCAGGTACGTGACGCCGATCTTGAGGCCGTTCTTTGAGCGCCAGCGGCGCCTTCGCTCCTCGAACAGCAGCCTCGCCCGCTGCCGGGGCAGGACCACGACCGATGGCGCCTGGGAGGGCAGCCATTCGCGAGTGAGGCTTGACAGGGCCAGCGAGAAGTGGACCGTGCCCATGCCCATCCCGAGGATCACGAACAACGATCCGAGCACGGTCGCGATCGGGCCGAGCACGGTCGTGAGCGGCGCCAGTGCGGTGCCCGACTCTCCAGCCAGGACCCTGGGCGCTACGGCGCTGTTCACGGCGAGCACGAACAGGCAGTACAGCAGCATCGCGGTTGCCTGCGCAGCAGTGCAGCCCCGCATGAGCGCACGCCCGCTTGGGTCGCGCCGCAGCACCAGCCGGCCGCACAGAGTCACCGATGTGTGCCCGAAATAAGCGGAGAGGACCACGCCGAAGATCAGCTGGAGGACCGAAGGCTTGAACGGCCGACCCGACAGTATCGGCACGTCGGTGTGGAGCAGGTTGTCCACCTGCAAGTGGGTCACGGCCAGAATCCCAAGCACCACCAGCAGGACGATGTTCGCCGCGCCCACGACGAGCGCCGAGGCAACGGTGGCGTTCAGCGATTTTCGCCGCACGTAGTAGAGGCCCACGAGGAACAGCACGCCGACCCAGGCCGGCGCCCAGACCGACGTGGCGTCTTCGAGCGTCGTCGAGACGCCGATGTAGTAGACGGGCAGGACCAACAGGCAGAGCGCAAAGAAGCTCACTGAGAGGATCAAGGAGCCCATCGCGCCCAGGTAGTCACCCACGAGTCGGCCGAGGTAGGCGCTTCCGTACCGGGTCGCGCCGCTCCGTGTCACGGCTTCGGACATGCACGCGATCGTCACGATGTTGACGAGGCCGAGCAGCACCAGCAGCGCCACACCGGGCAGCGGGCCGATGGTCGCAAGGGCGATGGGTAGGGCGAGGATGGTGGCGCCCACCGTCTCGGTCAGCGTCAATGAGTAGGCGGTCCAGAACGGGGACAACCGCTCGAGCCGGGTGCCCACGGCGGCCCACGACCAGCGCAGGCGGTCGGTGGGGGTTACCCGGGAGGCGAAGATCTCCTCGAGTGGCTGTCGGTAGAGGCGGCGGTATGCCCGTCTGACCTGCGGGTCGTCGAGCCCCAGGGCCCGCCGGATGCCGGCTGCATCCTGGTAGGTGAAGCGGTACTTGGTTCCCAGGCGATGGGCGACGGCGGCTCGGACCTGTGGGCTCCGGGCGACTAGGGGCGCCCACTGCCAGGAGTGGCTTTCGAGATCCTGGATGGTCGGGACCAGCGGGGGATCCAGGCCCTGCGAGAACGCCTCGAAGAAGGCGAGCTCCCGCTCGTTGTGGTCTGCTTCGGTGATGAACTGCTCCATCGCCCGGCGAGACTGGGCCACCAGGTGCGCGGTTTGGCTCTCGATCAGAAAGAGGAGGGTGTCGGCCCGCTTGGCGGGCAGCCCGGCGAGGAGCTCTTCCCGATCGGGAAACAGATCCAGCTCGTCTGGGGCCATTGTCGCCTCTACGCTGTGAGACGGGCTGCGATCTGCCGGTACAGGCCCGTGACGGGGTGATCCGGATAGCGCAGCGCGAAGATGCCGGCGCTCGACAGGGTCATGAGTTCGTCTGCGTGCGGCAGCACCGCCGTGACCTCGCACTCGTAGGCCTTCTCCACCCGCTCTCTGACCTCCTCGGGATCGAAGAGCGGCGGCGTCTTGTTGACCACGAGCACTACGTCCGGCACCTGCAGTTTGCGGGCCACCGACAGGGTCACCTTGGTGCCCTCGTAGTCCTGGTGGTCCGGGCGCATCATGATCGCCAGCGCGTTCGACATGGCGATCGACAGCAGCGTTTCCTCGTTCAAGCCCGGGTGGGTGTCGAGCATCAGCACGTCAAGCGACAGCCGCTTGACGAGCTGGCGGAACCCTTCGTTCAGCAGGCCCACGTCGTATCCCTCGCGCATCACACGAGCGATGTCGTTCACCTTGATGCTGGAAGGCACCAGATACACGCGCCCGCGCAGCCCGGCATCGAGGCTGGTCGTCATGTCGTGGGCGGCCTGCGTGATGTCGCAGCCCCCCCACAGATACTCGTTGAGCGAATAGCGCATCGTTTCCTGGTCCAGCCCGAACAGCGCGTGGATCCCGGGGGACTGGAGGTCGGTGTCGACAACCCCGATGCGTTGGCCTTCCGCAGCCAGCAGCGTCGCCACGTTGGCCGCCGTGTTCGACTTGCCCGTGCCCCCGCGAAACGAATGGATCGATATGACCCTCGACACCGTCCCGCTCCTCCGCACTTGCTGTTGCCCCTCGTACCTAGGCGTCCGAGTCCAACCGCAGCTCGGCGACCTTCCGCTGGAGGTCCTGGAAGTACTCGGTCTCGGTGATCTCGGCCACCTGCCGGGCGGCCCTCACCTCGTCGATCTCGATGCGCAGCTTGCGCACCTGTTGCTTCAGGCGAAGCTCGCGCGCCCGGATTTCGGTCGCCATCCGTTGGAAGACGCGTGCCAATTGCCCGAGGGCGTCGTCCCGGCCGGCGACGCTGTCCAGCTGTCCGCTGTCGAACCTTCCCGCCTCCACGGCCGCTGCCGCCGCGATGACCTGGCCCACCTGCTCGAGATACTCCTGCTCGAGGTCGTCCAGGCGTTTCCTCGCAAGCCCCGCATTGATCCTGGCCCGAAGGAGCACCGGGTCAAACGGCTTCGGCAGGTAGTCCTCCGCGCCCATCTCGATGCACCTGACGACGCTGTCGACGTCCTCGAGCGCCGAGATCATGATCACCGGCGTGTGCCGCAGCTTGGGATCACCCCTGATGTGCTCAAGGACCTGGTAGCCGTCCATCTCGGGCATCAGCACGTCCAACAGCACGCAGTCGAACGGCCCGTCGCGAAGCGCCTGGAGCGCCTCCAACCCATTCGCCACCGCCCGTACGTGGTGCCCGTCTTGCTCGAGACCTCGGGACAGGAGCAGGCGACTCAGCGCATCGTCGTCGACCACGAGCACCAACCCGGGACTCTCGGTCATGGTCTACCCCGCTCCCGCACCGTTTCCAGGGCGATCCTGACCCGGTCGTATTCCGCGTCGATCCGTGCGATGAGATCGGCCGTCCCTTCCAGGGTTCCTGACCCGGCCAGAGACTCGAGCTGGCGACTCAGCTCGGAAAAGCCCGTCGCGCCGAAGGTGGCCCCGTTGGACTTCAGCGTGTGCGCCGCTCGTCGGACTTCGTCGGCCTGACCTTGCTGCAGCCCTCGCCGTGCGCCGTCGACCAGCCGGGGCACGTCGCTCAAGAAGGTGTTGATGAGCGCCACAAGAAGATCGGGATTGTCGTCTCCGATGGTCTGCATCAAGCGTTCGAGCGCCGCCGGATGGAGCATCCCGGCAACCAGTGGCTGCCCTGGTGGTTCGGGTTCGGCCGGCGGCGGCGCCTGAGCGCCCACGCCGGATTCCCTCGCCGGAGCCGGGGGCCGTGGGATGACGTGCGGGCGGCAGCGGCTCAGCGCCGTGGCCAGTTCCTCCAGGCGGATCGGCTTGCTGAGGTAGTCGTCCATTCCTGCGGCCAGACAGGCCTCGCGCTCTTCCTGCATAGCGTTGGCGGTCGCCGCGATGACGTGCGGCCCTTGCCCCTCTGGCCATCGTTGGTGGATGCGGCGCGTGGCCTCCAGCCCGTCCATCGTCGGCATCTGTACGTCCATGAGCACAACGTCGTAGGGCCTGCGTTCGAGCGCTTGGAGCGCGGCCAGCCCGTCCGCGGCCACGTCGGCCTGGTAGCCGAGCTTCTTCAGCAGGAGTAAGGCAAGCTGCTGGTTGACGACGTTGTCCTCCGCCACCAGGATCCGCAACGGCACACGCTCGGCCAGTCGCCCGACGGCCCCTTCTTGGGGCACCGGAGCCTGCACGCCAGCCGGGGCACCGAAGACGCTCATAAGCGTGGCGTAGAGCTGTGACGGCTTGATCGGCTTTGTCAGAGAGGCGGCGAGCTCCATATCTCCCCGGGGCTCTTCCCGGGGTCCCAGCGATGTGAGCATGATCAAGGGCAACGCGCGCGCGTGGCGGTAGCGGCGGATTTCCGCCGCCAGGGTGCCGCCGTCCATCTCGGGCATGTGCATGTCGAGGATCGCGAGGTCGAAGGGATCGCCTCGACGGATCCACTCCAGCGCTTGGGCGGGGGAGGCGGTGTCGCGCGTCAGCATGCCCCACGATTCCGCCTGCCTTACGAGGATATGGCGGTTGGTGGCGTTGTCGTCCACGATCAGAACCCGTCTGCCATGAAGCTGGGACGGCGCGCCTCGCTCATCGGCGGGGGCGAGGCCGGGAGCCTGATCGGCCTGGATGGTGAAGTGGAATGTGGAGCCTTCCCCGACCTGGCTCTCGACCCAGATCGTCCCGCCCATCAGCTCGCTCAGCCGCTTGCTGATCGCAAGGCCCAGACCGCTGCCGCCATACCGGCGGGTCGTGGACGCGTCGACCTGGCTGAACGATTCGAACAGGCGGCTTAGCCGGTCCTCGGGGATCCCGATGCCGCTGTCCCTGACGGCAAAGTGAAGCTGGTACTTGCCTCCGACCTCCCTGTCACCCGACCCGAGCGTCTCCCCGTTCACCGAGAGGACCACCTCGCCCTTGTCGGTGAACTTCACCGCGTTGTTCAGCAGGTTGATCAGGATCTGACGCAGCCGGGTGGCATCGCCCACGATGGCGCCGGTCAGCCCTTGGTCCAGGACATAGGCGAGGTCGAGGCCCTTGCTCGACGCGCTCGCGGCGACCACTTCGAGGGCGGACTCCACGCAGTTGCGGAGGTCGAAGGGCCGGCGTTCCAGCTCCAATCGGCCGGCTTCGATCTTGGAGAAGTCGAGGATGTCGTCGATGACGGCCATCAGCGCGTCACCGCCGCTGCGGATGACCTCGGCGTAGCTGCGCTGCTCGGGGGTCAGATCGGTGTCCAGAAGAAGCCCGGTCATCCCGATCACGGCATTCATCGGCGTGCGAATCTCGTGGCTCATCATCGCCAGGAAGGCGCTCTTGGCCTGGGTGGCGGCCTCTGCCTGCTCGCGCGCTGTTTGGAGCTCGGAGATGTCGTGATAGAGGGCGTATAGGCCGACCATTTGATCCCCGACGCGGATCGGCGCGGCCCGCAGGTCGACATCGACCAGGGACCCGTCCTTCCGAGTCCGGCGGGTGGTGAGCCGCACCTGCCCGGCTTCTAGGGTCTGCCGGCTCGCCTGCACGGCTTCGTGGCGGACTGCCTCGGTGTTGGCGACGAGCGAATCGACGTCTTGCCCGATGGCCTCCTCGCGGGTGTAGCCGAAGAGCCGCTCCGCCGCAGGGTTCCACGTGGTCACCTTGTGGTGCGGATCGACCGTGACGATCGCGCTGGGACTGACCTCGAGCAGCGATTCGAAGTATCGCTTCTGCCGCTGCAGCTGGCTAATGTCGTGGTAGATGACCAGATACCCGGTGGGCTCGCCCTCCTCGATCACCGGCACGGCGATCAGCTCGACGTCCGCCAGCGTTCCGTCCCTGCGGGCTCGCTGAGTCACGGTATGGAAACGTCCCGCCCGGAGGACCTGCTCGTAGCTGACGGCCTCGCTACGCAAGTCTTCTCGTCCGACGACCAGGTCGTCGACCTGACGCCCGATCGCCTCGTCCCTCGAGTAGCCGAAGAGCTCCTCGGCCGCCAGGTTCCAGGAGGTGACGCTGCCGTCTCGGTCGACGGTGACGATGGCAGTCGGGTTGATCTCCACCAGTGACTCGATGTACTGCTTCTGTCGCCGCAGCTCCTCCTCGCTGCCGCGAAGCGCCTCGGCCAGCTGCCTCTGTTCGGTGATGTCGAGGAGGAACCCGTGGAAGTAGGCGGGCCGGCCGGTCTCGTCGCGGATGACCGCCGCCTCGTCATGGAACCAATGCACTGTCCCATCGCGCGCGATCATGCGGTACTCCGCCCGGAACGGCTCGTCGGTATCGCGCGCGCGGCGGTATTCGGCCAATATCCGCTCGCGGTCCTCGGGGTGGAGGACCTTCGCATACAACTCCTTGTCGGAGATCCATTCCTCCACGGTGTAGCCGAGCTCGGACTCAAGCCGTGGGCTGGTGTAGACGTTGGAGCCGGT
>DASXRQ010000079.1:0-3747 GCA_036506495.1 Micromonosporaceae bacterium | reverse complement strand
CCACCTGCTGGAGATGGCGGGGGACATCGCCGCAGCGCGTGAGCAGTACCGGCTCGCGGCGCGACGCACGCTCAGCATCCCGGAGCAGCGCTACCTCGACTCCCGCGCCGCCCGGCTCGCCGAGGCTCCTCCGGCTTCTGCGCGCTGACGCTGCTCGTGGGTTAGCGTTCGGCGGTGCGAGTGGGCGCCTACGTCGACGGCTTCAACCTCTGCTACGGGGGCCGGTCGCTCCGGTGACCGACGCGGTGTTCATGGTCTCGTATGCCCACCGTGAGGAGAAAGGCTCCGACGTCAACGTGGCGTCGCACCTACTCGTCGACGTGCTGTCCGGCGACGGCGTCGGAGACTATTGGTGGGCACTCGCTTCTCATGCCACGCCTCACGCCACGCGGATCGTGAGGTGGGCCTTGCCGGTGGTGCGCACGGCGTTGACGGTCCAGCAACCCTTCGTCGGGAAGACCCAGCCGGTGCCCCACTCGTCGCCCGGCCGCCGGTAGGAGCTGCTGCTGTGCGGCTCCGGTCCCCAGGAGGGCTTCGTGGTCTCGCCGTCCGGGCCGACGGCATCGATCGTGAGGTCGCCGTCGCCCGTCATGCGCCACACGATCTTGATCTCCTGACCGGCGACTGCCTTCGGCGCGAAGAACAGGGCCCAGAGCGTCGCGCCGTCACCTACGCCTTGCCGTTCCGGTTGACCGGCCGCGCCGAGACCGAGATCCGCGGAGGCGGGGCATGTCGCCGACGCCGCCGGCGTGGGCGTCTGGCTTTGCGGCCCGGTGAACCGTTCGGCCCGGGGGCGGTCGGCGGTGCAGCCCGCGATCAGCAGGCAGCAGAGAAGGGTCAGCAATGGGCGCATGCGGCCACGGTAGTGGTTCCGTCTTCAGTGACGGTTCAGCTGCCAAAGGCCAGGATGGAGCTGATGCGCATTCTCGTGGTCGAGGACGAACCCCGCCTGGCCGAGGGGTTACGGATGGGCCTCACGGCCGATGGCTTCGCCGTGGACGTCGCGTTCACCGGCACGGACGGGCTATGGCTCGCCCGCGAAGAGCCCTTCGACGCGATCGTGCTCGACCTCATGTTGCCGGGCGTCAACGGCTACCGGATCTGCCGCATCCTGCGCGCGGAGGGAGCCTGGACTCCGATCCTCATGCTCACGGCCAAGGACGGTGAGTGGGACGAGGTGGAGGGCCTGGACACCGGCGCGGACGACTACATGACGAAGCCCTTCTCGCACGCCGTACTCGTGGCTCGGCTGCGGGCGCTGCTGCGCCGGGGGGCGCGCGAGCGGCCGGCGGTACTGTCGGCCGGCGACCTGCGGCTGGATCCGGCCGCGCGCCGCGCCTGGCGGGGCGACACGGAGCTGGTCCTGACCAGCCGGGAGCTGTCGCTGCTGGAGGTCCTGCTGCGCCGGCGCGGCGAGGTGCTCAGCAAGCGGGAACTCCTAGGCCACGTCTGGGACTTCGACTTCGACGGCGACCCGAACATCGTCGAGGTCTACGTGCGGCGCTTGCGGGACAAGCTGGACCGTCCGTTCGGGCGGTCGGCCATCGAGACGCTGCGCGGCGCTGGATATCGGCTGGCCGCTGACGGTGGCTAGGGTCATGCCCGGACTCGCCAGCGCGCTGCGCGGCTCGGTCCGCGTCCGCATCACGTCGGCGGCCGTCGTGGTTGTCGGGGTGGCGTTACTCCTCGGCGCGATCGCCCTGGTGGCGAGCCTCCACGCGGTGCTCACCCGGGAGGTTCGCGTTACCACCACGGTGCGCGCGGCCGAGGTGGCCCGGTTGGTGGAGTCCGGTGGCCCCGGTGCCGCCACCGTGGCGGGCGACGATGACATGCTTCAGGTCCTCGGCCCGGCCGGCGAGGTGCTGGCCGCGAGCCCGAACGCCGCCGGGCTTCCGGCGCTGGTCCGGCTCAAGCCGGGTGAGTCGCGCGCGATCGACGTGCCGTTCGATGACAGCACCTACCTCGCGGTGGCCGCGGCCGCCGGCCCTGGCCGGACGGTGGTGCTCGGGCACAGCCTGGACCCGGTCGCGGAGCCGACCCGGGCGCTCGCGATTCTGCTGGCGATCGGCGTACCTGCCCTCCTGGGCGTGGTCGCCGTGACGACGTGGCGGGTGGTCGGCCGCGCGCTGGCGCCGGTCGACGCGATCCGTGCCCAGGTGGACGCGATCTCCGCCGCCGCGCTGCATCGCCGGGTGCCGCAACCGTCCACCCGCGACGAGATCGCACGGCTCGCCGCAACCATGAACCGTATGCTCGAACGGCTCGAAAGCGCGCAGATCCGGGAGCGCCGGTTCATCGCGGATGCCTCCCACGAGCTGCGCTCGCCGATCGCCGCGATCCGCCAGCACGCCGAGGTGGCGCTCGCCCATCCGGACCTCGGCGATGGGCTGGCCCACGTCGCGCACGCCGAGAGCCTGCGCATGCAGGCCCTCGTGGACGACCTGCTGCTACTCGCGCAGGCCGACGAGCACGGTCCGAACCTGCGGCGCCAGCCGGTCGACGTCGACGACCTGGTGCTCGCCGAGGCCCGCGGGCTGCGTGACGCCGATGAGGTACGAGTGGACGCCAGCGGCGTGTCCGCGGCTCGTGTGGACGGCGACCCGGCGGCGCTTCGCCGGATGCTGCGCAACCTCGTCGACAACGCCGTCCGCCATGCCAGCCACCGGGTCGCGTTCTCCCTCGCCGAGCGGGACGGGTGGGCGGTCCTGCACGTGGACGACGACGGTCCGGGCGTACCGGCCGGCGACCGGACCCGCGTCTTCGAGAGGTTCGTCCGGCTCGACGACGCGCGCGTCGGGATCGACGGCGGTACCGGTGGTCTGGGCCTGGCGATCGTGACCGAGATCGTCGCCGCTCACGGTGGCGATGTGGTCATCGACGACGCGCCGCTCGGGGGCGCCCGGGCGACCGTGCGGTTGCCGCTGCACCCGGCCGACGAGGTACGACGCGCCGAAGCGTTCCACGACCCGGGCCTTGCGCCGGGTTGATCATGGGGTTGTTGCGCTCCGGAACCGGTTTCGGGACGCAGTAACCTCATGATCAACCGCCCCTGTTCAGCGTGGGTTCAGCGCTCGGGCGGCAGCCTCTGCCTGATCGAGGGGAGGCGTCCTGATGACCCGCGAGACGCGTTGGATCATGGTCGTCGCGGCCGTGTTGGTCGGGTCCGCGTGCACCAGGAGCCCCGCGCCAGCGCCGCCGGCGAGCCCGAGCGGCCCCGCCACCCCGACGGCAACGCCGGCGTCCGCCAGCCCATCGGCGATCCCGCCAGGCTCTGCTGCCCCCGTCACCGGCAGCTATGCACCCACCATCGACCCGGCGGCCTTCAGTGCCACCGTGGACAACCCGTTCTTCCCGCTGCGGCCCGGCATGCGCTGGAACTACCGGTCGAACACGCCGGACGGCGTCGAGACCACCGTCGTGACGGCGACGAACAAGACTCACACCATCATGGGCGTGCCGTGTGTCGAGGTCCGCGACACCGTCAAGCTCGACGGCAAGCTGAAGGAAGACACGCTCGACTGGTACGCCCAGGATCGCGACGGCACGGTCTGGTACTTCGGCGAGGACACCAAGGAGTTCGAGAACGGCAAGGTCACCAGCACCGAGGGCAGCTGGCTGGCGGGAACCCGCGGCGCGCAACCGGGCATCCTGATGCCGGCCCGCCCGGACGTCGGCGACCGCTACCGCCAGGAGTACTACAAGGGCCACGCCGAGGACCAGGCCGAGGTGCTCAGCCTCACCGAGCGG
>DASXRQ010000078.1:0-23841 GCA_036506495.1 Micromonosporaceae bacterium | reverse complement strand
CGGTTCCGGCCATCTACAGCGGCACCGCCGGGCCGGACCAACCGGCGGTCGGCCCGATCGGCTACACCCTAGTAGCGCTGGTCGGCCTCGCCGGCGTGGGCGGCACCGTCATCTGGTGGCGTCGCGCCGACCAGACCGGGTAGGGCACCGATCAGCTCCGTCGCGATGAGCCTGGCCGACACGTCCCAGCTCGACGCCGCCGCCTCCGAACACCTCACCGCCGCGCCAATCGCAACCGGGCGCACCCGGCCGGTCACCCTTCGTGGCAGGCGCTGGCCGGTGGACGAGAACGCGGCGATGGTCTTGTTCAGCTCGGCGGCGACGTCGGCGGACGGGAACGCGGCCTCGCGCAGCTGGGCGGCGATGCGGACCACGGGGACGCGAGCGGTGTGCGCGGACGTGACCTTGCGCAGCCGGGCTGACGCGCGGGCGGTCGGCGGGGACGCGGCCCTGCGCAGCCGGACCGTCTTGCAGGCGGTCGGCGCGAACGTAGGGTCGCGCAGCCGGGCTGACGCGCGGGCGGTCGGCGGAGACGCGACCCTACGCAGCCTGCCAACCGGCCTGGACCGGCGCTTCATCGCCATAGGCTCAACGATGTCTGTCCAGCCAGCCAAGTCCCGGTTCACCGTGCCGCACTCCCGCACCGACGAAGGTCACAAGGACGATCGGAGCCCGGTCCCGAGACAGGAGATCGCTGGGTTCAACCTCGATCCGGTCCGCGCGGATCGGCGGCACGCGTACTGGAAGGGCTTGATAGACCGTCTCCAGGCCGTGAAGCGTCGACGACCGACCGCCAACGACGACCGACGGCGACCAGCGAATGCGCAGGTCAGCCGCCATTCCGTCCGACCCGCTCCACTGTGTCCAGAGCCTCGACAATGCAACGCCAAATAGGCAAGAGGAGCCGGGCATACCAGTTGACCTGCGGTTTCATCACCAAGATCCCTCTGCGGTCCGCGTAACGTCCGCATCGCTACGGATCTTGAAAGCATCATCGTCGCCCTGCGAGTCCGGTCCTCGTCGGCCGGCCACAGGTGGGCTTACACGTTCAAGGTCATTGCGGCGTTCGCGCGGCCCAGCCGTTCGGCAACCGCCTTGGGTTGTGCCCGGCGCCGATCAGGACCGAGGCATAGAAGTGTCGGAGCTCGTGCATGCCGACGCCTACGAGCCCGCAGCCTTGACCGCCGCCGCCAGACGCGGGAATTCAACACGGCGCGGGTACATGGCCCGGCGCCGTCCCGGAAGATGTACTGGTCGCCGCTCTCCGGGTGCCGCCGAAGATGCTCGGAGAGCGCCATCAAACGACGTCGCCGATCGGCACCTTCCGGAAAGGGTCGTCGCCCGGGCCGACCGAGCCGGGCAGTTAGTCCCTGCGCGCGGCGGTGGTGTGCCGACCCCGGCCGAGGAGCGTGAGGATCAGCCCGGCGAGCACGGCTACCGTGCCCAGCAGGCTGAGCAACGCCCACCGGCCGCCGGTGATGGGCAGTCCGCCGGCAGGCGGCGTCGGCGTGACCCCCGATACAAAAACGGCGAAGTGGAAGAGGTTGTCGCCCTCGTCAATGTCCGCGACGACTGCCTCCCCGCCGGCCGTTGCCGCGTCGGAGTGCCCATCAGACGTCACCGGGCTGGAGGTGGCCGTCGGGGGCGAGGTGGCCGTCGGCGTCGGGGTGGCCGTCGGCGTCGAGGTGGCCGTCGGGGGCGAGGTGGCCGTCGGCGTCGAGGTGGCCGTCGGGGTCGAGGTGGCCGTCGGGCTGGAGTTTGGCGGAGCGGGCTCGGCCGGTCGTGGCTGCCCGGCCGGCGCAGACTGCAGGGGCCGGATGGTAACGATGCCACCGGTCAGCGTCGCGGGCGCCCGGTCGTCCACAGTGATGCGGATGCCAGCGTCGAAGTTCGGCGCGAAACTGCCGCCCCCGGGCGGCAAGCCCGAGAAGGGAGGTCTGCAGTCCGCCACACGGTTGTCCGCGCTATAGGTGCAGTAGGCGTCGTCGCGGGTGAAGAAGGCGTGTGCCGGCAAGGTGATCGTGAAGGCCAGCGCATCGGCGGTCTCGTCACCGTCGTTGACCACGGTCCAGTCGACGACCCCCCACGTCATGCGCGGCCCGCGCAGCACGATGACGTCGGAACCAACGATCACTAAGTCCACGCCGCGCCGGGCGACAACCTGCACCGTCGACGTCGTGGCGTTATTGGATTCGTCGGGATCCAGCGTGGTGGACGACACGGCCGTCCTGATCGGCCCGGAGTCACCTGTGCGAGAGGGCTTCAACACGAGGCCCGGGACGCTGAGGGTACCGCCGGCCAGCAGCGAGCCGAATTCCGTCATGTCACACCGGACGACCGTGGCCGCCGACGAGCACCGCCCCGTCGGGACCACCGACAGCCGGGTCGGGTCGACCCCGGAGATGTCGAACTCGACCACGATTCCCCGGGCTGGGTCCGGCCCGGCGTTGTGCACTTCGATCATGAAAAGCTTCCCGTGGCTGTCGACAACGACGGTCGAGGTGAGCACGTCGACGGACAGGTCCGCGGTCGCCGTGGCCGCGCCCGCAGCCGGCGTGAAGCCAGCCCAGGCCGTCGCCGCCGTGATGAGTGCGGTCGTCCACGCCATCCACAAACGTCGCGCGCTTCGCCTGCCCACCACGGACTCCTCACGCCGCCGCCGACGGCAGACATTAACGCACGTCGAGTCGAATAGCCACAACACCTGCTCACTGACAATGCCCAGGTGAATGACGGCCGGCCGAGGCGATCCCACACCTACTGATTCCAAGGGCGGACACCGCACGGCTGCCCGGGCCGTCTCCAGGCCGTGAAGCGTCGACAACCAACAGCTGACGACGACCGATGGCGACCAATGAATTCGCGGGTCAGAGGGCAATCCGCCCGCCTTGCTCGGCTACGTTCGAACGCCGCGACAATGCAACGCCAAGTAGCTGGCGCGGTGCGGAGTGTCTAACTGGGTGTCTACCGGTACGGAGAATGTCGGACGTTGGCGGACCCACGTGGACTGTTGCCGCAGTTCAGGGCACTTGCGAGGCCTGCTCCGAGACCCAAGATCATTCCTTGACACGGAAGAGGTCACTGGTTCGATCCCAGTATCGCCCACCAGCAGTTTTCCCAGGTCAGAGCCGGTTGCCGCAGATCGCGGAGCCGGCTCGATCTCGTGGTGCCGACCCCTCTGGGAGAAATCTGGGAGACGATCTTGTGCACACCTCACGACGCCTGCTCCCGATCGAGCTTTGTTACGGGTGAACCTCGGCTGAGCTCACGGCGGGCCGCGAGGGCCCCTAGCCACAGGGTCGTCAGCCCGTCGGCAGGCGCTCGGAGATCGCTGGTGTGGTGTGCGCGTAGCGGCCTGCACCGAGCCGTCCTCGTGACCCATCTGTACGTTCATCAATGTCGCGGGCGTGCCGAGCTCCACCATGAGCGTCTTGTAGGTGTGCCGGAGGCCGTGCGGCGTCAGTCCCTGCGCAATCGGCAGCCAGCACACGTCAGTCCGCGCGGCCGCGTCACGGCCCCACACCGGAACGCCCGGCCACGGGTCAGCCAGCACCGGCACGGGCCGGGAGACGAGCGGCGCCTTTGTCGGGCACCACCCTGTGGCCGCCGGCTGAAAGAGCCAGGTGGCCAAGCCGTTTCGCTGCCAGTGTGGCGCGAGCGGACGCAGCCAAGATCGGCGATGGCTGCCTGGACCCTCACTCGCGTCGAGTCCGATACTGATTCGCGCGCATTCAGCACCGCCGAGACTGTACCGACCGCCACCCCGGCGCGACGAGCCACATCCGCCAGCCTTGGTCGAGATTGGCGGGCTGTGTTGTTGGGTGGTCGGCGCCCGGTGAAATGTAAGGGAGCGCGCCGCCCGCTGCCGCCCACGTGACCGAGCGACCAGCTCAGCCGCTCTGGCATCCGCCCGGCGCGACAGATCCGTGCACGTGGATCAGGCGAGCAGGTCAACGTAGGTGAGCAGAGTCTCCGCCACCGTGTCGAACGGGCCGAGATCGCGCTCGGCCCGGCTCATCACCACCGCGCCCTCGCATGCCGACAACAGCAGCGCCGCGGTCGACTCCGCCACCGGCGGGTCGATCCCGGCCTTGCGCAAAGCCGCGGCCAGCGCGGTCAGCCAGGTGCCGAACGCCTGCGCGGCGCGTTCCCGGACTTCGTCGGTGTCGGCTGCGACGGTCACCGCCACGAGAGCGCATCCGGCGTGGAAGTCGGCCGCAGTAAGCAGCACCCGCCATGCACCGAGGAAGCTTTCGACGACCTGTCGAACGGTCGTGCCCGGCCGGAAGTCGAGTAGCGCGACGACGTTTTGTTCGGTCGCGCCGATGGCGGCGGCGACCATCTCGTCCTTGCCGCCCGGGAAATGGTGGTAGATCGACCCGCGCGGGGCGCCGGATTCGGCCAGCACCGTCGAGAACGACGTCGCCTGAAGCCCTCGCTGGGCGAGCAGGCGTGCCGCGCCGGCGATCATCCGGTCCCGGGCATCGCTGGCCACGTTGTCCTCCCGTTCGACTATGACGATCAGCATACTCGGGCTACTATGATGACCGTCATAATCGAGCTAAAGGAGGCAGGACATGCCGATGATCGATGTTTTCGCGCAGGCTGGTACGTTCGCTGATCCACACCGCTTGGCCGTCGATCTCGCCACCGCGGTGATGACCATCGAGCAGGTGCCCAACATCGGGATGTTTCGCAAGAACACGGCGGCGTTCGTGCATGCGCTGCCGTTCGGCGCGGTGTCCAATGTCGACGGCGAGGGCAACTACGTGCGCGTCCAGGTGCTCACGAACGCCGGCGCGCTAGACCGTGACAAGCAGCTCGCAGTCGTGCGGCAGCTGACCGATATCGTGGCCGCCGCCGGCGGGGACCCGGCGCTGGTCGACCGGACCTGGGTGATGCTCACTGAAGCGGTACCTGGAGGCTGGGGACTCAAGGGCCACGCGAACACCAACGAGGAACTGGTCGCCGCAGCGCGCGCCGAGATCGCGGCCGCTCAAGCACCGTAGCGGATGCCGCACGCCAGCCCCGCCAAACCATCGTCGCGGACTCGCCCTGATCGAAGCCACATTCGTGATTGGAGTTCTCGGTGACTTGACCATGAGCGGTGATCCTTCGTGTCGCTTGGTTGCCTGGACGATGGTCGGATGGCTCACACGGACCACCTGCTGCCCGAGCGGACCATCGCCGTTCTCGGCATGATCCACCTGTTGTTCAACGAGGGGTACGCCGCGAGCGCCCGCCCCGACCTGATCCGGCACGAGCTGCGCACACAGGCGGTGCCGCTCGCCGCGCTCGCGGCCGAGCTGATGCCCGATCACGCGGAGGCCGCCGGGCGACCGCCTTAGCGCAGGCCAAAGCGTCGGGCGCGTTCACGCCGACGCATCAGGCTTTCTGGGACGCCGCCCGCCACGCTCGTGGTGACGCAGCCGGCACTCGGGCGTTGATCGATGTGTTGCTCGCCCACCGCACCCTCCCGACCGCGCTCGGCCCTCGACCTGCTGGAGGTCCGCCAGCTCACACCGCGACGCACTTCAAACGAATCACGTGACAACCGCTCACCGTGACGATGACTGGCTTCCGGTGCGTCCGCCCCGACGACCAGTTCAACGATGCGCGGACCCGATCGCCGACAGACAATCAAGGTTGGCGACGATCACCGGGCACACCTGCCGGGAGAGGGAGCGCCATGACCGACGATTCCGAACGCGCTGGGTGGCTTCAGCGAGCGCGCTCACACCTACGCACGGCCGACCCCGTGCTGGCGCGGCTTGTCGACGAACGGCCGGACTTCGATCCCCGGGCCTGGATGGCGCAGCTGCCGCCGATGGACCTGTACGGTGCCTTGCTGTTCCAGGTCACCGGACAGCAGCTGTCCGTACCGGCGACCCGCCGGAACCTGGCCCGCATCGAGGCCCTATTCGGCGGCCATCTCCCTGCACCCGCCGAGCTGTTGGGAATGGATCCTAAACAGCTCCGCGCGGCCGGCCTCTCGTGGCGGAAGATCACCACACTGCGCGACCTCGCCGAACGGCTGTCGGACGGCCGGCTGAACCTGAGGGTCTTGAGCGGCCTCTCGGACGACCAGCTCATGGCCGAGCTCACTGCCATTCCTGGGATAGGTCCGTGGACCGTCCAGGGCGCCCTCATCCTCGCGCTCCAGCGAGAAGACGTAGTGCTGCCGGGCGACCTCGCGCTCCGAAAGGCCGTTCAGGCCACATATCGGCTCGACGATCTCCCCACCCCGGCGGAGGTCCTTGCCATCGCCGAAAAATGGCGGCCCTATCGCAGCCTCGCCACCAGCTACCTGTTCTCAGCCGCCTTCGAGCCAACGACAGGCCAGTCTTGATAGCGGCCCGCGCCGCCGACATCGCACAGGAGCGCCTCCGATGTGCTCCGCGCGACCCCCAGCCCATCCTCGACGGTTGGGCCGGCCGTCTCGACCGCTTGTTTACCGGTTGGGGTGGACGCTCCAGCAAGGCTGATCTGCGCTCCGTTGCCGGCGCGTTGGCGCGGCGTTGGTATGGCGCCGCGTCACGCCGCGCCGATCCGGGGAAGCGTTCACCTTCGACAACGGCCGTATGACCACCAGAGGAAACCCTGATCGACAGACCGGCCCAGTACACCCTCGTAGAACGCGCGGGCGTGGCCCAGATCGCTGACGTGTGGTGACCGCGGCTGTCCCGCTAATGGAACGGCTGGGCGTGGCACCCGGGCCGAGCTGGCCCCAGCCACGCTCGCCGACCGGCTACTGGCCGAGACCGTCGTCGCCGACGGCTGCGTGATCGACCCCTGATGACAGGAGCGCCGGCCACCCCTGACGTGGTCAGGGGTGGCCGGCGTGGGCGGCGGGGGCGCGGGCGGTGAGGACCTGGCCGGTCTCGGGTCCCGTGGTCAGACGCTTGATGTTGTCCTCGAAGCCGTCCTGCATGCGCCAGTCGGCCGCCAGCATGAACAGGGTCCGGCCGTCCTCGCCGCCGAGAGTGCACGCGAAGCCGGCCCGGTCGAGCGAAATCGTGTCCAGCACCTGGCCGCCCTCCGCGATCCGCAGGCAGGCGGGCCTGGTCTCGGCCCAGCCCGGAGTCCAGACCGCGCCCTCGGTGTCCAGCACGATGCCATCGCCGGGCAGCGCGGCCCACACCCGGCGGTTGAACAGGTCGCCGTCCGGACCGATGTCGAATGCGGTCAGCGTGCCCCCGAACGACTCGGCGACGATCAGCGTCGAGTCGTCGGGCGTGACCGCCATCCCGTTGGGGAACGCGATCTGCTCCGCGACCCGCCGCACCGTCCCGTCCGGGGTGATCAGCGCGATGAACCCGGGCGCCTCGCCCTCGCCGGGATGGAAGTCCGTGCCGCCGTTGACGTAGACGTTGCCGCGGCCGTCCACGACGATCTCGTTCAGGTTGGCATCGAGCCCACTCAGGTCGGCGTGGTCGACCAGCGAACCGTCCGGCTCTTGGCGTAGCAGTCGGCCCTCGGGCCCGGCGACCACCAGCAGGGGCCCGGCCGGCAGCCAGTCGATCGAGAACGGCAGGGTGGTCGGCGGGGTGGCCATCACCTCGGTGGAGCCGTCCAGGTCGACGGCCAGCACCTGCTGCGCACCCCAGTTCGACAGCCAGAGCCGGCCCTCGTGCCAGCGCGCCGACTCGCCGATCTTCAATCCGGTCAGCAGAACCTCGTTCATGGTGATCACTCCTGTGTGCGCTGGGAACCATGTCACCACGTACACGAACGGGATTACCCCGAATCGACGGCGCTCGCCATCTCGCGTCCGGCGACAGCGTGCAGCGCCTGGGTCTTGTCGCCGGCGGGCCACGAGCCGACGGGATCGGCGCAAACAATCATCTCCGGGGTCGGCCCGGTCGAGAGCACCCCCAGCTAAGCAGGCCGGCCGGCCCCGCGCGCGCCGGGCCGACGGTCTAGCCTCAGACGTACTTCGTGACGTCGCTATCGGGCAAGTCGGCGGCTAAACGGTTCCGCTGGTTCCCACACCGCGTTGTCGTGGGCGAAGACGACACGTGCCGGGTCAAGGTGCTGGAGCCGATCGATCCAGGCGGGCGTGAGTGGCAGGGGTTGGGAGTGGTGGTCCCGGCGAGCCCGCCAGGCGAGGGTGTCGGACCCGTACGCGGTGGCCGTGTCATGGCTCTGCCCAGCCACCACGGTGGTGCCGTCGCGGCGGCGGACGACGACGGACTGATGGCCGGCGGTGTGCCCTGGCGTCGGCACGACGAGCACGCCAGGCAAGACCTCGGTTTCGCCGTTGAGACGCTCGTACCGCAGCCCCGGCACGTCGACGAGTTCCGGCAGGGTGTACTCCGGTGTCTGTAGAGCGGTTTCCAGCTCGACGCTTTGAGTGAAGATCGGGCGGCCGACAAGAGCCGGGTTACCGCCGCAGTGGTCGAAGTGAAGGTGGCAGTTCACCAAGAATCTGATGTCATCCACGTGGACACCCGCCTTAGCCAGGGCGACATCGAGGCTGTGCCGGTGCGGGCGGTAGTGCGCATCCACATCGGGGTGGCTACCCATGCCAGTATCGACCAGCAGCAGCCCGGCCGGGTGGCTGACGAGGTAGCCCAGGCAAGGCTCCACTCTCGGATTACCGGTACCGGTTTCCGTAGCCGGTCGCACGAAGTAGCCGAAATCGACTCGGCGCACCGCGAGATCTGCCATCGGACGAGTGTGTCAGGTCGTCAATGGGCCTGGGCGTGTCGTGGCGCAGGATGGACGTGCAAAGGCGAGTTTCAGGGGACCGCGCCGTATCAGCGCCACGCGGCGACCGGTCGCCCGCGTCCGCGTTCGGCGAGAAGACCGGCCCGCCGGCGTGGAAGAAGGTTCCGTCCTCGTCGGTCGTGGCCACCGGTGACAAGGCCGCCGGCGCCGACGTCGTCATGTCTATGACCCAGCGGGCCGGTGCGCAGATCGCCGAACTCGACGCGTCGCACGTAGTGATGATCTCGCGGCCGGACGTCGTCGCTAACGTCGTGCGGACCGGATGGCAGGCGGTCAGCTGACCGCTTCCGATCTCCGCGCATGGGCGCGACGGCTCCAGAGTGGACGGCCGCCAGAATGCACGGCCGGACCAGGCCGACTGGTTTCAAGCCCAACACGAAGTTGCTGCCGCTAGGCAAGCGACCAGAAGTCGGCAGTTTCGTCGGCGAGCGCGCCGCGTTCAGGGCTTGCTCGCCGCTCGACGAGGCGCGCGCACGCCGCCATCTCCGAGTCGTGCTCCCACTCCGGGTCACCCCCGCGGTCGAGGCCGACAGCCGCACGGACAACCCCCGCGGCCAGGTAGACGCCGATGAACCTTCCGTCCGGCAGGCTCCCACGCACGACGAAGTCGTCCCAGGTCGTGGCGTGGCCGACGTACTGGAGTGTGTGCTCATACTGGTCGGACCAGAAGTTGTGGACATAGTCAAAAGGGGTAGCCGAACCGAGCATTGACCGCGCCGCGGCGGCTCCGTGATGCTGCGCGCTGTTGTAGTGCTCGACGCGAATCCGGCCGAAGACCGGGTGGAGATGGTTGGCGACATCGCCCGCCGCGTAGATGTCGGTCGCGCTTGTCCGGCACAGCTCGTCGACAAGAATCCCATTCTCCACCGCCACAGATGAACCCGCGACGGCCGACACATCAGGATCTATCCCGACTCCGACGACCGCAAAGTCGCACGGAACCCGATCCCCGTCGGCGGTCACGACCGCATCCACGCGCCCGGCCCCATCAAACGCGGCAACCTTGGCTCCCGCGAGCATCCTGACCCCGTGCGAGCGGTGAATCGCACCGATCAGCTCGCCGATCTGCGCGCCCAACACCCGTTCCAGCGGGTGCCTGCCGGGAAACAGGCACGTGACACGAACCCCAAGTTGGGTCAGGGTTGCGGCCACCTCACAGCCGATGAACCCCATGCCCACCACAACCGCGCTCCGGCCGGCCGTGGCTTCGTGCTTGATCGCATCGCATTCGGCCACCGTGCGCAGGTAGTAAATTCCGGGGAGCTCCGCCCCGGGAACGGCGAGGTGCCTGTTCTGCCCTCCCGTAGCCATCAGGACCTTCTGATAGCCCAATTCCTGCCCGTCGTCAAAGACCAGCATGTGCGCCCCGGGATCCACTGCTGCCACCGATCCGGACCTGAGGCCAACGTTATGCGCGTCGAACCATTCGGCCGGCCGGACATACCAGCCCGCGAGATCTTCCTCCGAGCGCAGGTACGTCTTGGACAGTGGAGGACGACCGAATGGGATACCGGGTTCCCGGCCGATGATCACGACTGGCCCTTCGAACCCCTCTTCGCGCATGGTGGAGGCGGCGGTGCCCCCAGCCTTGCCGCCGCCCACAATCACCATCGCGGTCGTGCTTGCCATGTCAGACATGTGTCACATCCGTCGCAGCCTCGCCGCACGAATTAGGGCACTGCGGGAGTCGTCGAAATTTGCTGTCTGGTTGCCGCATCGAAGACGTCGATGCCCAAAGCCGGGGTGTACATGACATCCCTCGCACTCATCGTAACCTCGCACTCGGCTGTCCGGCCCACAATCGCTGGATGAGAGGGCAGCCCTGCCGGTAGCCGGGTGGAGTCTGGCCGGCGGTAGTTCGAGGAACCCCCACGGGGTGTGGCGGAGACCGCACCCGGCCCGCCCGGGCGGGAACCCAAGTGGTCGATTTACGCCCATACCGCGGCGGCGTCTGACTACCGTCGGAACCTTAGGTCGGACGAGGAGCCTGCGACTGCGAAGGAGCAAGTCATGTCCCACCACCTCGACACCCCGTTGGCCCGCCAGAACGGCCAGCTCTACATTGACGATCTGTACGTCTTCCCAGGCGAGCGCAGCACCGTGTTAATCATGGACGTCAACTCCACTGTCACCGGCAAGGACGTCCAACCGGGCTTCCATCCGGAGGCCCGCTACGAGTTCAAGGTGCACCTCGACGGCGCCGACTATGAGGATGTGACCTACCGGGTGACGTTCGACGAGGCCGACAGGGACGGGCGGCAGCCACTCACTCTGCACTCGCTCACGGGTGCGGAGGCGCGCGAGGACGACGCGACCGGCACGGAGGTCCTGCGCGGCATGACCGGTGGGCCGGGAAGCGAAGGCAACGTACGCATCTGGGCCGGACGCATCGGCGACCCCTTCTACGTCGACCTCGTGGAGCTCAACACGATCAACGCGGCGGTCAACAGCGGCACCAAGGTGGACATGTCGGCGTGGCGCGCCGACAAGGCGACAAACAGCTTCGCCGGGACCACCGTCCAGTCGATCGTGCTCGAGGTCTCCCACGATGATTCGCGGCTGCATCCGGAGGTCCACATCGGAGCCTGGTGCGCGACGAAGCTGGCGACGGACACCGGTGGTTGGCGGCAGATCAACCGTGCCGGTCACCCGATGATGTGGCCGATCTTCTGGCCCGACGATACTGACTTCGCCAATCCCGCCAACAACCGCCACCCGTCGGCCGATCTTGACGCCGATGGCGGCCCGATCGCCGACAAGATCGCGAGCGTCGTCGCGGCCAACGGCAGCTCGGAAGACCCGCGAGGGTACGGCCAGACGGTCGCGAGACAGCTGTTCCCCGACGTGCTGCCGTATGAAGTCGGCACGCCCGCGAGCTACGGGTTCGCCAAGCTCAACGGGCGCACATTGGCGGACAACGCGCCCGAGGTGATGTTCTCCCTCGTGCTCGATAGGGCCACCACGTCCGGCCTGACGCCGGCGGTGTCCCGACACCTGCGCGACGACGCGTTCCCATACGTCGTCGGGGCCTGAACGCTCTCCGCGCCTCCGGCGGGCGCCCCCGGCTCCTGGACGCTTGCTCGCAGCTGAGAGGCGGGGATCACCCGCGCGGACCTGGAAGAATCCGCTTCCGGGACCACACAACGGCCCGCCCGCGTGTTTAGCATGAGAGGCCGTCCAGCGGGAGGCACCGTGACGTTCGAAGAGTTCGTGCGCTCGCGGCTGCCTTCGTTGCCGCGGTTCGCGGTTGTGCTGACCGGTGATCGAACCGGGGCTGAGGACCACGCGAGGGCCATTGTGGACCGGCAGGCGCTGGGGGACCTGCTGGCCAGGTTGCCGCCCCGGCAGCGAGCCGTGCTCGTGCTGCGGTACAACGAGGGTCTCTCCGATGACGAGATCGCCCACCTGCTGGGTTGCCGGGCGGTTAGCGCGCGCGAGTATGCGGCCAGGGCGAGACGTCGGCGGCCGACCCGGGCCGCGTGGATCACAGTGATCGCGACGGGTACCGTGACCGCGGCGATCCCGTTGATGGTCGCCGGACGGCCTTCGGGCCGGCCGGCCGACGTCGGGCCATCGAACGCGGTGCACTCGAGGGATCCCAGGTACGGGATGAGCACCGCGGTGCCCCCGACATCGTGCACGGTCAACGCCTTGCCCATGCCGGATGGCCATCACGTGGGCTCGGCTATCGCGATCGACCCATCCGGGCGTTACATCCTTCTGGAGTCCGCCGACGCGCGGCACAAATCGTTCGGGACCGACCCCCCGCCGGCCGGTGATTCCGGTGCCAGCCTGTGGGTGGACGGCGAGTTGCGGCGGTTGGACGTCCCGGGGCGGGCTGCCGACGTTAACGCGAGCGGTGTCGTGGTCGGCTGGGGCCGGGCCGGCCGAACCGGCCGGACCGGCCCATGGATCCTGCGGGATGGGCACGTGTCCGAGCTGCCAGGGGTCGCCGTAGGCAACGCCAACGCAATCAACGCGACCGGTGCGGTCGTCGGCACCCGGCTGCTGCCGACGCCCACCTTGTCGCCGTCCAGCTTGCCCCTGTCCCGACCGGTGGTGTGGCGGTCGCCGGACGCCGATGCGATCGACTTGCCGATACCCGCCGGCGTGTGGCGCAGCGATGCCGAAGACATCGACGACGACGGGACGGTGGTTGGCGTCGTCGACATGGGTACGCCCCATGGGAAGGCCTCGCACGCGTACGTGTGGTTCCCTGACGGGACCGGGCGCGAACTGGTGACCCCGCCGGGCTGCGGGCTGATCAACCCGGTCGCGTGGAGCATCCACAACGGCTGGGTGGCCGGCGCCGCCGACGTCCCGGCGGTTGGCAGCGAAAAGCCGCCCACGCTGGTGGGCATGCGCTGGAACCTACGCACGGGGGAGGCACGCGCCCTTCCACCTGTTGCTGGGGGAGCGGTCAACAGACACGGTTGGATCGTCGGCCTCGGCTCCGGGCACGGGGTACTCATCACCGATGCGGGCACGGTCCAGCTGCCCGATCTTCACGCCCCCGATGCGTCGCGAACATCCGTCCGAGGACTGAGCGACGACGGCCGGATGGTCGTGGGCGAGTCGAACTCCAGGCCCGTGCTGTGGCGGTGCGACTGAGCCGGGTATCGGCCGGCGACTCCTGCCGAGCGATGTTTGGTGCGGTAGGCAATCGTTGCGTGCGCCATCGCCGCCAGCAAGACTTGCAGCAAGTCCCACCGAGGAGGCGAGCGCGATGTCCGCTCAGCCAGACGAGGTTCAACGCCTACGGGACCTGCACGACCTCTATGTCTGGCAAGTCAACGCCGCCATCGGGGAGGGCCGCGAGGATCTCGTCTGGGAGCTCGCCGACGACTATTTCGACACGGCGATGCAGGCGATAACGGACGCCCACCCGACCGCCTGCGAGCGCCCCGACTGCGCCATGTGCACCCGACCGCGGACCACCCGCCCGAGGCGCGGCTGGCTGCGGCGACTGCTCCGGTAAGCGGCTGATCGGTAACACTGCCCGGCCGGGCCGGCCGTCCGGCCGGCGCACGCTGGGCATGAGAACCCATCAGGATCTTCGTGGACGCCTACAACGGGCGCTGCCAGCCCGTCAGGTGGACCAAACCGCCGACCAGATTCTCGCCGACCCGAAGGCGAGCGGCTCGGCTTGCACCTCGGCGAGAGGAGGCCGCGTCGGATGGTCAGTCGTCTCGGCACTCGGGGCCTTCGCTCCGCTACCGGACACGGAGTCCGTCGAGCACGATCGCCAGAGTGCGGGCCTGGGCATCCGGGTCCGCGCTCGCGTGCTCGATTGCCCGCGTTGCGCCGATCAGCAGCGCGATCAGGTCGGGTACGCGGACATCGTCGCGTACCGCGTGGGCGTGCTGGGCACGGATCAGCAGCGTTCCGAGGGCTTTGTGCAGGTCTTGCGCGACTGGCCCGAGGGCCCCCGCCACGTCGATACCTGCCTTGGCCAGCGCATCGACGTAGGCGTTCTTGGTGGTCGACTGTTCGACGACCCGGGTGAAGAACGCGAAGAACACCGGACCCGGATCGTCAGCGTCAGCCAGGGCGGCGGCCTCCACCGCGAGCCGCCGAAGCCGGCCGGCCAACACCGCTTCCAGCAGGGCCTCCTTGGTCGGAAAGTGCCGGAAGACGGTACCGATGCCGACTCCCGCCGCACGGGCAACTTCTTCGGTCGAGGCGGAGGTGCCGTTAGCGGCGAAGACAGCCTCGGCCACCTCCAGCAGCCGTGCCCGGTTACGCCGAGCGTCGGCCCGCAGCGGTTTCGCGTCAGTCATCGCCTCACACCCAGACTAGACAACCGGAGTATTCAGTCCGTATCGTTACCGGAGTCACTACTCCGATAATAGTGGAGGTGCTATGGCACCCCGCGAGGTCTTCGACCGCTTGGTCCGCGGCATCGCCGAGGAGCGCTGGGACGAGCTGCCCGACCTGTACGCCGAGGACGCGGTGGTCGACCAGCCATTCGCTCCCAACACTTCACGGCTGGAGGGTCGCGAGGCGCTGCGCAAACACTTCGCTATGGCGGCGGGGCGGGTACGCCTGCGGACGCACAACATTGTGGTCCACGACACCATCGACCCCGAGGTGATCATCGCAGAGTTCGACTACGACGGGCTCGCGCTGGAGACTGGCCGTTCGTTTCGCGCCAGCAACATCCAGGTGCTACGGGTACGCGATGGGCGGATCGTCGAATCCCGCGACTACCACGACCACGCGGCCTTGGCGGCGGCCCTGCAATAACCACCCTCGCCGCCATTCGGCCTGGCGTGGGTAGGGACTGCTCACAAACCGTCCGGCCAGGCTGTGCTCAGCAGGCAGGGCTCGCTGCGTAATCCGCGCCCCGTCGATGTTGTCGGTCCCGCGGCGCGACTCGGCTGACGAAGACCGTCTCCGTGTCCGGATCTGACTGGCCTCCGGCGTTGGGCGCCGGTATGACTGCTGACATGCAGGGCGTCGCCGGGGTGGTCACGACCGGCATCTACTGCCGGCCCGGGTGCTCGGCACAGCCCTTGGCGCCGAACGTCCGGCGGTTCCCGACCGCCGCGGCGGCGGAGGCCGCCGGCTATCGCGCCTGCCTGCGGTGCCGGCCATACCGTCTGCCACCCGTGCCGGACGGCATTCAGCAGGAGCTGGTCTGCCGCGCGGTCCGGCACATCGTGGTGGGCGGTGCGCTCGACGAAGGCACGGAGATCTCGCTCGCCAACCGGCTCGGCGTATCGGCCCGTCACCTACGCCGGCTGTTCATGACACACATCGGGGTCACGCCGGACGGTCTGGCCCGCTCGGCGCGGGCACACTTCGCCCGCCGCCTCCTGGACGAGACCGACCTGACCATCACCGAGATCGCGTACGTCGCGGGCTTCGGGAGCCTGCGGCAGTTCAACCGCGTCTGCCGGGAGGTGTTCCGGGCGGCACCGAGTGATCTGCGGGCGAAGCGTCGGCGGGCCGACCGGCTCGCGGCCGACGGGGGATTGGCCCTGCGGCTCGCGTTCCACGGTCCGTTGGACTGGCCCGAGATGCTCAGGTGTCTCGGCCGCACCGCGATCCCGGGCGTGGAGCACGTGTTCGGCCGCGAGTATCGGCGCACAGTGCTGATCGACGGCGACCCGGGCGTGCTCGAACTGCTGCCCGGCGGCGACGACCATCTCGTCCTGCGCGCGCACCTGCCGCATTGGCGGGAGCTCCTGCACGTGGTCCGGCGGGCCCGGCGCATCGCGAGCCTCGACTCAGAGGTACGCGAGCCGGTTCGCCAGCTCGAACGCGACCCGGTCGTCGGGCCGCTGGTCCACGCCCGCCCGGGCCTACGCGTGCCCGGAACTTGGGACGGCTTCGAGGCCGGGGTGACCGCTCTTGTCGCGGCGGATACCACAGCGGGCGCGGCGCGCGCGATCGTGGGTCAGCTGGTGGAGCGGCACGGCGTGCGGCTGTCTGGGCTGGGCTCGATGGGCCTGACGCACACGTTTCCCACGCCCGAGGTCCTCGCCGCTGCGGATCTGGCCGGCATTGGGCTGTCCGCGGCGAAGGCGGCGGCCATCCGGGCTCTCGCCGCCGCCACCGCCGACGGTGCGGTGCGACTGGACTGGGGCGGCGACCTCGAAGCGCTCGTCGCGTCCATCGAGGCTGTCCCCGGCGTCGGCGTGTTGACGGCACAGTATGTCGCGTTGCGCCTCGGGGAGCCCGACGCCTTTCCCATCTCGGGCCGCAAGCCTGCGCGCGTCCGGGTGTTCGGCCGGCCGGCGCGTGCGGCGTTCGGCGATGAGTGGCGGCCGTGGCGCGCGCTCGCGTTCACGCACCTCTGGATGTCGGGCGGGCTCTGCGAGTTCGACGCCGAACTCGCCGAGCAGGGTGCGGCCTGAAGGCAATTCTCCCTGGATCAAGGAGGTCTTGGATGAGAACCGCAGTTCTCAGGACTGTCCTGACACTTCCCCTCGTGCTGGTTTTCGGCGCCGCCCCGGCGCACGCCGACTCCCCGCCCAGGTACGTCATCAGCGAGCTGCCGCTGGGCGGGTCGGCCAGCGCCGGGAGCAGCATCAACAACCGCAGCTGGGTCGCCGGCTACTCCACGCTGTCGGGCAGCGTCACGCACGCCACGCTGTGGCGCAACGGCGCGGCGACCGACCTCGACACGCTGGGCGGCCCGAACAGCGCGGTGTTGTGGCCTGTGAAGAACAACAACGGGATCATCACCGGGGTCACGGAGACCGCCGACATCGACCCGCTCGACGAGGCGTGGAGCTGTTCGGCTTTCTTTGGCGTGGACACCGAACACGCCTGCGTCGGCTTCGTGTGGGAGGGCGGCAGAATGCGGGCACTGCCCACTCTCGGCGGTACGCACGGTTTCGCCACCGGAACCAACAATCGGGGCCAAGTGGTCGGCTGGGCCGAGGTCGCCGACACCGACCCGACCTGCAACCAGATAGACCAGTTCCTCGGGTTCCACGCCGCGATGTGGGACACCCGGCACGGCGACCGCGTCCGGCAGCTGCTGCCGCTGCCGGGCGAGAGCGCGAGCGCCGCGACGGCGATCAACGACTCGGGTCTGGTCGTCGGCATCTCCGGCGACTGCGCGAACGCGGTTGGCGGCTTCAGCGCGAGGCACGCGGTGCTGTGGCACAACGGCACTCCGACCGACATGGGCAACTTCGGCGGCGAAGCGTGGAACACCCCGATGGGCATCAACAACGACGGGATGGTCGTCGGCTTCGCGAACTCGCCGCAGGCCGTCGGCGACGCGTTCGACTACCGGCCGTTTGTGTGGACCTCGACTGGCGGGTTCCAGGCGCTCCCGGTACACCCGGGCGACGCCAGGAGCCAGGCGCTCGGCGTCAACGACGACGGGCTGATCGTCGGCCTGTCGCGCGGGCCGGTCGGCCTCCGCGCAGTCATCTGGCGGGACGGGGCGGTGAGCGACCTCAACGACCTGGCCACCGGATACGAAGGCCACCTGGTGTCCGCCAACGACATCAACGACGCCGGTGTGATCACCGGCCAAGCGACCAACGCGGCCGGCGAAACTGTGGCATTCGTGGCCACGCCGGTCGACTCCTGAGCGCGCGGTACGGGGGTGGTGGTGCTGCGCGCGGCTGCGCGCAGCACCACCGCGCCTCGCTGGGGCGTTGACCGCTGAGCTACCGTGGCGACGGCGCAGGGTGACCAGCGCGACGAGAGCCGCCGGCTCAGTGCGGCGGGCACGGCCGCTGGCGCGATCGCGATTACGCATGGCCGCCCGGCGGCGCGGAGCAGCGGCGGGCCGATAGATTTTGACCCGTGCGCTGGAACCGGCGGGTGAAGCGGGTCGTCGTGCTTGGGGCGGTGCTAGTGACAGCCGTGGCGTGCGCGCCCGCTGCGCCTTCGCCGCGCGGCGCGGCGCCAGCCGTCACGGCGTCGGGCGACAGGGTGCCGGCGGCCCCAACACCGGCCACCACGGCGGACGATAGCGGCGTGGCCGGCCTGGGCCCGGCGGCCGGGCCGGCCGGGACGCCGCCCACGCGACGCGACGCGGCGTTGGGATCGAGTAGCGCCGCGGTCCGGTATGGCTGGACCAAGCTGATCGCGCGTGACGACTTCTCCGGCACGTCGCTGCATTCCAGCTGGGGAGCGTACGACTCGGTAGGCAACTCCGGGGACGGCCGCCGCTCTCCCGGTCAGATCAGCGTCCGCGACGGCATCCTTCGAATAACCGGCACCCCGGACGGGACCACCGGGGGTATGGCGTGGGACTACCCGCGGCGGTACGGCCGCTGGGAGATCCGCGCGCGCTTTCCGGCCGGCTGCGGCTGCTACCACCCGGTGCTGATCCTGTGGCCCGCCGACGATCCGTGGCCGGCGGGCGGTGAGATCGACTACGCGGAGGTGTTCGACGGGCCGCGGGCCAGGTTGCACTTCTTCCTGCACTACGGCGAAGACAACCGACAGCTCGCCGGCTCCACTGCGGTGGACATGACCCGGTGGCATAACTTCGCCGTGGAGTGGACCGCTGGGCACATCAGCGGCTACGTCGACGGCGATCGGTTCTTCCACACAACTTACCGCGACGCGTTCCCGCCGGGACGCATGGAGCAGACGATTCAGCTTGACTGGTTCCCGGACGGCTCCGGCGGCGGCGCGACGCTCGAGGTGGACTGGGCCACGATCTATGGACTATGAGCCGTTCTTTCGATAATCGGTGTTCCGCAAGCCGCTCGATTCGACACGGGCCGCCGCCGCCGACCAGCACGAACCATGATCGTCGGCCGACCTGATCGTCGGGCGAGAACAACCACCTGCCGTCGCCACGGTCATGGAGGGGCTGGCTATTCGCACGATTTCATGATTCATAAGATTAATCCGCAATAGAATATCTGAGTAATCCCGGACATCGCTAGGATATATCCTTTACTCTCGTTTATGTGATCCGAATTTTCCGGCGTAGTGGTTGTTAGGTGCGCGATTAGGTATAGCGGTTGCTGCCGGTGGGAAATCGGAAATGGTGGATCACATATCCGTGCTCGTGGTGGACGACCACCTGGTGTTTGCAGACGCGCTTCAGGCGCGACTCTTGGCCGAACCGGATATTCGTCCCGTCGTGGTCGCATACGGCGCCGCTCAGGCAAGGTCACACGTGACCCGTATCCGGCCGGCGGTCGTCCTACTCGATCTGCTACTCGGTGAGGGCGAAGGCGGCCTGGATCTGGCGGCGGCCATTCGCGAGATCTCTCCCCACACTCGCGTGGTCATGCTTACCGCGCTCGAGTCCTCCGCTCACGTCGTGACCGGTCTCCAGAGAGGTGTTCGGGGATGGCTCCCGAAGACGGTGGCCGCCGAATACGTCGTCCGGGTCGTGCGCGGTGTCCATGCCGGAGAGGCCTGGCTCCCGCCGGATCTGCTCGGGCGCGTGCTCGACGACCTGGCGACTCCTGCCACGTCCTTCCGCGGCCCCCTCGCCCGGCTGACCGTTCGTGAGCGGCAGGTCCTCCAGTGCATGGTGGACGGCCTGACGCGCACCCAGATCGCCGACAGGTTGAACCTCTCGCCGAACACGGTGCGCACACACACCCAGAATCTGATCGTGAAGCTCGATACCCACTCGGCGCTGGAGGCGGTGGCCCTCGCCCTCCGACACGGGTTGCGTACCGCCTACCGCCACGCCAGCTAACCGATCATTGACTCAGGACACTAGTGCGAATTACGTAGTCGGGCTACGTCACCTGTTTGTTCGATCAACCGTCTGTGGCTGTCACCGTTTGCCCTGCACCACCTGCCGGTGGCAACGCAGATGCGCGGCGGTTCGATCAGACGGAGTCGAGCATGAAGACGACACCCATCCACGGAGACGCGACAAACGGTGTCGTGGCTCTGCTCCGGGAGCGGCCCGCGGCGAAGCTGAACGGGCACACCCTAGAACGTGACACTGTGGCGGTGATCATTCCCGCCCTGAACGAGCAGCGGAACATCGGCTGGGTCCTCAAACGCCTCCCCGCGGTCGTCGACGAGGTCGTGCTCGTCGACGGAAACTCCGTCGACGCCACCGTCCAGACCGCCCGTGCGACCCGGCCCGACATAGTTGTGGTGACGCAGAACGGCAGAGGGAAGGGTGCCGCGTTGCGTGCAGGCTTTGCCGCCGCGACAAGCGACATCATCGTGATGATCGACGCCGATGGAAGCATGGATCCCCGTGAGATCAACCGCTTCGTGACACCGCTGATGAACGGGTACGACGTCGTGAAGGGTTCGCGGTTCCTCGCCGGTGGCGGGTCCTCGGACTTCACCCGCCTGCGCCGGCTCGGCAACCAGGCATTCGTTCGAATGACCAACGGGATGTTCCTGGTCCGCTTTACCGATCTCTGTTACGGCTACTGCTCGTTCCGGCGAGAGTGCCTACCGGCGCTCGCGCTGACCGCGCACGGCTTCGACATCGAGGCCGAGCTCATCGTGCACGCGGTCAAGGCCAACCTGCGCATTGCGGAGGTGCCCAGCATGGAGCTGCCCCGCCGGCACGGCATGTCGAACCTGCACACGTTCCGCGATGGCAATCGCGTCCTCCGTACGCTGGTCCGCGAGCGGGTCGCCCGCCATCCGCGCCCCGTGGTCGATCCCATCGACCAGCGAGCGCTCGACCGCTGGCACGCCGCGGCGGAGGCCGTCGCCGACCTCACGCCCCGCGAGGCGCTGTCCCCGATGCAGGCGGGTTGACATGCGGGCGGCTCACGATCGACCGGCCAGCCGGAGGTCTCGTCGTGCGCTCCTGGCCACCTTTGTCGTGCTGGCCGCCGCGACGTCGTGGTTGCTTGGGCCGACGGCGCCGGCCACGGCTGCCGAGGGGGACATCGGGTACGCCGGCCCATCCACGGCGGGCGACGGATCCGGCGCCACGGGCGAGAAGCCGCAGAGCAAGTTGTGGTGGAACGATGGCTGGTGGTGGGCGGTGCTGTTCGACACCGCCAGCCAAACGCACCGCATCTTCCGGCTGGACCGATCGACGCAGCAGTGGATCAACACCGGCACGATGGTCGATAACCGTCCCAAGACACGGTCGGACGTCTTGTGGGACGGCACCAAGCTGTACGTGGCTTCACACTGGCGGGCCAGCTCGTCGACCGCGGCCACGACGGGCAACCCGGCGAGGCTCTACCGCCTGAGCTACGATCCGGCGACCGACTTATACACCCGGGACGCCGGCTTCCCGGTGCAGATCACCGCCTACTCGACGGAGTCGCTCACCCTGGACAAGGATGGCGCCGGCGTGCTCTGGGCGACCTGGACCCAGGGTGCGAAGGTCTACGTCAACAAGACCACGGGCGACGACACGGCGTGGGGGACCCCCTTCGTCCTTCCGGCGAACGGCGCCACGTCGCTGGACCCCGACGACATCTCCGCCGTGGTCGCCTTCGGCGCGCGGATCGGCGTCATGTGGAGCAACCAGGTTAGGTCGGCGGTGTATTTCGCGACCCACGACGACGGCGCCGATGGGGCGTCCTGGGACGTCAGCCGCACGGCTATCCAGGGGCCGAAGAGCGCGGACGACCACATCAGCCTGAAGTCATTGCAGGCTGACCCGTCCGGCCGGGTCTTCGCAGCGGTCAAGACCAGCATGGACGATTCGAATGGCAACGGATCCGCACCGCAGATCATGCTTCTTGCCCGCGATCCGGCCAGCGGTGACTGGACCGCCACCAGGTTCGGCAGGGTCAGCGACTGCCACACGCGGCCGATCGTGATGGTCGACTCGGAACACCAGATGCTGTACGTCTTCGCGACCGCACCGAACACCGGATGCCCGTACTCGGGATACCCGGGAACCATCTTCATGAAGAGTTCCCCCATGAATGATCTGTCCTTCCCCGAAGGACGGGGAACGCCGGTGATCGCGGATGGTTCGTCCCCGAACCTCAACAACGCCACCTCGACCAAGCAGAGCGTGACGAGTGCGACCGGCCTCGTTGTTCTGGCCAGTAACGACGCCACCCAACGCTACTGGCACGCAGACCTGGGGCTGGACACGCCGTGAACACGGAGCTGGCGGGCCGTGCCACCCGCGCGCCGGCCGTGACAAGCCCCGTCCCGGTCGGCGCCTGGCACGAGATCTTCGCCTCCGCGCCGCGCGCGCTCCCGACGCAGACGCCCGCATGGATCCGGTGTGTCTGCGCGGTAGACGACTACGACGACGCCTCACGGCTGTACGAGAGCGCCGACGGGCGGCGTCTCGTCCTGCCGCTCGTCCGGCGCCGCACCTTTGTCCCCGCCCTGTCACCGCATGCCGCCTTGCCGGTCGGGTGGGGCCCCGGCGGCCTGCTCGGGGAGGGCGGAACCGTGCGCCCCGAGGACGTGCGGATGGTGGTCGCCGACCTGGCCCGCCGGGCGGCGCTCACCGTCCGGTTGCGGCCCGACCCAGCCGAGGCAGAGGTCTGGGAGACGGCGGTCCCAGCCCGCGTTCCGCGCGAGCGCAGGATGGCTCAAACGCTGTCTCTGGAGGGTGGTTTCGACGCCGTCTGGCGGACTCGATTCCATCGCGACGCGCGCAACCGGGTGCGGCGCGCCGAACGCGCCGGGTTGACCGTCGAGCGTGACAACATCGGTCGACTGGTGCCGGTCTTCCACCGGCTGTATGCCATGTCGGTGGTCCGGTGGGCGCGCCGGGATGGCGACCCGCTCGCGTTGGCGCGGTGGCGTGCCGCCCACCGGGAGCCGCAGCGGAAGCTACGGACGGTAGCCGCCGCGGCCGACACCGGGTGCCGCATCTACGTGGCCTTCCGACTCGGCCGTCCGCTGGCCGCGATCGTCGTGCTCTTCGCGCCGGGAACGGCCGCCTACTGGCGAGGCGCGATGGACGAGGAGCTGGCGGGACCGGTCTACGCGACCTACCTGCTGCACCGAACCGCCATCGAGGACGCAGCGAATGCTGGATGCGTCGCATACCACATGGGTGAGTCGGCGCCCGGCTCGTCGCTGGCGCTTTTCAAGAGCAGGTTCGGCGCCGTCGAACAACACTATGCGACCTACCGGATCGAGCTGGCGCCGGTCACGCGCCTGCACGGTGCTGCCCTCCGGAGCGTCCAGGTCGTCCGTGGCATCGGCAGGCGCTGGCGGTAGCGCATGCAGCGGCTCAACGCCAGCGCACCGGCCGCCGTCCGCTGGACGGCGGTCGCGGTGCTGGCCGCGACGGCGCTACTGGTCACCGCGGGGCTCCTCGCTCCGTCCACCTCGGCCGGCGAACAACTACCCTCGACCCCCTCTCCGGAGGGCGGCGGCTACGCCTGGCAGGCACCGCAGCACCATCGTCCACACCCGGACCGGCTCAACCTGGGCGTCACGCACACGCAGTATTCGGTGGATGCATGGGGCGACGAGAGTGCGCTGGCGGCAGCCCGCAACGTGTTGACCGCGACGGCGACCTACCAGAACCAGCACCTCTTCGGGTGGGGAGCGCTGAACCCGGAGCCGAGCCCCGGAAGGTACGACTGGTCGTCGCTGGACCGCCGGATGGAGCTCATCCGCTCCACCGGCGGCACGCCGGTCCTGACGCTGTGCTGCGCGCCGGACTGGATGAAGGGCGGGCGGGTCGGTGAGACCGACTGGAACCGCCTCCACGAGGCGCCCCGACCGGAGCACTACGCCGACTTTGCGGCG
>DASXRQ010000077.1:0-2901 GCA_036506495.1 Micromonosporaceae bacterium | reverse complement strand
GATCAGGAACCTCTACGTTGCGGCCCTTGACAACAATGTCCACTCGTGACCTCCCCCAACGTTTCGTTCTGCGGGCGCCCAACGACGGGTGCCGGGGGCGCCGAACTGCGACGCGGTGTGCTGGTTCCGGTGGCGTCCAGGATCTCGGAGCGATCCCAGACAGCGACACCGATTGCTGAGAGACGGCTCCTTTCCGGTGCGGCGGTTCGATCTTGCAACTTCGCTCCGGTGGAGGGTAAGCGGTATCGCGTACCCTCGTCATCAAGACGCTAACGTGCGGATGCCCGCCCGTCACCCCTCGTTCGAGTAACGCAGCAGATGATGACCGGTGCGCCCGGTACCCCTGGGTGGTAATCCACTTAAACCGCCCAAGGCGGCCTTCCGCAGCCGGGTCGCGGCTAGGACTGCGGCCCCTGCGACCTGCATGTTTGCCTCTCCGAGCCGGGCCGCCACCGCGGCCAGGGTGGCGCCCGTGGTGACGATGTCGTCCACCACTATCAGGGTGCTCTTCATCGCCGGCGCGCGCCCTAAAACCCGGGTCCGGGAGGTCCGGATTCGCAGGGAATTCTCAGCAACGGCCGCGCGTGCCGCCGGGTCGAGCGACGCGGAGTCCGGGCGCGGGAGCGCCCGCAGCGGCTGCACGACGTCGGCGTGCCAACCTGCGGTGCGCAGCCGCCGCACGGCGTGGGCGGCCAGTCGCGCCATGTGGTCGCCGTGGCGCTGCCGCACGGCGCTCGCGGTCGACGGCACCGGGACGATCAGCACGGGTACGCCGGGACCTCCGCGGCCCCGGACCGCCGCGTCGGCGACCGCGACCGCCAGCAGCGCGCCCAGCGGCCGTGCCAGCCGGTGCCGGCACTTCTCCTTGTATGCGAGCAGCGCCGACCGCAGCGGTCCGGCGTACGGCCCCACGGCGCTGCAGGCGGGCATCCCTGGCGGTGGCGGCACGGGAGTGGTCGGGTACGGCGTGAGCGCCTCGAGCGCCGTCGCGCAATCGGCGCACGCCCCCAAGCGCAGCGGTACCCGTTCGGCTCCGCAGCCGGCGCACGGGCTGGGCAGGACCAGGTCGGCCAGCCCCGACACGAGTTCGGCACCGATCCGGATCAACACGCGGCGCGGCCTCAGCGCAGGAACAGCGGCGCGGTAGGCACGACCCCGGCGGGCGGGTTGGTGACTGGATCGGCCAGATTCGTCACGGTGATCTTGGTGGCGTCGGCGAGCGCGTCGTACGCGCCGCCGCCTGCCACGTACGCGATCGAGTCGGAGATCTGCCGCCCGTCCACCGGGTTCGCCGGGTACGCGGTCAGGTAGCTCACCTGTTCGGTCCCCAGGTCGGCCAGGCGCGGGCTGAACGTCGCACCGTCGATGGTCATGTCCATGATCGCCACGCGATTCGTGTCCGCCCGGGTGCCGCCGACGACCAGCCAGCCCTCGCTGCTCCAATCCACCGCGGTCAGCGTGCGCATCGGCGTCCGGATCTGCTGCGGCGAGTCCAGTTGCAGGCCGTCCGCGCCGGTCACCAGCACGGTGAGGTAGAGCTTGCCGCCGACGATGAGCGCGATCCGGTGCGCGTCTGGCGACACGGCCACGGCCGATATCGCGGGCGGGCCGCCACCCGGCCAGTCGATCTCGCGGACCGCGCCGCCGCCCGAACCGAAGCTGTAGAGACGGCCGCCGACCGTGATCAGGCCGATCGCTCCGCCCTGGGCCTCGACGGGGGTCACCGCCCACACCGGATGACCGAGCTGGCCCGAGATAGCCACCTTCTTCAAGGCGGCCTGTTCCCCGGTGCGCACGCCGGCTACCCGCAGCGACTGCTTGCCGCCGTCGTCGACGACCAACGCGGCGTAGGTACGCGTGTCGGAGCCGCTCAACGCCGCGGCGAGGACGTTGCGGTTGGCGGCCGGCAGCAGCACGGGCACGGGCTCCGTGGCGTACACCGAGCGGCTCAGCCGGTGGATCCGGCCGTCGTACAGGACGAACCGCTCCGGCTCCTCGCCCAGCCGGTACGACGCGTTGCTGGTCAGGTAGTCGGTCTGGTCCCAGTCGCCTTCGACCTGGTGCCCGATCTTCAGCTCGAGGTACCGGGGCAGGTTGGGCCGTAGCGACCACATCAGCTGCCGTCGCAGACGATCGAGCGCGGCGCTGTCGTTGGGCCGCACCGCCTTGTCGCTGAGGTTGATCTGCAGCTTGTCGTTGCTGACCGCGGGCACGTTGCCGATGGAGGTGGTGCCCTCGGGCAGCGACTCGACCGCCTTGGCGAGCCACTCCGACGGACCGGCGATGAGCCAGTTCAGCACCTCGGTGGGCTGTTGCTCGGGGGGCACGCTGTTCGGCATGTAGCGCACGTCCGGCACGAGTGCGGTGTGCTCGGTGTTCCAGAAGTAGATCGTGCGCAGGTCGTAGTAGCCGCCCAGCGCGTCGTCGCTGAGCAGGAGCATGGGCGGCGCCTTCGTCACGAACAGCCCGGTATGGCCGGGGAGGGCATTGATCAGGAACTTGTACTCCATGACGGTGGCATCGGTCGACGGGTCCAGGATGCCGTTGTTGCCCAGCGTGCCGACCTGCCACGCCTTGAAGCTGACCTCGTCGCTGCCCGGGTTGTTGAGCGGCTGCTCGACGAGGTGGATGACCCGGACGTCCGTCTGGTTCGGCTTGAGCTCCCCGGCGGCCGCCGGGGAGAGAAACGCCTTGACCCGGGCCAGCGCGTCGTCCGAGTCGCCGGCCGCGGCCTTGAGGTAGTTCAGGACCAGCTGGCTTGGCTTCTCGGTGTCCTCGCGGCGCGGCAGCGCGGGGGCCACGTCGTCGCCGGACGACGTGCCCGTGGACGGGCCGGGGCCGATCGGCAGCACCGGCGTGTTGTCCGGGATCCCGCAACCGCCGAGCAGCAGCGCCACCGCC
>DASXRQ010000076.1:0-5262 GCA_036506495.1 Micromonosporaceae bacterium | reverse complement strand
CACGTACGGCAGCACCCGGGTGCCCAGTCCCCGTGCCCGGGCGACCAGCAGGTAGCAGCCGGCGATCGCCGCGTAGGCCAGCAGCAGCGCCAGCGGCCAGTAGACGAACACGGCCGTATGCCAGACCTGGCACATCTCGCCGGCCCCCACCGCCCGGCAGTTGACGACCCGATGGCCGTACCGGTCGACCGGGATCGCCGCGAAGGTCACCGCGGCCAGCACCAGCAGCGGAAACCAGGTCACCCGCTGGGCGAGACGGACCCGGTGCGCCAGGTGACGCGAGTGCGCCAGCAGCCGGCGGGGGTCGCCGCCGGCGGGTATCGAATCGGTAGTCATGCGGATAGGTCTCCACGACAAACCGATTGGCGCCAGGGGAAACGGCCAGGGACTGGCGTCTTAGAACGTCAGCGCCAGCGATCCACTGATCGTCGCGGAGTACGTCACGCAGGTGCCGAAGACGGAGTGCCGGTAGTGGGTCAGGGTGCCGCCGAAGGAGCCGGTTCCGCCGCCGGTGCCGTTGGGGCCGACGTCCTCGAGCACCAGGTTCACGGCGTAGTACTGGTTCACGCATCCTGTCGCGCCGGGGTTGGTGCGAACGACCTCACCGCCGGTGATGTCCCCGTCGACTTGTGTCGACGCGCCGTTGAGCACCGTCTTCAGTGACATGGATCCACTGGTCACGGTGCCGCTCGGGCTGAGCTGCGTGTGGTTCACGGTCGCCGCCCAGGCGCCGGGCAGCGCGCCGTACGCCGTACCGGCGAATTTTCCCTGCGTCGATGTCGCAGAGTATTCGAATCCATACACTGAGTCGCTGTAGGTCGTGGCCGCCGCCGCCACTTCAGGCGTGGCCAGCGCCACCGCCGTCCCGCACATCGCCGACAGCATCAACCGTGACCAAGCCATGGTCCACCTCCTGTGTGTGCTCTGCCCACGTGCTACCCGGCAGAAGCACCGACCATGCGCGGCGCGCCCGGCATTGACGTAGACCATGGCGGCTGGGTCCTTTCGAGGTGATGGCAGGTCGCGCTGGTAGTGCCCCAGCCACGCGGTGTCATGCGACGGAGCGGCGTTCAACAGGTGCCTGGCAGCGGCAAGGGGTTGCCGTCAGGTCCGGATCGTGGGCCTGGTGTCAGTGCGAAGGACAGTCCGATGTCCTTCGGCGAGCCGGCCGCGCTGCCGGTGGATCCACTCCAGAACCTGCTGGGCTGTGGGGAGCGCGGGCAGGCTGCCGATGAGGGCAATGTAAGGGTCGTCCCCCGACTCGACAGCGAGGTATGCGTCATCGTCGGTGAACTCACGCAGAACGACTGAACCGTAGGTCGGTGGTGTGGTCGGCCAGGACGGCAGCTGCTCTGTCACGTGTCGATTGTCGCTGTGGTCACCGTCCGTGCCGCCCGATACTCGCACGCTCACGCTTGAGAAGAGTGCGCCTGGGACTGCTGATAACCCGCGTGGCGCGGTGTCTCGGCGCTGGGGGCGGCTACTGACGGTTCAGGGGCGGTTCTTGGTCAGGACGGAGGCCACGAGGTGGCCGCCGGCGATGGACCCTCCAGCGAGGGCACTCGCGGCTGGAACGCTGCGCCGGTTGGGAACACCCGCTTGGTTGAGGGCCCGGGTGGCCCACAGCCAGAACGGGATAACGATGATGGGCGATGTGGCGACACCGCTGGTGTAGCCGCGGGCCAGCAGGCTCGCGCCGATATGACCCAGCCCATGCACGCCGAAGCCCAGGAGTGCGTTCTGGTAGAAGGCCGAGCGGCCCTGTGTTCGGTAGCCGCGCACGGCGGCCGCGGCGACAACCAGCCCCACCGCGGCGACGCCGCTGGCGACATAGCGGTTTGTGAAGCCTCGATCTCGTACCGAAGCCGGCACCGGCAGCCAATCTGGCAGTCGAGTCATCAGGATGCGGGAGTTGTCGCTCATGGTCGCCAACTCTTCGAGGTCGTGTGCCATCCAGACAGCGAACAGGCCAGACGTGGCGAGTTGGATACGGTTCACGACGTCACCTCACAGCGTGGCCGCGGATGGGCGGACCAATTACGCTACGATACGTAGCGTAGCGTTGGGGGCAGCGGATGGCAAGAAGCAACAAGCGCGGCGCGGTCGCCGGCCGGCCGGCTCGTGGCCAGGCCACGACCGAGGCGCTGCATCGAGCGGTGCAGGAGTTGCTCGAGGAGGTCGGATATCGGGCTCTGACCATCGAGGGCGTGGCCGCGCGATCCGGGGTCGCGAAGACCTCCATCTACCGCCGATGGCCGTCAAAGGCCGAGATGGTGTTCGACCTCATCCTGCATTCGTCGGCTGAGCTGCCGGCCCTGGACGACCAGGGCAGCCTCACCGGCGACATCGAGGCCCTGTCCGCGCGCATCGTGGCGCTGGTTGCCGGCCCGTTGGGCCGCCGCATCTTCCCCTGCCTGATCTGCGACGCCGCTTCGGACCGCGGCCTCATGCAACGCTTTCGAGCGACGTTTGTCGCGGACGGGCGCGATCAGATCGCACAGGTGCTCGAGCGCTCGGTGCGCAGAGGTGACTTGCCCGACGCGACGGCGGCCGCAGACCTGCAGTCCGCGCTCATCGGGACGGCGCTCATGTTCGCCCTGCTCCACCCGGACCTGGACGAAGGGGCGCTACGAGACAAGATCACTGACCTGGCAATGGCCGTGGTCAACCAACGCCGGAACCACTAACCAATCGGGGTCCGGCCGACGAACCGGTACCGCCCAAAACCGGGACAGCACCACACCCGGGCCATCGCCGAACACCGTGTTCCGATCCGACGACAACGGCACCGTTCAGAGCCTCGTCGCCGCCGGCCTCGGCAACGGGCTGATCCCACGCCTCGCCGCCGACCCGGCCGATCCGCGAACCCGGATCCTCGCCGTCGACGGCCTTGCGCCGCGGCGGCTGGGCATCGTCCGGCACCGCGACCGGCACGTCACACCCGCGACGCGTGCCTACGTCGAACTGGCCCGGGAGCATTGCGCCACGCTCGGTTGACGCGTCAGCGCATCTCCTTGATGGTGACGCGCAACACCTCGTCCAGCGGAGTCGGGTCGATGCCGAAGGTGGCGGTGGTCCGCGACGAGTCGAGCACGAACGGGCGCTCGAACTGGTAGCGCATCTCGCGGACCTCACGTGCGATCGGGTCGAACAGGCCGCCGAGCCACAGTACCGGCTCGGGCATGCGTGACAGGCGTGGCGCCGGGGCCCCGGTGAGCGCGGCCGCCCGGGTCGTGATGTCGCGAATGGACGCTGGCCGGTCCGTGGGCACGTTCCACGGGCGGCCCCAGGCGCGCTCGTCGCCGGCGAGGGTCACCAGGGTACGGGCCACGTCGACCGGGTACGACCAGCTGTGCGGGGCGTCGGGATCGGCCGGCACGATGGCCCGCTTGCCGGCCAGCACCTTCGGCAGCGCGATGAGAGTGAGTATCGACGCGGCACCCGGGCCGATGTAGTCACTGGCTCTCGCCTCGGTGGCGCGGACCCGGCCAGCGTTGTGCGCGGCCAGGGCGTCATGCCACATCCGGGCCCGCACCCGCCCCTTCACGGTAGGCGGGTCAAACGGCAGATCCTCGGTCATCGGCACGTCGACCGGGCCATAGCCGTACACGTTGTTCGCGGTGACCAGGACCGCGCCGCTGCTCTCGGCGGCGGACAGCAGCGCCGCGGCGAGCGGCGGCCATTCGATGGGCCACCGGTTGTACGGCGGGTTGGCGCAGTTGTAGAGGGCCACAGCGTCGTGGGCCAGCCGGCCGAGAACTGCGCCGTCGGCCGCGTTCGCGGCGACCAACTCGATGGCCGGGTGCTTCGGCCCTGTGCCGCTGCGGGTGACGACTCGTACTTGGTCGCCGCGTTCGGCGAGCAGGCGAGCGGTGGCCGAGCCGACCGGGCCGGCGCCGACGATGGTGTGCAGAGCCATGGTGACATTCCCTTCTACTTCGAGAGCGCCGCTCTCTGATACGAGTAGTGTTCACCGGGGTGAGCGCAACTGTCAAGAGCGATGCTCTCGTTTATAGTCAACGCTCTCACAATGTGGCAGACTCAACACATGGCCGAACCGCATACCACCACCGCCGGCTCGATCCGGTCCCGGGTCCGGGCCGAGATGACCGAAGAAATCAAGGCCATCGCCCGCCGGCACCTCGCCGCCGACGGCGCGAACCTGTCCCTGCGTGCGGTCGCCCGGGACATGGGCATGGTCTCGTCCGCGCTGTACCGCTATTTTCCCAGCCGCGACGACCTGCTTACCGCGCTGATCCTTGACGCGTACAACGCGATTGCCGACGCTGTGGAACGGGCCGACGCAGCGGTCGACCAGGCCGACCTGCGAGGCCGATGGCTCAGTGCGTGCCACGCGATACGCCGCTGGGCGCTGGCCAACCCAAGCGAGTACGCGTTGCTGTACGGCACCCCGGTACCGGACTACAAGGCGCCGCGGGACACCACCGCGGCGGCCATCCGCACCACCGCCGTTTTCGGCCGCCTGCTGCGCGACGGCGTGGCGTCCGGCCGGTTGGCCGCCCGGCCGGGGGAACGGCTACCGCGCGGCGTACGCGCCGACATGCGGCGGCTGCGCGGCACCGAGGCGTTCGACGTACCCGAGCCGGTGCTGGCCCGCGGCATGACCGGGTGGGTGCATGTCTTCGGCACGGTCAGCTTCGAACTGTTCGGCCGGTTCAACACGGTCATCGAGGAGCGGGAGGCGTTCTTCGACCACCAGATGCGGCTGATCGCCGACGTGATCGGGTTCTAGCGCGCTCGGCGCAGCTGGCGCTGTTTCCGGGGCGACGGTTGGCCGGTTTCGACGTAGTGGCGCAGGTCGTCGGCCAGGTGGCGGCTGGTGCGTCCGATCTGGGCGAGGATCATCCAGCGGCCGAGCAGGCCGAGCGGGCCGCCGGGTGTCGAACCGGGCCTGCAGGCTGACCCGGGCGCGGCGTTGGTCGAGCGGAGTGACGGTCCAGGTGTTCGGGCGGTGGTCACGAACGCCGGCATGCCGCTGGCCTCGTAGGTGAGGGTGTGGTTGGCCTCGTCGTAGGCGACCAGCGTCTCGGTCACCCGCGGGACCAGGCGTACCGCGGTCTGGCAAACCCGGCCGGCGACCGGCGCGTCGACCACGGCCGTTGACCTGGTGGGCGGGGAGATAGCGGCCGATGCCGGGATGGCGGTGGCCCAGTCTCCGATGTGGCGCCGAAAGGCAGTGCGATGGCGGTCGCGAGATCGTCTCGAAGCTTCGGGTCAATGACTCCGTCGGGGTCTCGGATG
>DASXRQ010000075.1:0-12313 GCA_036506495.1 Micromonosporaceae bacterium | reverse complement strand
TACGCTCTCCGTACTGGTCGGACGGTTGTTCTCGGGAGCTTTCTGGTGGAAGGCACCGTTCAGTCCGCTGATGGCGTTGCCGTGCGCTTCGAGGTGCACGGCGGCGGTGGGCCGGCGTTGGTGTTCGTCCACGGCTGGTCGTGTGACCGGACATACTGGCTCGGGCAGGTGAACCACTTCGCCGAGCGGTATCGGGTCGTGGCCGTCGATCTCGCCGGGCACGGCGAGTCCGGGCTCGACCGACCAGCGTGGACGATGGCGAGCTTCGGCGACGACGTCGTCGCCGTAGTCGATCACCTGGGGCTGGCTGAGACCGTGCTGATCGGTCACTCGATGGGCGGCGACGTCATCGTCGAGGCGGCGCGCCGGCTGCCCGGGCGCGTGGCCGGTCTGGTGTGGGTTGACGTGTATAGCACGCTCGGCGAGGCCGCACTGGACGAGACCGCGGTGGCGGAGTTCGTCGCCCCCTTCCGGGCGGATTTCGTCACGGCGACTCGCGACTTCGTGCGCGGGATGTTCCTACCCAGTTCCTCGGCCGACCTCGTGGAGTTTGTCGCCGCGGACATGTCGGCCGCTCCATCGCATATCGCACTTGACGCCATACGCCACGCCGTCTCCAACGAGCCCGCGGTGACGGCCGGGCTACGGGGACTAGCGCTACCGACCGTAGCGATCAACCCCGACAACGGGCATACCGACGTTGAGACGCTGCGGCGGTACGGCGTGCAGACCGTGCTCATGGCCGGGGTAGGGCACTTCCTGATGATGGAGGACCCGCAGACCTTCAACCGCCTGCTCGAAGAGGCCGTTATGGCCTGGCTCAGGTAGTCAAGCGCCCATCGGCGCCGGCCCGCGCTGACCCCATCCGGCCGCGCGTCGCGTTCCAGCGGGGCCCACCATGCGGCGGATATGGCGTTCCAGCCGGTCACCGCGAGGCCCACGCCCGGGCCGGGGTCTTCGGCCGAGGCGTGACCAACGCCGCTGTAGGTGCTGGGGAAGAAAGTTCTATCGAAGGACGAGAAGGTCGAGGGCGTCGATCACTGGTCCGCGCTCGGTTCGGGCGGCGCGGTGGAGTCGGGCCAGCCCGGCGGCGTACTCGTCATCAGTGATCAGTTGCAGCGGCGTGTGTGCTTCCCGGCGTAGGTTGGCCGCGACATCGCGCAGAGACGGCGCCGTCACCTGCGGGACCTGTTCGAGCGAGATCGTGGTGAATCCGGAAGTTGCGAAGCCGGCTTCGACGTCGTCCACGCTGGGGTAGGTGTTCAAGACGCGGATGCCTCGGGGAAGAACCGAAAGAGCGTGATCGCCTCGTGCCGGCCAGCGAAGGCTGACCGAATCAGCACCGGGCCGCCCGGGCGCACCACGCGACGTAGTTCCCGTGCGGCCGCGGTCAGGTCTGGCACGTGGTGGATCACGGTCGACAGCCAGGCCGCGTCGACGCTGTTGTCGTCCAAGGGAATGGCGCCGGCATCTCCTGCCAGCACCTGTGGATAGAGGCAGCGGGCCCGCATCGCCTCGGATGGCTCGACGGCGATGACTTCGACGTTGTCGTGCCAGTCGGTGAAGGCCCGTGCCCACATGCCGGTGCCCGCGCCGAGGTCGAGCACACGGGTGCCGGGCTCGGAGTTGAGGTGCCGGGTCACCGCCGCACGCCAGGCGGCCAGTCCCTGGTCCGCCAGGTGGCGGGTAGCTTCGAATGCTGCCGCGTCGTGGCGGTCGTACGCGATGCGCGCCATGCCCTCGACCCAACCGTTTCCGTGACGCTGCGACTAGGGGTGGATGGTGTGATTCACATACGCGAGTTCCGTTGGCCGGGCTACGACGCCGTCACGGCGGCGTGGGAGTCGGCGGGCCCGCGATGCTGTGTTCGAAGCCGATGACTGCGCCAGCCGCGCCGTACCGCGGATACGGTCGGCGGCTGTGACGAACCAGGCATCTCGGTGGGCCTCTGGTGCGGACGGGCGGTGTCTAGGGTCGAGGCATGAGTGCCGAGCAGGACATGCGGGCATGGCTGCGTCAGCGTGGAGCTGAGACGATCGATCATCCGGGTGGCACCCTCTACGCCCACTTGTCTCGGATGCACGACCGGCTGGGCAGGCTCGGGCTGGGCGCGGACGTGCAACTGGCGGGCTTGGCGCACGCGGTGTATGGCACGGACGGTTTCGACCTCGTGCTGCTTGACCCTGCCGACCGGGCAACGCTGCGGGATCTCATCGGCGAGCCGGCGGAAGGACTGGTCTACCTGTACGGCGCTTGCGATCGCAGCCGAACCTGGCGACGCCTGCCCGGCACCGGTGAGGTCTGGAATCGCTTCACCAACGAGGTCGAGTCACTGGACCCCATGCTGCTGCAGCCCTTATCGACCTGAGCGTTGTCAACGAACTGGACGTCGTCGAGCAGGACACGACGGTGGCTGAGAAGCATGGCGCCTACTTCCGCTCACTGTTTGCCTCCTGGGCTCCGGTCGCCTCCGCGCAGGTCACGGCCGAAGCCAGACGAGTTCTGGGGTTCTAGGGGTTGCCGACGCTGCGGCGGTCCTTTGCTGGTCCCCGGTGATCCGTTCGCGGATGAAGCGGGCCAAGTTGCGCGAGACCGGACAGCTGACCGCAACCGACCGACGACGAAGCGTAACTGTCGACCGAGACGGTGATCGGTAACTTTCCCTTCGGCTGCGCACCACGCAAGATAGGGGGGTTGGTTTCCAGCCCCTCGGACCTCTCGGCGGATTTCCTGTGACACAGCTTCCGACGGCGAGCGGCGGCGCCTACGCCGGCTCCCCCAGCGGACGAGCGGCTCCTGGCACCACCATCGGCGGACGGTACGCGCTGCGTACCGCCGTCGGGAACGGCGGAATGGGCACCGTCTGGCGGGCGACCGACACGCTGCTCCACCGCGACGTCGCGGTCAAGGAGGTCATCCTGCCGCCGGGGCTCGCGGCCAGCGATCGCGACGGCATGTACGAACGCACCCTGCGCGAGGCCCGCGCGGCGGCCGCGCTCTCGCACCCGGCGGTGGTTCAGGTCTACGACGTGGTCACCGAGGGCGGGCGACCGTGGATCGTGATGGAGCTGCTCGACGCTCGCAGCCTCGCCGACGTCATCATCGAGGACGGCCCGATCGCACCGAGAGCCGTCGCAAAGATCGGTATCGCCCTGCTCGGGGCGCTCGAGGTCGCGCACGCGGCCGGCGTGCTGCACCGTGACGTCAAGCCGGCGAACGTGCTGATCTGCGCGGACGGCCGGTGCGTGCTGACCGACTTCGGCGTGGCGCGGATGCCCACCGACCTACAGCTCACGACGCCGGGCATGGTGCTCGGCTCGCCGCACTTCATCTCGCCCGAACGGGCCATGGGTGGCACGTTCGGGCCACCCAGCGACCTGTTCTCGCTCGGTGTGACTCTCTACACCGCGGTCGAAGGCCGCCCGCCGTTCGACAGGGGCGACCCGATCGAGACGATGCACGCCGTCGTGGAGGATCCGCCCGCGCCGCCGGCCCGTGCGGGTGCGCTCGCGGAGGTGCTGTTCGGCCTGCTGGAGAAGGACCCGGCCCGCCGCTGGGACGTGCCGTCGGCCCGGGGCCGCCTCCGCGAGCTGTTGACCGGCGCGCTGGCGAGCGCGACGCCGGCTCACCTCGCTACCGACCCGTACGCCGTGGTGCCCTCGCAGCGGGCGGGCCGGCACGCCGAGCCGGGTGCCGCGCCGCAGCCCACCGAGCAGCCCGCCCCGCCCGCGGTGACTGGACAGATCGGCGGCCGCGCGATGCTCGGCGCGAACGAGTCGATCGCCACCCGGATCCACCAGGAGCACGCCGCCGCTGGCCCGCCACGCCCGCTCGACCAGACCGACCCCGACGGGCCGCGTTGGGACGCCCCGACCGGCCGCGCGCGGACCGCGCGCGCGTCGGTGCTCGGCAACGTGCGGACGTGGCCCCGCAAGCTCCAGCTGCTCGTGGCCGCCGGGGTCGCGGGGGTCCTCGTGCTCGGCGCCGCGCTGGCCATGAATCTCGGCGGCGGGGCGGACCCGTCCGCCAACGGGGGCCCGGGCACTTCAGGGAGCGAGTCGCCCAGCCCGCCGCCGTTCCCGGTGCAGACATTCACCGACCGAGGCGTGTCGGTGAACGTCCCGGCGGACTGGAAGAAGGCGAGCGCGACGCTGTACGTCGAGTTCATCGACCCGAAGGCCGGCACGCGCAGGGCGCGTCTGCTGTTCGAGCAGTCGCATGCCGACCCGACCCGGTTCATGGAGATCGCCGAGAACAGGCTCAAGCACAACTGCACCCAGCCGTACGCCCGGATCGACCTGCGCCCGGCGGAGCTTGCCCGTACGCCCGCGGCCGAGCTCGAGTACACGTGCGGCACGGGCGACAAGATGCGCCACGCTGTGTGGCGGGCCATCGTGGTCGACGGACGGGCGTACTCGTTCTACCTCAGCACCCAGGCCGACGAGTTCGAGGCGAGTAGACCGATCTTCGATGAGATGGCCCGCTCATTCGAGCTGACCAGCTAGTACTACGACCGCCGGCTGGCGCGTGCGGCGGCCGGGTCGGCGGCGGTCGTATCTCCGGGCGTGGAACGCGCCGAGGGCGCGGAGGTTTGATTCGCACGGTGGTGTCTCGGGGGCCGTGCTAAGAACGAGCGCATGGCGGTGGACGTGCACAACCTGGAGGCGCTGCGCGAGCGGGCCCGGGCCTGGCTCGACGACGACCCGGATCCGGCCACGCAGGCGGAGCTGCGTGCCGTGCTGGACCGGCTGCCGGAGTCCGCCGCGGATTTGGCCGACCGCTTCGAAGGTCCGCTGACGTTCGGCACGGCGGGCCTGCGCGGTCCGCTGCGGGCGGGACCGAACGGCATGAACCGGGCCGTGGTCCGGGCGGCCGCGGCTGGCCTGACCGCCTGGCTCGGCGCCCAAGGGGCGCGCGGCCCACTGGTGATCGGGTTCGACGCGCGGCGCGGCTCCCGCGAGTTCGCCGAGGAGACCTCCCGGGTCAGCACCGGCGCCGGCCGGCCGGCGATGGTGCTGCCCCGACCGCTGCCCACCCCGGTGCTCGCGTACGCGGTCCGGCGGCTCGGCGCGGCGGCCGGCGTGATGGTCACTGCCAGCCACAACCCGCCACGGGACAACGGGTACAAGGTCTACCTGGGCGAGGAGCTCGGCGGTCCGCTCGGCGCGGGGGCGCAGATCGTGCCGCCCGCCGACGCGGAGATCGAGGCGGCGATCCGGGCGGTCGGTCCGCTCGGATCGGTACCGCTGGGCGAACCGGGGCGGGTGCTCGGCGAGGAGATCGTCGACTCGTACGTCGCGGCGGCCGCCGGTGTCGTCGACGTCGACGGCCCACGAGACCTCGCGGTCGCGTACACTCCGCTGCACGGGGTGGGCGCGTCCGTGCTCACGGCGGCGTTCACCCGGGCCGGATTCCCCGTGCCCGCGGTCGTCCCCGAGCAGGCCGAGCCCGACCCGGCGTTTCCCACCGTGGCCTTCCCGAACCCAGAGGAGCCGGGCGCGATGGATCGGGTCCTGGCGCTGGCCGAATCGGTCGGCGCGGACCTGGCGATCGCCAACGACCCGGACGCGGACCGGTGCGCGGTCGCGATCCGCGACTCCCGCCACGGGTGGCGGATGTTGCGCGGCGACGAGGTCGGCGTGTTGCTCGCCGACCACCTGATGCGCCGCGGCGCCCGCGGTCTGTACGCCACGACCATCGTGTCATCCTCCCTGCTCAAGGCGGTGTGTGCCGCCCGCGGCCGGCCGTACGACGAGACCCTCACCGGTTTCAAGTGGATCGTCCGGGCGCGGGGCGACGACCTCGTCTTCGGCTACGAGGAGGCGCTGGGCTATTGCGTCGCGCCCGACCTCGTGCGGGACAAGGACGGCGTCACGGCGGCGCTGCTCGTCGCCGAGCTCGCCGCCGGTCTGAGGGCCGAGCTGCGGACGCTCGCCGACCGGCTCGACGAGCTCGCCGCCGAGTTCGGGGTGTACGCCACCGACCAGTTGTCGGTCCGGGTCGACGACCTCAGCGAGATCGACGCCGCAATGGCGCACCTGCGGGCCGATCCGCCGGCCGCGCTGCTGGACGAGCCGGTCACGTCGACCGATGACCTGCAGCCGGACGCGGACGTCCTCATCCTGCGCACCGGTGCGGTCAGGGTGGTCGTGCGGCCGTCCGGTACCGAGCCGAAGCTCAAGGCGTACCTGGAAGTGGTGGAGCCGGTGACGGACGGCGATGTGGCCGCCGCACGGGAGCGCGCGGCGGCCTCGCTGCGGGCGCTGCGCACCGAGACCGCGGCGGCGCTGGGGATCTGGTAGGTCCTCAGCCGGGGGGCGCGGGGGACGGTGGACCGAGGCCGTGGCGGACGTCCCACAGCCACACCCCGCCGACCCGCTCGCCCGGCCCGACCACTCGGTCGAGAAGGCGGCGCAGGGCGACCTCGTGCGGCTCGCCGGGCGGTATCACCAGCACGGCGGCTCGCCAGTACGCGAGGTCCTCGGCGATGATCTTCCGCAGTTCGGGTGCCACGGATCGTGGCAGGTAGCCGGCGCGCGCGACCAGCTCCAACAGCTCCTGCGTCGGCCGGGGCGGGGCGCCGAAGATCGCGCGTCCCGCGCGGCCGCCGGGGCCGAGGAAGTAGCCTCGTGCGATCGCGAACTCCAGGCGGGACCGGGCCGCCCAGCGCATTCCGCTCTGGTGCAGGTCGCTCGGCAGCGGGACGAACACGATCGACCGTCCCGAGGGAACGTACTCGCGCCACATGTCCGCCGTGATGAACTCGGGCGCCGCCGGGGTCGGCTTCACCGGGAACGGCGTGGGCACCAGCGGAAGCACCGCGGCCGCCACCGCGGCGTACCCGAGCCACCGCGTTGGAACACCGCGGACCGGCAGGTCGCCCACGGTCCGGAGCCGGTCGATGAGCAGGGCGAGAAGCACGGCGAGAATCGGCACCACAGCGAGTCCGAAGCGGGTTGGCACAACCGCGTCCAACAACGGCAGGTGGCCGACGTAACGCCACGGACCGGGTATCCCGGTGTGGCGGCCGCCGACCACCACCTCCGGACCGAGCGAGAGCGCGGCGAAGACGACGCCGGTCACCACGGCCGCGCGCACCACGAACGACCGCCACATCCAGCCCACCCCGACGGCCGCGAGCAACAGCAGCGGCCACCCGAAGAACGCATTCTCCTCGGCCGGGCCCTGCGCGATCCGGGCCGCGCTGGCCGCGTCGCCGGCGAGCGAGAGCCGCGCGAACGCCGGGTACGAGGCGAGGTCCGAGCTGATGTCCCGCACCCCGTCCGGCACGCCGCGGTAGCTCTGCGGGCCGAAGAACTGCACCCACAGGGGGTACGCGAGAACGACCGTGGCCACCGCCGCCGCCACCCCCAGACCGGTGGCGAACGTCCGTACCGCCGGCCGCACGGTGCGCCACGCGAACGCCGCGTACGTCCCGAGGAACAGCGAGCCGGCGAGGGCGGTGTATAGGAGCACCTCCTCGTTGATGAACGCCTGGTAGGCGATCAACGCTCCGAGTATCACACCGTTGCGTACCACCCGGCCCGGCTCGGCGAGCCGGAGCGTACGCAGCACGAGGATCGGCACGAGGAACTGGGTGATCCAGTTGACGTGCCCCTGAACGTGGCTGACCAGGCCGGGCGCGAAGCCGCAGAACGCGCCCGCCACGAACGCGGCGGCCCCGGACCGGACGAGATGCCGGGAGAACAGCCAGTACCAGGCCGCAGCCGTGCCGGCGAGACCCAGCACGAGCAACAGCGCGAACGACGCCTGCGGCCCGAACAGCAGGGTGACCGGGGTGAGCGGGACGCCAAGGCCCAGCACGGACGTGTTGGCCATCAGGTTCACGCCGTCCGGAACGTTCATCCCGTCCGTGATGAACGGGTTGACGCCGTCGGTCACCACCCGGGCCGCGTACGCGAGCGCCCACTGGAAGAAGGCATGATCCTGCGGGTTCACCGCCGGTGTGCGGGTGTCGACATCGAGCCAGAGCCCGCCGGTGATGACGAACGCGGCAACCACATATGACGCAGCGGCGGCGAGGTCGGGCAGCAGCCGGCGGAGGCGCTGCCGGTGCGCCATGCCGGGACGGGCGTGCACCGGACGGTAGCGCTCGGCCCGCTGGCCGGAACTGACAGTGAGCGACACGAATCCGGAGCGTAACCGCTGACGTCGACTTAGTCTCGTAAGCACAATTGCCTCCCAGTTGGCGCTATTAGTCACTTCCCGCTTTACCGGACCGTTAGGCCCCGGGAGGGGTGATCGAGGGACAGCGCGGGAAGTGATCGAGGTACACCGGCCGGAACGCGGACCGGTGCAGGTGCATCACGCCCGCCGGAAGAGAAGCCGGAACGGGCGTGAGTGCGTGGCCACGTCGGAACGAGGATGGGCATGAGGGATGTGAGCGGCGAGCGGGCGCTGACCGGAGATCAGGCGGTACAGGGCGAGGTGCTGGAGGGGCTGGCGGAGGCGTACAACCACCGCCGCTGGTTCGCGGCCCTGGCCACGCCGTACCTGGGCGACGACCCGATCGAGGTCGGCAGCGGCTTGGGCGACTACGCACTCGAATGGGCGCAGACGGTCCCCCGCTTCACCGCGACGGAGGCGGATCCGGAGCGACTGCTCGAGCTGAAGGACCGGCTGGCCGGACACGACCGCATCGAGGTCCGGGAGCTGCACCTGCCAACCGACGAGGTCGCCGGCCACAGCGCCCTGGTCACGTTCAACGTGCTCGAGCACATCGAGGATGACACCGAGGCCCTGCGGAGCATGGCCCGGCTCGTCCGGCCGGGCGCGCCGCTGGTCCTGGTCGTGCCGGCGTTCCCGATCGCGATGAGCCGGATCGACGTCGCCACTGGGCACGTCCGCCGGTACACCAGGCGCAGCCTCGCCGCTGCCATCCGGGCCGCCGGGCTGGAGGTCGAGCGCATCGAGTACGCCAACTCCGTCGGCTTCCTCTGCTACTTCCTAACCGCGAAGGTGCTCGGCCTGGCCCCGCGCAAGGGACCGCTCATCCGTGTGTACGACCGGATGGTCGCGCCGGTCACCCGGTGGGTGGAGGCGCGCGTAAGGCCGCCGTTCGGCCAGTCGGTCCTCGCCGTCGCCCGGGTGCCGACGCCAGTCGGCCAGGTGCCGACGCCAGTCGGCCGGGTGCCGACGGAGTAGGCCGGTCAGACGCGGGGCGCGCCGAGGGCCGTCTTGATCGCCGCGGTCAGCGCCACGATCACGAGGGCCACCGATGGGCGGACGGTGGAATCCTCCATGCCGGACGTGCCGGTGAAGCCGGCCGTGTTCGCGATCTTCTCCAGCCGACGGTGCGCGGCCTCGACCTGGCCCGGGGGCAGCCCCAGCGCGGGCTCCATGCGCGCCGCCGCGACGAGCGCGGCCAGCGCGGCGGTTCGCTCGTCCGGCTGCTCCTCGCCGGTCAGCGCGGCGCCGAGCCGGGCCCGCACCTCGGCCTCCACCGACCCGTCGACCGCCGGGTAGCGATGCACCTCGATGTATTCCAGGGCGGTCTCGTCGAGCTGGCGCAGCACGCCGCGCTGCACCAGGTCGGCCAGCACCCGGTTGCGCAGCCGGTGCCGCAACCGCTGCACCCACGACTCGGGCGTGTGCGGGGTGTCCGCCGCCATCCGGACCAGCACCTCATCCTCGATCGGCTCGCCGGTCGGGGTGGGGTCGCGCACAACGAGCACGCCACCGGTGAGGGCGATCCGGCCGGCGAGCGTGAGCTCGACGAGGACGGCCGCGGCCATGCCCAGGTCCAGGCCGATCTGCGAGCCCGTGGGTTTGCCGGTCTCGTCGTCGTACGCGAGGAGGAGCAACTCCTCGGCGAGCGAAACAGCGGTCATGGCCGGGACGCTACTCAGAACCGTGGCATCCCGCCGAATTGCCGGTCGCCGGCGTCACCCAGGCCGGGCACGATAAACATCTTCTCGTTCAGGCCGGCGTCGATCGCCGCCGTCACCAGCCGAAGGGGCAGCCCCGAGTGCTCCAGCCGACGGACGCCCTCGGGCGCGGCGAGCACGCAGATCACCGTGATGTCGGTGCCGCCGCGGTCGGCCAACAACCGGCAGCAGTGCTCGAGTGACCCACCCGTGGCGAGCATCGGGTCGAGTACGAGCACCGGCAGCCCGGTGAGGTCGGCGGGGAGCGACTCCATGTACGCGCGGGGTTCGAACGTCCTCTCATCGCGGGCCAGCCCGACGAAGCCCATCGACGACTCGGGCAGCAGCGCGAGCGCGGAGTCGGCCATACCCAGGCCCGCGCGCAGCACGGGGACCAGCAACGGTGGGTTCGCGATCCGGGTGCCCTCGGCCATCGCGACCGGCGTCTGCACCGGGTAGCGGTCGGCCGGGAAGGCACGGGCGGCCTCGTACACCAGCATGGTTGAGAGCTCGTGCAGCGCGGCGCGGAACGCGCCGGAATCCGTGCGGGCGTCGCGCATCGCGGTCAGCCGCGACTGGGCGAGCGGATGGTCCACGACGAGTACGTCCACGCGTGCACCCTATCGCGTCGATCATGGCCACGCGGACGACAATTCGGACACCCGGCCGCGCGTAGACTCGCCGGTATGACGGCTACGGCGACGCGGCCGGCCGACCTATCCGAGGTGGCCCGCTCGGAATCGGCGCTGCGCACCTTCCTGCACGGGCTGCCCGGCGTCGACCAAGTGGGCGCCGAGCAGCGCGCGGCGATGTTGAGCACCCGGTCGATCAAGACCACCGCCAAGGAATGGGCGATCGATCTCGCCATCCGGATGGTCGACCTGACCACCCTCGAGGGCGCCGACACCCCGGGCAAGGTGCGGGCGCTCTGTGCCAAGGCGCGGCGCCCCGATCCCGAGGATCCGTCCTGCCCTTCGGTCGCGGCGATCTGCGTGTACCCATCGATGGTGCCGACCGCGGTGACCGAACTCGCCGGCTCGGGGGTCCACGTGGCCAGCGTCGCGACCGCGTTCCCGTCCGGGCAGGCTCCGCTCACGGTCAAGATCGCCGATACCGAGTCCGCGGTGGCCGCCGGCGCCGACGAGATCGACATGGTGATCAACCGGGGTGCCTTCCTGGCCGGTCGGTTCCGCGAGGTGTACGACGAGATCGTCGCCATCAAGGCCGCCTGCGGTGACGCCCATCTCAAGGTCATCCTCGAGACCGGCGAGCTCGCGACGTACGACAACGTGCGGCGCGCATCCTGGCTGGCCATGCTCGCCGGCGGCGATTTCATCAAGACCTCGACCGGCAAGGTCAGTCCCGCCGCCACGCTGCCGGTGACGCTGATCATGCTCGAGGCGGTCCGCGACTACCTCGACGCGACCGGACGACGGGTGGGCGTCAAGCCGGCCGGCGGGATCCGCGCGTCGAAGGACGCAATCCGGTACCTCGTGCTGGTCAACGAGACCGCCGGCGACGGCTGGCTCGACCCGGACTGGTTCCGGTTCGGCGCCTCCTCGCTGCTCAACGACCTGTTGATGCAGCGCGCCAAGATGAAGACCGGGCGTTACTCCGGTCCCGACTACTTCACATTGGACTGATCATGGCCTTCGAATACGCCCCGGCGCCGGAGTCCCGCTCCATTGTGGACATCAAGCCGTCGTATGGCCTGTTCATCAACGGCGAGTTCGTCGAGCCGACGGACGGCACGCTCTTCAAGACCATCTCGCCGGCGTCCGAGGAGGTGCTCGCCGAGGTGCCCGCGGCCGGCGAGGCGGACGTGGACCGCGCGGTCCGGGCCGCCCGGACCGCATACGAGACGGTGTGGGGGTCGATGGCCGGGGCCGACCGGGCCAAGTACCTCTATCGGATCGCCCGGATCATCCAGGAGCGTTCGCGCGAGCTCGCGGTGCTGGAGTCCCTGGACAACGGCAAGCCGATCCGCGAGTCGCGCGACGTCGACGTCCCGTTGGTGGCCGCGCACTTCTTCTACTACGCCGGCTGGGCGGACAAGCTGGAGTACGCCGGGTTCGGCCCGTCGCCGCGTCCGATCGGAGTGGCGGGGCAGGTCATCCCGTGGAACTTCCCGCTGCTCATGCTGGCGTGGAAGATCGCGCCGGCATTAGCCGCCGGGAATACGATTATTCTCAAGCCCGCCGAATTCACGCCGCTCAGCGCGCTGTGCTTCGCGGAGATCGCGCACGACGCCGGGATTCTGGCCGGTGTGATCAACATCGTGAATGGTCACGGTGAGACCGGCGCGGCGATCGTCGAGCATCCCGACGTCGACAAGATTGCCTTCACGGGCTCGACGGAAGTCGGCCGCATCATTCGGAAAGCGACCGCGGGCTCCGGCAAGAAGTTGAGCCTCGAGCTGGGCGGAA
>DASXRQ010000074.1:0-2542 GCA_036506495.1 Micromonosporaceae bacterium | reverse complement strand
GCCGCGTCGAAGCTGGACGCCGCCGACGTCGCCAAGGACGTGGAGTGGCCCACGCTGGCGTTCTTCGCCGGCCTGTTCGTGATGGTCGGCGGGCTGGTCGCCACCGGCGTCATCGACAAGATCGCCCGGGCCGCGGCCGAGGCCACCGAGGGCCGACTGCTGCTCACCTCGATGGTGCTGCTGTGGGCCTCCGCGGTGCTGTCGGCGATCGTGGACAACATCCCCTATGTCGCCACGATGAGCCCGATCGTGTCGGAACTGGTCGCCAGCAACAGCGAACACAGCGCCAAGGAAGTGCTGTGGTGGTCCCTCGCCCTGGGCGCGGACCTGGGCGGCAACGCCACCGCGATCGGCGCCTCCGCCAACGTCGTCGTGCTCGGCATCGCCGAACGCAATGGAGCGCGCATCTCGTTCTGGCAGTTCAGCAAGTACGGGCTGATCGTCACCCTCATCACCGTCGCGATCTCCGCGGGGTACCTATGGCTGCGCTACTTCGCCCTCGCATGACGACATCCCGAGCCCCGCGGGTGGGCGGCATGTCGCTGTTCTGGCGGGTGTTCACCGCCAACGCCGTGCTGCTGATCGCCGCCGCGGTCGTGCTCGGCGTCACCCCGGTCACGGTGAGCTGGCCGATCGCCGTCACCGAGGCGGTGGTGCTCGGGCTCGGCCTGGCCGGCATGCTCGCCGTCAACGCGGTGCTGCTGCGGCTGGCCTTCGCCCCGCTCACCGCGCTGGCCACCCGCATGAGCCAGGTGGACCTGCTCGACCAGCCACGCCCGCTGCACGCCCGCGGGCGCGGGGAGATCGCCGCGCTGGTCGCCGCGTTCAACGACATGCTCGCCCGGCTGGAGGCCGAACGCCGCGACAGCACCGGCCGGGCCGTCGCGGCGCAGGAGGCCGAACGCCGCCGGGTCGCCACCGAGCTGCACGACGAGGTCGGCCAGACCATGACCGGCGTGCTCATGCAGCTGGAACGCCTCCACGACGGCGTCGCCGACCACCGCCGCGACGAGCTGCGCGACGCGCAGGAAGCCATCCGCGCCACCGTGGCGGAGGTCGCCCGCATCGCCCACGAGCTGCGCCCCAGCCTGTTGGACCACCTCGGCCTGGTCAGCGCGCTGACCGAGCTGTCCCGCGCGTTCACCCACCGCACCGGCATCCCCGTGGAGTGCCGGCTGGACCCGCATCCGCCCGCGCTGGACCGTGATGTCGAACTCGCGGTGTACCGCATCGTGCAGGAGAGCCTGACCAACGTCGCGCGCCACGCCGACGCCCGCCGCGTCGAGCTGACGCTAAGACACACCCCGCACCGCATCCACCTCGACGTGGTCGACGACGGGCACGGCCTGCCCGCCCAACCCCCAGCCGGTGCGGGGCTGCGCGGCATGCGCGAACGCGCCATCCTCGTCGGCGGGCACCTCACCATCGCCAACACGCCATCCGGTGGCGTCCGGGTCCACCTCGACCTGCCGATGCAATGGCCCGACCGATGACCACACCGGTCGTGGCCCGCGTGCTGGTCGCCGACGACCACGCCGTCGTCCGCCACGGCCTACGGCTGCTGCTGGACCGCGAACCCGACCTCACCGTGGTCGCCGAGGCCGCCGACGGCGCCCAGGCCGTCGACCTCGCCGTGGCCGGCGGTGTCGACCTGGTCATCCTCGACATCGCCATGCCCCGCCTGACCGGCCTGCAGGCCGCCCGGGAACTGTCCCGCCGCCGCCCGCACCTGCCGATGCTGATGCTGTCCATGTACGACAACGACCAGTTCCTGTTCGAGGCCCTCAAGGCCGGCGCCAGCGGCTACGTGCTCAAGTCCGGTGCCGACCGGGACATCGTCACCGCCTGCCGCGCCGCCCTCGCCGGCGACTGTTTCCTCTACCCGTCGGCGACCGCGACCCTCGTGCGGGACTACCTGACCCGGGCCGGCGATCACCCCGGCACCGACGACGTCCTTACCCCCCGCGAGGCCGAGATCGTCAAACTCATCGCCGAAGGCCACAGCTCCCGCCAGATCGCGGCCATCCTCACCATCAGCGTCAAGACCGTCGACCGGCACCGCGCCAACATTCTCGACAAGCTCGGCATGCGCGACCGGGTCGAGCTCACTCGCTACGCCATCCGTCGCGGCCTCGTCGAACCGTGACACCGACGGCTCGTTCGGTTCACCGCCGTCGTGCCGGCCCGGGGCGGCGACCGGTCAGCCGCGCTGCCAGCGACCTGACGAACCGCACCGCATCCCCGGGCGTCCCCCATCCCGCACGCGCATGCTCGACCTGCGGCGGGCGATGTCCGCTACGGCAGGTGATCACCAGCCGCCGCCCACCGGGTACCACCTCGACCACGTCATCCACCGGCACCGTCATCCGGTGCCGGCCCCAGCCCTGCACCACCAGCAGCAGTGCCGGACCCGCCGCATCCGGGGCCGTGATCACGTCCTCGACCACGCCCACCGCGCGACCACAGTCGTCGTCGACCAGGAAGTCGTGGCAGCTGGCCAGCACGTCAGTCAGGGCGGGCAGCCCCGGATCGACGTCCACCA
>DASXRQ010000073.1:0-6639 GCA_036506495.1 Micromonosporaceae bacterium | reverse complement strand
GTCACGCGTGCGACTGTCGTGAATCTCGCTGATGACTCGCAGCCGGTCGTGGTCGCGTTTGCCGCCCAGGACGTAACGGTCGCCAATCGTCGCCATCGATTACTCCTCCGCCATGTAGGGATACGTGTGTACCGTGGGCGGAACGAAATTCTCCTTCACCGTCCTGGCGCTCACCCACCGCACCAGGTTCAGCTTCGACCCCGCCTTGTCGTTGGTGCCGGACCCGCGGGCGCCTCCGAACGGCTGCTGCCCCACGACCGCGCCGGTCGGCTTGTCGTTGACGTAGAAGTTGCCGGCCGCGTAGCGCAGCGCGTTCGACGCCCAGTCCACCACCCGGCGGTCCGTGGCGAAGAGAGAGCCCGTCAGCGCGTACGGCGCGACGCCCTCGGCCTGCTGAACCACGTCCTCAAAGCGCGCGTCGTCGAAGACGTACACGGACAGGATCGGGCCGAAGTACTCCGTGGTGAACACCTCGTGGGTCGGTTCGGTGCATTCGACCACGGTCGGGCGTACGAAGTAGCCCTCGGAATCGTCGGCGGTGCCGCCGGCGAGCACCGTGCACGTCGCGGAGTTCTTGATCATGTCCAGCGCGGCCGCGTGCTTCGCGAACGCCCGGCCGTCGATCACGGCGCCACCGAAGTTGCGGAAGTCGGTGACGTTGCCGTACGAGAGCGAGTCCGCGGTGGCCGCGAGCCGGTCGCGGAGCCCGCCCTCCCAGATCGACCTCGGGATGTACGCCCGGGAGGCGGCCGAGCATTTCTGGCCCTGATACTCGAACGCCCCACGGACCAGGGCTGTGTGCAGAGCGTCGACGTCGGCGCTCGCGTGTGCGACCACGAAGTCCTTGCCGCCGGTCTCGCCGACCAGCCGGGGATACGACCGGTAGCCGGAGATGTTCCGCCCGATCGTCTGCCACAGGTGCTGGAAGACCTTGGTCGACCCGGTGAAGTGGACGCCGGCGAGGTCGGGATCGGCGAGCGCGACCTCGGAGACCGCGAGCCCGTCGCCGGTCACCATGTTGATGACCCCCGGCGGTAGACCGGCGGCCTCGAACAACCGCATCGTGAAGTGCGCCGCCAACTGCTGCGTCGGCGCGGGCTTCCACACCACGGTGTTGCCCATCAGGGCGGGCGCGGACGGCAGGTTGCCGGCGATTGCCGTGAAGTTGAACGGGGTGATGGCGTACACGAAGCCCTCGAGCGGGCGGTGGTCGAGCCGGTTCCACACGCCCGGTGCGGAGTCCGGCTGCTCAGCGAGCAGCTTCCGTCCGAAGTGGACGTTGAACCGCAGGAAGTCGATGAGCTCGCAGGCGGAGTCAATCTCGGCCTGGTACGCGGTCTTCGACTGGCCGAGCATCGTCGCGCCGTTGAGTGTGTCCCGCCACGGGCCGGCGAGCAGCTCGGCCGCGCGAAGGACGATGGCGGCCCGATCCTCGAAAGACAAAGCACGCCACATCGGAGCAGCCTTCTTTGCGGCCGTCACCGCCGCGTCCGCATCGACGTTGGTTGCGTTGTGGGTGACCCCCAGCACATGCGCGTGTCTGTGTGGCTGAACGACGTCGATCGCATCGCCGGCGCCCATTCTCTGCTCGCCGTCGATCGTCATCGTCAGGTCCACCCGTTCGGCGGCGAGCTCGGCGAGTCGGCGTTGCAGGCCGTCGCGCTCGGCGCTGCCCGGCGCGTAGCTGCGGACGGGCTCATTGTGGGGCTCGGGTACGGCGAACACGGCGTCCATCGAAGGCTCCTTGACGATCTCGACAACATCGGCGAGTCCGGGGGGTGGCGTTCTTGCGGGAACGGCCTCGGCCCACGGCCCAATCCTCGCACGGCCGGCCGCCGCCGACCCGTGGGCCGGCGGCCGGCAACGCGGGCCGGCGCGAGGCGCCCGCGTACCCTGAGAAGCCGGTCCGCATGCGGTGTCCGCCCGACCGCTGGCCGCCCTCCGGTCGGGAACCCTGCGAAGGGATGACGATGACGAACGACTCCGGGACCACGGCCGTGTCGCCAGCCGCCCCTGGTGCCGATGGCGCCGCGGAGCCGGAGCTCGCCTCGGCCTGGATCGGTGTCCGGGTGCCCGGCGCGGCGACCCTGGCCGGCCTGTCCCTGCTCTGGCTGCTCGGCATGCTGTGGACGGCCCGGGCCAGCATCCGGTCCGCGGGCGACGCGTCGGTGGCGATCTTCCTCGCGGCGTACTCCCTGCCGGCGGTCATCTCCGCGAGCCTGGTTGGTGGGGCCGCGGTCGGCCTCGCCGTGCTCGACCGGCTCTCGGCACGGGTCGGCGAGCGGCCCACGTCGCGGTCGCTGGTGGCGACGGGAGCCGGGCTGGTCACCGGGTTGGTCGCGGCCGCGATCGTGACGCTCAGCTACGGCAGCGGCTCGGCCATCATGGTGCTCGGCGGCACGGTCGCCGCGGCCGCGACGGTCGGCGGCGCGCTGGCCAGCCTTCGGACGACCCCGATCGTCGGCGCGTCGATCGTCGCCTCGCTCTGCGTGTTCATCGTCGGCGTCCTGTTCCAACCGTTCCACGGTGAGCTGATGTCGCTGTACGGCGCGGGCGCGTCCGGTGCGTCCCAAAAGAGCGCCAACGGGCTGTTCGCCGCGACGGTCGCCCTCACCAGCGGGCTGATCGGGGGCTACCTGGCGTACCGCTACCTTCGCCGGGTGACCCGGGGGGCGCGGCCGGCGCCGCGGTGGCCGGCATACCTCGCCGCCGGGGCCGGCGCGGGCGTGATGCTGCTGCTCACCGAGGCGATCATCCGAATTGCCGGCGGCCCGGTGCTGTCGCTCGCCAAGTCGCTCTCCGAGATCGATGCGAGTGGCCTCACGTGGCTGGACGGATCACGGATCAACTATGGGTTGGTCGTGCTCTTCGTCGGCGCCATCACCGCTCTGATCGCGTTCGGCCGCACCTTGCCCAAGCCGGGACCAGCGCCGAGGGCGGAGTCCGGGCCAGTGCCCCGGGCGGCCGAGGAGCGCGACGTCCCCTAGTCCGTCAGCGTGTCGAGCTCGGACACGTCGTACCACTCGAGCTCGTGGTCCTCCGCACCATCGACGGTGAACTGCGCATCCGGGTCCCCGGCGAGCGCCTCCTCGACCACGGCGGCGGCCTCGCCCACGTCGGCCGCCGCACCGGGTCCGTCCACGTGGATCGCCGCGACCGCGCCCACCGGGATCGGCGACCGGAGCCGGACCACACTCGATCCGAGCTCGACGTCTTCCCGGATGACCTCGGACGCCGCCACGTCCGCCGAGATCACGACCCGTCGCGCCGGCGTGCCGGCGTCCCGCCGCAGCAGGCGTAGCGCGCCCTGTGCGGCTCGGGTGAACGCGACGTACTCAAGCTCCTCCTCGTCACCCTCGGCGTACCACTCGCGAAGTGCCGGGGTGACGGCGTGCGCCGCGACCGGCGCCGGGCCCAGCTCGCCCTGCTTGCGGAGCGTGGCGAGGGTGGTAATCGTCGCGGGCAGGTACACCCGGATCACCTGATCTGTCACCGCGCGGTCTCCCCGCCTCGACGCCCGGACGCGAACTGCGTGCCGTGTCTGTAGTACACCCGTGGACGCTCGGCGGGAAGCGCATTGCCGGACCTGGCGCGCGGCGGTGACGGCTTCCCAAGGCAAACAGTGGCAAACTAAGGTCACCGCCGACAACGGGAAGGAAGGGGCCCGCTGCGATGGAACCAAGATTCCTGCTGCTCTCCGACGTCGCCGGGGAGCTGAACGTGTCGGACTCGCAGGTCTACCACATGGTTCGCAGCGGAGAGCTGCCGGCGATCAAGATCGGTGGCCGGGGCCAGTGGCGCGTCGAGCGCGCCCGGCTCGAGGACTACATCCAGCAGCGGTACGCCGAGACCGCGGCCTGGGTACGGGAGAACCCACTCGCTGAACGTGAAGCGGAGTAGGCGCACAGCCGCTGTTGACGCCAGGAATCGAAGCCGATACAACTAATGCCTGTAGAAGGCAAACGAAGGCAAACGCAAGATCAGTGTCCTGGGGAGGGCCCAATGCTGGCCGCGCACGTCCGGCTGCGCCCCGCACCCCCGCTCGAGCCTCCGTTCGACGACGAGGTCGACGGCTTCGGGGCCGCGCCCGGCTCGATTGCCGAGGGTCAGCTCGCACTCGACTGGCGCCGCGACCCGCCGGCGGGTGATGGCGGTCGCGGCGATCGCCATCACGGTGCGGGCGGTTCAGGTCGTCTCGATTCCGGCCGTGGCGGCGAGCCGGCGGCGGCACTGGTCGCTGCCCCGCCCGAGCACCGGGTGGCGGCCAAGCGTTTCCTGGCCGTCGGTCTCGAGGTCCTCAACGGCTACCGGCCGGCCGGGCAGCTGCGCCCGTTCTGCGCACCGGCCGACGCCGGGAGCGTCATTGAGCTCTTCGTCGCCCGGGTCGCGGCCAACCGGTCCGCGACCGACCGGTCCGCGGGCCCGCCGGCGCGCCGGCCGGTCGCCCGGGTCAGGCTGCGCCTGCTTCGAGTCTGTCAACCACGTGCCGGCGTCGCCGAAGCTGCGGCGGTGCTCGACGCCGGTGACCGCTGTTGGGCCATGGCGTTTCGGCTGGAGCGTCAACGGGGTAGCTGGCTGTGCACGGCCCTGGCCATGCCGTGAGATGCGCCCGGAGCGACCACCGTGGGTCCGAGCCGGTGGCCGCTCTGGGTTCCAACCAACCTGTGACTACGCGGCGCCAGGGGCGCCATGGCACCGCTTGTATTTCTTGCCGGACCCGCACGGGCACGGCGCATTCCGCGACGGTCCGCCCGAGCTGACCGCCTGACCGGGCGACGGCCGCCGGCCGCTGCGCGCCGACGTGGAGGCGGCGCCCAAGCCCAGCGCCGGCGCCTGGTCCGGCTCCCGCTCCACGAGGACGCCGCCGCTGCCAGCCCCCCCGTCGATCGTTGGCGCGGAGTACTGCAGCGCCTGTCGTGGCCGCGACCCGCCGAGTCCGCGGGCCTGGATGCCGACATGCGAGTCTGCCGTCGGCAGCGGCACGGCCCGGCTCGCGTCGACCGTCACCTCCGGTGCCGGCGCCTCCTGTACCTGGACCTCCAGGTTGAACAGGAAGCCGACCGCCTCCTCCTTGATGCCGTCGAGCATCTGGTTGAACATGTCGAAGCCCTCGCGCTGGTACTCGACCAGCGGGTCGCGCTGCGCGTACGCCCGGAGACCGACGCCCTCCTGGAGGTAGTCCATCTCGTACAGGTGCTCGCGCCACTTTCGGTCGATGACCGCGAGCAACACCTGGCGCTCGAGCTCGCGCATCGCCTCGGAGCCGAGCTCCTCCTCGCGCCGGGCGTACGCATCGTGCGCGTCCTGCTTGATCCGCTCCACCAGGAAGTCGGCGTCGAGGGCGTGGCGGTCCCCGCCGGCCTCGTCCTCGACGTCCTCGATGGTGATGCCCACTGGGTAGAGCTGCTTGAGGCTCGACCAGAGCTGGTCGAGGTCCCAGTCCTCGGGGTACCCCTCGGATGTCGCACCGGTCACGTACGCGCCGACGACGTCGTCGAGCATGTGCCGCGCCTGCTCGTGCAGGTCCTCGCCGTCGAGGACGCGCTTGCGCTCGCCGTAGATGACCTGCCGCTGCTTGTTGAGCACCTCGTCGTACTTGAGAACGTTCTTACGGATCTCGGCGTTCTGGGCCTCGATCTGGGTCTGCGCGCTTTTGATCTGCCGAGTGACCATCTTGGACTCGATGGGCACGTCCTCCGGGATGTTGAAGCGTTCCATGACGGCCTCGACCGCGCCGGCCCGGAACCGCCGCATCAGTTCGTCCTGAAGGGACAGATAGAACCGGGACTCACCGGGGTCACCCTGCCGGCCCGAGCGGCCGCGAAGCTGGTTGTCGATCCGTCGGGACTCGTGCCGCTCGGTGCCCAGCACGTAGAGGCCGCCCGACGCGACGACCTCCTCCGCCTCGACGTCACAGGCCTTCTTCCACTTGGGCATGCTGTCCTCGAGCGCCTTGGCGTACTCCTCCTCGTGCTCGACCGGGTCGACGCCGCGCTGGCGCAGCTCTGCGGCGGCCAGGTACTCAGGGTTGCCGCCAAGCAGGATGTCCGTGCCGCGGCCGGCCATGTTCGTGGCGACCGTGACCCCGCCCCGGCGGCCCGCCTGCGCGACGATCTCCGCCTCCTTGGCGTGGAACTTCGCGTTCAGCACGGAGTGCGGGATGCCCCGCCGACGCAGCAGCTGCGACAGGATCTCCGAGTTCTCCACCGACACTGTGCCGACAAGAATCGGTTGGCCGATCGCGTGCCGCTCGGCGATGTCCTCGACGACCGCGTTGAACTTCGCCTTTTCCGTCTTGTAGATGACGTCGGACTGGTCCATGCGGATCATCGGACGGTGGGTCGGGATCGTTACGACCCCGACCTTGTAGACCTTGTTGAACTCGCCGGCCTCGGTCTGCGCCGTGCCGGTCATGCCCGACAGCTTGTCGTAGAGGCGGAAGTAGTTCTGCAGCGTGATCGTGGCGAGAGTCTGGTTCTCCTGCTTGATCTCCACGCTTTCCTTGGCCTCGATGGCCTGGTGCATGCCCTCGTTGTAGCGCCGGCCGTGCAGGATGCGGCCGGTGAACTCGTCCACGATCAGGACCTCGCCGTCGCTGACGATGTAGTCCTTGTCGCGCTTGTACAGCTCCTTGGCCTT
>DASXRQ010000072.1:0-4097 GCA_036506495.1 Micromonosporaceae bacterium | reverse complement strand
CCGTCGCCGTACTCGCCGGCTCGACCCTCGGCAATACCTGCGTCCCGCGCCAAGCCACCCCGGCATTCCCGTACCTGTCCGCGCCCCTGCCGGCCGACCTGCAACCCCTGGCCGACTACTTCCGCGCTTCCTGAAGGTAGCTGGCAAGGCTGAAGCGACGCAGTCAATTGGCGAGGACGGGTCGCAACCCAAGAAGCGTACCGGGGAGGTTGATCCGGCCTTCAGCGAGGCAGCAGCCCGCCGCCGCCGTTGGAGTCCCGGTGGCGGAGGATGCCGTCGATCATGTAGGTGACGGTCTCGAACTCAGGTGGGGTGCCAGGGGGTGCCCTTGGGCTCGCCCGGGGCGCAGTCGACCTCGCCCATCTGGTCCAGGTGCACGAACAGGTCCAGGACGGCCAGGTCGACGCCCCAGAACGCGGCGCACAACGATGCTTGCGCGTGCAACATCCCACCCCGCGCCGTTCACGTTGCAAGCAACCTTCCCAAGTTGGGGCATAACGGTTATCGTGCGGTCTGCCCGAGCGGCGGGTTGCGCACGTCGACCGGGGCCGCAGTGGCGGTCGTGGCGCCGACGCTAGGGGGTGAGGCCGCTGCGAGCGACGGTATGGTCACGAGCCGGTCTGAACCAGCTGGCAGACGCGGTCGCCCATTCGGTCGTCACGATCGCCGACAGTCCAGCGGCTGCTGCCATGGCAGCGGCCGGCCACGCCATCGTGCAGGCGCACGAAGACCAGCAGGCGGGCAGGCTCGCCGCCTGACCCCGATGAGCCGTCCGATGGGCGGTATCGCAAGGTCGGCACCGCCCTCGTGACAGTCAGCGTGCCCGACGGTAAGACGCGGTCCCAGCAGATGGGGAAGGGGAGTGGTGGTGATGAGCGGGAGACCTCGGTGGCCGAGGCTGCTCGTGGCGCTCAGCGTGGTCGCTCTGGTGGCGGCGATCGCGTCGCCTGCCTCGGGCGGGAGCAGCCAGGTTGGCGATCCGCGGCTGCAAGGCAACCCACAGGTGGTGATCGACCTCGACGCCCGGACGGGGCGGAAGGCGCCCAGCGCCCAGCAGAGGGCGGTTGCGCGTGGGAAGACCGTACGCTGGAACCGCTTCGGGACGCCGCAGGTGCTGACCGGCGATGGCGAGTACCTCGCGACGGGCCTGGCCAGCGACCCGGTTGCGGCGGCCCGAGCCTGGCTTGCCGGCAACACGGCACTGCTCGGAATCGATCGTTCCGCCGTCGCGGACCTCGAGCTGGTGGTGAGCGCGCCGATCGGCAAGGGGCGCGCCGTGCTGTTCCAGCAGCGCTTCGGCGGCCTACCGGCCGGCCACGACGGGCTTGTCGTGGTGGGCGTGGTCGGGGGCAAGGTCGCCTACGTGTCGTCGTCACTCGCCGGCGGCGACCTCGCCGGCACCGCGAGCCTGTCGTCGACTGAGGCGTTCCGCCGCGCCGCGGCCGCGGTCGGAAGGAGCGTCGGTGCCGTCACGCGGCTCGGCGAGGCGGACGGCTGGACCGTCTTGCGGGCCGACGGCTTCGCGAGCCCGCAACGCATCCGGCTGGTCGCCCTGCCGGTTCCCGGCGCCGGTGCGGTGCCCGCGTACGAGGCGATCGTCCTCGACGGCGCGGCCGCTGCGCCGCTGGGTGTCAGCGTCTTCGTCGACGCCCGAAGCGGCGCCGTCCTGATCCGGGAGAGCCTGGTCGACGACGAAGGCGAGCCGTCCTGGAAAGTCTTTCCTTCGTCGCCTTCCCTCGATTACTCCTCGACCGACACACGCCAGCTCTGGTGCTGGACGGACGCGGCCGGCTGTGACCTGGCCCTCGACCCGAGCTCGCCTGATCTGGAATGGGACGTCAACTCCGGCGCGGGGTCGTCGTTCACGACCGATGGGAACAACGCGCGGGCTGTTCACAACTGGTTCAGCAACGACCCGTTCACGGTCGGGACCGAGACGGCGACGCCGCGTCCCGGACGCGACTACGTCTACGGGCGGACGAACCAGTGGTTCGAGCAGAGGTGCAACCCTGACACGACGTTCACCTCGGTCGAGCGGAACGACATCGACGCCGCGCGGGCGAACCTCTTCGCCATGCACAACCGCATGCACGACTGGTCCTACCATCTCGGCTTCACGGAACAGACCTTCAACCTCCAGAAGGACAACTTCGGCCGCGGTGGGCTCGGGAACGACCACGAGCAGGGCAACGCCCAGGCCGGAGGCGTGACGGGCGGACCAGCCTCGGGCTTCGCGGCGCGGGACAACGCAAACCAGATCACGCCACCGGACGGGCAGGCGCCGATCACGAACATGTACCTGTGGCAGCCGATCGCCGGGGCCTTCTATGCCCCGTGCGTCGATGGCGACTTCGACATGTCCGTGATCGGGCACGAGTACACGCATGCGATCTCCAACCGGATGGTCGCCGGGCCGAACACCGGTCTGAGCGGGTCACACGGGGGCGCGATGGGCGAGAGCTGGTCCGACCTCGACGCGATGGAGATCTTGAACGAGTACGGGTTCGTGCCGATCGCCGACGAGAACCGGTTCGCGGTCGGACCCTACGTGACGGGCGACAAGCGGGCCGGCATCCGCAACTACGGGATGAATGCCAGCCCGCTGAACTTCTCCAACGTCGGCTACGACTTCGTCTGCAACCAAGCGACGTGCCCCTTGCTGACGCAGGTCCACGCCGACGGCGAGATCTGGAGCGCGACGAACTTCGCCATCCGGCAGGCGCTCACCGCACGCTACGGAGCGGGAACGCCGGCGCTCCAGGCCCAGTGCGCCGACGGGCTCGTCGGCCCCGGTGCCTGCCCGGGGAACCGTCGCTGGATCCAGCTCGTCTTCGATGCGTTCCTCCTGCTGCCAGTGGGAGCCCCCACGATGCTCGACGCCCGCGACGCAATGCTCGCGGCCGACCTGATCCGGTTCGGCGGCGCCAACCAGGACCTGCTCTGGAACACGTTCGCGAGCCGCGGCTTTGGACAGACCGCCGCGGCCACCGGGCCGAACGACACCGATCCGGTGCCGAGCTTCGAGTCGCCAACCGCGAGGGAGGCGACGCTGATCTTCGAGCCGGCCAGCGACGGCAGCCCGATCGCCGACGCACGGCTGTTCGTCGGCCGCTACGAGGCTCGGACGACGCCGGTCGCGGACACCGATCCCGCGACGCCGCTCGACGCCAGCCTCGACCTGGTCGCTGGCACCTACGAGTTGCTCGCGCAGGCGCCCGGCCACGGGATGAAGCGCGTCTCGGTCGAGCTGAAGCCCGGGATGGTCAAGCACCTCCAGGTCGAGATGCCCGCGAACCTCGCCTCGGCCGCGACCGGTGCGACCGCAACCGGCGACGGCATCAACCTCGGCAAGCTGATCGACGACACCGAGGCGACCAACTGGGCCTCGCTCGGATCGCCGGTCGCGGGCAAGCAGGTGACGGTCCGGCTCGACCCGAGCAAGCCGTGGCACCAGGTCGCGCGGGTCCAGGTGAGCGCGGAGCTGCGGACCCGGATTCCGGACGACCCGGGCGGGGATACCGCGACGCAGAACCGCTTCTCGGCGCTGCGCCAGTTCCAGATCCTGGCCTGCCAGGTGAAGGCGGGCGTGGACTGCACGCAGGACGCACACTTCAGCGTGTTGTTCACGAGCGCGCCCGACGTCTTCCCCTCGGTCGCGCCGCGGCCGCGCGTTCCGGAGCTGCTGATGAAGTCGTTCACGGTGCCGAAGACGAACGCGACCTTCGTGCGCCTGCGGGTGCTGACCAACCAGTGCACGGGCACCCCCGACTACCAGGGCGACCAGGACAACGACCCCCTGAACATCACGGACTGTGAGGACGGCTCCACGCAGGACGACAACGTCCGTGCGGCCGAGCTCCAGGTCTTCGGGAAGTAGCCGCCACGATGGCCGGCCGGGCGGCACCCGGCCGGCCATCGCAGTCGCCGTCGGTGATCAGCCCGCCGCCGCCGTTGGAGTCGGTCGCGTTCGCGGCGCGCCACCCCGACCGCGTCGGGCGGCTGGTCCTGTACGGCGGCTACGCCAACGGCCGCCGGATCGCCTCCGCCGGGGTGGCCGCGGCCATGGTCGACCTGGTCCGGGCCCACTGGGGGCTCGG
>DASXRQ010000071.1:0-1680 GCA_036506495.1 Micromonosporaceae bacterium | reverse complement strand
GGAGAAGCTGGAGCAGATCCAGCTGCTGCCGGATTTCCTGGTCACTGACGACGAGGTACGCCAAGGGCTCGGCTCGGTGCTGAGCCTCACCGACCCGGTCCAGATCAACCGCCTCCAGCACATCGCGGTCGAGCAGTCGCGGCTGCATATCCCGATGCTCTTCGCGTTCGACACCATCCACGGCTTCCGAACCATCTTCCCAATCCCGCTGGGCACGGCCAGCTCCTTCGACCCGCAGGCGGCCATCGACGACGCCACGATCGGCGCCCGCGAGTCCGCGGCGGTCGGGCTCAAGCAGACGTACGCCCCAATGGTCGACGTCTCGCACGAACCGCGCTGGGGCCGGATCGCCGAGGGTGGCGGCGAAGACCCGTATCTCGGCTCGGTCATGGCCGCGGCGCGGGTCCAGGGAGCGCAGGGAACTGACTACAGCGCGCCCGACAAGGAGGTCGCGAGCCCGAAGCACTTTGCCGCGTACGGCCAACCGGAGGGCGGCCGTGACTACAACACGACCGACATGTCCGAGCAGCGGCTGCGCAACCTGTACCTGCCGCCGTTCAAGGCCGCTGTCGACGCCGGGGCGGACACCGCCATGTGCTCGTTCAACGCGATCAACGGCGTGCCCGGCTGCGGCAACCACGACTTGATGACCGACATCCTCAAGGGCGAGTGGGGCTTCGACGGGTTCGTCGAGGCCGACTGGGCAGCCGTCGCCGAGATGCGCGCGTGCCCGCCGGTGAACCCCGCGTCCGGCGACTGCGGACACGGCTACGCGGCGGACGGACCCGACGCGGCGGCCAAGGCGCTGAACGCCGGCATGGACTCGGAGATGACCAGCACCCTCATCCGCGACTTCGGCGCCCAGTTGCTGGCCCAGCACCTGGTCTCGATGCCCCGGATCAACGACGCGGTCCGCCGGATCCTGCGCGTGAAGTTCCGGGCCGGGCTGTTCGAGCACCCGTACGTCGACGTGTCCAAGGCCGCCTCGGCGCAGCTGCTGCCCGACGCGGTGGCGCTCGCGCGCAAGGACGCGGCCCGCTCGATGGTGCTGCTGAAGAACGGCGCCTCGACGCTGCCGCTCGACCCGACCAAGAACACGGCCGTGATCGGTCCGCTGGCCGACGACGGCCACGCGATGCTCGGCCCGTGGTGGGGTACCGGCCGGGACGAGGACGCGGTCACCGTGCTGAACGGGATCAAGGCGCAGAGTTCAGGTACCACGACGTACGCGCAGGCCTGCACGCTGCCGCACACCGAGCCGCCGCAGTACGACCCCGCGGCCGACTGCCCCGCTGGCCCAGGTTTCGACCAGGCCGTCGCCGCTGCTAACGCGGCGGACCAAGTCGTGCTCGCGCTCGGCGAGTCGCGCGAAATGAGCGGCGAGGCCGCATCGCGCACCACGCTCGACCTGCCGGGAGCGCAGCAGGAGCTGATCGACCGGATCAAGGCGACCGGCAAGCCGTTCGTGGTCGTGCTGTTCAATGGCCGCCCGCTCACCCTGGAGAAGGTCGCCGCGTCCGCGCCGGCGATCCTGGAAGCCTGGTTCCCGGGTGTCCAGGCCGGCAACGCGGTCGCCGACGTCCTGTTCGGCAAGGTCAACCCCGGCGGCAAGCTGCCGGTGTCGTTCCCGCTCAGGCTGGGCCAGGTGCCGATCTACTACAACCACGAACCCACCGGGCG
>DASXRQ010000070.1:0-2727 GCA_036506495.1 Micromonosporaceae bacterium | reverse complement strand
CGAGCGGGCCTCGCGTAAGCTCGCCCGGTCGACGTTCTACGCGATGTCGCGCTGGCAGGGCAAGCTGGAGCGCAAGCAAGGCTTCCTCGGTCGCATCGTCGACATTGGAGCGGAGCTGTTCGCGATGTCGGCGGTGTGCGTACGCGCTCGCGCGGAGCGGCCGGACCGGCCCGAGGGCGTGGAGCTGGCCGACCTCTTCTGCCAGCAGGCGCGGCTGCGGGCGGAGGCGCTGTTCGCGGCGCTCTGGGACAACACCGACTCGCTGGATGTGAAGGTCGCGCGGCGCGTGCTGGACGGGCGGTACGCCTTCGTGGAGGACGGCGTCGTCACCCCGCCGACCGACAACGCCTGGGTGGCCGCGTGGCAGCCGGGCCCGGCCACGGCGGACGACGTGCGCCGCCGGATCCCGCCATCCACCTGATCATCTCGCTCGTCCGCGACATGATGTTTGACGGAGTGACCTCCGCCCTGGGGTGCGGCAGCTCATCGTCACGACCCACCATGACCCGCCCCAACACCGACTGAGCTTCTCCGGTTCCCGGACACCTGAGGTGAGGCGACACTGGGCGCCGAGGGAGGAGTTCGGCCGGTCGATCTTGCTAGGTCGCTGACCTCGGTTGACAAACGTCGTGTCATCCCACCATCCGCGGAGTCCGGCCCGCGTCCCGGAAACCCCTGGGGGAACGGGATCAGGCGGCTACCAACTCCCGGTCGGGCTCCAGGCGTCGTGCCCCGTAGACGGTCACCACCACACCGCGCGCCCAGCGCATGCGCGAGGCTGCGGTCTCCGGGTAGTCGCCGTAAGCGGCGGCCATCGTGGCCACGCAGCCACGCGTGCCACCGCAGGCGCGCAGGGCTCCGGCGATGGCGGCGTCGACGACGGGACCGCTGGGCCGGGAACCGGCCGGCAGGTCGCTGGCGAACAGGGCGGCAGCGCGGGCGGCGAGCAGCTGGCTTCGCATGTCGATCAACTCCGATCTCGTGGAAGGTACGGCCTCAGCGTGACCCACCGGCGACACTGATCGCCTCCGGGATTCCGCCGGACATCGATTGCCCCGCCACCCAGGGGACCGGCGGCGGGGCTATCGGGGTAATCCCGCGGTCAGGACCTTAGGGCCACCGCTCGCCGGTTGATCACGTCGTCCTCGGTCGTCACCCCCACTCGGTGGCGGCACCGCGCCGGCAGAACTCGGCCGGACGCACGCCCGGACTCGCCGCGCGCCAAGGCATGAGACGAACGACATGCCCACTGGCCCTCGTGCGGGAGTCGCTACCTTCACCGTGGCCGCGGATGCGATCGGCATCGAAGTCAGCTGCGGCGTAGCCGGCGGGCTCCGGCGGCGGCCACCGTAGTGGTGAGGACGAGACCGGCGACGATCAGCGCATACGCCAGCCAGACCGTCACGCCGCGCGGGTGGTATGCCGATTGTTGCCCGAAGTCGCCGACAGGCAGGATCAGGTCCAGCGCGTAGACCGGCGCGACGAACTCGGGTGCCCTGGCGGGTTCTGCGGCGCGTGGCGGGTACAGCTTGAACACGACCGCCCCGATGGTGAAGAGCACGGCGAGCCACAGGCCGGCGCGGACCGGGCGGTAGCCGTAACCGACGGTCACGTCCTGTAGGCGGCCCCACCACCGGCCGGGCAGGGAGAGTGTGTCGCACCGGTGTCGTTCGCCGGCCAGCAGCACGGTTCGGGCATCCTCGTCGCGGCCGGCGGCGCGGTAGACCTGGGCCAGGTGCGCGTACGGCTGCGGCCGGAAGCCGCGTGGGTCCAGCCGGAGCCAGCGTAGGCGGGCGTCGCGCCCGTCGAGATCGGCCACCGCCTCGTAGCTCATGCCGTCGAGGCGCAGCCCGGGCGGCCAGGTCGCCGGGGCGTCGCGCAGCAGCCCGACCTTGGCGTGGCGCAGGTCAACCAGTCCGCCGGGCGGCTGCGCCGGCAGCAGGATCAGCTCTCGGGCGGTGAGGTGCCGGCCGCTGAATGCGACGCTGGCGGACCACTCGCTGTCGTCGAGCCCGCCACGTGCGATGTCGGCTGCGCGCAGGCTGTTGGCGGCGGCGTCGCCAGAACCGTCGAGCACCGCCCGCTCCAGTGACAGGATGCCGCCGATCTCGGCTCGGTCGAGCCGGAACGCGCCCCGGCATGTGAACCCGTCGTCGGCGAGCACGTCGCGGCGGACGCGCAGCGAGGTGCTGTCGAAGGCGATGCCCGGACCGGTGAGGAGGGCACCGTGCATGAGCAGCGAGCCGCCGATCGTCGAGCCACCGAGGGAGACGAGCCCGGTGCTTGTGCAGCCGCTTAGCGCGACGGTGCCGTCGATGACGGCGTTTGCGACGTTGAGCTCGGGAAACTCGGACTCGGTGAGGGTCAGCCGCCGCACATGCGAACCGAAGAAACTGATCGGCCCCTCGAATGTGCAGCGGCTCAGGGTGATGGGAGCGTCGATGTCGGCGAACTCCACCTCGAACGCACCCTCGACCTGAGCCCCGGTGAGCCGTAGCTCCGCCCGGTCGCCCGGCTCAGCCGTGACCCCACCCAGGAGGATGTACCGCAGGGCCACCGCGCGGACCTTCGGGTCCGGCCAGCCGGCCACGTCACGCTCGGATCCGGTGGCGAACCCGGCGGCGACCACACGTTCGGTGTCGGTGAGGTCAGTGAAACGCATCAGGACATTGTCCGGCATGGATAGCCCGCGCACCGCCCCGTCAATGATCCACCGACGGCCACGCC
>DASXRQ010000069.1:0-25420 GCA_036506495.1 Micromonosporaceae bacterium | reverse complement strand
TCGAGCAGAACGGCGATCAACTTGGCGAACTCCGACTCGTCGTTGGCCGGCGCGTAGACGGCGGCCTCGCCCGCGGACACTCTCGCCTCCCGAAGGTCGAACGAGACGATCGGGCGGGACATCGCCATGTACTCCATGATCTTGTTCATGGTGGACACGTCGTTGAGCGGGTTCAGCGGATCCGGCGAGAGGCAGACGTCCGCGGTCGACAGGTAGCGCAGCAGATCCTCGTCCGGGATCCGGCCGGTGAACTCGACGACGTCCGACAGCCCGAGGTCGCGGGCGAGGATGCACATCGCCTCGAACGTGTCTCCGGCGCCGATGAACGCCGCGTGCCAGTCTGCGCGGCCAAACTCGTGGCGCAGCCTCGCGAGTGAGCGCAGGGCATAGTCCACCCCGTCCTGGGGGCCCATGACCCCCAGGTAGCACAGCAGGTACGCCTTGCCGTGCCTGAGCGAGTCGTCGGCCGGCACGCGACGGAACCGCTCGACGACCGGGGCGCTGCGGACGACGAACACGTCCTCGGGCCGCTTGCCGCCGCGGGTCAGCGCGGCCTCCCGGTAGCTCTCGTTGGTGGCGATCACCACGTCGGCGGCGCGGTACGTGCGCCGCTCGAGCCAGCACACCGCTCGGTAGAGCAGGTCCGCCCCGCGGCCGAACCGCGAAAGGTACAGCTCGGGGACGAGGTCGTGCTGGTCGAACACGAACCGGGCGCCGCGCCGCTTGAGCCACCTCGCGACGAGGAAGAACAGGTCCGGCGGGTTGCACGCGTGCACCACGTCGACGGGCCCGACCCGCCGGGCCAACCGGTAGGTGTGCCAGAGCGCCGAGCCGTACTCCTTCAGGTAGCCCACCGGGCCGCCGGTGGCGGGCCGCAGTGGATAGCGATGGATCTTCACGCCATCCAGCTCGACCTCGGCCTCGGTGTCGCGTGTCGTCCCCCGTGGACAGATCACGTGCACGTCCCAGCCCGCGTCCCGCAACGCGGTGCTCTCCTGCCACACGCGCCGATCGAACGGCACGGACAGGTTCTCGACGAGAATGAGCGCTCTACCAACCAAGGCCCACATACCCCCGGTGTGCCCGACGCGTGTCGGCGTCGGGGAGACGGACGAGGTCGATGATCGTGCGGTCGCCGGCCGCGTCGAGGGCACCGAGCACGGCCGGATCCAGGCAGCCGACCACGCAGACCTCGGCGTGTGCGAGCACATCGTCGACCGAGTTGCTGAGCAGGTCCCCGAGGTGCGGCAGTCGGCCCTCGATGTAGTCCCGGTTCGCGCCCATCAGCCGCGACAGCGTGACGTTCGCGTCGTAGATGCGCAGGTCGTACCCCTTGCCGAGGAGGCGTTCGGCCAGCTCCACGAGCGGACTCTCCCGCAGGTCGTCGGTGCCGGGCTTGAACGAGAGCCCGAACAACCCGACCCGCCTTCGGCCGGTCGCGGCGACAAGGTCGAACGCCCGGCGCAGGTGCTCCTCATTGGACGGCAGGACGTGTGACAGCAGCGGCACCGAGACGTCCGCGCGCCGGGCCGCGTAGACCAGGCCGCGCAGATCTTTGGGCAGGCACGAGCCGCCGAATGCGAAGCCCGGCCGCAGGTACGCCGGGCTGACGTTCAGCTTTCGGTCGGCGAGAAAGACGTCCATCACCCGGTGCGAGTCGAGCCCGAGCGCCCGGCAGATCGCGCCCAGCTCGTTCGCGAAGGCGATCTTCAAGCCGTGGAAGGCGTTGTCCGCGTACTTCGTCATCTCGGCCACCGCCAGCGGCACCCGGAAGACCTCGCCCGGCAGGCCGGCGTACAGCGCCGCGACGAGGTCGCCGCTCGCCGTGTCGTACTCCCCGATGACGGTCTTCGGCGGCTCGAAGAAGTCCCGGACGCTGCTGCCCTCGCGGAGGAACTCGGGGTTGACGGCCATGCCGAAGTCCGTGCCCGCGAGCTTGCCCGACTCCTTCTCCAGGATCGGGATGAGCAGGTCTGTGCACGTACCCGGCAGCATCGTGCTGCGGAACACGACGGTGTGCCGCCGCCCGAGGTCGGCGAGCGCGCTGCCGATCTGTTCGGCCACCCGCTCGAGGTATGCGGTGGACAGGCTGCCGTTCGGCGCGGAGGGCGTGCCCACACAGACGAGCGAAGTCTCGGTCGCGGCGATCGCGTCCTCGACGTCGGTGGTCGCGCGCAACGCCCCGCTGCGCACCACGTCGGCCGTGAGCTCGCCGATCCGCTCCTCGACAACGGGCGCGAGGCCACCTCGGATCAGATCGATCTTCACCGGATTCACGTCCACGCCGACGACCTCGTGCCCGCGGGCGGCGAGGCAGGCCGCGGACACGCAGCCCACGTAGCCCAGCCCGAACACGCTGACCTTCATGTTTCTCCCCCCACCCGCTGGCGTCGGATCCCTCGGGCGGCCCGACGAAGACGCGGACCGAGGGCCGACGACTTCGCGGCCGCAACCAATGAGTTACGCGCGCGCCGGACGGCCCGGCGCGTCGCACTGCGTGTCACGAGCCCCTGGCTCACCTGTGTCTGTCCGGTCTTCGCCCGGCGTTTGTATTCGTCGTCGCCGCGGCCGAGGTCGATGCGGGCGATGCCGAGGGACGGTGCGGCGCCCACGAGCTCTCGCAGGAGCATCCATCCGGGTGCGAGCGCGGCGAAGTCCGGATGATAGACCGGAAACCACCAATGCAGCACGGAACCGGAGCGGATGCCGAAGTGGGCGGCCACCAGGTGCGGCCCGGCGTGCAGTGTGGACAGTACGCCGCCGAACGACGCGTCGCGCGTGTGCAACAGTCGGCTGAGCAGCTCGACCCGGCCGGGCAAGGCGAAATAGTCCCGGGCGCCGGTCGCGGCGTACTGGTCACGCTTGAGGCGTACGACCGTGGCCAGCGCTCGGTCGTCGACGACATCGGCGGCGAACCGCACCGCGCCGTACGTCCGCTCGGCCTTCGCCAGTCGCCGGCGGGCCTGCCCCATGTTGTCCTTGCCGCTCCGCGACGCACGGCCGAGGTAGCCCGGCAGGCCGCCCGTCGTGTCGACGAACGGCGACGGTCTCGTGGACTCCACCCAGGGCGCGAACTCGGGGCACGGCTGGAGCAGGTGGTCGAAGAAGAAGCCGCGGATACCGCCGGTCAGCAGCGCGAGCGGCGGGAACGACGATCCGGGCGCGATCACGGGGCCCTGGAAGTCGGCGGCCGGCCATCCGGCGGGCCGGGCCAGCGAGCGGTCGCGGTGATGGGCGAGCAGGGCGCAGACCGCGCCGGTGTCGTCGCGCCCCACGGCAACGCGCACCGCGGGGCCGCTCGTGTGCACGGCTGCCGCGAACCCAGGATCGAAGTAGGGGCTGTCCAGTCGCGGATTGTCCGCCCGCATCCGGTGCCAGGCGTCCAACTCCTCGGTGCCGAGCGCGTCGAACGCGACCGTCCGCAGTGTGGTGGGGCGGTGTCCGACGCCCAGGTGTGTGTTCATTCCGCGAGCGCGTGTTGTCGACGTGACGGCCTGACCAGTGCCACGACCGATGCCCGCGCGGTCCGGCGGCCTCCGACCGCCCGGATCGCCTCGCCGAGGACGATCGCGAGGTAGTACGCGGTGGAGGCCATGACCCCGCGGCGGCGCCGGAAGAGTCGCACCTTATTGACGACGGCCAGCGCGGCGAGGGCCGGGTTGGTGCCGGACTCGCCGCCGATGTGCTCGACGACGGCGGCCGGCTCGTACCATAGCGTCCAGCCGCGGTCGGCCGCGCGCAGCGCGAACTCCGTCTCCTCGCTGTACAGCAGGAACGACTCATCCCACGGACCGATGTCCCGGATGGCCTGCGCCGAGATGAGCATGGCCGCGCCCGTGGCCCAGACCGCTGGCCCGGGCCGCGCATACTCGTCGGGGTTGGTGACGAGCTCGCCGAGGCTCCCGAACCGGCCGGCACGCGCGCCACCGATCACCGCTTCGGCCAGGGCCCGGCGCACGGTCGGCGTCCGCCGCAGCGACGGTTGCAGGCTGCCGTCCGGGTTGACCAGCCGCGGCACCGCGATGCCGCATCGCGGCCGGCCCAGCGCGCGCCACAGCACCGCGACGGTGTCGGGTCGCAGCGTGGCATCCGGGTTGACGATGAGCACCGCGTCGACGGTCTGGAAGTCGAGCGCCGCCATGCCGGCGTTGACCCCGGCGGCGAAACCGGCGTTCCGGCCCAGCCGGACGACGCGGATCGGCAACTCGGTCGCGGCCTCGGCGATCGCGACCGAATCGTCCCGCGAGGCGTTGTCGGCGACCACGACCCCGGTCAGCCGCACGCCCCGCGAGGGCAACGAACGCAGGCAGCTGCCCAGAACTCGCGCACTGTTGTACGTGACGATCACGACGCCGATCCGCGGCTCGGCCTCACGATGGCTCGTTAAAGTCGCTTCGTTCACGGTCACCCACGCATGCGCTTGATCGTGCGCCCGGCGAGCTTGCGGGCACGCACCGTCAGGGGTGGTGAGCTGTTCAGCACTCGGCCGATCCAGGCGGCGTCGAGATCGTGGCGGAGGCTGTTGCGGGGCTGGAGCCACGAACCGGGCCGCGCCCGGCCGCCGTCGCTGGTGTACGCCCGGGTCACCCTTGCCTGCCGCAAGCGGCGGAGCACGTGCCGGTCGTACGAGCCGAACGGAATCGCGACCCGCGAGACCGGCTCGCCGGTGATGGCCGCGAGCACCCGGTGGGCCTCGCCGATCTCCTCTGTCGCCTGCTCCGCGTTCACCCGCCGCCAGTCGCGATGTGCCCAGCCGTGCGAGCCGACCGTCATGCCCGCCCGGACCAGTTCCCGCACCGCGTCCGCGTCGAGGCGCCCTGGCCGGCCGAGGAGCCCGGCCAACACGAAGAACTGGGCGGTGAGCTCACGCTCCAGCAGCCGGGCGAGCGCGTACTCCACATCGGACGCATTGCCGTCGTCGAAGGTGAGCCGGACGTCAGCGCGGCCGACCACGGCGTCCAGGACCTGCTCGAACTGCTGGATACCAACCCAGGTGCCTGCCTCGTCCGGTTCGAGCTCGCGAATGGTCGGACCGATGCCGTGAAACGTGAGGTTGACAATCGAGTTTGGAGCGACGGGCGCGCGCAAAGACCACTCCGATCGGTGATTCGGCCTATCACTGACTCGGTGATCTTCCGGCCCAGGGCGGCAAACCGACCATCGGTAGATCGGGCCGAGCCACTATCCGCAAGCCGACAGGGCGGAGCCCACCGCGGCCGAGTGTCGGAATTCCGACTCTCGGGCCGTCCGCCCATCGCACCATCTCATCATCGTGGTGACGCCAAACGGTTTAACGTATCCGTGTCTTGCTACCCGGGGGGCGCCGCCAGACACTTGGAGGCGCCCGCTGCCACGGGGGCGGTCCACACCGCGATTCGGCAGCATTCCCCCGGGGGCCGCTCGCCCCCGTGTCACGAAGGGACGACGGTGGACTTCTGGGACCTGACGAAGTTGCTGGTCCGGCGATGGATGTTCGCGGTGCCGATGGTCGTACTCTCGGCCGTGCTCACCGTGGTGACCGTCGGCCACCTAAAGCCCGACTACGTCTCGACCGCGTACGTCAGCCTGGTGCCGCCGGTGATGGGTGCGACAAAGCCCGGGGAGGCCACCCCCGACCAGCGCAACCCGTGGCTCAGCCAGGGGCTCATGACGTTGGGAAACGCCGCGATCATCACGGTGCTGGACCAGACGGTCGTGAAGGAGCTGGAGGCGTCGGGCTACAGCACCTCCTACACCGTCACGATGGGCTCGAGCAGCCCGCTCGTGTCGTTCGAGGTCGTCGGCAAGACCAAGCAGCAGGCCACGGACACCACCGAGCGGCTCGTGGATCGGTTCAACCAGAGCGTGGCCAAGCTGCAGAGCGACTTCGCGGTGTCGAAGGCCGACTCGATCAGCACGCGCCGGCTCGACCTCGGCACCAACGTCAAGGAGTCGAATTCCAAGATCAAGCGTGCGCTCGTCGCGGTCGCCGGCGCCGGCCTGCTCATGACGGCGGCGGTGACGGTGGGTGCCGATGCGTGGCTGCGTCGGCGGCGCCGCCGCCGCTCGGACGCTGCCGCGGCGGCGCCGCCGACGATGCCGCTGTCCGGCCAGCTCCGGCGGACACAGCCGGCGCCCGCGACGGTCCCGCCGTCCGCGGTGGTCGTGGGCGCGCGGTCCGGCGGCACCGATGAGACCGAGCGGGACGCGCCCTCGGCGGGCGCCGCGCCGGGCGCCCGCAAGAGGCCCCCGAGCCAGCCCAAAGATGGCGTCCTCGCCGGCGTCAACGTCGAGTACCAGCCGCCCGGCGAGCCGTCGCGCTCCGTCGACACCGACGACTCGGATTCCGAGGCGGTGGTGGCCATGGAGGTTCCGGCCGACGCGACGATCGTCCTCCCGCTGTCGCTGCCGAAGCGGGAGCGCTGGCCCGGGAAGAACGGAGACCGGAAGCCGCGGCCCTGACGGGCCGCGACCGTCCCGCGGCCCGCCGACAGCTCGGAGCGTTCGTGACCACGACTGCAGAGATCCACACCGCAGACCTGGAGCCGTCGCTGGTCTCGTCGCAGACGTACGTGACGCGCCGCCGGGTCACGTACATCGACGCGGCCACCCTGCTCAGCGCCATGGTCGTCCTGATATCGCTGATCCCGGCCCGCCTCGTCGTTCCGGGCATGACCGACCTCGCGAGGCCCGGGCTGATCGTCGGCTTCGCGTTGTTCTGCTGGTGGGTGCTGGTCCGCTTCACCTCGCACCTGGTGTTGACCGGCCCGCAGCCCATGCGCTGGGCGGTGCTGGCGTTCATGGTCTCCGTGCTCGTGTCGTACGCGGCCGGGTTCTTGCGCGGGCTCACGTCGATGGAGGCGAACGCGGCCGACCGCATGGTGCTGTTCTTCTGCGTGTTCGCCGGCACCGTCCTGACCGCCGCCGACGGCGTCCCGAACTGGCTGCGGCTCCGCGGCGTACTCAAGGTGCTCATGGGCTGCGCCGCCGTGGTCGCGCTGATCGGGTTGCTGCAGTACATGTTCGCCGTCGACATCACGCAGTACATGATCTTCCCCGGACTGCAGCCCAAGGGCTGGACGATCGGCTTCGAGGTCCGCGGCGGTGGCATCCGCGTCGCGAGCACCACGACGCACTACATCGAGCTGGCCGCCTATCTGGCGCTGTGCCTGCCGTTCGCCATCCACTTCGCCTGCTTCAGCCGCCGTCGCTGGCGCCGGCGAATTGCCCTCGTGTGCACCACCCTGATCGCCGGGGGCATCGCGACAACCATCTCCCGGACCGGCATGCTAGCGGTCGGGCTGGTCGTCATCGTGCTCTTCCCGGTGTGGAACTGGCGGATGCGCTACAACATCGGCGCGGTCGGTTTCGGCCTGTTCGCCGCGCTCGCCGCGGCCAAACCCGGGCTGGCCAACACGCTGCTTCGGCTGTTCGACAGCCCGGCCAGCAACCCGGCGTTCACGGTGCGGTCGGAACGCTACCCGCTCGTGTTCCATTACGTCGCGCAGCGGCCGTGGTTGGGCCGGGGGACCGGCACGTGGGTGGCGCCGCAGTACCAGATCCTCGACAACCAGTGGCTGGACACGCTGCTCAGCAACGGAGTCCTCGGCGTCGCGGTCCTGGCGGGACTGCACATCACCGGTATCACGCTGGCCGGGCTGGCCCTTCGCCGGTCCACGACCGAAGAGGACCGCCATCTCTGCGCCGCGCTGATCTCGACGCAGGTGATCGGGCTCGTGGTCGCGGGGACGTTCGACTCCCTCAGCTTCAGCACGTACTCGATCGTGTTGGCGCTCACCTTGGGGCTGTGCGGAACGGTGTGGCGGCTGACACATCCCGCGCGCACGGTGCGTACGTCAACGACCCAGTGGTTCCTTGACCGCGAGGTGTCCTAGCCGCCGCCGCGCGGCGCGGTCACTCGGCGAGTGCGTGCGCCCGCTTCGGCCGGATCGCGGCCACCCAGGCGCGGAGCTCCGCTTGCGGCACCGCCGTGGCGAGGTACGCCAGCAGCCCGGCCGTGCCGGCGACAGCGAGCTGAACGAACGCGTTCGGCCCGGCGATCGCGTGCAGGCCGAGCGCGACCGCTCCGGCGAGCGCACCGGCCAGTACCGGGCGGACCAGTTTGCCGGCGATAGGCGCCAAGCGGACGCCCGCTCGGTGCAACGCGACGACCGCCAACGGCATGGCGACCAGCAGCCCGATCCCCGCCTGCGCGATGGCCGCACCACGTCCGCCGTCGAGATGAGTGCCCACCCACAGCGCGGGAATCAGGGTGGCTCCCCAGCCGATATTGATCAGGAGTGTCCACCGGGTGGCGCCGGTGCTCATGAGTATGTCCATGCCGATGCCCGTCAGCATCCGCACGATCATCAGAATCATGAGGAACCGTAGCGGCCCGGCGGCCGGTATCCACTTGGCGCCGTAGAGGAACGACAGGGTCGGCACGGCGAGCACGGCGATGAGGACCGCGATCGGGATCAGGCTCAGGAACAGCAACGGGATGACCCTCTGGACGCCCTTCGACAGGGTGTCCGAGTCCTTCTCCGACAGTCGGGCGAAGCCGGGCAGAGCCACGTACCGGATCGCCGAGCCGATCATGCCAGGAGCCCAGCTGGAGACGCTGTATGCCAGCAGATAGAACCCGAGCACCGTGGCGCCCATGACCCGGCCGACGATCACCTTGTCGGCCTGCTCCAGCGCCGACTCGGCGGCGAGGCCCGCCGCCAGGGGCACGCCATACGCCATGAGCCTGCGAGCGATGGCGAAATCCACCCCGACCTTGACCGGCAGCCCGGCCCACAGGAACACCAGCGTGCCGGTCGCGACCGAGCTCGCGACCTGGCCCGCGGCGAGGCTCATCGCTCCGGCCCCGGCCGTCGCCAGCGTCACCGCCACGACGCCGTTGGTCACGACGCCGGCGAGGTTGGCCTGGACGTACCTGCGCTGCTGGAAGGTGCGCAGCAGGTAGGCGCTGCGGACGGCGGTGAATCCGTCGATGAGAACCGTGAGAGTGAAGACGCGGATGACCGCGGTAGCCTCCGGCACGCCCGAGAACTCGGCGAACGGCGCAGCGGCGAACCAGAAGCCGACGTAGACGACGATGCTGAACAGGGTGGCAAGGGTCGCCGCGGTGGGTGCCATCTCCTCGAGGCGCCCCCGCCATTGGATGGTCGCGGGAATGAGCCCGACGTCGTTGATGTGAATGACGAACTGCGTCGCCGCCAGCGCCACCGCGTAGGTGCCGAAGTCGTGCGGCATGAGCAACCGGGCCAGCACCAGCGAGGTGGTGAACGAGGCAATCTTCACGGCGACGTTGCCGAGCAACCCCCAGCCCAGTCCCTTGGCCGCCTTGCGGCCAATCGACCCGATCTCGACGGTGGTATCAGTCACCAGGCTCCCCGACCAGCCGCGCCACATCCGCAGCACGACACTACGCACGAGCGCCGGGGCGGGCCGGTCTGTGACGGCTTTCTTACACGCACGGCAGGTTGGTGGCACTGCGTGGCGGCGGTACGTTCGGGCTCCTATGAGAGCGTTCCTTGGTGTCTCGGTCGCGCCACCTGCGGCCGACCGCCTCCGGCGTCCGGTGCAGGCGGCGCTGTCCTGCCTCGGCGACGACGAGACGACCGTGGAACGCGTCGACGAGGCCGACGACGGCTGGGTGGCTTTTGCCGGCGGCGATGACCACGACCTGCTCGGCGAGCCCGGAGCCGGCTTCACCGTCCGGCTGAGCCGGCTGCTGCGTACCCGGGACGACGAGCTGTCCACCGCCGACCTGGCGGCCATGATGGCCGATGGCTCCCCGCTGGCGACGGTGTTGCCGCCGTTCGCCGCCGCACACCGCGGCCGAGCCGGTTGGCCGGTGACCGTCGCCAATGACTGGCTCGGTTACCGCCAGCTCTTCTGGTGGCGTGGCGACGGGGCGGCCGCGGTCTCCACCAGCGCCCGTGCGTTGTCCGTGTTGGCGGGTGGTGAGTTCGACCGGACCGGGCTCGGCGTCCAGGCCATGATCGGATGGCAGGTTGCCGATCGAACCATTTTCGAGGGCGTCCGCGCACTACCGCCCGCGACCATCGCCACGCTGCACGGCGGGTCGGTCGAGTTCCGGAGGTACGCCGCGCCGCTCGCGCAGGATGGCCCCGTGCCCCCGCTCGACGAGGCGGTCGAGGAGATGGCGACCATCCTGGTCCGCTGGCTGACGAGTTACGTGGAAACGCATCCGGACGTGGTGTTGCAGCTCACCGGCGGCCACGACTCGCGGATACTGCTCGGTGCGATCCCCGAGAAGCTGCGCGTGGGGCTGCGCACGCTCACGCTCGGACACGAGACCAGCCCCGACGTGGTGATAGCGGCCCGGCTTTCCGAGCGGTGTGGCATGCGCCACCAGAAATGCCGGCTCGACGAGGCCGCGCCCACTCCATCGCAGGCGCACACGCTGTCGCTGGCCGCCGCACGGGCGCTGGAGTGCCTGGCGAGCCCGATGGCGCTGGCGCCACTTCTGTTGACCGAGATGCGCATCGAACAGGGACACCGGCTTTCCGGGTTGGGTGGCGAGGTCGCGAGGGGCTTCTATTACGCGGGGCAGCCGGCCGGTGCGCAGACCTCTCCCCGGCTGGTGGAGCGACTCGCCCGGTGGCGTCTATACAGCAACGAGGCCGTCGAGGGAGCCGCCCTGGAGCGCACCTTCCTGGCCGAGGCCCGTGACCGCACGCTGGCGACCCTCACCGACCTGTTCGCGCCCGGCGATTGGCTGCGGTCCACCGACCAGTTCTACCTGTATCACCGGATGCACCGATGGTCCGCGGCGCACGGCAGCGTCGCCGCGGTGCGTCGCTACACCGTGAACCCGATGTTCGACCGGCGCTTCATCGAACTGGCGCTTGCGGTTGCACCGGCCGACAAGCGCGACTCGTTGCTGCTGGGTCGGTTGATGAGCCGACTCGACGCGGACCTGGCTCGGATCCCACTCGACTCGGGGCTCGTCCCCGCCCGATTGGGTACGCGCGACGTGGTCACCAGGCTCGCCATAGCGACGGTCACCGCCCGCCAGGCGACCCGAAAGGTGCGCCAGCGGCTGACCCACGCCCGGAAGCCGCAACTGGGCGCGGCCGGTGTGGCCGAGCTCGTGCTGGCGCACTGGCGGGCGCAGCCGTCTGCCTGCCGCGCCTTGTACGACCTTCCCGTGCTCGATCGGCAGTGGTTGGACGGCCTGCTCGCCGGTGCGAAACCCGTCGCACCCACCACCATCGCCTTCCTGGTCAACCTGCTCGCCGCGGCCGAACCGCCGGCCGAGTGACCCTACGGCGCCCGAACGCCGGTGGCCGCTCGGGCGAGCCGGTGAACGCGATGCGTCATCGTCAGCCGCTGCCGGCCGAGGTACCAGCGGATGACCGCCGCCCGGGCCCGGCGCCGCTGGTCGGGGTCGAGGTCCGCCCGGCCCACCCAGCGCAACAGTTCCACGCCCTGCAACGTGGTCGCCGCCCGGGCCGTCCAGACCGGTACGCCAAGCCGGCGCGCGAGAACCGGACGGCTCTCGTCGCGCCAGCCGCGCCGACCCAGCACCTCGGGCACATGCCCCCACGGCCCCGCAAGGGCGAGCTTCGCGGCGAATATCTGATCCTCACGGAGCATGTTGCGGCGGGGAATCGAGGCGATCGCCTCGCGGCGCATCAGACCGTACAACGGATCGATCAACAGGTGGCTGTCGTTGAGTAGGCGGAGCATCTCGGCGAAACGCTCGATCGGGTCATTGGAGGCCAACGCGCCGCCGCTGTAGTCGCGAGCCTCGGTCACCCCGTCCTCCCCGACGAAGGCCATCCCCATCGTGACGAGGATCAGCCGCTCGTCCGCGGCGAAGACCTTAAGGCTCTGGGACAAACAGTTCGGCGCGAGCCAGTCGTCGTCTCCTACCCACCGGATGAACGTGCCGTTGGCCAGCCGCATCGCGGCCACGAAGTTGTTGAGGAGACCGATGTTCTCCGGCTGGCGGTGATAGGCGATTCTCTCGTCCGCGGCGGCGAGCGCACGGCACAGGTCCTCGGTGCCGTCGGTGGACGCGTTGTCGGAGATGATCAGATCGAGGTTGGCGTGTTCTTGCGCCAGGATCGACCGGACAACCGGCTCCAGGGTGGACGCGCCGTTGCGTACCGGCAGGCAGACGGAGACGAGGACGTCATTCGACGGCATGCGCTTCCTCCCGCCGGAGGAGCCCGATTGACTGGCGGAGTTGGGCCGGTGTCATGGCCAGCGAGCCGTAGACCAATAGCCCGGCGGTGCCCCCGACGCACAGCCGTGCCACCGGGTGCGGGCCCGACGCATGCTCCGCCAGCAGCGTGGCCCCGCCCGCGACGACACCCGCGAACACCGGTCTCGCCAATGCGGGCAAGACCGGTCCCAGGCGTACGCCCACGCGGTGCAGCGCGACGACCGTCACCGGCGCGGCGACCAGTACGCCCACGATCGCGTGCGCGATCGCCGCGCCGAGGATCCCGTCGCGGCTGGTGGCGAAGATGAGCGCCGGGACCAGCGCGACCGCCCAGCCCAGGTTGACCCAGAGCGTCGACCGTGTGGCACCGGCGCCCATGAGGATGTCCAGCGCGAACGACGTCAGCACGCGGACCACCGTGAGAATCATGAGGAAGCGGAGCACCGGCGCCGCCGGCGCCCACTCGCCGCCGTACAGGGTCGTCACGAGGGGCGAGGCGAGGGCGGCGGTAAGCACGACGATGGGTACCAGGCCCGTGAACAACAGAGGCATCGAGCGGTGGACGCCGGCCGACAGCGTGGCGGAGTCCACTTCCGACAGTCGAGAGAAACCAGCGATCGACACATATCGCACGGCGCTGCTGATGATGCCCAGCGCCCACGTGGAGATGTTGAACGCCAGCAGGTAGTAGCCCAGCGAATCGGCCCCGACGAGATGACCGATGATGATGTAGTCGGCGTTGAGCAGGACGGCCTCGATGCCGAGGCTCGCCGCCAGCGGTATGCCGAACGCCATCAGCCTGCGGGCGATTGAGGGGTCGATTCCCAGCCGCCACGGCAGTCCGGCCCCGATGAAGACCAGGACACCGGTGACGATGGCACCCGCGACGACCCCGGCGGCGAAGCTGTACGGCCCGGCGCCCGACGCGGCCAGGCCGATCGCCACGCCCGCGTTGGCCGCGAGACCGGCGATGTTCGCCCGGATCAGCTTGTCCTGCCGGAACGTCCGCATGAGCGCGGCACTGCGTACGGCGGTCACGCCGTCGACGAGTATCACGACGGTGACCAGCCGGATGAGGCCCGTGGCCTGAGGCAGGTGCGCGATCCCGGCGATCGCCGGCGCGGCGAACCAGAAGATCCCGTAGATCACCACGCTGAACGACACGGCCATCGTCGCCGCCGTCGGCGCCATGTCCTCCAGCCGCCCGCGCCACTGCACGGTGGCCGCGATGAGCCCGACGTCGTTGACGTGCATGACGAACGCCATCGCCGCCACCGCGACCGCGTACACGCCGAAGTCGGCCGGCGCGAGCAACCGGGCGAGCACCAGCCCCATGACGAACCCGCCGGCCTTGCCGATGATCGTGCCGGCGAGGCTCCATCGAAGCCCGCGACCCGCCTGGCGTCCGATCGACTCCGTCGACACGTCTGAGGTGGTCACCTGGCGGCTCTCAGCGCCGACCGAACCGCGGGTTGCGGCGCCGTGCCAAGCGAGCGCACGGTGCGGGAGCCGGGCATCCCGCGCCCGGTGACGAGAACGCGCATGAAGGAACTCCACCTGGCTCGGGGAACAAGGCGAAGCGATTCTATGCGGCCCAGTTGTGCGCCGGGACGCCGTTGACGGATTTGCGACGCTGCCGGGGGACGCCCGACGCCTCGTTGCCTGTTAGGTGCACGGCAGCGGTCCCACGGTCGACGTGATGTTGTAATCGGCGTCGATGGTCACGAGCGTATTGCCGGACCAGTTTTGGTGCGCGCAGGAGCCGTTGGCGTCGACGGGACCGTAGGCCCAGCTCTTGTTGATGACCCGGTTGTTGTGGATCTCGTATTTGATCTCGGGCCCGGCCGGGTCGTACCACCATGGCCACATCACGTAGCCACCCCCGCCGACGAGGTTGTGGCTGATGGTGACCGGTCCGTGGACGATGTTGCCGGCGAACGATTGCATCGTGATGCCGGAGTTGGCGTTGGGTTGCCGGTTGTCGACGGTGTTGTGGCTGAAGACGATGTCGCCGCACCGTGTCGGGCAGTCGACCTGGATGCCGCCCGAGTGCGAACCGTCCGGCGGCGCCACCGCGGGCGGGTTCCAGCACAGCTTGGCGTAGGAGTCCTCTATCCGGACGTCGCCGGGCGCGTCCACTCGGAAGCCATCGTCATGCCCGCGGACCCGGACCCCCTTCGCGGTGTAGTGGGCGTAGCCCAGGCCGGGCGCCGTAATGCACCCGGTGGCCGGCCCGACCGTGGAGTCGATGATCGTGTACGGGTAGTACCGCCCACCGAACTCGTTCATCACGGTGCCATCGATCTGGCTGTTCTTCACGGTGACGTTCGGGGCTTTGATCAAGAGGTGGCCGGGAATGTGCCTGCCGTCAATGACCGCTCCGGCCTTGTAGACGGCGTACGCGTCGTTGTCGACATTGAGTGCCAGGGTCTTGAGTGCGGTCCCCGCCGGTACACCCGTGCACCGTGGCGTCGGGTACTTGGGCAATGGGCACCGGCCCCGCGAATTCTCGACCGGTGGCGGTGGACTGGCCCCCAGCCGCTCGGTGTGCCGCGGCGACGGCGATGTCGACCGCGATGGCGAACCGGTCACCGCCGACGGCGAAGCCGACGCCGATCCCGCCGAGGGCGCCGGCGTCGAAGACTTCCACGCGGTGCCGGCTGCGTTGCCGTTGCTCGATTCCCCGAACTCGGAAGTCACCTTCACGCCCGCGAAGACGAGGACGAGCACGAGCCCGGCCAGCACCCACGCACGCGGCCGACGCAGCTCGCGAAGCACCGTGCGCCGTCGCGCAGCGTTCGGTCGGTGACGATCCGTTGGGCCTGTCGCGGGCAACTAGCTCCCCTGGATAAGCGGAGTGGGAACGACGACCCGCAGCCTAGCGGGTCCACGGGTTCGTCGGCACAGGGTCGTTCGCCGCGCCCACCTTGGCGCGACGCCGTCACCATATGTTTTCCTTAAGTGGAAACTGATCAAGGACCGCCGCCTGTTAGCGTCGCCATCGGCTTGCTGGCCTGGGAGGGGCGAACGTCGGCGATGCGCCGTAGCGCGATCGGTTCACAGTCACAGAGGGTTACGCGGCGCTGGCCGCGCGTGCTGGGCTGGACGGCCGCCGCCACCGTCGTGGCGCTTTTGACGGGCGCCGCGGCGTACGGCATCGTTTCGCGTCCTGGCGCGACTTCCCTAGGCCCGGAGTCGCCCTCGAGCGGTGCGCGGTCGGATTCAGCCAGCGGCGTGCCAACGCCGCGCCAGCCGTCGGCGTCACCAAGCGCGTTCGCGGCGCTTGGCTCCGCCGTGCCCTCTCCCAGCACGCGCTCATCCGCGGGCGCCTCTCCGACCGGAGCCTCGCCCACCTCTCCGGGGAAGCCTCCCGTGGCGGCGGCGGCCGGCAAGCAGTGGAAGGTCGCGTTCAGCGAGGAGTTCAACGGCAGCGACTACGACCACCGCAAGCTCACGCCCTGCTTCGATTGGAACACCGGCGACTGCACGTCGACGTTCAACAACGGGCGCGAGCACTACCAGCCGTCGCAGGTCGTCGTCTCCAACGGCACGGCTAAGCTGATCGCCGCGCCGCGCTCGCCGCCGTATCCGTCGTCCGCGTGCCAGAACGGGAGCTGCACCTACAAGGCGGGCCTGTTGTCGACCGCGCGGCCCCGGGCCGACAACGGATCCAACTATCTCTTTAAGTTCACCTACGGCTACGTTGAGGCACGCATCAAGTTCCCGGCGACACAGGGTTTCTTCACGGCGTTCTGGATGCTGCCCGCTGACCCGAGCTACAACTACCGATCCGAGATCGACATCTTGGAGCTGCTCGGCGACGATCCCACCACCATGTTCATGACCTACAGCTACAACGACAGAGCCCAGGCGTACAACGCCAACAGCGGCAAGCACAACAACGGCGCCTGCGCGGCGAAGGACTACTCCAAGGGCTTCGTCCGGATGGGCGTGGACTGGGAGCCCGACCACATCGCGTGGTACATCGACGGCAAGAAATGCGCCCAGTTCTCGAATGCGAGCGCGATCGAGAGCGGGCCGATGCAGATCATCCTGCACATGATGGTCGACAACAACTGGCAGCGACGGTGGAACGTGGGGCTGACCGACCCCACCCTCACCCGCCAGCTCGAGGTGGACTACCTCCGCGTCTACCAGCAGGTCGCGGGCTAGGGTCATCGATCTTGTCGAGCCACGCCTCCCGCCAGTACGGCGTGATGGCCCGCGGGCAGTTCGCGTTGTACGCCCCCTCGCACACGACCCCGTCGAGCACGATGCAGGGGTTGCGCATCTGCAGCATCCGCCCGGTCCGCTCGTCGATGATGTGGTCGATGCGGCGGGCCACGCGGGCGGTACGCCCACAGAACCGGGCCATCTCGTTGTCGAAGCCCATGCCACGGTTGAGCAGGTTGGCGTTTAGGGTCGGCTCGATCTCCCGTCGCGATCGGACCCGGACCAGGTCGCCCGGGTGCAGGCCGGTCTTCACGACCGGTGTCTGCGCCGCGGTGCCGCGCAGATAGCCCCACTGCCGCCCACCGCGGAACCGCAGCCAGCGCGGCAGGATGCGCCCGCTGGCGCTCTGGGCGCGGTTGTAGAGCCCCACGAAGATGGTCCGCAGCGTCCAGAACAGGCCGGCGTTGCCAGTCCGGACGTCCGCCGTGAACTGCCGCACGTCGCGCAGGGGCAGCACCTCGGGCGCCGCACGCAGCAGCTCGGTGGCCTGGCACCGGTGGCGCTCGGTGCCGTCCTCGTCCGGCGGGCGCCGGCTGGCGATCATGAGGAGCGGCAGGAGGTCGGGAGCGTCCGCCACCGGCTCCGTGGGTGCGGCACCGTCCACCGCGGGGTCCACCTTGCGCAGCCACGCGTGCTTCCAGTAGACGAGGCAGGCCGCCTGGCAACCGCCGTGCCCGCCACCGTCACAGCGGACACCGGTGAGGTGGACGGCGTTCTCCATCCGACGGATGCCGGATCGGGTCATCGTGTCGCAGAGCTTGTGGGCCACCTTGTAAACGGTCAACCGCTGTCCGCAGTACCGCAGCATCTCGGGCATGAACGGCAGCGACTCGAGCTCGCCGCGCTCGTCGAGGGTGGCCAGGATCTCCGCCTCGCTACGGACCTCGACGACATCGCCGACCCGCAGGTCGAGCGTGGTGTCCTCGACCAACGTGCCGGTCACGAGGCCTCCGTCCAGCGCAACGTGTCGTCGATGGCGTGAGCCGCGCGCAGCGCGTCGATGCGCCGGAGCCGCTGGTGCCGCTCGCCCATCAGCGCGTCGAGCGTTAGACCGTGCCGCTCGTACGCCTCAGCCAACTGCTCGATCCCCTTGCGCAGTGTCCACTGCGGACGGAAGGTCGGCACCTCCCGCGCTATGCGGTCGCATGAGACCCGGTAGTTGCGGGCATCGGCACCGGCCCCATCGGCGTAGGTGACCGTGCCGCCGACCACCTCGCGGACCAGCTCCGCGACGTCGCGGATGAGGTAGTTCTCGCCGGTGTGGCCGACGTTGAACGCCCGGCCGTGCACGATCTCGTGCGGCGCCTCGAGCAGCGCGAGGAACGCCGCCGCGATGTCGTCGGCGTGGACCAGCGGCCGCCAGGCCATGCCGTCGCTGCGCAGCCGGACCTCGCCGGCGAGCAGCGCGTGGCCGACCAGGTCGTTGACGACGAGGTCGCCGCGCAGCCGCGGCGAGAAGCCGTACGCCGTGGCGTTGCGCAGGAAGATCGGGGAGAAGTCGTCGTCGGCGAGCGGGAGGAGGTCCTGTTCCGAGCGAATCTTCGACTCGCCGTACGGGGTCACCGGGGCGAAGCCCGCGTCCTCGTCGAGCGGGCGGTCGTCCAGGCCGGCCCCGTAGAGGCTGCACGAGGAGGAGAACAGGAACCGTGCCGCGCCGGCGGCCTTGGCCGCCCTCGCCAGGCGCACCGTGGCCCGGTGGTTGATGTCGTAGGTGAGCTCGGGGTCGAGGTTGCCGAGCGGATCGTTGCAGAGCGCCGCGAGGTGCAGCACCGCGTCCGGCCGGACCTCGGCCACCGTCGCCGGGGTCACCTCCCGCAGGTCGGCGCGCACCGTCGGCACGGTGGGCGGAGGCGGGCCGAGCGTGCAGTCGGCGAAGAAGCCGGTATCCAACCCGATCACGTCGTGCCCCGCGGCGGTCAGCTTCGGCACGAGCACGCTGCCGAGATATCCCAGGTGGCCGGTGACCAAGACGCGCATACAGGCTCCATGATCAGGTCAGGAGGGGGGACGCGGGTACTGTACGCAGGCGCGGGTTGACGCCTGGGGCGACTGACGGATACCCGACGCGCCGGGGACCAGGGCGGGGCCGGACAAGTAAGTTTCGGGCGTCCGCCGCTGCCGCTCTGGGGGGTTCGATGACCGCGGCGATCTGCCGGCTCTGCGACGCGGAGCTCACCGACACGTTTGTGGATCTCGGCATGTCACCGCTGTGCGAGAGCTACCTGGCCGCCGAACAGCTGGACCGGCCGGAGACCTTCTACCCGCTGCACGTGCGGATCTGCGCGAGCTGCCTGCTCGTCCAGCTGCCCGCGTACGTGCCGGGCGAAGAGATCTTCTCGGACTACGCGTACTTCTCGTCGTACTCCGACTCCTGGGTGGCCCACGCCCGGCGGTACGCGGCCGCGATGACCGAGCGGCTCGACCTCGGCCCCGACTCGCTCGTCGCCGAGGTGGCGAGCAACGACGGGTACCTGCTGCAGCACTTCGTCGACGCCGGCGTACCCGTGCTGGGGGTCGAACCCGCCGGGAACGTCGCGGCCGCCGCGCGGGCCCGGGGCGTGCGGACCGAGGTGAAGTTCCTGTCGGCCGGGACCGGCGAGGAGATCGCCGAGCGCTACGGCCGGGCCGACCTCGTGGTCGCGAACAACGTGTACGCCCACGTGCCGGATATCCGCGGCTTCACCGCCGGCTTGGCCGCGCTCGTCAAGCCCTCCGGGCTGGTGACCCTGGAGTTCCCGCACCTGCTGCGGCTGATCGAGCGCCGGCAGTACGACACCATCTACCACGAGCACTATCAGTACCTGACGCTGCGTACCGCCTCGCGGGCGCTGGCCACCGGTGGGCTGGCCGTCGTCGACGTCGAGGAGCTCGGCACACATGGCGGGTCGCTGCGGGTGCACGCCCGGCCCGCCGAGTCGGCGGGCGAGCCATCCGCGGCCGTCAAGGAGGTGCTGGAGGCCGAGGCCACGGCCGGGCTCGACACGGTCTTCGGACACGCCGGCTTCGCCCAGGCGGTGTTCGCGATCAAGAGGGACCTGCTCAGCTTTCTGGTCGCGGCGCGCGCTGACGGTCGGACCGTCGTCGGGTACGGCGCACCCGGCAAGGGCAACACGCTGCTCAACCACTGCGGCATCCGGTCCGACCTGCTCGCGTACACGGTGGATCGCAGCCCGCATAAACAGGGCAAGTTCCTGCCCGGTACGCACATCCCGATCCACCACCCCGACCGCATCGCGGCGGACCAGCCGGACTACGTGCTGGTGCTGCCGTGGAACCTGCGCGCGGAGCTCGTCGACCAGCTGGGGTACCTCGCCGACTGGGGCGGCCGCCTCGTGTTCCCCATCCCGTCGCTCGAGGTGGTGCGCGCATGAAGGTGGTGCTGTTCTGTGGCGGCCTCGGCATGCGCATGCGGGAGCACGCGACCAGCGCACCGAAGCCGATGAACATGATCGGAGACCGGCCGCTCCTCTGGCATGTCATGCGCTATTACGCGCACTTCGGTCACACGGAGTTCATCCTCTGCCTCGGCTACGGCGCGGCCGCCGTCAAGGAGTACTTCCTCCGGTACGACGAGACGCAGTCGAACGACTTCACGCTCGTGGCCGGCGGAACGGCCGGCGGCCGCGATGTGCGCATGCACAGCACGGACATCACCGACTGGACCGTGACGTTCATCGATACCGGGTTGACGTCGACGATCGGTGAGCGGCTCATGCGGGTGCGCGCCCACGTCGAGCGGGAGGAGATGTTCCTCGCCAACTACGCCGACACGCTCACCGACGCGCCACTGGACGACATGATCGAGGCGTTCCGCGGCAGCGACTCGGTGGCGAGCATGCTGGCCGTCCCGCCGGTCTCCACCCACCATGTCGTCGAGATGGACGGCGCCGGCCGGGTGACCGGGGTCCGCGCGGTCGCCGACCTGATGCAGTGGGAGAACGGCGGCTACTTCGTGCTGCGCCCGGAGATCTTTGACGCGCTGCGCGAGGGCGAGGACCTGATGCCGCACGCGTTCGGGCGGGTGCTCGCCGACGGCAGGCTGATGGCGCACCGGTATACCGGGTTCTGGCGTGCGGCCGACACGTTCAAGGACCGTGCCGAGCTGGAGGAGATGTTCCACAAGGGACAGTGTCCGTGGATGCTCTGGGATCCGCTGCGCAGCGATCCGCCGGCGGCATCGCTGGCCGCTCGGGCGGACACCGGGATCGCGCGGCCGAACGGCCGGGGCTCGGCCGCTCGCGTACCGGTCGTGGCCATTCCGCGGTGATGCTGGAGCTGTCCGGAATCCGGTCCGTCGTGGCGCTCGGCGCGCATCCGGACGACGTCGAGATCGCCGCCGGTGGCCTGCTGCTCTCCGCGGCGGCCGCACGCCCCGGCCTGCGCGTCCACTACGTCCTGTTCACCGGCTCCGCGGAGCGCCACGCGGAGGCCCGCGCCGCGGCCGCGGCGTTCCTGCCCGGGGCTCGGCTGACGTTCGCGCTGCACGACCTGCCCGACGGTAGGTTGCCCGCGCACTGGGGGAGCGTCAAGCAGTGGCTGCACGACGCCGCCGCGGTCCTCGACCCCGACCTGGTGCTGTGCCCCACGACCGACGACGCCCACCAGGACCACCGCCTCGTCGGGGAGCTGGCGCCGACGGTGTTCCGCAGGGCACTCGCCCTGCACTACGAGATCCCCAAGTGGGACGGCGACCTCGGCCGCCCCAACCTCTACGTCCCGCTCGACCCGGAACTGGCCCGGCGCAAGGTGGAGTTGCTGCACGCCTGCTTCCCGTCGCAGAAGGCCCGCGACTGGTGGGACGACGAGATCTTCCTCGGCCTCGCCCGGCTGCGCGGGATGGAGTGCCGCTCGCGGTACGCCGAGGGGTTCGTCTGCCGCAAGGCGGTCCTCCGATGGGTCTGAACCGGCCCTGCGACGCCTGCGCGGAGGCGACGATGGTGCCGTTCGCCGACCTCGGCGACATTCCGGTGCTCTGCGGGGTGCACTGGGCCGACGCGACGGAGGCGGCCGCCAGCCCGGTCGGGCGCATGGTGCTCGCCTACTGCCCCAGCTGCGCGTACGTGCGCAACGTGGCGTTCGACCCCGCCGTCATGGTGTACGACACCACGATGGACACGAACCTGCATCACTCGCCGGCGTTCCAGGCGTTCTCCGCGGAGCTGGTCACCCACCTCGCGAAGCGGTACGCCCTGGGCGGCAAACGGCTGCTCGACATCGGCTGCGGCCAGGGCGAGTTCCTGCGCGAGCTGTGCCACGTGGCCGGGTGCACCGGCGTCGGCTACGACGCGATGTACGCCGGCCCGACCGGCCCGGACCCGTCCGGTGCCACCTTCCACAGTGGATATTCGCCCCGCGGGCCGGCTCTGCCGGAGTTCGACCTCGTCACCTCGCGGCACTGGTACGAGCACGTGGCCGACCCGTACGAGCTGCTCGTCGACCTGCGCGAACGCGCCGCCGGCCGCCCGGTCTTCGGCTACCTGGAGGTTCCGGACGCGGGGTACGACCTGTCCACGGCCGGCTGGGAGGTCATCTACCCGCACGTGTCCTACTTCGACGCGTACCCGTTGCGGCGCATCGTCGAGCGGGCGGGCTGGCGGGTCGAGGACGGCGGCACGCTGTTCTCGGGGATGTTCCGCTTCATCGAGATCTCGGCCAACCGGGACGGCGAGCCGCGCATCGCGGACGGGCCGCTGCCGGGCCTCGCCGAGCGGGATCGGCAGCTGGCCGCCGTCCACGGCTTCGCCGCCCGGCATCACGCCGAACGCGCGATGTGGCGGGAGCGGATCGCGGCCCTGGCGGCCGATGGCGCCCGGCCCGTGCTGTGGGGCGCCGGCTCGCGGGGGGTGCAGTTCCTGACGCTGGCCGATCCGGACCGCTGCCTCGCGGCCGTCGTTGACGTGAATCCCCGCAAGTGGGGCCGGTTCCTGCCGGTCACGGCGTACCGGGTCGACCCACCGGACACCCTCGCGGAGATCAAGCCGCGGGCGGTCGTCATCACCAACCCGGCCTACCGGGAGGAGATCGCGGCCCAGCTGAGCCGGCTGGGCGTGACGGCCGAGCTGCTCGTCGCCTGACCGGTCGCGAGATCCGCGGCTACACGGACAGTTGACCGACGAGGAAGCGAAGATAGCGATCCACTGTGGACAACTCCTCGTCGGCGATCCGTCCGACGGGCTTGCTCAGCCACGTGCGAGGCGTCGTGGCGATCAGGTCCACGAACACGGTGCCCCAGCGAGTGGGCACGGCGTACGGCTCGAACGTGGCGGGCGGCTCGCCGATCTGGCAGGACACCACGCGCCGCAGCTCGCTGGCGTTGTACAGGGCCGGCGACACGATCAGCCGCAGCGCGCCGGTGTCCGACTGCCAGACCTCGCCCCGGTTCACGTCGCGGTGTCCCGCTGCCAGTCGAGCAGCGCCCGCAGGCCTTCGGGCGTGGCCGGGTCGGCGAACTCGGGAGCGGGCGCGGCGGGCGGCGTCACCTTCGCGAGCCGTCGGCGGTGGAACTCGCGGGTCAGCGCCGCTTCCACATACTGCGATCGATTCAGGCCCGCCTCCGCGGCCTCGGCGTCCAGCGCAGCCAGCACGTCCCGGTCGATCGTCACCGTTACCTTGTCCTTCGCCATACCGATCATCTTACCGATTGTCGGATGCACCGAAATCGGTGGGCGAGGGCGGGCGGTGCGGCTACTTGCGGCGCTCGGCGCCGACCTTCACGGTGGCGTCGGAATCGGTCTCGTCGGGCTCGGCCGTCGCCGGCTGGTCGACCTCGGCCACTGCCGCCTCATCGGCCACGTCGGCGTCGGCCGACTCTGCCGGTTGCGTCGACCCGGCCGCGGCCTCGCCCTCCCGGTCGGCCTCCGCGCGGAGCTCGGAGAGGCGCCGCTCGGCGTCCTTCGCGGCGCGCCGGGTGTCGGCGAGCTGCTGGCGCTCGACGGCGAGCTGCTGGGTGACCTCCGCCAGGCCCTCGCGCAGCCGGCCGCGCTCATGCGTCGCCGCGACGGCCTCCTGCTGCACCTCCGCCAGCTGCGCCCGCGCGGCCGCGAGCTCACGGTGGGCCTCGGCGCGCCGCTCGCCAACGTCCGCAATCTCCTGATGTGCGGAGGCGATCTGCTGCTGGCTCGATTCCAGCTGCCGCTCACCGTCTTCGAGCTGAGCCGCGAGGAGCCGCTGGGCCTCGGCGATGCGCTCGTCCGTGTGGGCGCGCAGCTGATCCGCCCACCGCGCGGTCTCGACCCGCAGGTTTGCGCACTCCTGCTCGGCGGCGGCGCGCTGGGCGGCGATCTGGTGTTCGGCGTCGGCTCGCCCCTTGGCGAGCTTCTCCTCGGTCGCGGTCCGCCACTGCGTCAGCTCTTCGTGCACCCGGCCGCGGGCCGCGTTGGCCCACGCCTCGGTCTCCGCCCGGGTCCGCTCGACGTGGGCGACCGTGGCCTCGTTGATGCGCCTGGCCTCCTGCCGGGCCGCGTCGACCGCGTCGTCGGCCTCGGCGCGCAGCTTCGCGATGTGCTCCTCGGTCGCGGCGAGCTCGGCCCGAAACGCCGCTCGCCGCTCCTCGTCGGCCTGTGCCTCCTCGGACCGCCGCGCGGCCAGTGCGATCTCGAAGTCCCTGATCCCGTCCGCGGCCTTCGCCCTGGCTTCCTCGACGATCCGCTCGGCTTCCGCTCGGGCTTCCGCGATGATGTGCTCGGCCGCGGCATGGCGGTCAACGATGTCCTGACTCGCCGACTTGCGGATCTCTTCCGCCTGCTGTTCCGCGAGAGTCAAGATCTGCTCGACGATCGGGCCGAGATGCCGGAACGAGGCCTTCTCTCCGACGCCCGCCCGGCGTTTCTGTTCGGAAAGCTCTACCTGAAGCTGTTGGACCTGCCCGGCCAGGGCCTGAATCTGGGCGTACGCCTGATCGCGCTCGGCGACGAGCGCGGCGACCTCTGCCTCGATTTGATGGACGTACCGGTCGACCTGCTTGCGCTGGTAGCCGCGGACGCCGATCTCGAAGGTCGGCTCCGCCCCCGCGGCCTCACCCAGAGCAAAGAAATCCCCGCCGTGCGACATGGCACCATCCTCACACGCATCGTCCCGTCACGCGCGGATACCCACCGGCGTGACGGGACGTGCATATCTCGTGCTCATATGTCAGCTGTAGACCCGTTCCCACGGCCACCCCGCAGCACCCGAGGGCGGACCTGCCCGCTGCTACCGGCGAACCCGGATCGGCGGTGTGGCTCTCCGGGGTCGCTGAGTCAGCTCGAGGCGGAGGCCCCGACCGGCTCGTCGGACTCGTCGGACTCGTCGGTGGGCTTGCCCTTCTTGGCTTCGGACTTCGCCGCGGCCGGCGGGGCGACCGTCGGCATGATGCCGGCCAGGCCGGAGAGCATCTGGCCCAGCTGAGTGGTGACGGCGTCCTTCTGTCGGGTCAGCTCGTCGACCTCGCGGCGGGCCGTGTTGGTCGTCAGCTCGGCCTCGCCGCGGGCCTCGGAGACCAGGCGGTGCGCCTCGGCCCGAGCCTCGTTGAGGGTCTTGTCGGCCAGCGCCTTGGCCCTGTCGACCGTCTCGGTCGCGTGGCGCTCGGACTCGATGCGACGCGCCTCGGCCCGCTGCTCGATCTCCTTCGCCCGGTCCTCGGCGGCGCGTGCCCGCTGCTCGGCCTCGGCGACCAGCTTCTGGGTCGCGGCGACCTGGGTGGCGTGCCGCTGGGACTCTTCCCGCTCGGCCTTCTCACGTCGCTCGGCGATCTCCAGCTGGAGCGCCTGCAGATCCTTGTCGCGCTTGTCGCGGGCATCGGCAAGGATCTTGGTGGCCTCGGCCCGCTTCTCCTCGGCCTCGCGGGCCGCCTTGGCCCGCAGCTGGGTGATCTCCCGTTCGGCCGTCGCACGGAGGGACGCGACCTCGCGCTCCACGGTGGACTTCAGCTCGGCCACCTCGTGCGCCGTGACGGTACGCAGCTGCTTGGTCTCGCGCTCGGCGTCGGCGCGCAGCGTGTCGGCCTCGCGGCGGGCCTGCACCCGC
>DASXRQ010000068.1:0-4119 GCA_036506495.1 Micromonosporaceae bacterium | reverse complement strand
TGCTGGAGAAGTGCTGATGCCCTCCGAGAAGACCACGGACATCACGGCCGGGCCGGGCGGGGTGATGACCGACGAGGTCGGCGTCATCACCGGCGACCTGACGCTGCGCACGGAGTTCGCCGACGGTACGGTCACGGTCCGCGTGCAGTACAAGGACGCGGCCGAGTGGTACGTCGTGACCGGCGGTCGGGCGCCACTCAAGGACGACGCCGACCTGGACGCCATACATACGATCGTCGTCGGCATCCTCAACCGCCCCGATGGCTGACCGGTCAGTAACCTTTACCGATCGACGTCATTTTATGTAGCGTCGATGGATGCGTAGAGCCCTTTTGTCCAGAGTCGTCGTGGTCGCGGCCCTCGGCCTGCCGACGGTCGCCGTCGCCGGGGCCGCCGAAGCCACCCCCATTAGCCCCACTCTGAACAGCGTCATCCCCGCGCCGGTCGAGGTTCATCCGCAGGCGGACGCCGCGTTCCGCCTTGGCCCACGCACCCTCGTCCGGGCGGCCGGCGGCGCCCGCGCCGTCGGCGATCGACTCGCCCGAGCGCTGCGCCCGGCCACCGGATATGCGCTGCCCGTCGTGCCGATCGCGCCGCACGCCCTGCCGACCATCTCGCTCGTGCTCGGGCCGGCCGAGCCGCTGCTCGGCGACGAAGGTTACCGCCTCTCCGTCGACCGGAAAGCGGTGACGATCCGGGCGAACACGCCCGCCGGCTTGTTCGCCGGCACGCAGACCTTGCGCCAGTTGCTCCCGGTCGAGATCGACGCGGTCACCCCACAGCGTCGCGTGTGGACGGTGCCGGGCGGCACGATCCTGGACTACCCGCGGTTCGCCTACCGCGGCGCGATGCTGGACGAGGCCCGACACTTCCACACCCCGGACGAGATCAAGGCCTACATCGACGAGATCAGCCGCTTCAAAATCAACTACCTGCACCTGCACCTCGCGGACGACCAGGGCTGGCGGATCCAGATCGACAGCTGGCCACGGCTGACCACGGTCGGCGGCGCTCCCGGGACGGGCGTGGACGGCGTCGGCGGCGGCTACCTGACCAAGTCCGACTACCGCGACCTGGTCCGGTACGCGGCCGCGCGGTACGTGACGATCGTGCCGGAGATCGACATGCCCGGGCACGTCAACGCCGCGCAGGTGGCGTACCCGGAGCTGACCTGCGACGGGATCGCTCCTCCGCCGCGGACCGACACGGCGGTCGGCTACAGCTCGCTATGCATCTCGTCGCCCACGACGTACCGCTTCGTGGAAGATGTGATCCGCGAGCTCGCGGCCATGACGCCCGGGCCGTACATCCACATCGGCGGTGACGAGGCGCATGCCACCACGGACGCCGACTACCTCACGTTCGAGCAGCGGGTGCTGCCGATCGTCGCCAAGTACGGCAAGACCGCGTACGGCTGGAACGAGATCGCCAAGGCTCCCGCCGCCAGCACGGCCGTCGCCCAGTACTGGGACACCGTCACCACGAACCCGACCGTGGCCGCGGCGGCCGCCCGCGGCACCAAGGTGGTCATGTCGCCGGCCAACAAGGCGTACCTGGACATGAAGTACGACGCGAACACCCCGCTCGGCCTGGACTGGGCGGGCTTCATCGAGGTCCGGACCTCGTACGACTGGGACCCCGGAACGCTCGTCACCGGCGTACCGGAGTCGGCCGTGCTCGGGGTCGAGGCGCCGCTATGGTCGGAAACCCTGCGCAAGCTGGACGACATCGAGTTCATGGCGTTCCCCCGGCTCGCCGCGATCGCGGAGCTGGGCTGGTCGCCGGTCGCCACGCACGACTGGGGGTCGTTCCGCGCCCGGCTCGGCGCCTACGGTCCACGGTGGACGCTGCAGGGCGTCGACTTCTATCGGTCGCCGCAGGTGAACTGGAGCTAGACCGGAGCCGGCGCTCCGGCCGGGCGCCGGCCTGCGATGACCTCGCCTTCGACGATCGGGAAGTGGCACGCGGTCTGGTGCGACTCCGGGTCGTCGAGGCGGGGCACCAGCGGCGGTTCTTCCGTCGCGCAGATGTCCTGCGCCTTCCAGCACCGGGTGCGGAACCGGCAGCCCGAGGGCGGGTTGATCGGACTCGGCACGTCGCCGCTCAGCAGGACCCGCTCACGCTGAGCGCGATCGCGCCGGGTCGGGTCGGGCACCGGCACCGCGGACATAAGAGCCACCGTGTACGGGTGCCGAGGGTTGGCGTACAGCGTGTCACGTTCGGCGATCTCCACGATCTTGCCGAGGTACATGACCGCGACCCGGTCGGAGATGTGCCGCACCACGGACAGGTCGTGGGCGATGAACACGAACGTCAGGTCGAACTCGCGCTGGATGTCGTCGAGCAGGTTCACGACCTGGGCCTGGATCGACACGTCCAGCGCGGACACGGGCTCGTCGGCGACGATCAGCTTGGGCCGCAACGCGAGCGCCCGGGCGACGCCGATGCGCTGCCGCTGGCCGCCGGAGAACTCGTGCGGGTACCGGTTGTAGTGCTCCGGGCTGAGGCCGACCAGCTTCAGCAGGTCCTGCACGGCCCTCTTGACGCCCTGCGGCGTCGGTACGTTCTGGATCTGCAGGGGCGCGGCGATGATGGAACCGACCGTGTGCCGCGGATTCAGTGACGAGTACGGGTCCTGAAAGATCATCTGTACGTCCCGGCGCAGCGGCCGCATCGCGTTGAAGGACAGATGCGTGATGTCCCTGCCCTCGAAGATGATCTTCCCGCCGGTGGGCTCCAGGATGCGGGTGAAGAGCCGGCCGGCGGTCGACTTACCGCAGCCCGACTCGCCGACCAGGCCGAGCGTCTCGCCCGCGCGCACGGACACGTCGATGCCGTCGACCGCGCGTACGGCGCCGACCTGCCGCTTCAAGAGTCCCTTGGTGATCGGGAAGTGCTTCTGCAGGCCAGTCGCCTCGAGCAGGTTCTCGCTCATGCTGATGATCCGCTCCCTCGTGCGGCGCCGACGGGCGACGTCTTCCCTCCGCGAAGCGCAGGGCTAGACGCCGCCGCGCCAACTCGGTCGCTCATGTCATCTCTCCCGCTCACAGGTTGGGGAACACTTCCTGCTGGAAGATCCGCCGGCGCTCCTCGGCCGGCAGGTGGCAAGCGACCGCGTGCACGCCCCCGCGCAGCTCCGGCACCTCGGTGTAGGACCGATCGCCGTTGAGACCCGCGTAGGGACAGCGCGGATGGAAAGCGCAGCCCGAGGGCAGGTTGATGAGGCTCGGTGGCGAACCCTTGATCGGGTTGAGGCGATCGCGCACCTCGCGGTCGAGGCGCGGCATGGACCCGAGCAGACCCCAGGTGTACGGGTGCTGGGGGTTACGGAACACGTCGTTGGCCGGGCCCTGCTCGACGATCTTGCCGCCGTACATCACGAGCACGTCGTCGGCGAGCTCGGCCACCACGCCCAAGTCATGGGTGATCATGATGACCGCGGAGCCGAACTCCTGCTGCAGGTCCCGGATCAGGTCCAGGATCTGGGCCTGCACGGTGACGTCGAGCGCCGTGGTGGGCTCGTCGGCGATCAGCAGCTTCGGGTCGTTGACCAGGGCCATCGCGATCATCGCGCGCTGCCGCATGCCACCCGAGAACTGGTGGGCGTAGTCGTTGAAGCGCCGGGCCGGCTGCGGGATCCCCACCCGGGCGAGCATGTCGATCGCGCGCTCGCGGGCCACCTTCTTGTTGCCGCCGTGGTGGACCCGGTACGCCTCGACGATCTGCGAGCCGACCGTGAAGTACGGGTGCATCGCGCTCAGCGGGTCTTGGAAGATCATCGCCATCTTGTCGCCGCGCAGCTTGCGTACCTCTTCGTCGCTGGCCCGGATCAACTCGTCGTCCTCGAGCCAGATCTCGCCGGTCACCTTCGCGTTGCTCCGGGTGCGGTGCAGGCCGAGTACAGCCAGCGACGTCACGCTCTTGCCCGAGCCGGACTCGCCGACGATGCCGAGGGTCCGGCCCGTGTCGACGCTGAAGCTGGAGTCGGTGACGGCCTGCACGATGCCGTCGTCGGTCTCGAAGCGAACCGTGAGGTCCTTGACCTCGAGGAAGTGCCGCGCGTGGGGATCGCGGGGCATGGCCAGGCCGGCTAGCGAGTCGGTCGACATGTGGTTCCCT
>DASXRQ010000067.1:0-2289 GCA_036506495.1 Micromonosporaceae bacterium | reverse complement strand
GCCTTCGCCGACGCGATCTCATCGGTGACAGTACCCGTACCTCCGTTCGGCGTCGCGACCGACCTGATGTAGGCATCCTGCCGCTTCTGCGCCTCGGCCTGGGCGGCGACCGTGCGCTCGGTCATGCCACCGCCGCGGACGATCAGATAGATCAACACGCCGAGGATCGGTAGGACGATCAGGAACAGGGCCCACAACGTCTTGGCCACGGCGCCGATGTCCTTGCTCCGGAAGAGGTCCCCGAAGACCCAGAACAGGGACATGAACCAGGCGAAGAAGATGAAGAACTCGAAGAGCGCCAGCAGGAACGAGCCGTTATTGTCGAACACCTCAGTACCCTTCCGCATCGGCGCCGACCGCGTCGGCGGCGTTAGAGGTCAACTTCCCTTCTCCCAGTGCACCGCGTGCTGTTCATCCCGGCCTCATCCGCCATGGGTGACTTCGGTGGCCGTGCCGGAACGGCTGAACAGCGGTCGCTTCTCGGACCGTGTCCGTCGCGGACCTCATCGAGACCAGGCCGATCTCGGGCGCGGACGGACTGGCGCGGCTGGGCCGCGGGATGCATACCCTTCGGGTGACGGCGGCCGCCGGGGTCGTCGGCCACCTGTGTGAGGGGACGCCGTGCGGTACGAGACCGTGGCGGAGACGTACCGGGACCTGGAGCGCGCCACCGGCCGCCTGCAGCTCATCGAACGCCTCGCGGCACTGCTTGCCCAGACCCCGGCGGAGCTGCTCCCGGCGATCTGCTACCTGTGCCAGGCGCAGATCGCGCCCGAGTTCGCCGGCATCCAGCTCGGCCTCGCGGAGAAGCTCGCCGCTCGGGCGCTGGCCGAGGCCGCCGGCGCCTCCGGCGAGCGTGTGCTGGCAGTGCTGCGGGATACCGGCGACCTGGGTCAGGTCGCGGAGCAGTTGCTCGCGGACTCCGCCGCGGCGCGTCCGGCGACGCTGGAGGTCGGCCGCGTCGTCGACACCCTGCACGCGATCGCGGCCTCGGCGGGGCCGGGCTCACAGACGCAGAAGCTCGCATTGCTCGTCGAGCTGTTGCGGGCGGCCACCCCGCTGGAGGCCCGCTACCTGCTGCGTCTGGTCACCGGCACGCTGCGGCTGGGAATCGGCACGCCAACGATCTTGGACGCGTTGGCCCAGGTGTATGCGGGCGGCCGCGCCGCCCGGCCGGTCCTCGAGCGCGGGTACAACATCTGCTGCGACCTCGGCCTGGTCGCCGCGACGCTGGCCGCCGGCGGGTTGGCCGCGGTGGAGCGGCTGGACGTCCGCCCGGGTAACCCGATCCGGGCGATGCTCGCGCAGCGTCTGTCCGACGCCGCGGAGATTCTCGCCAGGCTCGGCGGCAACTGCGCCGCCGAGTACAAGTACGACGGGATGCGCATTCAGGCGCACCGCACCGCCGACGGGCAGGTGGAGCTGTTCACCCGGCGGCTGGAGCGGGTGTCCGACCAGTTTCCCGACGTGGTGCGGCTGCTCGCCGGCGGGCTGCGGCCGCGAGCGGCCATCCTCGAGGGGGAGGTGGTCGCCGCCGACCCGGTCAGCGGCGAGCTGCGACCGTTCCAGGAGGTGATGTACCGGCGCCGCAAGCACGGCATCGCCGAGGCCGCCCGCGACGTGCCGGTCAGCCTGTTCTGCTTCGATCTGCTCTACGCCGACGGCGACGACCTGACCCGGCTGCCCTACCCGCAGCGGCGGGCCCGGCTGGCCGAGGCGATCGACGCCTCGGCCCAGCTGCGGTTGGCCACCTCGGCCCGGGCCGGCGACGCGCCGGCGTTGGAAGCCGCCTTCGAGCGGGCCGTCACCGACGGCTGCGAGGGCCTGGTGTGCAAGTCGCTGGCGCCGTCGTCGGGATACCAGGCCGGCGCGCGCGGCTGGCAGTGGATCAAACTCAAGCGCGACTACCGGACCGAGCTCAGTGACACCCTCGACCTCGTCGTGGTCGGCGCCCTGTTCGGACGGGGCCGGCGCCGGGGCGTCTACGGCGCGCTGCTGCTGGCGACCTACGACCCGGCAACCGACAGCTTCCCCACGATATGCAAGTGCGGGACCGGCTTCAGCGACACCGAGCTGGCCGCGCTGCCGGACCGGCTGGCGCCGTTGGCTCGCGCCGATCGACCGGCGCGGGTTGACGCGCGTCAGCCGGCCGACGTGTGGTTCGAGCCGGGCATGGTGATCGAGGTGCTGGCCGCCGAGCTGACCCCCTCTCCCAACCACACGACGGGCTGGGGACAGGTCAAGGACGCGGCCGGGCTCGCGCTGCGCTTCCCCCGGTTCACCGGCCGC
>DASXRQ010000066.1:0-3550 GCA_036506495.1 Micromonosporaceae bacterium | reverse complement strand
TTGTTCGAATAGATCGAATGGACCACCAACGACAGGAGCTGGCGTGCTTCGGCCTGGAATTCCAACGTCTCGACCTGCGTGCTCATGGCACCCACTTCCGCTGCGAAACCAACATGCTGACGCGATGGTATGACCCGCCGTAGAGCAGCCCGACACGGAGTCGGTTTTTCGATCAGGATCAAATGCTTCCTGTCCCGGGTCCGTCGTGGGCACGACCGCCGCTCCCGCCGGAGACCGGCTGCGGCCATCCACTCGCCTGGCGGCTCGTAACCTGATGGCCGCAGCCTGCCACGGCCGTGCACACAAGACGCGAGGTCGCACCTCCCGAATCCCGCATGTTGGCGGCCTGCGACCACTTTTGACTGATCTCAGAAGATTGCCGGTGCCACGACCACGGGTGGGTCGGGGGCACGCGACTGCGTGGTCTTCTGCCGCCCCTATGGGGGGCCCGAGAGGGGCGCTGAAAAGCACACGTAGCGGTGTCGTCCGTGCACCCAAGATCAATCCGCTACCGTCCTTCGCGTGAACGAGCCGACCTTTCTCACCGAGACCCGGGCCAGCTACGACGCTATGGCCGCCGACTACGCGAGGCGGTTCGCGGGGGAGCTGGCGAGCAAGCCGTGGGACCGCGCGATGCTCGCCGCATTCGCGGAGGTCGTGTCGGGCCCGGTCGCTGACGTCGGCTGCGGGCCGGGCGCCAACACGGCGTACCTGAAGGGGTTGGGGGTCGATGTCTTCGGGGTTGATCTGTCGCCCGAGATGGTGGCGCTGTCCCGCGAGCGGTATCCGGAACTGCGCTTCCAGGTCGGATCGATGACGGCGCTCGACCTGCCGGACGGTGAGCTCGGCGGCGTCACGGCCCTGTACTCGATCATCCACATCCCGGCGGACCACATGCCGGGCGTGTTCGCCGAGTTCCGCCGGGTGCTGCGACCGGGCGGCCACCTGATGCTCGCGTTCCAGGCCGGCGACGAGATCAACCATCGCGACGAGGGCTTCGGCCACAAGCTGTCGCTCGACTTCCGCCGCCAGCAACCCGACCGGATCGCGGCGCTGCTGGCCGGCGCCGGCTTCGAGATGGTGGTCCGCCTGATCCGCGAGCCGCGGGACTACGCCGGCGGCGTGGAGACGACGCCGCAGGCGTACCTGGTGGCCCGCAAGCCGCTCACACCGTGATCGTCGCCGGCGTGCCGAACGGCAACCAGCGCAAGCTGTCTCGGACCTCTGCCGGTGCCGCCGCGAACGCCGCCTCGATGGCGTCCCGGCCCTCGTGGAAGTGGGTCCAGCCCTCGTAGTGCACGGGCATGACCGTGCGCGGGCGGACCAGCTCGCACAACGAGACGCCCTCCCGAGCCGTCATCGTGTAGCGGACCGGACCGGTCACGCCGAAGCGGACCGCGCCCAGGTGCAGCAGCATCGTCCCCACGTCGACGCGCGACGCCACCTCCCGCAAGCCGTCGTAGAGGACCGTGTCGCCGGTGATCCATAGTGCGCCGTGCTCCTGGCCGTCCCAGCGAAGCGCGAAGCCGATCACGTCGCCGGTGATCGGGCGGCTCAGCGGCGGCCCGTGTCGGCACGGCGTGGCCGTAACCTCCACCGTGGGCCGGTCGGGCGCCTCCAGCGTGAACGTCGCCCACGGTCGCAGCCCGATCGCGCTCAGGCGCTGCCCGCCCGTCTCCGTGGTGAGTACGACCCCGGCGGACGGCAGCAGCGCGCGCCCGAGAATGTCGAGATTGTCGCCGTGGTGGTCGTGGCTGAGCAGCACGGCGTCGATGGGCGGTAGATCGGCGGCCGCGACCGCGGGTCCGACCACCTTGCGGGAGGCCGAGCCCCAGCCGAACGTGTACCGGCGCCCCGGCGGGTCGAACGTCGGGTCGGTCAGCAGATGCCAGCCGCCGACATCGATGAGTGTGGTGGGCCCGCCGATGTGGGTGATCCGGATGTCACTCATCGCGCGTGCTGCACCGCCCAATCCAGGACCTCGTCGGCGATCTGCTCCTACCCTTTCTCGGCAGGCAGCAGGTGAGCGTAGCCCGCGGCCGGGTTCACGGCTTGACGGGACCAGGCGATTGGGCACGGCGCCCGGACAGACGGCCCGCAGTCGGCACCGGACAGCGGCCGCGTTACCCGCCATCACCGCCCGACCATGCCGCCGTGCTAGCAGGAAGATCGGTAGTGTTCCAGCGCCACCGATCTTCCCCGCAATCGAGATGCCCGCGGTAGCGGTCGCGGAACGTAGTCGCGGGGAGCGAAGCCGCATCGGCCGCGCCTACGTCGAACCGGCAAGCGCAAAATGCAGCCAAGCGCCAGCGTGGTTCGGCATGCGCACAGACTCACGGGGTGCCAGGACTATTCGTCCAGCGTCGCCGGCCCATCACCGCGAAGCCTCGCCAACCGGGGATCGGCCAGCCACGCGCGAGGGCCGGCGTACGCGACCCGTACCCCGGCCACCGCGATGGCGTACCGCAACGCCGTACGCAGGTCCGCGACCAGCGGGTCCCGCGCCACCGCCACCGCGAGCGCGCCGTGGAAGACGTCGCCCGCGCCTGCGGTGTCGACCGCCGCCGCGGGCGGCACGGCCAGCTCGCCGTGCCGGTCGCCCGACCACCAGCGCACCGGATCGGGCCCGTGCGTGACCGCGACGTGCGGCACGCCGCATGCGCGTAGAGCGGCCGCGGTCGCGGCGTCGCCGCCGGAGTCGGCGGCCGGATGCCGGAACGGCGCGGAGCAGGCGACCACGTCCGCGTGCGGAAAGACGTCGGCGTACACCGGCCGCCAACTACCGGCGTCGACGACGAGCGGCCGCCCGGCTCGGGCGGCGGTGCGGGCAAGCGCGGGGTGATGCCCGTCCACCAGCACAGCGTCCGCGTCAGCCAGGACCCGATCAAGACCTTCCGGTACGGGCACCGCCGCGTCCCCGTAGTTGCGGCTGACGATGGTGCGCTGCCCGGTTTGCGCGAGCACCGTGATGGCCGAGACCGGTGGCGGCTCCGCGGTGTCCGGCGTGGCGTCCAGCAGCGTCACGCCACGTCCGGCCAGGTCGGCCCGGATCAGGGCGCCCAGCGGGTGCGCGCCCACGGCCGTGACGAGCGTGACCTCGGCGCCCAGTGCGGCCGCGGTGATCGCGGCGTTCGTGGCCGGCCCGCCGCCGGCGATCTCCACCGACAAAGCCTGAACCTTCTCGTCCGGGCCCGGGAACCGGTCGGCGCGGTAGACGACGTCGACGGTGGCGAGCCCGGTGCAGACGATCCGCACGGCTCAGGCGGCCGGCAACGGCGTACCGGTCAGCGAGGCGCAGTAGTCCAGCAGCGCGTCCTGCAGCCCGGCACGCTTCGCGGCCGCCAGCGGCGGTCGCTGCCGGCGATGGTAGAAGTAGCCCGCGGTTACGGTGGCGGCCGGATCGTCGCTGGTGGCCAGCCATGCCTGGGTGACCGACCCCTGGGACAGGTCGCCGGGCGCGCCCGCGCCGCCCATCCTCGTGGCCACCCAGCCGGGATCGACCGCGTTGGACAGCACGTCCGGCCAGCGCCGGGCCACGCCGAACGCCAGC
>DASXRQ010000065.1:0-25012 GCA_036506495.1 Micromonosporaceae bacterium | reverse complement strand
TGGCGCCGGCGAGCTGGAGGATGTCACATCGACCACGACTGGCTTACGAGGACGAACGGCGTACGCGGCTCGCCAGCCGGCGCAGGCCGCGGTACGCCGCCGTGCGAACCGCACCCGCGTGCGTGCCGAGCACGCGCGCGGCCGACTCCGCGTCCAGCCCAACGACCACACGCAACAGCACCGCCTCGGCCTCCCGCCGCGGCAACGTAGAAATCAGGGCGACGGCGTCGTCCGTGGAGATGACCGCGAGCGCCTGCTCGGCCGTGTCCGCACGGTCGGCCAGCTCGATCAGCGCTTCGACCGGCACGGCCGGCACCGGTCGTCGGCGGTACTGGCGCAGGTGGTCAATCGCGCGGTGCCGCGCGACGGCCGCGGCCCACGCCGCAAAGCCCGCCCCGTCACCGCGGAATGTCCGCAGATCGCGCACGACGTGCAGCCAAGCTTCGGAGGCGACGTCCTCGGCGTCGGGGCCGACCAACGCGGCGAGGTAGCGCAGCAGACCAGGCTGTACGGCGCGGTACAGCGCCAGGAAACCCGCGTCCTGGCCGCGGCGCGCGGACGCCAGCGCCGCGGACAAATCATCCGCCGCGTCAATGGATCGCTGGAGTCTGACCATGTTTCCCCCACGCCGGGTGGCCGCCCGGTTGCTAACAGCGTGCGCGCGGATCACTCAGGCGTATTGGAGGCGTCCGAAAGTTGACCGAAACGGCTGTAGATTGCGGTTCTGGTAGCGCCACGTGCAAACCGCTCGGTGTGTCGTGCGGCGAATCGCGATCAAGGTCGATAGCGCCAGAACAGCGCGACGAACCCGTTCGGTTCCGTGCCGCCTCTGTCCATAGAGGACAGAAAGATGCCGGGTCGGCCGGGATGGCGAGCCGCACCAGGTAACCGACGACACCGCGGAGCCGGCCGCGTCGGCCGACATCACGGCGATCAGCGACGGCTCGCGAGCACCCCGGCGTGGGGGTACGCGGCGCGGGCGATGCGCCGGGACGCACGGGACAGCTGGAATGTCGTGGTATTGAACACAAGACCGATCGTTAACATGCCACATTGGGATGTCAGGCGGCCGCACACGCAATCCCGGCCGATTTGACGTTCGAGGCAACAGCGACAAACGTAGAGTCGGTCCGAACCGCGTGGTTCACCACGACGAGCAATCGACGCCGAGAACCCCAAGGAGTTCCGACCATGATCACCCTCACCGACAACGCGGTGGCAGTGATTCACAACCTGACCGAACAGCCCGAGGTGCCGGACGGCGCCGGGTTACGTATCGCGACGGACACCTCCGCCGGGCAGCTCACGCTCACCGTGGCACCCGAGCCGATGACCGGCGACCAGGTGCTCGACAGCGGTGGGGCGCGGCTGTTCCTCGACGAGGCCGCGGCCGAGCTGCTGGACGACAAGTCCCTGGACGCGACCATCGACGACGGCGGCCGCGTGCAGTTCATGCTGGCGGAGCAGCCGAGCTAGCCGCGCGAAGCCGCGGGCTCAGCGGAGCCGCAGCGAAGGCGGCAGGTCACCGACGTCGGCGAGCGGGCGGGCCTCGACAAGCCCGCCCGCCGCCGCGTTCGGTACACCCGCCTCGATCAGCACCTGCCTGGCGTGTCGGTCGGGAAGCGCGTTGAACCAGCGCAGGGTCAATAACGCGAGCGTGTCCGGCGCCAGCCGCGCGTACAGCCGCAGGCGTGCCATGCCGCCGTCGGGATACGCGTCCAGCCGCACCCGAGTCGCCGTCGGCGCGTCCACGATGCGGAAGCGGTGGCGCGTGTCCGGCCGGAGGTCGGTCGGTGGCAGGAGGTCGAACCACCCGTCCGCGCCGGCGGCGCTGAGCCGGGCCCGCGCCGGCGCGTTGCCCTTGAAGTGGCTCGTGTCCAGCTCAGCGACCTGGATGCTGCCCGGCGCGGCCAGCGCGACGACGACCCAGTCGTTGCCGCCGTCGCGCCGCCGGGCGGTCTCCCAGCCCTCGCCCATCGTCCGGGCGTACCCGGGCAGCAGCAGGTTGTCCGGCGAGCCGTAGAACCGGTCGCTGCAGTCCACGACCCGGCCGCCGTGCTCCGCCGCCGCGAGGTCGACCGGGGTGTCGGCGAGCCACCGCGGGTCCGGCACCGGCTCGCCGTGCACCCGGAGCCGAGCCACCCCGCCGTCCGGATAGATCGACAACCGGACGTGCGTGAAACGCTCGTCCGTGCGGACGTCGAACCGGTTGAGCGCGTCGCCCGCGAGCGGCGAGCGCGGCACGATCGGCCGCCAGTCCGCGGCGGCGAGTTCCGCCGGGTCGGGGTAGCCCTCGACGCCGCATGCCTCGATCGCCGCGTGTGGCGGATAGTTGCCGGTGAAGAACGACGTGTCGATGACCACGCCCCGGATCACCCCCGGCGCGCCGAGCCGGACGATCGCGTGGTCGTGGCCGGGTTCCCGGCGCCGGCGCGTCTCCCAGCCGTCGTACACCTGGCCCTTGGCGCCGAAGGTGCCGGCGACGAACGCCGGCGGCGCGGGCTCGACCAGCCGGTCCGCGGGAGCGAAGAACTCGTCGTTGGCGTAGACCACACCGCCGCCGAACACCCGGGACGCGAGGTCCGGCAGAGCCTCGAAGTCCGGGCTCACGCGGCGGCCCGGGACAGCAGCCGGCCGCGCGGGGCATCCGGATCCAGGGGTACGCCGCGCAGCCAGCCCCGCCGGACCACGCCGGACAGGACGCGGCCGGCGTACGGGGTGACCGCGTGGCGGTGGTGCAGCCGTTCGGGGATGACGGTGAACGTCGCGTCCGGGTCGACGGCGATCAGGTCCGCGGCGTACCCGATCTCGATCCGGCCCCGATCGGACAGCCCGGCCAGCCGGGCGGGTCCGTCGGCCATCCAGCGCGCCACGTCGGCCAACACGAACCCGCGCCGGCGCGCCTGTGTCCAGACAACCGCGAGCCCGAGCTGCAGCGACGAGATGCCGCCCCAGGCGGCACCGAAGTCGCCGCTGTCCGGCCGCTTGAGCCCCGGCGGGCACGGCGAGTGGTCCGACACCACGTAGTCGATCACCCCACCGGCGAGGCCGCGCCACAGCGCCTCCCGGTTGGCCACCCCGCGGATCGGCGGGCAGCACTTGTACGCGGTCGCGCCGTCCGGCACGTCCTCGGCCGCCAGCGCCAGGTAGTGGGGGCAGGTCTCCGCGCTGACGGGTACGCCCGCGGCCCGCGCGGCGGCCAGTGCGTCGAGCGCAGACGCCGACGAGAGGTGCAGCACGTGGACGCGCGCGCCGGTCGCCCGGGCGGCATCGATCACCGTCGCGATCGCCCGGTCCTCCGCCGCCGGCGGGCGCGAGGCGAGGAAGTCGGCATACCGGCGCGACGCGGGCGCGGGCGTCACGGCCGCCGGGTCCTCGGCGTGCACGAGGAACTGCGCGTCCACGGTGGCGAGCGCGGCCTTCAGCCCGGCGGGATCGAGCGGCGGAAACTCGGGTACGCCGGAGTCGATCAGAAACGCCTTGAACCCGAACACCCCGGCGTCGGACAGCGTGGGCAGCTCGGCGAGGTTGCCCGGCACCGCGCCCCCCCAGAATCCGACGTCGACGTGCACCTTGCCGTGCGCCGCCGCGCGCTTGACCGCCAGCGCCCCGGCGTCGACCGTGGGCGGCAGACAGTTCAGCGGCATGTCGATCAGCGTGGTCACGCCGCCGGCCGCGGCCGCGCGGGTGGCGGTCGCGAAGCCCTCCCACTCCGTACGCCCCGGCTCGTTGACGTGCACGTGGGTGTCCACGAGGCCGGGCAGCAGCGCGAGGTCGCCGAGGTCGTGGTCGGCGACCGCGTCGACCCGCTCGCCGTACGGTTCGATCGCGGAGATCGCGCCACCCGCGACGCAGACCGCCGCGGGTCGCTCGCCGCCGGCCGTCACCGTCCGGCGCGAGCGCAGCACGAGGTCGTACCGCACCTACAGCACCGCCAGCTCGGCCCGGGTCGGCGCCACCTCGTCGGCGTCCAGCGCACCGCAGTCGAGCCCGCGCATGAGGTAGCGGGCCAGTGCGCGGGCGGTCGCCGGCTCGTCGAGCACGCCGGTCGCGCGCCGTCGCCGGTACGCCTCCAGCCGGGACAGCGCCGCCGGCGCGCCCTCCCGGAAGAATGCGTACGTCGCCGCGTATCGGGTGGGCAGCTGCGCCGGATGCAGGTCCCAGCCCTGGTAGAAGCCGCGCTCGAGGGACCGCCGGACGAGCCTGGTGTGGAGCCGCCACGCCGCGTGCACGGCATCGGCGTCGCCCACCGGCACCACGTTGGTCGACCCGTCCGACAGCCGTACGCCGGTGCCGGCCGCGGCGACCTGCATGACCGCCTTCGCGTGGTCCGCCGCCGGGTGGTCGAGGCTCTGGTGCGGCGCCGCGATGCCGATCGCGGCGCTGTAGTCGTAGGTGCCGTAGTGCAGCCCCACGCAACGCCCCTCGGCGGCGTGGATCATCTGCGCGATCGGGACCGTGCCGTCCGCGGCGAGGACCGCCGGCGGCGTCTCGATCTGGACCTCGAAGCGCAGCGAGCCGGGTGGCAGGGCGTACGCGTCCTCCAGCCGTCCACAGAGGACGACCATCGCCTCGACTTGTGCCGGGGCGCTGACCTTCGGCAGCGTCACCACGAAGCCGGGCGGCGGCTTGCCATCGCAACCGGACAGGAACGCGTCGAGGGTGCGCACCGCCCGGTGCCGGGTGGCCTGCTCGAGGCTCTTGATCCTGATGCCGACGAACGGGGTGTCGGGCAGAGCCTCCGCGGCCGCCGCCACGGCCGCATCCTCTTCGGCGTCGTCGCGGACGCCGTACCCGTCCTCGAAGTCGATCCGCAGGTCCTCGATCGGCTCCCGGTGCAGCTTGGCCTCGACCCGGTCGCGCAGGTCCTTCCCGAACGGGAGCGGCGGGTTGCGGTCCAGCGCGTCCAGCGCGGCCGCTCCCCACCGCTCCACCAGGTCGGACCGGACGTGATCGGCCGCGACGTACACGGTGTGCACGGGTTGCCGCTCGGCCGGCTCGCCGGGGTACCCGCGCGACAGCAGCACGTCGGTCACGGCGAGCCGTGCGTCCAGCTCCGCGCACACGTCCGCGTCGAGCTCCGTCATACGCCCCAGTATCGTCGCGGATCACGCACGGGCGCGGCGAGGGTCAGTAGACGTTCACCCCGTACACGTTGAGCGGTTCGGTGACCGGCTGGAAGAACGTCGTGCCGCCCGACGAGCAGTTGCCGCTGCCGCCCGAGGTCAGGCCGAGCGCCGACGTACCGGAGAACAGCGAGCCGCCGCTGTCCCCGGGCTCCGCGCAGACCGTGGTGCGGATCAGGCCGTACACGGTGCCCTGCGGGTAGTTGACGGTCGCGTTGAGCGCGGTCACCCTGCCGCTGTGCACGCCCGTCGTGCTGCCGGACCGCCGGACGGTCTCGTTCACCGCCGGCGTGCGGGCGCCGGTGATGTCCTGGGAGCTTCCGTTGTAGAGGTTCACCGTGCCCGGGTGCGAGACCGAGGCGTTGGTGTACCGGACGATCCCGTAGTCGTTGGTCGGGAAGCTGGTGCCCGCCCGGCTGCCGAGGACCGTCGTGTGGCTGGCGTTCGCGTACCACGTGGACGCGATGTTGGTGCAGTGTCCCGCGGTGAGGAAGAAGTAGGTGCCCGAGCTGTTGCGGACGTTGAAGCCGAGCGAGCAGCGGGAGTTGCCGCCGTAGATGGCCGAGCCGCCGTTGATAGCCATGCTGAGCACGCCGGCCGTCCGCTCGATGCGCACCCCGGCGCCGAACCGTTTCGTCGCCGTCGTCAGGCTGGCCAACCTCGCGCCGGTCACCGTGCTGTCGGTCGTCACCACGACCTGGTTACTCACCGGGTCGACCGCCCAGGCCGTGCCGGCGATGCGGGCCGACGTGTCGAGTGCGGCGATGATCCGCGCGAGGTCGGCGGCGCTCCGGCCGACGGTCTTGGCGATCGCGCCCGCGGCGCGCGCCTCCCGCGCGGCGGCGGCGTCGGTCACCGTGGCGACGACCCGACCGCCGGCGTCGACGTACACGCCGGCCGTGCGGTCGCCCAGCCGGTCGGCGAGCGCGGCGGCCGCGGCGCCGCCGGTCAGCGCGCCGCCCGGTGCCGCCTGTGCCGTGCCCGGCGCGAGCAGCGCGCCGACGAGCAGGCCGGCCGCCGCGCAGCTGACCGCCGCGCGGTGCAGCGTGGACCTTGTGAGTGTCATGGGAGCCTCCCCAGGGGGTTGTGGCGCGTCGGGGGTTGGCGCGCCTGGGAGGGCAGACATCGGGGTTTACCGATGTCTTGCCTTTAGGGGATGCTCCCAGCGGATTCGCGAGATCGCAACAGGGGTTGGGCTAGCCGACGAGATGCTCCGGACGCACCGGTACGCGGGACAGCGCGCACCCGGTCGCCGCGCGGACCGCGGCCACGATCGCCGGAGTGGACGAGATCGTCGGCGGCTCGCCGACGCCGCGCAGCCCGTACGGGGAGTGCGGATCCGCCAACTCGAGCACGTCCACGCGCATCGGCGGCATGTCGAGGATCGTCGGGATCAGGTAGTCGGTGAACGACGGGTTGCGCACGACGCCGTCCACCACCTGGATCTCCTCCATGAGCGCGAGACCCAGGCCCTGCGCGGTGCCACCGTGGATCTGGCCGAGCACGGCCTGCGGATTGACCGCCTTGCCGACGTCCTGCGCGGTGACGATCTCGACGACCCGCACGAGGCCCAGCTCGGTGTCGACGTCCACGGTCGCGCGGTGGGCCGCGAAGGCGTACTGGACGTGCGCGTCGCCCTGGCCGGTGTCCGGGTCGAGCGGCGACGTCGGCCGGTGCCGCCACTCGACCGTCTCCTCCACCGGACCCGCGGTCAGCAGGTCGGCCACGTCCGCGACGACGCCGTCGCGCGCCGAGACCACCTTGCCGCCGACGAGCGACACGTCGGGGCCGGCCACGCCGGCGCGCTCCAATAGCCCGTCCCGGACCGCGCGGCAGGCGGCCCGCACCGCCCCGCCGGTCATGTAGGTCTGCCGGGACGCCGACGACGAGCCAGCGCTGCCCACGGACGTGTCCGCGGTGGCGATGACGACGCGCTCCACGCCGAGCTCGGTCCGCGCGACCTGCGCCTGCACGGTGACGAGCCCCTGGCCGACCTCGGCGGCCGCCGTGTGCACGAGCGCGACCGGCTCGCCGCCGATCAGCTCCAGCCGCACGCGGGCGGTGGTGTAGTCGTCGAAGCCCTCCGAGAAGCAGACGTTCTTGATACCGATGGCGAACCCGACCCCGCGGACCACTCCCTCGCCGTGCGTGGTGTTGGAGACTCCGCCCGGCATCTCGCGAAGGTCCAGGGTCGCGGCCGGGGCCGGCGGCGCGGCCTCACGCACCCGCAGCAGCAGCTCGGCCACTGGCGCGGGGCCGTCCACGACCTGCCCGGTGGGCATGACCGAGCCGGTCGTCATCGCGTTGCGGACCCGCAGCTCGACCGGGCCGAGTCCCAGCTCGGCCGCGAGCCGGTCCATCTGCGACTCGTACGCGAAGCACGCCTGCACGGTGCCGAAGCCGCGCATCGCGCCGCACGGCGGGTTGTTGGTATAGACCGCGTACGCGTCCATCGTCACGTTCGGCACCTCGTACGGACCGATGCCGAGCGTCGCGGCGTTGGCGCATACCGCGGTCGAACTCGAGGCGTACGCGCCGCCGTCGAGCACGATCCGGGCGCGCACGTAGACGAGTCGGCCGTCGGTGTCCGCGCCGTGTTCGTACCACAGCCGGGCCGGGTGCCGGTGGACGTGGCCGAAGAAGGACTCCTCGCGCCCGTACACCATCTTCACGGGCTTGCCGGTGCGCAACGCGAGCAGGCACGCGTGCACCTGCATCGAGAGGTCCTCGCGGGCGCCGAAGGCGCCACCGACACCGGCGAGGGTGAGCCGGACCTTGTCCACCGGCAGTCCGAGGCACGCGGCGACCTGCGTCTGGTCGACGTGCAGCCACTGGGTGGCGATGAACAGGTCGACGCCGCCGTCCTCGGCGGGGACCGCCAGCCCCGACTCCGGACCGAGGAACGCCTGGTCCTGCATGCCGACCTCGTACTCGCCGCGGACCACCACGGGTGCCACCGCGGCCTGGTCGCCACGCCGGATCGGCAGGTGCCGGAGCACGTTGCCGCCCGGGTGCACGGCCGGCGCACCCGGCGACATCGCGGTCACCGCGTCGACCACGGGCGGCGACACGTCGTACGAGACCGCCACCCGAGCGGCGGCCCGGCGGGCGGTCTCCGGGTGATCCGCGGCCACGATCACGACCGGCTCACCCTGGTAACGCACCTCCGACATCGCCAGCACAGGCTGGTCGGGATGCTCGAGCCCGTAGGTCTTCGCGCCCGGGACGTCTTCGTGCGTCAGCACCGCGTACACGCCGGGCACCCGCAGCGCCTCCGTGATGTCGATGCCGCGGATGCGGGCGCGCGGATGCGGGCTGCGCACCGTCGCACCCCAGAGCATGTCGTCGGCCCACAGGTCGGACGAGAACGCGAACTCACCGGTGACCTTCAACGTGCCGTCCGGCCGACCGGGGCTCTCGCCGACCCCACCGGTGACCGGTGCGGACAGTCCGATGTGCACTGTGCTCATGCGACCCTCCGCAGGAGACGGTTGTGGGCCAGGCGGGCCCGCCGGGCCAGGTCGGCCGCGTCGGCGGTGACGAGCGAGCCCATGTCCACCACGGGTCGTCCGCCGACGAGCAGCAGCCGGAGCCGGGCCGGTGGGCCGAGCACGAGCGCGGCGACCGGATCGTCGATGCCGGCGTGTCCGAGGTCGTCGAGTCGCCACAATGCGATGTCGGCGAGCTTGTTCGGCTCCAACGAGCCGATCTCGTTTGCGCGGCCGAGGCAGCGTGCGCCGCCCATCGTGCCGAGGGCCAGCGCCTCGCGTGCCGTCAGCGCGGCCGGGCCGTCGCGCAGCCGGGCCGCGAGCAACGCCTGGCGCAGCTCCGCGCCGAGCTGACCGGCCTCCTGCGACGCGGCGCCGTCCACGCCGAGGCCGACCGGCACGCCCGCGTCGAGCAGGCCCCGGATGGGCGCGATGCCGGCGCCGAGCCGGGCGTTCGAGCTGGGACAGTGGGCCACGCCGGTGCCCGTCGCAGCCAGCGCGGCCACGGCCGGCCCATCCAGATGTACGCCGTGGGCCAGCCACACGTCCTCGCCGAGCCAGCCCAGCCGCTCGGCGTACTCCACCGGCGTGCAGCCGTGGGTCTCCCGGCAGTACGCCTCCTCCTCGATCGTCTCCGCGAGGTGGGTGTGCAGCCGCACCCCGCGCCGGCGGGCGAGCGCGGCGGCCTCGGTCATCAGCTTCGGGGTGACCGAGAACGGCGAGCACGGCGCGACCGCGACGCGCACCATGGCGTCCGGGGCCGGGTCGTGGAACCGGTCGATCGCCTCCTCCGTGGCGGTGAGCGCGGAGTCGGTCTGCTCCACGAGCTCGTCCGGCGGCAACCCACCGTCGGCGGCACCGAGGTCCATCGAGCCGCGGCACGGGTGGAAGCGGAGCCCGATCTCGGCCGCGGCGGCGATCGACGCGGCGAGCGGGTCGCCCCCGCCGCGCGGGAAGACGTAGTGGTGGTCCGTACTCGTCGTGCAGCCCGACAGCGCCAGCCAGCCCAGGCCGGCCGCGGCCGACGCCCCGACGACCTCCTCGTCCAGGCCGGCCCAGACCGGGTACAGCTCGGTCAACCAGCCGAACAGGTTCTGCTGCTGGGCTCGGCCCCGGGTCGCCCACTGGTAGAGGTGATGGTGGGTGTTGACGAGCCCCGGGGTGGCCAGGCAGCCGGTGCCGTCGACGCGACGGACGTCCGCGGTCGCCGCGCCCGGTGCGGGTCCGGTCGACGCCGGCCCGGCGCCGACCGCCACGATCCGACCGTCGTCGACGACCAGGTGACCGCGCGCGTGTTCGGTGCCCTGGGCGTCGACGGTCGCGACCGCGCAGTTATCGATGACGATCATGCTGGCCGCCCCGCTGCCGCTGCCAGCCGCACCGCGTCGAGGATCTGCTCGTACCCGGTGCACCGGCACAGGTTGCCGGCCAGCGCCTCCCGGATCTCCGGGTCGGTCGGCGTGGGGTTGCGCGCGAGCAGGTCGTGCACCGCGACGATCAGCCCGGGCGTACAGAAGCCGCACTGCACGGCGCCGGCGGCGAGGAACGCCCCCTGGACCGGGTCGAGCTCGTCGCCGGGCGCCAGGCCCTCGACCGTCACCACCGCACGCCCCTCGGCCTGGCCGGCGGCGACCAGGCAGGCGCACACCGCGAGCCCGTCGAGGTAGACCGTGCACGAGCCGCACTCCCCCTGCTCGCAGGCGTTCTTCGCGCCCGGCAGCCCGAGGCGTTCCCGCAGCACGTAGAGCAGGCTCTCCCCCGGCCAGACGTCGTCGGCCTGCCGCCGCTCGCCGTTGACCACGCAGCTGACCCTCATCGGCGCGTCTCCCCTCCGGTGATGCGCGCGCGAACCTTTGCTCTGCTTCCCGGGGAGATACACCGAACGGCCGAGGTCGTACCCTCGTCCATTCGGTGTATCCCCGGCGGAAGCAGAGCAAACGATGCCGACGCATACCGCCGACGCCGCGCCGGGCGTAAGTTGATCACGGTGTCGCTCCCCGATAGTCCGCCCACGCCCACGCCAGCGTGCGACGGGCCAGCACGGCCAGCGCGTGCCGCCGGTACGCCGCCGTGCCCCGCACGTCGTCGATCGGCACCGCCGCCGCGGCGACGAGCTCTCCGAACCGAAGTGCCACCGGGCCCGACAGCGCCGCCCGGCTGTCCCACGGCAGCTCCGAAGCCACGTACGCCTCGGCAGCGTCCGCGCGCACCGGCGTCGGCGCGGCCGAGCCGATGCCGGTGCCGACCCGCCGCGCGCCGGGGTGTAGCGCGAGCGCGAAGGAACAGACCGCGATGACCATGGCGTTGCGGGTGCCCACCTTCGCGAACTGCTCCGGCCCGCTCGCCGGGGGCATCAGGACTGCGGCGATCAGCTCGTCGGGCGCGAGTGCGCTGCGCTTCGGCCCGGTGAAGAACTCCGCCACCGGCACCCGCCGCACCCCGCGCACCGAGGCCACCTCCACGAGCGCGCCCGAGGCCAGCAGCGGCGGATGCGCGTCACCGGCCGGCGACGCGGAGCCCAGGTTGCCGCCGATCGTGCCGCGGTTGCGGATCTGCGGGGAGCCGACCGTGCGGGACGCCATGGCCAGCCCCGGCGCGAGCGAGCCCAGCTCCGCGATCACGCGCTCGTAGGTCACCCCCGCGCCGACGCGCAGGTACGCGCCGTCCAGCCCCCAATCGGCCAGCGGTGCCACCCGGGTCAGGTCGAGCAGGGCCGGCGGCCGGCGGCGGTCGAAGTTCATGTCGACCATCACGTCGGTCCCGCCGGCGATGGGCACCGCGTCGGGTGCGGCCGCCTTCGCTGCCAGCGCATCGTCCCATGTGGACGGCTGCAGGAACTCCATCGTCACCACCAGGCCAGCCCGGCGGGCGGCGCATCGTCGCGCAGCACCGTGCCCTCGATCAGCCCGTACGGCCGGTCCGCCGCGACGAAGACCTCGTTCGGGTTCTCCAGCCCGAACGGCGCCAGGTCGACGAGCAGGTGGTGCCGGTTCGGCAGCGACAGCCGCACCTCGACCAATTCCGGCCGGTCCTCGAGCACCCGACGCCCCATCGCGTACAGGGTCTGCTGCAGCGACCGGCTGTGGGTCTCCGCGTACGCGCGCACGACCGCCTCGCGCGCGCCGGCGTACGAGCCCGCCCAGTCAGCCTCGACGCCCGCGTGCCGCCAGCGCGCGGTCACCGCCGTGGCCAGGATCCGGTCCTTGGTCTCGGGCAGCGTCGTGTACTCGTCCCGGGCGTACCCCCAGAACTCCGATCCGGTGGTGTTGAGCAGCACCAGTCCCGCCAGCCCGGAGACCATACCCGCGCCGGTGCCGTCGTACGTCGCCGTGGCGGTGCGGGTCTCGGCGGTCGATCGCTCGAACGAGTGCGGGCCGAGGCGCCGCCAGGCGTACTCCTCGATGCTCACCCGCGCCCGGGTGATCGGCGGCTGGCCGTCCACGAAGTGCCGGGCGAGCCGCAGCGCGAACTCCTCGATCTGGCCGACGCCGTAGCGCTTCGCGAACGCGTACACCGTGTTCTTCTGGGTGTCGGTCGGCAGCACGTGCGCGTTGTCGCCCGACAGGTGCGTCTCGGCCAGGTCGCCGGCGAGCGTGACCGTGACGTTGAGGTCGGTCAGCTCGTGCCGGCCGGTGTCCCGGTCGACGCGGACCAGGCGGGTCTCGGCCTTGCCGTACTGGTTGTCGCCGAGCGCGATACCCACCGTCAGCTCCCTCGGTAGGTGGTGTAGCCGTACGGGCTGAGCAGCAGCGGGATGTGCAGGGGCCGGTCCGGTTCGCCGACCCGGAAGGCCACCGCGACCTCCTGGAAGAACGCCGCCGGGCCGTGCCAGGCCGCCGCGTCGAACACCAGCCGGTACGCCCCGGCCGCCCACACCGTCGCGGGCACCCACTCGCGCAGCCGCCCATCGCCGTCGGTGGTCCCGCTCGCGACGGGCGCCCACCGGCCGTCCTCCGCGCGGTCGAGCCGCACGGGTACGCCGGCGGCCGGCTCGCCGCGGGCGGTGTCGAGCACGTGGGTGGAGAGTCGGGCGTACGCGTCGCTCATGCGAGCAGCCTTTCCAGCCGCAGCAGTGCGATCTTGGCCAGCTCCGCGCGCACAACGCGCCGCTCGGTCGTGTCGTCGTTGCCCAGCCGGTCCCGGGCCGCGGCGAGCAGCTCGGCGTCGGTGCGCCCGCTGGCGAAGATCAGGAACACGTGACCGAACCGCTCCTCGTACGCCCGGTTCGCCTCGGCCAGCGCCGCGCGGGTCGGCGCGTCCGCGGTGGCGACCCCGGCCTGCTCCCGGCGCGACCACGCCGCCTCGCGATCGGCCCCGGCGGGCGGCTGCCCGATGCGCGGGTGTGCGGCGAGCGCGGCCTCGAGCTGGGCCCATTCGAGCCGGTCGAGCGCCGCGTTCGCCGCGTTGAGCAGGGCCTCCCGATCGCGGTACGGCCGCCCGGCCACCACCTCGCGGGCCCACGCGGGCGCGGCACAGCACGCCAGCAGCTCCCCCTCGGCGTCGGCGACCGCGAGCGAGTTGAACCTGCTCAGTCCCCCCATTCGGGAAGTAGACCAGTCACGCGGTTGGCCGTGGAAGCGGCGGGATCGCCGAATCCTTCGCAGCGGCGTCGTATCGTCTTTGTAGGTTCCTCCAAACAGGGAGGCCGGATGCGCCTACGCGACGTCCTCGATCGTGCGGACCTGCGGCTCACGCTGCTCACCGGCGACGGCGAGCGACTCGAGCGGGCGGTGAACCGCGTCTACACCACGGACCTGCTCGACCCCCGCCGGTACCTGTCCGGTGGCGAGATCGTGCTGACCGGGCTGATGTGGCGGCGCACGCCGGACGACTCCAAGGCGTTCGTCGGGGCGCTCGTCGAGGCGGGTGTCGCCGCGCTGGGCGCCGGCGACGCCGCGCTCGGGTCCGTGCCAGCCGACCTCGTGGCGGCCTGCCGCAGGCACGGCCTTCCCCTGTTCGAGGTGCCGGTCGAGGTGTCGTTCCGGGCGATCACGGACGCCGTGACCCCGTCCCTGTGGGCGGAACGGGCCAGTGGGCTGGCCGCACTCCTGGGCCGGCAGCGCGGCCTCGTCGCCGCGGTGGCCGGCGGGGCTCCGCTGGACGAGCTGCTGCCGCTGGCGGCGACGGAGCTGGGCGTACGGAGCTGGGCGGTCACCGCGACCGGGCGGCTCCTCGCGGGCAGCGCGCCGCTGGACCCGGACCTGTCGTCGGCGCTGGCCCGGGCGTTCCTCGCCACCGACCGCCTGCCGCGCACGGTCACGGTCACACCCGGACGAACGTTTTCGCTGTACTCGGTGCCGGGCCGACCGGAGCACCGGCTCACCGCCTGGTGCCTGGCCTCTGAGGGGCGCGGCGCCAGCCACCCCTACGACGAACCGGACGCCGGTACCGAGCTGGCCGGACTCGTCGCGCTGGAACGGGCGCGGCTCGAGGAGGGGCGGCGGGTCGAGCGCCGACTGGCCGGTGAGCTGGCCACCGCTCTGGTCGGCGGTGAGACGACCGCCGAGTTGCGGGGCCGACTCCGGTCGTGCGGGCTGCCGCCGGACGGGACGTACCTGGCGCTCGTGGCGAGTGTCCCCGGTGGCGTGTCACCCGGCGCCGGGACGGCGGCCGCCGGCGAGCTGGCCGCCGCCGTGATCGAGGAGCTGCTGGAGTCGGTGGCGCCCGGCGCGACCGCCGTCGCTCCGCTGCCCGACACCGACGACCGGGCGCTGGCCGTGACGGCGCTTCCGTCCGGCGAGGCCGAGAAGGCGATCGAGGCGGCGCGGCACGGCGTACCTTCGCTGCTGCCCGGGCTGGGCGGCGGGCGGCTGGCGGTCGGGGTGAGCGACCCCGCGCCCGGGCCGGCCGGTCTCGCCGGGGCGGTCGAGGAGGCCGGGCACGCGCACGGCCTGGCGGTCGTGCGGGACGAGCGGGCCTGTCTGGTCTCCTGCGCCGAACTGGCTTCGCACGTGTTGCTGCTGGCCGCGGTGCCCGAGCCGGCGCGGCGGTCGTTCCGGTCGCGGCTGCTTGGCCCGCTCGAGGCCTACGACCGCGAGCACGACGCGGATCTGGTCCGCACGCTCGACGCATTCCTCGCCAACTCAGGCTCGTGGAGCCGGTGCGCGTCGCGGCTGCACCTGCACGTCAACACCCTGCGCTACCGGCTGCACCGGATCGAGGAGCTCACAGGCCGTGACCTCCGCCGTCTCGAGGATCGGGTCGACTTCTTCCTCGCGCTGCGCCTGCCCGGACCGTAGAACGCGCGTTCAGCGCGGCGGCACGTCGAGGTCGGCGCCGTCGGCGACGTCGTCGCACGGGATGGTGACGACCTCGTCGGCGTGCTCGGCGAGGTATTCGCGCGCCCCCTGGTCGCCGACGGCCCGGCGGGCCACCGCCGGCCATCGTTCGCGGCCCAGGAGCACCGGGTGCCCCGGGCGGCCGCGGTAGCTGGCGCGCGCGAGCGCGTCCGGGGCGGCCAGATCGACGAACCGGCTGACCGCCGCGGATGTGACGCCGGGAGTGTCCACGAGCTGCACCACCGCCGCCACGGTGTCGGTGTCGCCGAGTGCCCGCAGCCCGACCACCAGCGACGAGCCCATGCCGGTGGCCCAGTCCCGGTTCTCGACCACGGTCACCCCGACGAGATCGGCCTCGGCACGCACCCGGTCGGCGGCGGCGCCGAGCACGACCACGATCGGCGCGCACCCGGCGTCGCGGACGACCCGCACGGCCCGCTCGACGAGCAGTCGGTCGCCGAGCCGCACGAGCGCCTTCGGCTCGCCGTAGCGGCGGCCACCGCCAGCGGCCAGCACCAGACCCGCCGGCATCGTGTGACCCACCCGCACATAATGTCTCTCGGGAGGTGTCCTCATGCGTGAACCCGAACCGCAGGAGAACGATCAGCCGGACGAGCCGGACGAGCCGGATCAGGCGCCGCCGTCGAACCGGGCCGAGCGTCGTGCCCACGGCAAGCGGTCGGGGCGGCCGTCGGAGGTCACGAAGGTCCAGCCCACCGGCCGACGCAACCCCGTGCAGCCGCGGCAGTGGGCCAACCGGCGTGCCGGCTGACGTCGCCGTCGATCAACTTCTCGATCACTCGCAACTACACGGAGGGTGGGCCCTCGACCGCACGCGAGGGCGCAACCCCCGTGTAGTTGTCTCGATCAAGGGTTGTCCCAGAGCGATCACCGTGCCGGACGCGCACGGCGGGCCGGTGCGGCAGGATTGTCGGCATGACCGACGTCAACGCGCGCATGGTGGCGCTCCCCGGCGATTTCCGCATGCCGCTGCTCGGCTTCGGAACGTGGCAGGTCACCGGCGACCGCGGCTACCGGGCCATCCGCGAGGCCCTCGACGGGGGCTACCGGCACCTCGACACGGCGACCATGTACGGCAACGAGGCGATCGTCGGACGCGCGATACGCGACACCGGCGTCCCGCGCGAGGACCTGTTCATCACGACCAAGTTGCCCCCGAGGCGCGTCGGGCGGGAGCAGGCCACCCTCGACGAGAGCCTGCGCGCTCTGGACACGTCCTATGTGGACTTGTGGCTCATCCACTGGCCGCCGGGAGGCAGGGCACGGCCCGACACCTGGCGGCGGCTGCTCGCCGCCCGCGACGCGGGCCTCACGCGCAACGCTGGGGTCAGCAACTACAGCATCGCGCAGATCGACGAGCTCATCGCGGCGACGGGCGAGGCGCCGGCGGTCAACCAGATCCCGTGGAGCCCGTTCCTGTACGACGCCGGCACGCTCGCCGAGACCCGGGAGCGGGGCGTGGCGCTCGAGGGGTACAGCCCGTTCAAGCGCAGCGACCTGCGGCACCCCGTCCTTCGCGCCATCGCCGAGCGTCACGGCGTCACGCCGGCCCAGGTGGTGCTGCGCTGGCACATCGAGCACCGGGTGGTGGTCATCCCGAAGTCGGTGACCGCCGAACGGATCCGGTCCAACTTCGACGTGTTCGGGTTCGCCCTGAGCCCGGACGAGGTCGCTCGGATCGATGGGTTGGGGGCATGACCGTCCCGAGCCCGAGCGTCCTCTCCGAGACCCGGCGCGGCCTGCACGGCGTCGCCGAGCTTGTGCTCGCCGGCCCGCAGTACCGCCGCACCGGAACGATCCGGCTCCGTCCGGGGCGGCACGGGTTCGGCACGATCACCGAACCCGAGCTGCGGGTCGAGGGCGGCCGGCTCGTCGCCGGCGAGCGTCGGCTCGACCTGGACGGGGCGACGCCCGCCGGTCTCGGGGCCGCCGCCGGCGTGGAGGCCGGTGCGCCGGCCGACCTCTACCACGGCGGTTCGGGGGTACGCCTCGACGACGTGCTGCGGATCGACGAGTCGGCCGCGGCGTACCTGGCCGACTGCTTCGCGGCCGGCGACGCGGCGCTGCGCGCGCTGGCACCCGCCGAGACGCCGGTGCTGTGGCCCGAGCACTTCGACCTGAGCATCACGGTCGATCAGGTGAACTTCGGTGTCTCACCGGGCGACGAGTGGCTCGACGAGCCGTACGCCTACGTCGGGCCGCGGCGGCTGCGGCCCGGGCCGTTCTGGAACGCTCCCTTCGGTGCGGCCCGGCCGCTGCGCGAGCTGGCCGGGCCCGATGTGCTCACCACGTTCCTCCGCGAGGGCCGCGACCTGGCCGCTCGCTCCTGAGCCCGGGTACGCCAGCGGCAGCACCGTCACTCGAACGCGGAGAACTGTTGATCGGGGTGTTCGCGGCGGCGGCGCACCCGCCGGTACTGGACGACGACGATGTCGACGACCGCGACGAGCGCGAACACGGCGAGGATCACGCCGAGCACCGGCAGATCCGCGCGGAACGAGAACACCGCGAGGACGACGCACGCCACCAGCCCGAACACCGCGAGCCCGAGCCGCAGGTTCAGGGCGCTGTACGGGTGCCCGACGGTCCCTCGTCGGCGGTCGCGGCGCCCCAGGTTGGCCATGATCGCGCGTACCCCCTACGGCGGCGATACTAACGCCCGCGGCCGGTCTTCGCCTCGACTCGGCGCAGCGCGTCGACGTACTCGTCGCGCGGGCTCATGGCCGCGGCCAGGCGCAGATGGGGTAGCGCGTCGCCCGGGCGACCCAGCCGCTCCAGCGTGCGCCCGAGCACGTGGTGGGCGTAGTGATCACTGGGGTACCGGTCGACGAGCGCCCGCAACTCGGCCTCCGCGCGGCTCAGCTGAGCGGAGCGGAAGTACGCGCGGGCCAGCAGCAGGCGGGCCGAGGCGTTGCCCGGTTCGGCCGCCACGACCGGCTCCAGCAGCCTGGCCGCCCCGGCCGGGTCCCCGGACTCGTAGAACACGCTGGCCCGCTGGTAGTCCTCCCAGAGCATCGCCACGAGTCCTCCGATCCGTCGCCGCGAGGTGCGTACGCCCCACAACAGTGGCGCACCGCACTGTGTTCCTACCCATCCGAGTTCCTACCCATCCAACTGCCGCGCATCCCGGCCCACGGCAAGATCACCGCTGGCGGGACCGGCCTCGCATCACGAGCACCAGAACCACCACGGCTACCAGGACCACGGCCAGGCAGCACAACGACCCCAGGAACCCGCCCAACCCGATTCCCCGTCGTGGGCGGCGCAGCGCGATCTCGTCGGCGACGGCCAGCACCGCCGGCCGCTCCTGTACCCACGCCAGCGCCGGTGCGAGGACCACCGCGACCACGCTGCTCACCACGACGCCCAGCCGGGCCCACCACCTCATCCAGTTCGACATGAGTTCCATGGTGCGTGGGCGGATCAACCCTCCAGGCTCGCGGCGGAGAACCCCAGCTCGGACAGGGCGTCCCGGCGCTCCGCCCGGGTCGCCTCCTCGCGAGCGATCAAGACGTCGTACTCGGCGAGCTCACCGGCGCCGGGCGGTCCACTGAGCCGCCCGACGAACTCGCGCATTTCGTTCGCGGCCCGGGCGTGGGCGGCCGCCGCCCGCCGGGCCGCCTCGATCGGGTTCGAGGATCGGGGTTCGGTCACAGAACGATCGTATTGCGTCGGGCTCAGCCCCAGGCCAGCTTCGCCACCCGGCCCTGCTCTCCGGAGGCCCAGCATGCGCCGTCGTGCGTGCACTCGACCGAGTCAAAGCTGCCCGCGTCGAACCCGGTCCAGGTCCGCCCCCAATCGGAGGTGACGTCGCTGCCCGTGGGACCAACCGCGAGCGCGACTCCGGCCGGGTGCGCGCCCCACGCCGAACCGGAGCGGTACGCCCCCGGCACCGCCGCCGCGGTCGTCCACGTCCGGCCGCCGTCCTGGGTGTACGCCGCGGCGTCCGGTGCGACCGTCGGCGCGTCGAAGTCCCCGCCGACCGCGATGCCGTGCTGCGGGTCCCGGAACGCCAGCGAGAAGATGCCCGCGCTCGGGCTGCTCGGGATCGACGTGTCGGCCACGGTCCAGGTCAGGCCGCGGTCGTCACTACGGAAGACGCGGGCGGCGGCGGCACCGCCGGTCGCAAACCAGGCCCGGTCCGTGCCCCGGTCGCCCGTGACCAGGCAGGTGCCGCTGGCGGCGAACGCGAACTCGCCGGCCAGCGCGGGCGGCATCCCGTCCGGCGGGAGCACCCGCCATGACCGGCCGCCGTCCGATGTGGACACGATGCGGAACTTGCCGTCGACCGGGTCGGACAGGGCGAGCCCGTGCTCGTTGTCGAAGAACGCCAGGCAGTCGTAGAACGCGGCCGGCTCGTCGTTGCGGAAGGTCTCGGTCCAGGTCCGTCCGCCGTCGTCGGTCCGGTAGACGCGGGACGCCTCGCCCTCGCCGATCGACAGGATGACGGCATGGTCGGCGTCGAACGCCTCGATGTCCCGGAACTGCAGGTCGGCCGTGCCGGGCGGGCCGACCTGCGCCCAGCTCGCTCCACCGTCGACGGTCCGCAACACGGTGCCCAGGCTTCCGCTGGCCCAGGCCACCTGGTCGCTGACGGGTGCCAGGCCGCGCAGGCGTGCCGTCACACTGGTGGGCAGCAGATGCCAGGAGGGTTCTCGGGTGGGGGTGAAGCCGGTCGTCGCGGTCAACGCGAGGAGACCGAGGGCAAGAACCGACAGCTTCGGCAGTCTCATACGCGCGCAACCTACTCCGGAGCGCCGCGGGCCGCACGCCGGCGAGACCCGGCGCCAGACCCGATCGTGCTACTTCGGTGGCAGCATCGCGACGAAGCGCCGCGCGTCGTCGATCCAGGTCGCGAGCGTCGCGTCGTCCAGGACGGCGGCGTCGACCACGACCCAGCCCCGCATCGGCCGGCCCGACATGTCGAACAACCGCGCGCCCGGCCGGGCCAGCGCGTCGTCCGTCGCGTCCGGACCGACGCGGGCCATCAGGTCCGAGCCGGTCACACCGACGAGCATGTTGCCGCGCTCGAGAAACGCGACGCCCCCGAACATCTTCTTCTCGGCGACGTCCACGCCCGCGAGCTCCGCACGGATCCGCTCGGCCAGCCCCTCGTCGTAGGCCACGACCGGATCGTACGACGCGGGCGGTCAGTACACGGATAGGTGCACGTGGTTGGTGTGGTCGCTGGACGGAGTTCCGCCGCCGCTGTACGACCGCCAGCCGCTGCTGGGCAACCAGATCTGCCGGTACCAGATCACGTACAGCACCGCGAGCCGGTCCGCGTTGCGGACGAAGTACGCGGCGAGGTTGTTCCCGTACGTACGGGAGGCACCCGTGGCCGCGCCGCCGAAGCCGTTCGTGTCGGCGGCGAAGTCGCAGGCGCGGCCCTTCGGATGCTCACCCGAGCCGCCCGACCGGAAGCAGGACGTGTAGTGGGTGAACCCGGCCGCCCGCGCCTGCTGGTACGCGTGCAGCATGCGCGGCGTGATGCACCCCGACGTCGTCGGGTCGTTGACGCTGCAGGACTCGGCCGGCCAGGAGCCGTCCGGGTTGCGCGGAGCGGGCCGTGCCACCGCCGAGCCGCCGCTGAAACCACCGCTGCTCGCGCCGCCGACCGCGGCCAACGCCCGCTCGGCCTGCCGCTTGCGGACACCCATCACGGCCAGTTGCTTCGCCTGGGCGGCCACCTCGGCGTCGATCGCCGCCTTGGCCCTCGCGACGTTGTCCCTGCTCTCGGTCAGCGCGCCGACCTTGTCGTTCTCGCTCGACGCCAACGCGGTCAGTGACGTGGCGCGGTCGACGAACGCACCGGTCGAGTCGCTGGCGAGGAGCGCCGAGATCGGCCCGAGCCGGCCCAGCCGGTACGCCCGGCTCGCGAGCTCCTCCACGGTCGCGCTGCGGCCGGCCCGCTCCGCCTCGAGCCTGGCGAGCACGATAGCGAGCTGCGCCTGCCGCGTCCGCGAGTTGGCGAGCTTGTTCTTTGCCTCGAGGTAGCCGCGGGTCGCCGCGTCGAGCTGCTCGCGCAGGGTGGCCGAGCCGCCCTCGCTGTCGCCGGTGGTGGGGTCGAGCCGGGGAACCGCAGCGGCGCCGGCGGTGACCGGGACGGACACACTAGCCGCGGCCAGCACCGCCGCCAGCAGAGCACCGAGCAGTGTGGCGTGTCGGCGTGCCGTGGGCAGCGGCAAGGCTCTCCTTCGTGGTTGGGCGCCTGGCCGACACTAGGGACAGTGCTCGGGTGATCGCAACACGGCGGTCGTCAGACCACGGCGTCGACCACCTCACCTAGACGCGTAGCGACGAGCTCCTCACGGACCGTCGCCGCATCGCCCTCCACCACGAGGGTCAGCCCGTCCGGCTTGAGGTGCGCCGTGGCGGCGGCCGACACGTCCGTAACCGAGCCCTCGAGCAGCTGCCGGCGCAGCACCGCCGGGTGGTCGTCGGGCAGGCCGTGCACCACGATCGTGATGAGCGCCCGGGCGATCGCCGACGGGCTCTGCATCTCCACCGACAGCGACCCGGCCCGGTACGACCGCGCCACGTCGAGCTCGGCCTCGGTCACGCCGCCGGCCGCCATGCGCGTGATCTCTTCGACGGTGTCGACGAGCGCGGGCGCCGTCGCCGCGGTATGCACCGAACAGCTCACCCCGAACCGGCCCGAGCGCCGGGACTGCGCGAACTCGGCTCGGACCCCGTAGGTGTACCCGCGCACCTCCCGGATGAGGTGGTTGAGTCGGGACGTGAACGCGCCGCCGAGCACGGTGCCGGCGAGCAGCATCGCCACGTAGTCGGGGTGCGCGCGGTGCGGCGCCGCATGGCCGAGCCGGAGCGCGGACTGGACCGAGCCGGGCCGGTCGACGAGCAGGATCCGGCGGGTCCCGGCCGGGGCGACCGGCATCGGCTTACGCCCGTCGGCGGGCTCGGCCGGTACCCCGGCGAACGCCGCGGCACCCAGAACGTCCAGATCCACCCGGCTCAGGTCCGCCGCCAGCAGCAGGACGCCGGCGTGGGTGAGGCGCTCACCGTGGAACCGGACCACGTCGTCGACGGTCACCGCGGCGATCGACATCGGATCGCCGCCCATCGGCCGGCCGTACCGCTGGCCGGGGAACACCTCGGCGCGCAGCGCGGCATCCGCGCGCGGGCCGGGGTTGGCCCACCGCATCCGGCGGGCGGTCGCCTCGTCGTCCCGGACCCGGGACACGTCCTCCGCGTCCAGCCGCGGCATGCGGACCGCCTCCGCGACCAACGCCACGGCGGCCGGCAGCCGGTTCACCGGCACCTGCGTGCCGACCTGCAGCACATCCCAGTCGACCGAGGTGGTCAGCGTGCCGCCGAGCCGCTCCAGGGCGACGGCGAACGCCGCCGAGTCGCGGTCGTGCGTACCCTCCTCGAGGGCATTGGCCACGACGGAGGCTAGGCCCTCGCGGCCCGCCGGCTCCCGTCCGGCGCCCGCGTCCAGGAGCAGGCGGACCACGCCGAGCGCCTGCCCGGGCAGGTCCGCCGCGACGACCTCGCCGCCGGCCACCCGCCGGTGGACGACGGCCGGAAAGCGGTATGCGCGCGGCGCGCCCGGCGCCGGACGATCCCCGACCAGTCGGGCCGTCACGCGACGACCTCCGGGCGGTACGCCAGAATGACGCGCTCCTCGGCGGCGAGCACGTCGCGCGCCACCGCCCCGAGCTCGTCGACGGTGACCGCGAGCCATGCGGGCAGCCGGTCGCCCGCCAGCGCCGGATCGCCGAACTGCACGGCGTACCGGCTCAACGCGTCCGCGCGTCCATCCACGGTGGACATCTGTCGCCACCAGCCGGTCGCGAGCAGCGCCTGGGCCCGCTCCAGCTCGGCCTCGGTGGCCCCGCCGACGGCGACGTCGTCCACGGTCGTGACAAGTGCCTCCTCCAACGCGCCCAGCTCCACTCCGGTTCGCGCGGTGGCCGTCGCGATCAGCGGGGCCGGTGCGTGTGCGAGGTCGACGCCGTACGCCCCGACGTTGTCCGGCTGGGCGAGCCGGGCGCCGTCAACGAGCCGCTGGTAGAGCCGGCTCCCGCGGCCCATGCCCAGGACGGCGGCGAGCACGATGACCGCGTCGTACCCCTTGCTGCCGAACGGGTGCGTGCGGTGGGCAAGGTACACGCGCGGAGCGGGCACGTTCGCCGCCACCTCGTCGCGGGCCGGGCCGCCCGGCCAGTCCGGCCAGCCCGGCCCGCCGGCGCCGTCCGGCGGCGGAACCGTGTGAGCGCGCGGCGGGATGCCGCGGAAGTAGCGCTCGGCGAGCCGGTACACATCGGCGGCCGCCACGTCGCCGACGACGGTCAGCACCGCGTTGTCCGGACCGTAGTACGCCGCGTGGAACGCCCGGAAGGCGGCCAGCTCCGCGGCGTTCAGGTCCTCCATCGAGCCGATGGTCGCGTGGTGGTACGGGTGTCCGGGCGGATAGAGCAGCGGGAGCAGGCGCAACCACGCGTCGCCGTACCGCACGTTGTCGTACCGTTGGCGGCGTTCGTTCTTCACCACGTCCCGCTGGTTGTCGAGCGTCTCCTGGATCAGCGCCGGCACCAGGCCGCCCATCCGGTCCGCCTCGAGCCACAGCGCGAGTTCGAGGTGCTCGACCGGGACCGTCTCGAAGTAGTTGGTGCGGTCCGGATTCGTCGTCGCGTTCAGGGAACCACCGCAGCCCTGAATGAGCCGCATGTGCTCCGTCTTGCCGGCGTGCACCGAGCCCTCGAACATCAGGTGCTCGAAGAGATGCGCGAACCCGGTCTGTCCGTCCGGCTCGTGCCGCGAGCCGACGTCGTACCACAGGTTCACGGCGGCGATCGGCGCGGCGGCTTCCGGGCTGACGATGACCCGCAGGCCGTTGTCCAGGCGGGTCCACTCGATGGGCCACGGATAGCCGGTCTCGTCCGTCACGGCGACCAGTATCCCCGCCTGTCACGCGACGTATGATGATGATCACGGGTGCGTGAGGGAGGTCAGGACGCCGTGCTTGATCCGGAGGGGCTGTACCAGAGCCTCGGTGACCTGCCTCCGCTCGATCATCCCGTCCTGGTTCAGGCGCTGACCGGCTTCGTCGACGCGGGTGCCGCCACCCGGCTGGCCCGCGAGCACGTGCTGGAGACCCTCGACGCGCGGCCGGTAGCACGGTTCGACGTGGACCAGCTGCTCGACTACCGCTCGCGCCGACCGGCGATGATCTTCATGGAGGATCACTGGGAGCACTACGAGCGGCCGGAACTCGAGCTGCACCTGGTGACCGATGCCGTCGGTACGCCGTTTCTGCTGCTCGCCGGGCCAGAGCCCGACCTGCAGTGGGAGCGGTTCATCGCGGCCGTGCTGCGGCTCGTGGACCGGCTGGGCGTGCGGCTCACGGTCGGGCTCAACGCGATCCCGATGGCGGTCCCGCACACCCGGCCGATCGGGATCACCGCACACGCGACCCGGCGCGAGCTGATCGCCGGGAACGAACCATGGCTGCGGCGCGTACAGGTGCCGGGCAGCGCCGGGAACCTGCTCGAGTTCCGGCTCGGTCAACAGGGTCGCGACGCGGTGGGGTTCGCCGCGCACGTGCCGCACTACCTGGCGCAGACCGAGTACCCGGCGGCCGCCCAGCAGCTACTCAGCTCCGTGTCGCAGGCCACCGGGCTGGCGCTGCCGATCGAGGCGCTGCACACCGCGGCGGCGCTCGTGCGCGTCGACATCGACCGGCAGATAGCCGAGGGTGGGGAGGCGGCCGAGGTCGTCAAGGCACTGGAGGAACAGTACGACGCGTTCATCCGCGGCCGTCAGGGCACGAACCTGCTGGACATGGGCGGCGACCGACTACCGACCGCCGACGAGCTCGGCGCCGAACTCGAGCGCTTCCTCGCCGACCAGGGCGACCAACCACCGAGCTGACCCGAGCGAGGCGCTCGCCCGCCGCGTGCCCAACTCCGTCAGAGTCGGGTTTATGACGCCACGCGGTCGCGTCCCGGGTTCGGTGTAAATGGCGGGCGTGGGTTCGCTTCGGGGGTCAGGTTACGCGGCGGTGTTGACGGTGTCGTGGTTGCCGATGGGTGTGTCGGCTGGTGTGCGGGCCGGTAGCTGGGTGGGTGGGTGG
>DASXRQ010000064.1:0-46526 GCA_036506495.1 Micromonosporaceae bacterium | reverse complement strand
GTCGTACTGCCCGCGAACGTAGCTGGCGGGCTCGGCGTCGAGGACCGCCCGCCACAGCGCGACCTGCCCGTTCTTGATCGTCTCAGGGTCGCCGCCGGCCGGCGCCTCCATCGCCCCGGCGGAGACGAGCTGCATGATGTGGTTGACCACCACGTCGCGCAGCGCTCCGACCGGGTCGTAGAAACGGCCGCGGTCCTCGACCCCGAACTCCTCCGCCATCGTGATCTCGACGGCCTCGACGTAGTTGCGGTTCCAGACCGGCTCGAGGACGGTGTTCGCGAACCGTAGGTGGAGCAGCTCGTCGACGCCCATCTTGCCGAGGAAGTGGTCGATCCGGTACAGCTGCGGTTCGTCGACGTACGCGTGTAGCTCCTCAGCGAGTGCGCGGGCGGACGCGAGGTCGTGGCCGAACGGCTTCTCGACCACGACCCGGCCGTCCCGGATCAGGCCCGCGTCGTGGAGCCCCTTGATGACCGTGCCGAACAGGAACGGCGGGATCTCCAGGTAGCTCATCGGCGTGCGGGCGTCGCCGACCGCGTCGGCCACCCGCCGGTAGGTGGCCGGGTCGGAGAAGTCGCCCGCCACGTACGACAGGCGGGCGGCGAAGTGGTCGAAGACCTCCTTGTCGAGCTCCTCGCCGGTCGCCTCGATGCATTCGCGGGCGTGGTCACGGAGTCGATCGACGGTCCAGTCGTTGACCGCGACGCCGACGATCGGGCAGGTGAGCTGGCCGCGGGCCTCGAGCCGGTACAGCGACCGGAACGTCATCACCTTGGCCAGGTCGCCGGTGATGCCGAAGATGACGAGGACGTCGGCCGGCCGGGTCCCGGCCCCTCCGGTGGCTCCTGTCATCGGTTCCTCCCTTGCCAGTCGATGCGCGGGGTGTCGATCTTCGTGGGATCCAGCAGCTCGGCCGAGCGGTGATGCGGCCGCACATAGAACTCCTCGGCCCAGGCGAAGAACGCCTTCAGCTCAGCGGTGGCGTTCGCGAGCAGCTGGGCGTGCACGCCCAGCCAGGCCGCGAACGCGACCCGGCCATGCATCTCGTGGCGGTGCTCGCCGATCTCCGCGACCGCGGCCTTCCGGCCGATCATGGCCATGATCCCTTTGTCGTGGTAGTGGAACGGCCTCCGGCCGGTGCCGTCGATGTCGGCGAGGATGTTGCGTGCCGCCCAGTCCCCGGCCTGCTGCGCGACGCTGCCCAACCCGGGCAGTGCGGTGTCGTCGCCGTACGGGGTGTTCGCGAAGTCGCCGAGCGCGTACACGTTCGGGTGGCCGGGGACGGTGAGGTCCGGCTGGACGTCGATGCGTCCGCCTCGGCCCTGGGGTAGGCCGGAGCGCCCGGCGAGCGGAGCGGCCATCACACCGCCGCCCCAGACGACGAGGTGCGTCCTGATCCTCGTGCCGTCGTTGAGCGTGAGGTGGTCCGGCCCGATCTCGGTCGCCGACGTCCCGAGCCGGATCTGGACGCCGCGGCGCTGCAGCTGCTTCGCCGCGTACGTGTGCGCGTCCTCGGAGAACGCCCCGAGCACCACGTGTCCGAGGTCGATCAGGATGATCCGAGCGCCCGCGGTGGCCAGCCGCTGGTGGCGATGGGGCATGATGTCGTACACCAGTTCGGCGAGCGCGCCGGCCGTCTCGACCCCGGTCGGGCCGCCGCCGACGACGACGAACGTGAGCGCCCCCTGGGCGATGAGATCCGGGTCGGCGGCGGCGTCCCGGAACAGCTGCACGACCCGCGAGCGGATGCGCCGCGCATCGTCCACCGAGTACAGGGGGTACGCGTACTCGGCCGCGCCCGGCGTGTGGAAGAAGTTCGGCTGCGATCCCGCGGCGAGCACGAGTACGTCACCGGAGATCCGCTCACCGTCGGCCAGCCCGACGGTCGCGCTCCCCGGGTCGACCGCGGTGACCTCCGCGGTGCGCGTCTCGATGTTGGCGTGCTTCTCGAAGACCCGGTCGAGGTCGAACGTGATGTCCCGGGCGGTGAGCTCCGCCGTGGCCACCTGGTAGAGGAGCGGCTGGAACTGGTGGTACCCCTCCTTGTCGAGCACGGTGACCCGGACCCGCGGGTCGTCGGCGAGCGCCTTCGCGCACGCCACACCCGCGAAGCCCGCCCCAACCACGACGACATGCGTCGGCTCGTTTCCCGGCATAGGGGACCCCCGTTCCTCCCTGCCCGCGTCTCGAGCTTCGCCCGCGAGGACCGGGCGCACATCACCCGTGGTGGGTGATGTCCACCCGCGTACCGCTCGCGACGGTTGGTCTGGACCAGATGTGCCGGGAGCGTGGACATAAGGGCATGAGCAACGTCGATCTCGCGCGATGGCAGTTCGCGATGACCTCGATCTACCACTTCCTGTTCGTACCGGTGACGATCGGGCTGAGCTTCCTGACCGCGCTGTTGCAGACGGCGTGGCACCGCAGCCGTCGCGACGAGTACCTGCGCCTGACCCGGTTCTTCGGCGTCCTGCTGGTCATCAACATCGCGGTTGGCGTGGTGACGGGGTTGGTCCAGGAGTTCCAGTTCGGCATGGACTGGTCGGTCTACTCCCGCACGGTCGGCGACGTGTTCGGCGCGCCGCTGGCGATGGAGGGGCTCGCCGCGTTCTTCCTCGAGTCGACGTTCCTGGGAATCTGGATCTTTGGCTGGGGCCGGCTGCCCAGACGCGTCCACCTCGCCGCGATCTGGGCGGTCGCGGCGGGCTCCGCGCTGTCCGCGGCGTTCATTCTCGCCGCGAACTCATGGATGCAACATCCGGTCGGGTACAAGATCAATCCAGCCACCGGCCGGCCACAGCTCAACGACATCGGGGCCGTGCTCACCAACCCGGTGTTCCTGTGGGGGTACGCCCACGTCATGCTGGCCTCGCTGGCCACCGCGGCCGCGGTGATGCTCGCCGTCTCGGCCTGGCAGTTACGCCACGGGGCGCATGGCGACGTGTTCGGCCGTTCCGCGCGCCTCGCGCTCGTCGTGCTGCTCCCGACGATGCTGTTCGCGATGCTCATCGGCAGCGAGCTCGGCGTGGTTGAGGGCAGGTACCAGCCGATGAAGATCGCCGCGGCCGAGGCGCAGTGGGAGACGTGCCAGCCGTGCTCGTTCTCGGTGTTCCAGATCGGCGGTGGCCGGAACGATGAGACCCCCACCAAGGTGATCGCGATTCCGCACCTGCTGTCGCTGCTGGCCACCAACCACTGGAACGGCAAGGTCGACGGGCTCAACCAGGTGCAGGCCCAGTACGAGCAGCGGTACGGATCCGGAGACTACGTACCCAACGTGTTCATCCAGTACTGGTCGATGCGGGTGATGGCCTACTCGGCCGTGGTCGTGACGCTCCTCGCGGCGTGGGGCCTGTGGCTGATGTGGCGTAAGCGCATGGACACCGCCACCTGGTTCCTGCGGATCGCGGTGTGGGCGGTGGTCCTGCCGTTCCTGATGAATACGGCCGGCTGGCTGCTCACCGAGAGCGGCCGCCAACCATGGATCGTGCAGGGCGTGCTGCTGACCCGCGACGGCGTCTCGCCGTCGGTGAGCGCCACCACGGTCGGCATCAGTCTGGCCGTCTTCGTTCTCCTGTACGGCGCGCTCGCCGTCGTCGCGGTCGTGCTGATGAGCCGGTACGCCCGCCGCGAGCTGCCCGATGCGCGCCCCTCGGACGACGAAGACGTGTCCGAGCGCGCGTTCACCTACTAGCGGCAGGCGGCGAATCATGACGCTCGGCCAGTTCTGGTTCATCGTCATCGCCGTGCTCTGGACGGGGTTCTTCGTGCTCGAGGGCTTCGACTTCGGCGTCGGCATCTTGCACGGCCCGATCGGCCGGGACGAGGCGGGTCGGTCGGCCGCGGTGGCCACCATCGGACCGTTGTGGGACGGCAACGAGGTCTGGCTGATCGTCGCCGGCGCGGCCATGTTCGCCGCGTTTCCCGGCTGGTACGCCACCATGTTCTCCGGCTTCTACCTGGCGCTGGTGCTCCTCCTCGCGGCGCTGATCGTCCGGGGCGTCTCGTTCGAGTACCGGGAGAAGGTGGTGAATCCGCGCTGGCGACACACCTGGGACGCCGCGTTGACGACGGGCAGCCTCGTCGCCCCGTTCGTCCTCGGGGTGGCCCTGGGCGACATCCTGCACGGCGTTCCGATCGGCACCAACCAGGAGTACTCCGGCAACCTGCTCGACCTGCTGCAGCCCTATGCGATCTACGTCGGACTGACGCTCGTGCTGCTGTGCATCCTGCACGGCGCGACGTTCCTCACGCTCAAGACGACCGGGGAGGTGAGCGCCCGTGCGGCCCGGCTGGCCGGGCGCATCGCCCCGATCACCGCGCTCGCGGTGCTGGTGTTCGCCTCGTGGACACACGCCACCGCCGGCCGGGGCTTCTTCCCGAACGTGGTCGAGGTGGCCGCGGTCCTCGCCGTGTTCGCCACCACCTGGCTGCTGGCCGAGCGGCGCGACGGTTGGGCCTTCGCGGTCACCACCTTCGCGATGGCGACGAGCGTGCTGGCCATCTTCGTCGACCTCTACCCGAGAGTCATCGTCTCCACCGGTGCCACGGGCACGGACCTGACGGTGAGCAACACGGCCGCCGGGTCGTACAGCCTCAAGGTGATGACCGTCGTGCTGGTCGTGCTCCTTCCGGTCGTGCTGGCGTACCAATCGTGGACCTATTACGTCTTTCGCCGCCGGATCGGCCAGCGCCCCGCCGAGTGACCGGGCTAGCGCCGCGATCGGCGTGACCCACCGCTCAGGCGCACGATGTCCTCGGCGTGGTAGCGGGCCAGCAGCTCACGCTCGCGGTTCGCGCGGGGGAACAGCACCCAGACGAGCAGGGCGCCGACCAGGATCGCGATGATCCCCGCCAGGTACGCCCAGTCGGCGCCGTCCAGGAACGAGGACCTGGCACCGGCGGTGATCTGGCTCGCGTACTGCGGGTAGCGTTCCGCGACGCTGGTCGCGCTGGAGAAGGACTTCTCGAGCTCGCTCTGGACGTCGTTGGTGATCTGTGACCGGTTCGGTGCCGCGGCGACGGCCGCCGACACCGCGGCCGCGTAGCCCGCGGTGAGCAACGCGCCGAGGATCGACTGCATGACGGCGCCGCCCAGGTCGCGTTGGAGATCCGCGGTGCCCGACGCCATGCCGGCGCGCTCCACCGGTACGGAGCCGGTCAGGCTGTGGGAGGCCGGGGTTCCGGCGAGGCCGACGCCGGCACCGATCAGGGCGTACGCGAGCCCGACCGGCCAGTACGGGATGTTCTCGTTCCACAGCAGCAGCATCACGACGAAGCCGAGCAGGCAGAACGCGTACCCGGCGAGCAGCGTGAACCGGGCGCCGCGCGTCTCGACGAGCCGGGCCGAGCGGGGCGCCGCCACCACCATGAGGGCCGCCGCGGGCAGGATGGCCAGGCCGGCCTGCAGCGTGGAGTAGCCGAGTACGTTCTGCAGGAACTGCTGGCCGACGAACATCGCTCCCATCAGCGTGCCGAACACGATCATGCCCGCGCACGCGGCGACCCAGAAGGTGCGCCGGCCGGCCACGTGCAGGTCGTAGAGCGGAACGGCGGCCCGCCGCTGGCGGACGACGAACGCCAGCCCGACGACGACCGCGACGCCGGCGAGACTGAGCGCGAGCGTGATCCGGTTCGGTACCGGCGCGAAGTTGATCGCGAGGACGAGCGCGGCGACCACCAGGACGGACAGCACTCCGCCGAGGTTGTCCACCGGCTCGGTGGTCTCGTTGATGTGCCCTGGCACGAACACGAGGGCCATGACCAGCGCCACCACGGCGAGCGGCAGGGTGATGAGGAAGACCGACCCCCACCAGGAACCCAGCAGCAACGCGCCGGCGGTGAGCGGACCGAGCGACGAAATCGCGCCGCCAAGTGCCGACCACAGGGCGATCGCCCGGGTACGGCCGGGTCCTGCCCACAGCGCCGTGATCAGCGCGAGTGTCGTCGGGAAGGCCATGCCGGCCGCGAGTCCACCCAGGAGTCGCGCCGCGATCAGGACCTCGACGGATGGTGCGAAGGCGGCCAGCAGGCACGCCGGCACCGAGAGCGCCGTACCGCCGATCAGCATGATCTTGCGGCCGTGGTGGTCGCCGAGCGCGCCGAGGTAGAGAACCGATGCGGCGAGCCCGAGCGAGTACCCGACCGCGACGAGGTTGAGCGCGGTCTGCGACGCGTCGAACGCCCGGCCGATGTCCGGCAGCGCGACGTTGGCCACGGCGAGGTTGAGGTTGGCGACGGCGGCCACCAGGATCAGCGACACCAGCACCAGCGCCGACCGCCGCGGGGCGGGGGCCGTGCGGGGCTCAGACACTCGGGCCCGCGGTACCCGTACCTCCGCCATCTGGTCTTCATACGCCCCATCACTACCCGCCTGCTTCACCTGTTGCGGGTGAGGCGACGCCGCCGGTCGCGGGCGTCGGATGGAGTGGCGGTGACCACCAACGAGATACTCCTTGGCATCGGCCTCACGCTGGTCCTCGCGGTCGGGTCGCAGATCCTCGCGAGCCGGCTACGCATTCCCGCGATCATCGTGCTGCTGCCGGTCGGTTTCGTTGCCGGCGCGCTGACCGACGACATCAATCCCAACCGGCTGCTTGGCGCCGCCTTCCAGCCGCTCGTCGGGCTCGCCGTCGCCGTGATCCTCTACGACGCTGCCCTGGGCCTGAACCTGCGCGGGCTGACCGGGCATACCCGCCAGGTCGTCGTACGATTGCTTGCCTTCGGTGCCGCCATCACCTGGCTGTCCGCGGCGCTGGCCGCGCTGCCCCTACTCGGGCTGACCCGAGGTGCCGCCGCCATGCTCGGGGCGATCCTTGTGGTGTCCGGGCCCACGGTCGTGGGCCCGCTACTGGACTTCATCCGACCCAGCGAACGGGTACGCCAGATCCTCTCATGGGAGGGGTCGCTCATCGACCCGATCGGCGGCATCCTCGGAGCGCTCGTGTTCCACGCGGTCATCGCCACGACGCCGACCCGCCCTGGCACCGACTTCGTCGGATTCGCGGCGAGCGTCGCGGTCGGTCTGGTGGGTGGGGCGGCCGGCGCGGCCGTCCTCTGGTTGGTGCTGCGTGGCCTGCGGCTCGGTGAGGTGTTGGGCACGGCGGCTCAGCTGGCCCTCGTCGTGGCGGTAGCCGCCGGCTGCGACATCGTCCGGGACGACACCGGCCTGATCGCGGCGATCGTGATGGGGCTGGCCGCCGCGAACCTCGCGGGGTTCGATATACCGGCGCGCCGGCCTTTCTTCGACACGCTCGTGGAGCTCATCATCGGACTGCTGTTCGTCTCCATCTCGGCGACGGTGAGTCCGCAGTCCCTGAACGGGCTGGTCCTGGCGACCCTCGGGCTGGTCGCCGTGCTGGTGCTGCTCGTCCGGCCGCTCGTGGCCTGGGTGTCGACGGTCGGAACCGACCTGAGGCGGGGCGAACGGGCGTTCGTGGGCTGGATGGCGCCGCGCGGCATCGTGGCCGCCGCGACCGCGTCGGCGTTCTCCGCCGACCTCGTCTCCGCCGGGGTCGGCGGAGCCCAGAAGGTCTTGCCCGCCACCTTCCTCGTGATCGTCGGGACAGTGACCCTGTACGGCCTGACGGCGGCACCGGTGGCGCGCAGGCTCGGGGTGGTCCGACCGACCGGCACCCGCGTGCTGGTCGTTGGCGGCGACCCGTGGGTGATCGACCTCGGCCGGGCCCTTCGGTCGGCCGGGGCCGACGTGCTGGTGTGGGCGGCTCCGGCGGCTCAGCGCGCAGACCTGCGGGCATCGGGTCTCGACGTGGCACCGGGAAGGTTGATGGCCGACGCGGTCGGTGGCGGCGCACGGATCGAGGAGGTCGCCGCGGTGCTCCTGCTCACCGCCGAGGACGACTTCAACGCCTTGGCGGCGGCTGTCCTCGCCGGGCTGACTGATGGCCCGGTCTACCGGGTCGCACCCCTAGCGGACAGCCACCCCGTGGTCGCGCCGGACGCGGCCGGCGAGGTCCTGTTCCATCCGGACCTGACCGGTGCGGAGATCGGTCGCCGGTGGCGCGCCGGGGCCCGTGCCGTGCTACGCCCCGGTGACCGGGCGATTCCACCGGGTCGGGACGTGCTGTTCGTGGTGCGTCCGGGCGGTCGGCTCGACCCAGTCACCCGCCGCGGCACGCCGGCGGTGGAGTCCGGCGACGCGGTGGTGCTGCTGGCGTCGGCGTCAGGCGGTCATCGCTCGGGCTCCGCGTATGAAGATCTCCACGATCCCGCACAGCACGAGCACCGCGAGCGTCGTCCATAGGACGGCGGCGACACCGGGTCGGTTGACGAGGATGAGAGCGACGACGGCGGCGAGCACGAGGACGATCTGGATCACCCCGCGCGCGCCGGCCAGCGTCCGCCCGACCGCCGCGACCCACGACCCTGCGCGCGCCAGGCCGCGGCCGGCGGCGTCCAGCCCCTGGTTCACCAGCCGACGCAACGCGTGCGCGGGCCGACTCGGGCCGGCGAGCAGCGTACCCACCACGACCACCGCGGCCACCACGAGCAGCGTCTGCAGGGCCGCGATGAGGTAGCGCAGGATCGCGTCGGCGACGGCGGCCGCGGCGTCCGGCGACCGTACGCTCTGCGGGAGATTGTCGAGGTAGTAGGTGCGCGCCACCGCCAGCCCGCCGAGCGTGAGTGCCGCGGCCAGACCCAGCATGACTACTCCGGTCAGCAGCCCGCGGCGGCGGTTCGGGGCCACCAGGACGCCGGCGAGCAGGACCGCGAGTGCGACGAACGGCAGCCAGGTTCCGGCGGAGTTGAGGACGCGGGTGTAGGTGCGCACGGTGGGCAGCTTCGCCGAGTCGACGAGCTCGTACTTGATCGACACGGCCGGCACTTTGGATGCGATGCTGATGCCCCCGGCGACGAGGCGCTGCTTGGCCGCGGACAGCAGCGCGCCCAGGTCGATGGTGACCGTGGTTCCTTTGCTGGCGATGAACTGACCCTGCCCGCCGGTGAGCACGGTGACCACACCCGCGTGCGCCTGGCGGTTGACCTGTTCCCAGATGTCCTGGAATTGCGCGGTGCCGAGCAGCCGGTAGACCTCGCTGTGCAGGAACGACGTCAGTCCGCTGACAGCCGGCCCGACCAGGTCGTTCACGCGCGCGGGGGCGCCCTCCGCGACCAGCCTCCGCGCGACCTGAGTCGCCAGGGCGGCGACGTCCGTCCGGGTGACGATCTCCTCGGTGAGCCGGTTCGCCAGCGCCTCCCGCACGGCGGTGTTCTCGGCCAGCGGGGTCACCGTCTGCACGTACGTCTCGGTGTCGAGCACCTCCGACTTCAGGTAGACGGCCGTCACCGCGAGCACACCCAGCAGCGCCGCGACCAGCAGCAGGGCGCAAGCGGCGGTCCACCGCCCGGCGCGCGCCCACCGGCTGCCCGGAGACGCCGCCGCTTCTGCCCGCAACCGCTCCAGCTCGGCGCGCTCGTCGGCGCTCATGTCTGCGGGTTCCACGGCCTGCCTATGCTCCTCCGCTAGCCGAGCAACCGGCTCTTCTGCGCCTGGAACTCGGCGTCGGTGAGCACACCCTGTTCCTTCAGCTCGGCGAGCTGCTTGAGCTGCGCGATCCGGTCATCCATCCCGGAGCCGGCCGGCGCCGCCGGCTGCTGCGCGTACGCCTGCTGCTGTTGGTCTTGGTAGGTCTGCGCCTGCTCCTGCTCGGCCCACCGGCCGGCCTGCCGTCGCGAGACCCGGTTCGAGACCGCGGTGGCCGTGCCGGCGACGACCGCCGTGCGCGCCACGCCCCGAAGAAGACCGGGCATTACGATCTCCCTTCCGTCGACTCTGCCGCTTCGGCGGCCTCCAACGCCGCCAGCAGCGACTGCACTGGTATCCGGCCGCTGGCCACCAGCTGGCCTCCGGCGCGGCTCAGGGCGGTGGCGAACGGCGCCGCCCACCCGTTCTCGTAGACAAGGATTCCCGCAGAGCTGCCCGGCTCGAGCACGTCGCCGGCCTCCGCGACGTCCTCCGCGGAGATGATGCCGGACGACGCCCCCTCGAAGACCGCGAGATCGAGCCGTTCGTCCCCATCGAGGTCCGCGACGACCATCCCGCGTACCAACCCGTCCAGGTCCTTCTTCACGAACACGAGATCGAGAATGCGAATGATGCCCCGGTCGACGAGGTCGACCAGGAGCGCCATCGCCTCGCCCGTCATGCGGCTGCCCGGGAACTCGACCACCACGTAGTCGATCGGGCCCATGGTGCTCACCTCGTCGTCCACGCCGGCGCCACCGGCGGGGACCGTCGCACGCCCGCCTGCCATGCCCCCTCCTTCGTTGCGCGTCGGGTCACGCGGCGACCGGCTGGCCGTGCAGGGCCTCCTGCAGGTTCTTCTCGGCCGCCTTCGACAGCGACGACTTGAGAACCGTCCCGTCGAACTTGCTCAGGGACTCGATCGCCTTGTCGGGTGTGACCTTCTCGACCACCAGGAACAGGGCGGACGTTCCAGGCTGCAGCATGTCCCGCACCTGGTTCTGGAACTCTTGATCGATCCCGGACTTTTCGATCTTGCCCATCAGCGCGCCGAGGCCGGCCCCGATGGCCATGCCGAAGACCGGAATGAAGAACAACAGCCCGAACAGGGCGCCCCAGAACATCCCCCACATGGCGCCGCCGGCGACGGCGTGGTGGTTGGTGCTGACCTTGAACCTGCCGGACTTGTCGCGGACGATCACCGCGACGGCGTCCGGCTCGATGATCAGGTCCTTGCTGAGCCGCTCGACCTCCTGCTCCGCCTGGTCTGCCGTCGTCTCGTCGGGATACCCGATCGCGATCAGCGTTGCCATCTCCTGCCCGCCTTCCTGCCTTCGCTGCGTCTCCTGCCCCGAGACGTCGGGATTCCTCGCGTTTGGATCCATCAGGCCGGACGCGTCCCGGCGGGCCATCACCCACAGCGGGTGAAACACCATAAACTTGGGTCCACGCCATGAATACGAACAATCCTCGTAGGCTCGGTGAGGTCACGAGGCGATCGGTTCGGCGACGGTCGCCGTTGGCCGACCATGAACGCGGGGGAGTGCCATGGCGGAGAGCGTCGCGGACCTGCGGGCCTACGACCCCGTCCGGGCCGCGCCGCCCGGCACCATGGTTACGGATCTCCCATTGGTCCAGGCCAAGCTCGCCGTCCCGGCCGCCCCAGCGAGATTGGTGGTCCGGCCTCGCCTCACGGCTCGACTCGAGCGCGGCTCCGGCGCTCAGATGACTCTTGTGACCGCCCCGGCGGGCGCCGGAAAGACCGTGCTCCTCGCGTCCTGGGTTCGTGGTCGCACGCCGGGTGTGGCGGCGTGGGTGACCCTTGACGATCTCGACAACGACCCGGCGACCCTGTGGGCGTACCTGCTCACCGCCGTGCACCGGTCGGCCGGCTGCTCGCCCGACGGCCCGCTCGGGAGGCTCCCGGTGGCCGGCCACGGCGCCGGCGGCCACCTGATCAACGACCTGGCCAGTGCACTGGAACGGCTCCCGGCACCGGCTCTGCTGGTGATCGACAACGTGGAGTGCCTGCGCGAGGGTCCGGCTGCGGAGTCTCTCGCGGCGCTTCTCCGGATCGGGGTGCCCATGCTCCGGGTCGTCCTCGGCACCCGCTCTCAACCGCCCTTGCCGCTCGGTCGCCTACGGCTCGCCGGCGACATCGTTGAGATCGACGCGGACGACCTGGCCTTCACGCCGTCGGAGAGCAGACAGCTGTGGGGGCTGCACGGCATCACCATCACCGAGGAGGAGGCCGTCGGGCTCGTCGAGCGAACCGATGGGCTGGCGGCGGCGGTCCGCTCCTCGGCGATGCTCGCCGAGGAGCGGCGAGAGTCGTACGCGACGGTGCCGCCGGGCAGCCTTCTTGCGGACGACGAGTCGCTCACCGATTTCTTCCGCGCGGAGGTGTTCCTCGCCGAAACGGCGGAGATGCGCGACTTTCTGCTGCGCTCCAGCGTCGTGGACGAGGTCAGCGCCGACCTCGCTAATGTGCTCACTGGTCGCCGGGACGGGCCGCACCTGCTCGATCGCCTGCGCCGAAACCGTCATGTCGTGCCAATCGCCCCGGACGGTGCGTGGTACCGCTACCGGCGCCCGTTCCTGGAGTTCCTGCACCACGAGGCGAGCATCGCGCTCGCGGACCAGCTGCCCGAGCTCCACCTGCGAGCCGCCCGGTGGTACGCGGACCACGGCGCGACGATGCTCGCGATCCGGCACGCCATCGCGGCGGGCGATATGGCGTACGCCGCAGGCCTGGTGGTCCGGTTGGGCGCACCCCGGATCCTCGGCACCGATCGGGAAGCGATCCGCGGGCTCGCGGAGCAGTTCCGACCGCTCGACGCCTTGGACGAGCCGGAGATCGCGGCCGTCTTCGCGCTGGTCAAGGCCGACGAGGGCGACGTGCACGCGGCCGAGGGCTACGCCAACCTGGTGCGGGAGAAGCTCGCGGGCTTCGCGCCCGAGCGGCGGCTTCCGCTCGCGGCCCTGCTGGACCTCACCGCGGTTCTGATCGCCCGGCGGCTGGAGGACTGGCCCGCGGTGTACGCCGCGGCCCGCGAGCTGACTCGCCACCTCGACGACGCGGTGCCCGGCGTCGTCCCGACTTCGGCGCAGCTGCGGGTGATCGCGTTGGAGGCCACCGGCACGGCGCGGCTGTGGGCGAGCGAGTTCGAGGCCGCCGAGCCGGCCCTCAAGGCCTCACTCGTGGCCGCGGAACACCATGGGCTGGACACGGTCGCCGCGGCCGCGCTCGGCAGCCTCTGCCTGCTGCTGGCCATGCGCGGCGACCTGTCCGAGGCGGCCAAGCAGGCGGAGGCGGCGTTGCGCGCCGTGGCGGCCGGAGGCCGCGCGCAATGCGCGGAGGTCGCCCTCGGCCACGTCGTGCTGGGCTTGGTCGGTTGGCTGCGCGGCGCCTCCGGCGAGGCGCACGACCACCTGGTGGCGGCCACGGCCTGTGCGCCCGGACGCGCGGCCCGCCTGATCCTGGCCGGCGTCCGAGCCCGGCTGTCGTTGTCGGAGGGCGACGCGACGACCGCCCGCGACGTGCTCGGCGAGGCGCGCGCCGGCGCCGGGGACTGGCGCGCGCCGGCACTGCCACGGGACTGGCTCGCGATCGTCGATGCCGAGCTCCGCCTCGCCGCGGGCCATCCGGTGACCGCCCTGGGCGTGCTCAGCGAGGCGCTGCACAACCACGGCAACCCGCTGCTGGGCCAGGCGAGCGTGACGGCCGCGCGGGCGTATCTGGCCAGCGCCTCGCCCGCGCGGGCCGCGAGCCTGGCGGCGTCGGTTCATCGGCCGGGCACGAGAGCGGGGCCATGGTCCCGCGCGGAGGCGTGGCTGGTGGAGGCTCTGGCCGCCGACCGGCTCGGCCATGACGGTGCCATATCGATCGCGCTCTCCGAGGCGCTCTCGGCGGCCGCCACCCTCGACATCGTCGAGCCGTTCGTCGGCGCCGGCGCGCCGCTCTTCGCCCTACTGGATCGGCACCGTGAGGTGTGGACATCGCGCGGACGGTTCGCGCGGCGCCTCGACGCCATCGTGTCGGCCGCGGGCGCCGCGGCGCCGGCCGAGGGTCGGATCATGGAGCCGATCACCGAGCGGGAGGCCGCCGTCCTGCGGTACCTACCCACCCTGCTGACCATGAACGACATCGCCCGCGAGCTGTCCGTCTCGCCGAACACCGTGAAGTCCCATCTGCGCAGCGTTTATCGCAAGCTCGGTGTAGGCACCCGCCGCGACGCGGTGCACCGCGCCCGGAAGCTCGCGCTGCTGGGGCAATGACCAGGTGGCCGACGTGCCGCGGTCACCCCTCCGCGCTGCGGTGCCTGCCGTCCGTCAACGCGCGGTCGTGCAGCACGTGCGCGAGCTTGTCCGCGCCCACGGCGACCGTGTCGGCCACTCGGGCCGTGCCCTCCGTCATTCGGTGCGCCGCGGTGGTCAGTCTTGAGGGCGCCCGATAGATCGTCGGGTCCTCGCCGGCCAGCCCGGAATCGGTCGTCGCGACGCGATCCAGGTCGGCCGGCTCGCCACCGATCCGGTCGGGCCGATTCCGGCGCGCGGCCCGAAGTCCGGCGATGCCGGCCGCCCCGGCCACCGCGAGCGACACCCCGACCAGGACCGCCCGGGCACGCCGCCGTGAGCGGCGGACGCGCGCGGCGGCCGCGCCCTCGCGCATGTACTCGACTACGGGATGGAGCGTCTCGCGAGCGCGGTCGTACGGCGGGGTCATCGTCTCGGTCATCCCGCCCGCCGCGTGACCGGCGGCCTGCACGAAGTGGTCGAGCGACTCCGATAGTTCGGCACGCATGCGTCGTCCGTGGGATGGCGACCCACTGTTCCATAACACGAGTGCGAGCATCCTCGCCGAGCCGGCGACGGACACCGCCCTACGCGGGTGAATCTGTCAGCGCCCCGGTAGCCGGCCGATGACGTGAGCGCCGAGGCCGTCGATGAAACCGACCGGATCCGGGGTTGACGGCATGACGTGGACCTCCTCGATGCCGATGTCGGCGTACCGGCGCATCTGTCCGGCGAACGCGGCACCGCCGGTGTCGGTCAGGTCGAGCGGTCCCGTCCAGAGGATGGTCTTGCGGATGCGGTCGTAGTCGGTGCCCTCGCGCGCGCAGTGCCCGGCGAGTGTGTCGAGCTTCGCCTTGACCGCGTCGAGGCCGATCTGGGGGCCCGCGAACACGTTGGAGGCGTCGGCGTACCGCGCGACGAGCCGAAGCGTCTTCCGCTCGCCACCCCCGCCAATCATGATCGGCGGGTGTGGCCGGGCCAACGGTTGTGGGGAGTTGAGCGTCTCGGCGAGCCGGTAGTGCCGGCCGGCGTACGGCCCGTTGTCGTCGCTCCACATCTGCAACACGATCTGCAGCGCCTCCTCCAGCCGCTCGAACCGCTCGGCGAGCGGCGGGAACGGTACGCCGAGAGCGACGTGTTCGCGTTCGAACCACGCCGCACCGAGGCCGAGCGCGGCTCGGCCGCCCGACAGAACGTCCAAAGTGGACACGATCTTCGCGAGGAGCCCCGGATGCCGATACATCACGCCGCCGACGAGCAGCTGCAGCTCGGCGGTGCTCGTGTGCGCGGCCAGGAACGCGAGGGTGGTGTAGCCCTCCAGCATCGGTTCGCCGGCATCGCCCACCGCTCCGATCTGAAGGTAATGGTCCATCACCGACACGTTGTCGACGCCGGCCCGCTCGGCCGCCTCGCCCGCCCGGGCCAGGGTCGGGCCGACGGCGGCCGGTCCGCCGTCGACGTCGAACCTGACTAGGTGTACGCCGAGTCTCATGGTCCGTCGCTCCCAGTTGTCGGGGGTCATAGCCGCCAGTCGGTCGGCTCGGGCGGGCGGTACGAGCATCGCGCTCCGGTGGTGATGGCGTCGCGCAGATGCCTTCCCAGCTCCGGGTGCCGCTGCTCGATCCGCCCCATGCTGTCGCGAATGCGCGCGGTCACGGCCTTGCGGGCGCGCTCGGAGGCGTCGCCGAGACGGCGGGCGCGACCACCGAGGCCGTACGCTGCGGTGAGCGCCTCGATGAGGGCGCCGCGCTCGGCCCGGGCGCGGGCGCCGCGTTCGATGTCGTGGGCGTCCTCCGCGTGCGCGATCTCCCCGTCGAGGTCGGCCAAGCGCCGCCGGTATGCCGATCGAGCCGTGGCGTCCAGCACCGGGTCCGCGCCGGTGTCGGCCTCGGCGGTCGCCTCGACGCCGAGCAGCTGCGGGGCGGGGATCTCCCGGCCCGGGGCGGCGAGGAGGCGGGCGATGTCCCGCAGGCCCTTGGCGTCGGGCAGGCGCACGACGACACCGCCGTAGCCGACGGTCCACACGTCACCGTCCCTCCGGAAGACGTTGGCCGGGCCGGCATGCGCGAGCAGTTCCTGAGCCCGGCGGGCCGGCCCGGCGAGCCCGAGGCGGCGGGCTGCGTCAGCGGCCGCGACCAGGTGTCTCTCGGCGTCCGCCCGGTCGCCGGGCCGGTCGCGGTCGAGCAGGATGCGGGCGGTTTCGCACCGGACGAGCGCCGCCCACGGCCGGGCGTCCATGCGCTCGGCGCAGGCCAGTGCGTCGGCGAGATGGTCGAGCGCCTCGTCGACCCGGCCGAAGACGGCGGCGAGCATCCCCAGATAGAGCGACACGGGTCCCGTGACATTGACGGCGCCGCCGACGACGACCAGCTCGCCCGCGTGGGGGCGCAGCCGCTCATACAGCCGCGCGCACGTCGGTGCGTCGCCGGCCGTCGCCGCGATCCAGGCGTACGCGGCGGCCGCGCCGACGATCTGCCAGCCGCGGGAGTGCGCCAGCGCCGGCTCGACCCACGGCCGGATGCGGTCGGCGGCCGCCTGCGACTCGCCGCGGGTCAGGTGGGCCAACCCGTCCAGCTGGGCGACCATCCACGGCGGGAGGTCGGCGCCCGGGAGCAGCGGTGTCTCGATCGCCGGTAGCTGGTCGCCGCCGCGCAGCAGCGCGAGTTGCGTCCGAAGGTCGGCCACGACATTCCGGCCGTCCGGCTCGCCGAGCCGCTCGGCGTCCGCGGCGACCTGGTCGATGAGCGTCTCGGCCTCGTCGATTCGCCCGGCGAGGATCGCCAGCGCCGCGCGTCGCGACAGCACGAGCCAGCGGTAGTGCGGTTGGCCCGTCCGCTCGGCAGCGTCGACCGCGCGCTGGAACGCCGGGTACGCGGCGGGATCGGCCAGCTCGAGCAGCGCCGCGAACCGTCCGAACACCGCCTGCCAGGCCAGCACCGGGTCGCCCGCCGCACCGGCGGCCTGGGCCGCCTCGTCCAACACCGCCAGCCGTTGCCGGGCGGAGCCCGGTGCCCACATCGCGTCGTGCTGCGCGAGCAGGCACAGCGCCAACGTCTCCGGGTCGCCGATGCGGCGGGCCAGCGCGACCGCGCGGTCCCCGGTGCCCAGGGCGGCCAGGCGGTCCGGCGGGCCGTGGGCCAGCTCGCGGGCAAGGGCCGCTAGCAGCCGCGCGTCCCGGGCGTCCGCGGCGGCGTCGGCACCATCGCTCAGGGCGTCGTTCGCATGCAGGGCCTCGGTCAGCAGCGCGATCGCCTCGTCGTGGCTCGACCAGGTCGTGGCGCCCACCTCGTGTACGCCCAGCGCGGCGCGGGCGAGCGCGCCGCCGTCACCCGCGGCGCGGGCGTCGGCGGCGGCGTCGACATAGCACCGGCGCGCCTGCGCCAGGTCGCCACCGCGGCGGTACGCGTCGGCCAGGTCGACGAGCAGCTCGCGTCGCAGCGCCAGATCGCCGGCCACACCGGCGAGCCGGACCCCGGCGGCCAGGTGGCCGGCCGCCTCCTCGTACGCGAGCACCGCGTTCGCGTGCTCCGCGGCGGCGCGGACGTACGGAATGGCGCGGGCCGGGTCGCCGGCCGCGGCGGCGCCGACCCGATGCCGGGCGAGCTCGGCCCCGGCGCCTGACCGGCCGGTCGGTGCGGCGGACTCGAGGGTGTCGGCGAGCCGGCCGTGCACGCCCGCCCGGGCCACTGGGTCCAGCCGCTGCTCGAGGGCCTCCCGGAACAGGTCGTGCGCGAAGACCGCCGTGTCGGCCGCCACCCACCCCACGACACCCGCCGTCGTGGCGCTGTCCACATCGGACAGTACGTCGGCCAGTGGCCGGTCCACGGCCCTGGCCAGCACCCGGGCGTCGATGTCGCGGCCGGCCACCGCGGCGACCTCGAGCAGGCGCAGGGTGGCCGCCGGCAGGCGGGAGAGCTGGCGGTCGATGGTTTCCCGTACGCCGGCGGGCAGGCCCGTCGCGTCCGGCCCGAGGTGGGCCAGCTGGATCGCGAGGAACGGGTTGCCGGCGGTCCGCTCGTAGATCGCGGCCGCCCGCTCGGGGCCGACACGTGCGCCCGGAAGGCGGGCGAGCAGCGCGGCGGTCTGTTCCTCGTCGAACCGGCGCAGCGGCAGCACGATCGCCGAGGCCGCCAGTCCGTCGAGCAATGGGCGCACCTCCGGTGGCGCCTCGTCGTCGCGGTACGCGCCCACGACGAGCAGCCGGGACCGCACCAGGTCCGGGACGAGGAAGCGCAGGAGCCGCAGCGTACCCGGATCCGCCCGGTGCAGGTCGTCGAGCACCACGAGCAGGGGCTGCTCGGCGGCGACGCGGCGCAGCGTGCGGCCGACCGCGTCGAAGACGGCGAACCGGTCCGGGTCGGGCGTCGACGCGTCCGGCTCGACGATCCCGAGCGCCCGCGCGGTGGATTCGTCGTGTCGGGCCTCGGGGAGCAGGCCCTCGTCCCGGCAACCGCGCAGCACCTCGACCCACGCCCACAACCCCGGCACGCCCGGGCCGTCCCGGCACGAGCCCCAGACCGTCGTCGGCGCATCGGGCCGGGCAGCCGCCGCGGCCAGCAGGGAGGTCTTGCCGATGCCGACCTCGCCGGTGACCAGCACCAGTGCCCCGGTGCCCGCCGCCGCGTCGCCGACCGCCCGGCGGAGCCGGGACAACTCGGCGTCGCGCCCGACGAGGGAACCGCTCGCCACGTCCGACATTCTCCGCCCGCCGTGCGCCATCTGGCGGACCGCCAGATTGGATCTCGCGCCCACTCAGGAGAGGAAGGAGTTCGCGATGTACGACGTCATCATCGTCGGCGCCCGAGCCGCCGGCGCCTCGACCGCGATGCTGCTGGCCCGCAGGGGGCTGCGGGTGCTCGCCGTTGACCGGGCCAGCTTCCCGAGCGACACCCTCTCCACCCACCAGGTCCAGCTGCCCGGTGTCGGGCGGCTGGCCGCGTGGGGCCTTCTCGACAAGGTCGCCGCGTCCGGCGCGCCCGCCACCCGGCATGTGCGGTTTGACCAGGACGGGATCGTCATCGACGGCCACTTCCCGCGGCACGACGGCGTAGACGCGCTCTTTAGCCCGCGCCGCACCGTGCTCGACGCGCTGCTCGTGGACGCCGCCGGGCAGGCGGGTGCCGAGGTGCGCGAGAGCTTCACCGTGGACGACGTGGTCCGCCGGGACGGCCGGGTCGCCGGCATCCGCGGGCGCGACCGGGCCGGGGGCGCCGTGCGCGAGGAGCGCGCGCGCTTGGTGGTGGGCGCCGACGGCAAGCATTCGATCGTCGCTCGGGCCGCGGGTGCGCCGACGTACCACGTGGTGCCACCGCGATCGATGGCCTGTTACACGTACTGGGAGGGTGTCCCGGTCGCGGGCGGCGAACTCTACGCGCGAGACCGGCGCGCGGCGGGTCTGTGGCCAACCAGCGACGGCCTCGTCATGAGCTACGTCGCCTGGCCGGCCGACGAGTTCGCCACCTTCCGAGCCGATGTCGAGGGCAACTTGCTCGAGACTCTCGACCTGATCGGGGTCGGTGAACGCGTCCGGGCCGGCCGCCGGGCCGAGCGCATCCGGCTCACCCCGGACCTGCCCAACGCCCTCACGCGCCCGTACGGGCCGGGCTGGGCGCTGGTCGGCGACGCCGGGCTCGTCATGGACTCGATCACCGGGCAGGGCATCGGCGACGCCTTCCGCGACGCCGAGCTGCTCGCCGATGCCGTCGAGGCCGGCCTGTCCGGGCGGGCGTCGATGGACGAAGCGCTCGCCGGCTACCAGCAGGCCCGCGACCGGCGCACCCGGCCGATGTACGACTTCACCACCGATCTCGCCTCGTTCCGGCCCTTGCGCCCAGAGGAGCGCCTGCTGTTCGAGGCGCTCGCGGCCGACCAGGCGCAGACCGACCGGTTCTTCGGCGTCATGACGGGTGCCGTTCCGGTGCGCGAGTACTTCAGCCCGGGCAACCTGATCAAGCTGATCGGCGTGCGGGGGTTCGCGACGGCGGTGCGGGGGCGGTTGATGGCTCGACGGCGACGGGCGTGACCGAAGGCCGCGGGGGCCGCGTGCCGAACAGGAAGCGGGGTCAGTCCGAGCCGTCTGACATGTCGGGCCGTATCTGAGTGGTACTAAGGGTGTGGTAGACGACCACGACCACGGCCGAGGTCAGGCTGACGACCACCGCCTCGGCGACGCCCTCGACGGGGACGGCGATCCAACCCGGCGCTTGCCGGGCGTGCAGCGCGGCCGCGACGGCATCGCCGCCGGCGGCCGGCACGAACGTGGCGGTGGTTACGGCCGCGACCGGCCAGAACCGACCACGGACGAGGTCGATGCTGGTCCGTAGCGCGGCGGCGACGCCGACACCCTTGAAGCTGGCCGCCGGCGTGGCGAGCGATAACCAGGCGAACGCGGCGAGCCCGGGAACTACAAGCACCGCCAAACCGATCGAGACGGCCACCCCCACGATGACCGCGAGCACGCTGAGCGTCCCGAGCGGCAGGGCTCGCACCAGCTCGTTCAGGCGCATGCGCGGTTGACCCTGGTAGTCGCGACGCAGGATGTGTTCGGCCAGGCCGACGCAGAGCGCCTCGCCCACCGCGGTCACCGCGATGCCGGTCAGGACGAACCCGGCGGCCGTCCACGGATCGCCGGCGTGCACCTCCTCGGTGAGCGTGCCGACGACGGCCACCAGCGGAGTGACCACCGCGAGGGCAACGAGTCCGAGCTGCGGCACGTTGTGTAGCCACAGGCGCCACGCCTCGGCGATGGTCGGACCGAAGCGGGGCACCGGACGGTCCGGTCGTTGTGCGATTTCGGCCTGCTCTGGTCGCATTGCCACCAGTATGCGGAGGTGAGGAGTCATCATCATCGAGAACGGCGCCAACGGAGGAGGCCACGATGGGCTGCCTGTTCGCCCTCTTCGCCGGGTTCTTTCCCCGGCTCGCCATGATCATGATTTGGATCTTGCGGCCCAGCATGGTCGATCGCACGTTCAGCTCCTGGGTCTGGCCGCTGCTCGGCATCATTTTCTTGCCGTTCGCGACCTTGATATACGTCGTCCTGAACCAGACCGGCCGCGGGATGACCGGCTGGGAGTGGTTCTGGGTCGGGGTCGCCGCGCTCCTCGACGTGGTGAACTGGGGCTCCGGCGCCGCCCGGCGCGGGCGTCCGGCCCGGCGCCCCGCGTAGCGTCCCCGTCCGCGTACCCTCGGACCGGTTGACGCGTCCCGTCTCGGCGGAGGTGGCTCTCGGTGGGCGAGCGTACGGCGACGGCCGGGGTGGATCTGATCCTGGAGGGCTACCGGACCGAGCTGACGGGCTACTGCTACCGGATGCTCGGGTCGGCGTTCGAGGCCGAGGACGCCGTTCAGGAAACCATGATCCGTGCCTGGCGGGGGTACGACCGATTCGAGGGGCGTGCGGCGCTGCGGTCCTGGCTCTACCGGATCGCGACGAACGTGTGCCTCGACATGCTTGCCAGCGCGCAGCGCCGGGCCCGCCCCATGGACCTGGGCCCGGCCGCGACCGCACGGTCGGCGGTCGAGGAGCCACTCCCGGAGACGGTGTGGGTGGGTCCGGTCCCGGACGGCCGGGTGTTGGCGGACGGCGGTGACCCGGCGGAGATCGCGGTCGCGCGCGAATCGATCCGGCTCGCGTTCGTCGCCGCGCTGCAGCGCCTGCCGGCGCGCCAGCGCGCGGTGTTGATCCTTCGGGAGGTGTTGAGCTGGTCCGCCTCCGAGGCGGCCGAGCTGCTCGACACCACGGTCGCGTCGGTCAACAGCGCGCTGCAGCGGGCCCGGGCCACGCTGGCGGAGTCCGATGTCGCCACCGACACTCTGAAGCCGATGGATCCGGAGCAGGCCGACCTGCTGACCCGGTACGTCAACGCCTTCGAGCGGTACGACCTGGATTCGCTGACCTCGTTGCTGCACGAGGACATCACGCTTTCGATGCCGCCGCTACCGATGTGGCTGCGCGGGCACGGCGAGATCCAGGACTGGTTCCTGGGCACGGGCAGCGGCTGCCGTGGGTCCCGGCTCATCCCGACCGTGGCCAACGGGACGCCGGCGTTCGGCCAGTACCGCCCGAGCGGGCCCGGCGGTCGCCACGAGCCGTGGGCGCTGCAGATCATCGAGATCTCAGCCGGCCGGATCGCCGCGCTCAACTCGTTCCTGGACACCGAGCGGCTGTTCCCGCTCTTCGGCCTGCCCGCTCGGCTGGGCTAGCGGCAGCACCTCGCCCAAGCCCGTGAACGCGATGACCTCGCGCAGTCGGCGCTGGGCGCCACAGACCTGCATGCGCCCGCCGAGCCGGCGCGCGGTCAGCTGCAGCCGGGCCAGCGCCTCGAGGGTCACCGTGTCGGGTTCGGTGATCGTGCCGACGTCGCAGTGGACCACCGCGTCCCGCCGGTCCCGGAGCAGCACGGCCAGGAGGCGGCAGAGCGCGGCGATGTCCGCCCGGTCCACGGTCGGGCCGAGCGCGATCAACGGCGGTGCGTCCACCTCGAATCTCCGCTCGCCGGTGCGGCTCATGGGTCAGACCGATCGGACGCGGCGATCTCATCGGCCCGCCGCCGACCGAGCGGGTCGGGCCGCGACCGAAAAAGATCGAAGTATCGACAAGGATGAGGAGTCCGGCGACGATGCGGAGTGTGGCCAAGAGCGAATCGAAGGGAAACGGGCCCATCAGGCCCACCCGCCGCACGTTCCTGTCAGCCTCCGCCGTGGCCACCGCGGCCGTGGCGGTACCCATCGTCGCCGCCGAGCCGGCGGCAGCCACCGAGTTCGACCCCGGCGACCGGCCCGGCAACCCCATCACGCCGCAGCCGCCCGACGCCGAACTGGTCGCGCTCCTGCACGAGGGGCGCCGACGACGACGGGTCGGGCGTCGCGGTGCTCATGGAGCTGGCCCGGGTGATGGCCACCCGGCACACCGATGCGACGCTCGTGTTCGCCGCGGTCGCCGGTGAGGAACAGGGGCTGTACGGCTCCGCGTACATGGCGGCGCAGATGAAGGCGGCCGGCGCCGACGTGCAAGGCATGTTCAGCAACGACATCGTCGGCAGCAGCACCGCCGACGACGGCACCACGGACCCGCGCACGCTGCGGATGTTCGTCGAGGGCGTGCCGACGGCCGAGACGGACGCCCAGAAGTCGACCCGAGTGGCCGTCGGCGGCGAGAACGACGGCGTGAGCCGCCAGCTCGGCCGGTTCGTCCTGGACGTCGCCGACAACGGCGCGACCGGCATGAACATCCGGACCATCTACCGCCGCGACCGCTACCTGCGCGCCAGCGACCACGTCTCGTTCCTACAGCAGGGGTATCCGGCCGGTCGGTTCACCGAGCCCCACGAGAACTTCGACCACGAGCATCAGGACGTCCGGGTGGAGAATGGCGTCCAGTTCGGCGACCTGCCGGAGTTCTGCGACTTCGACTACATCGCGCGGGTCGCCAAGGTGAACGGCGCGATGCTGTGGTCGCTGTCCCAGGCACCGGGCACGCCGAAGGCCGCGACGATCGTGACCACCAACCTGACCAACAGCACCTCACTGCACTGGGCGCACGGCCCCGAGCCCGACATCGTCGGCTACGAGGTCGTGTGGCGGGAGACGACCGCACCGCAGTGGCAGTTCGCGATCCCGGTCGGCGACGTCACCTCGGTCACCATCGACCTGTCGAAGGACAACGTGTTCTTCGGCATCCGCGTCGTCGACGCCGACGGGCACCGCAGCCCGGTCGCCTCACCCCAACCCGGGCAAGATTGCGATGATCTAGCTGGCGAGGGCGTCGGCCACCACGGCGCGGGCCCCGTCCTGGATCTGGGCGAGGTGATCCGGCCCGCGGAACGACTCGGCGTAGATCTTGTAGACGTCCTCGGTGCCCGACGGGCGGGCCGCGAACCAGCCCGACTCCGTGCACACTTTCAGCCCGCCGATCGCCGCGCCGTTGCCGGGCGCGGTGGTGAGCGTCGCGGTGATGGGCTCGCCGGCGAGCACAGTGGCCTTCACCTGGTCCGGAGAGAGCCGGCCGAGCACCGCCTTCTCCTCGCGGCTGGCCGGCACGTCGATCCGGGCGTACGCCGGGTCGCCGAACCGGGCGACCAGGTCGGCGTACTGCTGGCTTGGCGTCCGGCCGGTCACGGCGAGGATCTCGGACGCGAGCAGGCAGAGCAGGATGCCGTCCTTGTCGGTCGTCCACGTCCGGCCGTCGCGGCGGAGGAACGACGCGCCTGCGCTCTCCTCGCCCCCGAACCCGATCGAGCCGTCGAGCAGGCCTGGCACGAACCACTTGAACCCGACCGGCACCTCGACGAGGGCCCGACCGAGGTCGGCGGCCACCATGTCGATCATCGAGGAGGAGACGAGCGTCTTGCCCACCGCGGCCGACGCCGGCCACTCGGTCCTCGTCCGGAACAGGTGGGCGATCGCGACGGCGAGGTAGTGGTTCGGGTTCATCAGGCCGCCGTCCGGGGTGACGATGCCGTGCCGGTCGGCGTCCGCGTCGTTGCCGGTGGAGATCTGGTACGCCGAGCGCCGCTCGATCAGCGACGCCATGGCGTACGGCGACGAGCAGTCCGTACGGATCTTGCCGTCCCAGTCGAGCGTCATGAACCGCCAGGTCGGGTCGACCTTCGTGTTGACCACGGTCAGATCGAGCCGGAGCCGGTCGGCGATCTCCGCCCAGTACGCGACGCTCGCCCCGCCGAGCGGGTCCGCGCCGATGCGCACGCCGGCGGCGCGGATCGCGTCGATATCGAGCACCGCCGGCAGGTCGGCGACGTAGCGTCCCACGAAGTCGTAACGCCGCGTGGTCTCGGCGGCCAGTGCCCTTGCGTACGGGATGCGTGGCAGGTCGCCGACCCCGTCGGCGAGCAGCGTGTTCGCGCGGTCCTGGATCCACCCGGTGGCGTCGGAGTCCGCCGGCCCGCCGTGCGGCGGGTTGTACTTGAAGCCGCCGTCGTCGGGCGGATTGTGGGACGGCGTGACGACGACGCCGTCCGCGCGATTGGCTGTGCGGTCGCGATTGTGCGTGATGATGGCGTGCGAGAGGGCCGGGGTCGGGGTCAGGCCGTCCCGCTCGTCGACGAGCACGGTCATCCCGTTCGCCGCGAACACCTCTAGCGCGCTCTGCGCCGCGGGCTCGGACAGCGCGTGGGAGTCCCGGCCGAGGAACGTCGGGCCGGTGATGCCCTGCTCCCCCCGGTAGTCACAGATGGCCTGGCTGATCGCGACGATGTGGTCCTCGTTGAACGAGGTGCGCAGGCTGGAGCCGCGGTGGCCGGACGTGCCGAACGCCACCCTCTGGTCGGCGGCGGAGACGTCGGGGTGTCGGCTCGCGTACGCCTGCAGCAGCGCCGCCACGTCGACCAGGTCCTCGGGTCGGGCCGGCTGGCCGGCGCGCTCATGCACGGGCATCTCGGATCCCCCTGTCGTTCTCGACGTCTCACCCCTCGACGCGGACGCCCTTGCCGATCACCACGATGCCGTTGTCGGTCACGGTGAACCGCCCCCGGTCGCGCTCGAGATCCACGCCGATCTCCGCGCCCTCGGGCACCACCACGTTCTTGTCCAGGATCGCATTGCGCACGACCGCGTGCCGGCCGATGTCCACACCCTCCATGAGCACCGACCCCTCGACGTGCGCCCACGAGTGCACGCGGACGTTCGGCGAGACGATGGAGTTCTCTACCAATGAGCCGGACACGACCGCGCCCGGCGAGACCATCGAGCCGACCGCCCGCCCGATCCGTTCGCCGTAGACGTGCACGAATTTGGCCGGCGGCCACGGCGGTTGGTCGGTGTAGATGGGCCACAGCTGGTTGTAGAGGTTGAACACCGGGTGGATCGAGATCAGGTCCATGTTGGCGTCGTAGTACGCGTCCAGCGTGCCCACGTCGCGCCAGTACCCGCGGTCCCGGTCGGTGCGGCCGGGCACGTCGTTGTCGCGAAAGTCGTACACCGCGGCCTCGGCGCGTTCGACCAGCGCGGGAATGATGTCGCCGCCCATATCGTGGCGGCTGCTGGTGTTGCGGGCGTCGTTGATGACCGCGTCGCAGAGGGCATCCGCCGTGAAGATGTAGTTGCCCATCGACGCGAGGATCTCGTCCGGTGAATCTGGCAGGCCCTTCGCGTCCGACGGCTTCTCGCGGAACGCGCGGATGAGCCGCGCGTCGGTGCCGTCTCCCGAACCGACCTCGATGACGCCGAACTGGTCCGCGGTCGCGCGCGGCTGTCGGATGCCCGCGACGGTCACCCCGGCCCCGGACTCGATGTGCGAAGCGAGCATCTGCGCCGGGTCCATGCGGTAGATGTGGTCGGCACCGAACACGATGATGTAGTCGGGGCTCTCGTCGTAGACCAGGTTCAGGCTCTGGTAGATCGCGTCCGCGGAGCCGGCGAACCAGCGTGGGCCCAGCCGTTGCTGGGCGGGCACCGGGGTGACGTAATTGCCGAGCAGCGTCGACATCCGCCACGTCTTGGTGATGTGCCGGTCGAGCGAGTGCGACTTGTACTGCGTCAGCACGACGATCTTGAGAAAGCCGGCGTTGGCGAGGTTGGACAGAACGAAGTCCACGATGCGGTACAGCCCGCCGAACGGCACCGCGGGCTTGGCGCGGTCCGCGGTCAGCGGCATGAGGCGCTTGCCCTCACCCCCGGCGAGCACGATGGAGAGCAGCTTGGCGGCCATGTCTGGACGGTAGCGATCTACCCATGCCTACCGCCAGCCGCGCAGCAACTAGTCTGGGGCGATGCGTGTCGACATCCTCACCCGCGAGTATCCCCCGGAGGTGTACGGCGGCGCCGGCGTACACGTCGAATACCTGGCACGCGAGCTCCGGCGTCTCGCGGACGTGCGAGTGCACTGCTTCGGCGGGCCGCGCGACGAACCCGGGGTGACCGGGTACCCGGACCTCCCCGAGCTCGCGGGTGCGAACGCCGCGCTGCGGACAATGGGTGTCGACCTTGCCATCGCCGCCGGCTGCGACGGCACGGACGTCGTGCACAGCCACACGTGGTACGCCAACCTGGCCGGCCATGTCGCGAAGCTGCTCTACGGGGTTCCGCACGTCGTGACCACACACAGCCTGGAGCCGCTGCGGCCGTGGAAGGCGGAGCAGCTCGGCGGCGGGTACGCGCTCTCGTCGTGGTGCGAGCGCGTGGCGGTCGAGGCGGCCGACGCGGTCATCGCGGTGTCCGCGGGCATGCGCAACGACGTGCTCAAGGCGTACCCCGCGGTCGACCCGGCGCGAATACGCGTGGTGCACAACGGCATCGACACACAGGAGTACGCCCCGGACCACGGCACCGACGTGCTCCAGCGGCTCGGGATCCAGCCCGACCGGCCGACGGTCACCTACGTCGGGCGGATCACCCGCCAGAAGGGTCTGCCGTATCTGCTGCGGGCGGCCCGGTCGCTGCCGCCCGATGCCCAGCTCGTGCTGCTAGCCGGTGCGCCGGACACCGCCGAGATCGGTGCCGAGGTCGAGGGCCTCGCCGCCGAGCTGCAGGCCACCCGCGGCGGCGTTGTGTGGATCCAGAAGATGCTGCCCAAGCCCGACGTCATCCAGGTGCTCACGCACAGCACCGTGTTCGTGTGTCCGTCCGTGTACGAGCCGATGGGCATCGTCAACCTGGAGGCGATGGCCTGCGAGACCGCGGTCGTCGCGACGGCGACCGGCGGCATCCCCGAGGTGGTGGCGGACCGCGAGACGGGCCTGCTGGTCCCGATCGCACAGGCGTCCGATGGAACCGGCACGCCGCTGGAGCCGGACCGGTTCGTGGCCGATCTGGCCGCCGCGATCAACGCTCTGCTCGCCGACCCGGAACGGGCCGCCGCGTACGGCCGGGCCGGGCGGGAGCGGGCGGTGCGTGAGTTCTCGTGGGCAGCGGTCGCGGAGCGTACGGCCGATGTCTACCGCGCAGTGCTGGGCCGGTAACCCGGATCTGTTCTACGGTGAGACGGTGGTCGGACGGTTCGCGATCGAGGACATGACCCCATCCGTGGCGTGCGGCCGGTACCCGGCAAAGGCGGTCGTCGGCGAGCGCGTTCCGGTCTCGGTGACCGCCTACGGTGAGGGGCACGACGCGCTGGGCTGCAACGTCGTCTGGCAGGGCCCCGGCGGGCGGTCCGGACCGTTCACCCGGATGCACCCGGCGGGCGAGGACCGGTGGTCCGCCGAGATCCGGCCGGACGAGATCGGCGAGTGGACCTACCACGTCGAGGCCTTCCATGACCCGTACCTGACCTGGCGCAACGCGGTCGAGAAGAAGCTGGCCGCCGGGCAGGGCGAGGGCGAGCTCGCCAACGACCTCGCGGAGGGCGCCGCGCTGCTCCGGCGCGCGGCCGCCGCCGTGCCCGAGCGCGACCGCGCGGCCGTACGCGTCGCGGCGACCGCGCTGGGCGACTCCGAGGTGCCGCTGGCGCGGCGGGTCAGCGCGGCGCTCGACGTCGCCGACGTGCTCTGGTCGCATCCGCTGCGGGAGTTGATCACCGCTGGTGAGCCCAGACCGATCTGGGTGGACCGCCCGCGCGCGCTGTTCTCGGCCTGGTACGAGTTGTTCCCCCGGTCCGAGGGCGCCGAGGTCAAGGCCGGCCGGCCCGTCCGGCACGGCACGTTCGCGACCGCGGCGAAGCGGCTGCCCGGCGTCGCCGCGATGGGCTTCGACGTCGTGTACCTGCCGCCGATCCACCCGATCGGCCGGATCAACCGCAAGGGTCGCAACAACGCGCTCGTCGCGGGCCCGGACGACGTTGGCTCGCCGTGGGCGATCGGCTCCGAGGAGGGCGGCCACGACGCCATCCACCCCGACCTCGGCAGCCTCGAGGACTTCCGCACGTTCGTCTCGGCGGCCGGCGAGGCGGGCCTCGAGGTGGCGCTAGACCTCGCCCTGCAGTGCGCACCTGACCACCCGTGGGTCAAGGAGCACCCGGAGTGGTTCACCACGCGCGCCGACGGGTCGATCGCGTACGCCGAGAACCCACCGAAGAAGTACCAGGACATCTACCCGCTGAACTTCGACAACGACCCCGAGGGCATCCGCGCCGAGATTCTGCGGATCGTGCTGCACTGGGTGGCCCAGGGCGTCAAGATTTTCAGGGTCGACAACCCGCATACGAAGCCGGTCGACTTCTGGCACTGGCTGATCTGGGAGGTCAAGAAGGTCGACCCGGACGTGCTGTTCCTCGCCGAGGCGTTCACTCGACCCGCGATCATGCAGGGCCTCGGCAAGATCGGCTTCACGCAGTCCTACACCTACTTCACCTGGCGCACCTACGCGGCCGACGTGCGGCAGTACTGCGAGGAGCTGGTGGCCGCCGCGGATTTCATGCGGCCCAACTTCTGGCCCAACACGCCGGACATCCTCACGCCGGAGCTGCAGCAGGGCGGACCGCCCGGGTTCCGGATCCGGGCGGTGCTGGCCAGCATGCTGTCGCCGTCCTGGGGCATGTATGCCGGTTACGAGCTGTACGAGCACGTGGCCCGGCCCGGCGCGGAGGAGTATCTGGACAACGAGAAGTACGAGCTGCGCCCGCGGGACTGGGCCGCGGCCGAGCTGGAGGGGCGGTCCATGGCGCCGTTCCTGACCCGGCTCAATGCGATCCGCCGGGCGAACCCGGCCCTGCACTGGTTGCGCAACCTGCGCTTCCACCAGATGGACAACGACGCCGTGCTGTGCTGGTCCAAGCGGGACCCGGACTCGGGCAACACGGTGCTCGTGGTGTGCAACTTCGATCCCCGCAACGTCCAGTGGGCCAACGTCTCCCTGGACATGCCCGCGCTCGGTTTCGACTGGCACGAGCGCTTCACGGTTCGCGACGAGCTGACCGGAGCCAGCTACGACTGGGGCCAGCACAACGCCGTACGCCTCGACCCGTACCACCAGCCGGCGCACGTGTTCACCGTCCATCCGGTCGGCGCACGGGAGGCCTGATGGACCAGCTCATCGCAGGTTCCGTGCACGACCCGCACGCGATACTGGGCGCGCATCCGGATGGCGGGCAGACGGTGATCCGCACGCTCCGCCGCGGCGCGGGGCGGGTGGCCGCCGTGGTGGGGGAGGCTCGCCGCGAGATGACCCGGGTGCACGACGACGGTGTCTTCGAGGTCGCGGTGCCCGGCACCGTGTCCGACTATCGGGTCGATGTGGACGGTGTGGTTCTGGACGACCCCTACCGCTACCCCCCGACGATCGGCGAGCTCGATCTGCACCTGTTCCGCGAGGGCCGGCACGAGCGGCTGTGGACGGTGCTCGGGGCTCGCCCGGGGGAGGGTGGCACGGCGTTCGCCGTGTGGGCACCTAACGCCCGCGGCGTGCGCGTGATCGGTGACTTCACCGGCTGGGGGCCGCACGACGGGTGGCCGATGCGGTCGATGGGCGCCAGCGGCGTGTGGGAGATCTTCGTCCCGGGCGCCGAGCCGGGGCACCACTACAAGTACCGGCTGCTCGGTGCCGACGGCGCCTGGCGTGATAAGGCCGACCCGGTGGCGACCCGCACCGAGGCGCCGCCGCAGACCGCGTCGAGGGTGTACCGATCCGACTACACGTGGGGCGATGCGGAGTGGCTCGCCCGGCGTGCGCAGTCACAGCCGCACGAGGAGCCGATGAGCATCTACGAGGTGCACCTCGGCTCGTGGCGCCCGGGGCTGTCCTATGTAGAGCTCGCGGAGCAGCTGACCGCGTACGTCGTGGACACGGGCTTCACGCACGTCGAGTTCCTGCCGGTGATGGAGCACCCGTACGGCGGCTCGTGGGGCTACCAGGTGACCAGCTACTACGCGCCCACGGCCCGGTTCGGTACGCCGGACGAGTTCCGGCATCTCGTGGACCGGCTGCATCGGGCCGGCATCGGTGTGATCCTGGACTGGGTGCCGGCGCACTTCCCCCGCGACGAGTGGGCGCTCGCGCGGTTCGATGGAACGCCGTTGTACGAACACGGCGACTGGCGGCGCGGCGAGCACCCCGACTGGGGCACCTACGTGTTCGACTACGGCCGGCCCGAGGTCCGCAACTTCCTCGTCGCCAACGCCCTCTACTGGCTGGCGGAGTTCCACGCCGACGGGCTGCGCGTCGACGCGGTCGCCTCGATGCTGTACCTGGACTACTCGCGCGAGGAGGGGGAGTGGACCCCCAACGTGCGCGGCGGCCGGGAGAACCTCGACGCCATCTCGTTCCTGCAGGAGCTTAACGCGACCGTCTACAAGCACCACCCGGGCGCCACGGTCATCGCCGAGGAGTCCACCGCCTTTCCCGGCGTGACCCGGCCGACGTCCGCCGACGGGCTCGGCTTCGGCTTCAAGTGGAACATGGGCTGGATGCACGACACGCTCGATTACGTCAGCAAGGACCCGATCCACCGGCAATACCACCATCAGCAGATGACGTTCTCGCTCGTGTACGCGTGGAGCGAGAACTTCGTGCTGCCGATCAGCCACGACGAGGTGGTGCACGGCAAGGGGTCCCTGACCGGCAAGATGCCCGGCGACACCTGGCGTCGCCTGGCCAACACCCGCGCGCTGCTCGCCTACATGTGGGCACACCCCGGCAAGCAGTTGCTGTTCATGGGCTGCGAACTCGGCGATGACCGGGAGTGGAGCGAGACCGCCGGCCTGGACTGGAGGCTGTTGCGGGACCCGGCCCGCGACGGCATCCGCCGGCTGGTCGTCGACCTCAACGACGTCTACCGGCGTACGCCCGCATTGTGGTCGCGGGACACGTCACCGGACGGTTTCCGCTGGATCATCGCGGACGACGCGGGGAACAACGCATTCGCGTTCCTCCGCCAGGCGGCCGACGGCTCGGTGCTCGCGTGCGTGGCGAACTTCGCCGCGCTCCCGCACGAGGGCTACCGGATCGGGCTGCCGCACGCGGGCCGGTGGGACGAGGTGCTCAACACCGACGCCGAGAGCTACGGCGGCTCGGGCGTCGGCAACCTCGGGGCGGTGGAGGCCGAGTCCGTGCCGTCGAACGGGTACCCCGCGTCCGCCACGCTCCGCGTACCGCCGCTGGGTGTGCTCTGGCTGCGGCCGAGCTAGCTGGCCCTCGCTCCGCTCGGGCGGCTCGCGCCGCTCGCGCGCGCCGTCTTCGCCCTGCGGGGACGACGGCTTCGCCGCGTCTCCTCGGGCTCCAGACGGCGCCGCGGCGCGAGCTCACTGGCCTCGCTCCGGGCGGCGCGAGCTAGCTCGCGCCGCTGCTCTGCCAGTTCAGCCGCACAAGCAGTTGACGGGCCTCCTCAGCGTGGTCGGCGGCGACGGTGACCGCGTACTCCGTCGCCTGCAGCGAGCTGCGTGAGGTGAAGTCCCGCCGCCCACCCGTCGCGGCGTGCGCGATCGCGCCGAAGGCCGCGCCCCAGAGCGCACCGATGAGGAGCCCGGCGAGCACCACGGCGAACCAGTTCGAGTTGCTGAAGATGCCGAACAGCAGGCCGATGAACAGGCCGAACCAGGCGCCACTCGCCGCGCCGGCTAGCGCCGCGCGGGCGGTCGTCATCCGGCCCAGCACGTTTTCCACGAGGCTGAGGCCGGTACCGATGATGGCCGTGTGCTCGACGGGGAACTTGTTGTCGGACAGGTAGTCGACCGCGCGTTGCGCGGAGGCGTAGTCCGCGAATGTCGCTACGGCGATCATCGGTCGGTCGAGGCCCCGGACGTTGGCGGCGCCGGGGGTGGCGGTGGGCCCACCGGGGCCGGCGGGCATGCCGCCGGTGCCGGGCACCGATGGAGTGGTCATGTCGCCTCCTTGTCACGCACACCGATCTTGTTCAGGCTATCCGGAACGGCACGCCGGTGCGCGCTCGACGGCTATCTGGCGGCGGCCAGCGCCGCCTGACTCGCCTGCAGCTCGGCGAGGGCCCGGCGGACGTGACCCGCGCCCGGCGACTCGCCCTCGGTCGCGGCGAGCAGTGCGGCGCGCCGGGCGAGCTCGGTGAAGAAGGACGCCGTCGCGCCGTCGGTCGCGGCGACGATGGCGTCCACCTCCGCGGCGGTCAGTGCGATGTCGCGGCCGTACAGGCGCAGCAGCGCCGCCCGGGCGGCGGCGTCCGGCAGCGGCACCTCGACCGCGAGGTCGACTCGACCCGGCCGCTCGGCCAGCGCCTCCTCGAGCAGGTCGGCCCGGTTCGTCGTGAGCAGGAACGCGACGTCGGCGTCTCCGGCGAGACCGTCGATCTCGTTGAGCACTTGGTAGAGCAGCGGGTTGTCCATGCCGGGCCGCATGTCTCGGGAACTGGCGATCAGGTCGACGTCCTCGAGCACGATCAGGGCCGGCTGGACGAACCGGGCGAGCGCGCAGGCCTGCTGGATGAAGTGCAGTCCCATGCCCGACAGCAGGACGGCGGTGAAATCGGGCAGCTGGGCCAGCAGGTACCGGACCGTGTGCGTCTTGCCGGTGCCCGGCGGACCGAACAGCAGGATCCCTCGCTTGAGCGGATGCCCGGCCGCGTGCAACACAGCTCGGTGCCGGGCGACGCCGAGGATCTGGCGCTCCACGGTCTCGAGCCGGCCATGCGGCAGGACGACGTCGTCGGCAGCGAGCGTCGGACGGGCGTGGAAGCGCAGCGGCCCCACGCCATGTCCGAACTCGTGCGGCTCGAACGAGACGATCTGGCCGCGGAAGATGTTGTGCCGCACCAGCTCGTCGCGCACGCCGGCGAGCAGCCGCTGCGCGTCGGCCGGGTCGGCGGCGAGCACCTCGACGTCGACCGACGGGCGCCCGTACTGCTCGGCGCTGCCACGCAGCAGCACGGCCAGCCGGGCGTCGCCGTCGCTGATCAGGTAGAGCCCGAAGTTGACGACCGTGAGCTCGCGCTCCGGCCCGACCGCCACCGAGACGTAGTCCACCGCGCCGGTTCCGTACTGCCCGTGCCGACCGGCCTCGAGCAGTTCGCTCAGCGAGTGGTGCATCCGGCCGTGCCCGCCCACCCCGAGCAGCTCCGCGCTCCGGCCCGGGGACGACGCGTACGCCTCGAGCGCGACGCGGACGTTCGCGTGGTCGAAGGCCGGGTGCGGCTCGCTGACGACGGGCAGCCCTACCGGATCCACGCCGAGATGGCGCTGCAGGCGCTCGAGGAGATCCGACCGTGGGCGATCAGGTACGCGCTCCAGCGACCGGTGGAGAAACTCAGTGAAGAGTCTGCCGAAATCGGTCAGCTGATCCTCGGACACGCGCCCACCCCCAAGAATCGACGAGGCGATCACGATGCCACGGAATTGGGCTTGGCCGCCAGATCCGACCCACAAACGTCGTTACATGCGAATGTGTCGAAAGTTTCGACCGCATTGATACCCATCGCTTTCGCCAGTACGGTCGCCTCACCTGGCACCGACTCCGCGGGGAGGGTTGGTCTTTCGATGCGCACTTCACTACTTGGAGCGTTCGCCTGCGCCGCGCTGGTCAGCGCGGCCACGGGCGCGGCAGCGTCGCCGGCACTGGCCGAAATGGAACCGGCATCGGCCTGTGTGGTCCCGGCATACGCGGGGCCGAGCACATCGTCTCTCACCACAGTGGACGGCATCCGCGCGTACGAGAAATGGATCGCCGCGCCGGCCGGCCAGGCCGCGGCCGAGGCCGTCGACGGCGGGCTCGCCGACGCCTTCGGCACCGGCACGAAGGAGGACAACTTCGCCGCCCTCCGGCGTGGCCTCATCGGCACCGCCATCGACAACGCCAGCCAGTCGATCGTCGTGGTCGTCGACCCTGGGTACGCGAGCGCCGCTACCCTCCGGTCCAAACTCGCCGCGGCGGCCAATGCGGCCGCAGCCGTGGCGCCGGGCGTCGGCGGTGCGGTTGCGCCCGGGGTGCGGGTGCAACCCGGCTGCCACTCGGCGGCCGAGCTTCTCGAGGCCGCCGGCGTGCTCGAGGCGCGGCGCTGGCACCCGGACGCCGGACGGGCGCGGTTCGCGTTCCACCTCGACGCGAGCGACTCGCCTTCGATGTAGCCTTCGACGCCCGATACCCGAGCGCGGCCGAGGCGCTGCGGCGGGCGCTTGCCGGCCGCGTGACGGTCGCGCTCGGTGGCGCGTCGCGGACCGGCCGCCTCGACGACGGTGAGCCGCACTACGGCGGGGCGGGCGTGCGCGTCGGGTCGGGCAGCTCGTCGAGCAACACCTGCACGACGGGCTTCGTCGTGGTCCGTAGCTCGGACGGCCGTCGCGGCGGCGTCTCCGCCGGGCACTGCTTCGCCAACGGTCAGCAGATCTACTCCGGTCCGCAGTTCTGGGGTCAGGCGTCGGGGGAGGCAGGCTTCCCGACGTACGACCAGATCGGGATCTTCTCGGCCGCGGAGACGTACGCGAACAAACTCCACGTCGACCCGTGCTGTCCGTCCGTGCGAACGGTGACCGGCAGGGCGAACCCGACGATCAACCTCACGGTGTGCCAGAGTGGCATGGTCACGCGCGCCATCTGCGGCATCCGGATCACATCGACCAGCGGCCAGTTCTGCGACGCGGACGGTTGCACAACGCAGCTGATGGTGGGCAGCCGCAACGGCGACACGATCGTGCGTGGCGGCGACTCGGGTGGCCCGGTCTACACGCGGCCGGGCAGCAGCACGGCGACGATCCGCGGCATGGTCATCGCGTACGGCGACTTCGGGGCGACGATGTACGCCGAGCAGGTCTCGTACATCGAGGGCCACCTCGGGGTGCGGGTGGCGACATCGTGAGGCGGCGTGGGAACGGCCGGACCCGCCCGGACCGTCCAAGAATGGCGACACAAGTGGTACGCCGCGGAGGAGCGCATGGTTGAGGTGACGCTTGAGCGCCGGCCGCCGCGCGTGCTGGCCGCGCTGCTGCTCTGCGGCGCGCTCGTGGGCTGCGCCGACGCGGCCGGTCGCGCGGATACGGCCGGATCCGCGGCCGCGGCGACCGGCTCCGCCGTCGCCGTCCCGGACATCGCCGGCCGGTCCGCGGCCGATGTCAGCAAGGTCATGGACTCGATCGGACTGGTGGCGGTGCTGCGTACCGATCCCGCGTCCGGTCCCGCCGGCGTGGCCTCGTCGACCGATCCGTCGGCTGGCACGATCCTCCCGGTCGGCTCCGTGGTGATCGTGACCGTCGGAGGCCCGGCGGCCGGCTGGCCGCCAACGTCCGCCGAGCGGGCGGGCGCACCGAACCTCCTCGGGCTGCTGGTGCAGCGCCGCCCCGACGCCTTCGTCGGGCTGGGCTTCGACGACCAGCCCGACCCCATCGTGGTGTTCAACCCGGGCGTCGACGTCGAGTCGTGGCGCGCACGGCTCGACGAGGCCGCCGAAGGCGCCCCGTACCGCGTCCGGATGTGCCCCCGCACGGGGCTCGAGCTGGCTCAGGTCAAGGCCGTCGTATCGACCTGGCGGTGGGAGGCGCGCCCGGCGGACGGCGCGTTCGCGGTCGTGATCGACCCGGCGACCTGCAGCGTCCGGGTCAGTGGGGACTGGTTCACCGACGGCGACGTCCGTCGGCTCGGCGAGCGGTTCGGCGAGGCGGTCAGCGTGGTGGACGCAACGGCGGGTCGCGCCGACGGCTGACCGCACCAAATCGGCGGTTCCGCACCCTGTGCGGCCCGCCACGTCGAGAATCGGGGGAGTGGCGGCTCGGCCGGTTAGTCCGGTGGATCGCGGCGGAGATCCGGTCCATCCGGTTGGTCGAGGCCGCGTTGGTACTCGCCGCACAGGCGTTCCTGGCGCTGGTTCCCATGGTGATCGTCGTGTACGCGCTCGCGCCGGTCGCCGTCGGCAACGCGCTCGCCGAGACGCTGCGTGACCGCTTCGGGCTGACGGGCGGGTCCGAGGCGGCGATGACCCACCTGCTCGCGGCCCGAAGTGACCTCCGCCGCGGGCTTTCGGTGGCGAGCGTCGTGTTCGTCCTGGCGTCCGCGACGTCGTTCACGCGGGCTCTGCAACGCGTGTACGAGCGGGCGTGGGGGCTGCCGACGCTCGGCGTACGGGGATCATGGCGGTGGCTGGTTTGGATCGGCGGGCTCGTCGCGTACCTCGGGGTGATCGGCCTCGCTGTCCGGCTCGCGAGCGACCTCCCCGCGACCGGCTCGCTGCTCGGACTCGGCGGATTCGTCCTATGGTGGTGGACGCCGTGGCTGCTGCTCGGCGCGCGGGTGCGCTGGCGGGCGCTGCTGCCGACGGCGGCGCTGTCGACCATCGCGATGGCCGTGCTGGGCGGCGTGTCCGGCGTGGTGATGCCGCGGATGGTGCACGGCAACGAGCAGGAGTTCGGGCCGATCGGCGTCGTGTTCGCGCTGGAGTCGTGGCTGGTCGTCATCTGCGGCGCACTCGTCGGCGCGGCGGCCATCGGCGCCCTGCTCGGCGGCACGGGCGTAGCGTCAGCCGCGGCGGACGACGGTGCCGAACAGCCGGTCGTGCCAGGCGCGCCGGCGGGCGTCAGTCAACGTACCGACGAGACCGACCAGCCACACCGGGGCGAACACCAGCCCGACGAGCGCCCGGGCAGCGGACCGCCAGACCGATAGCGCACGCCCGTCCGTGCGAACGGTCCGGACGCCGACGAGCATCGCGCCGGCGGTACGCCCGGTCAGCATCCACGCGGCCGTGAAGTAGAGCCACGGCAGCAGCGTGGCGACGATGCCCGCGGCGCCGGTGAGCCACCCCGGCGGCTCACCGAGCACCTGCTGCCAGGCGAGCCCCGGCAGGCCGCCCACCGCGAGCCCGGCTACCGTCAGCAGGCCGACGTCGACGCCCAGCCCCACGAGGCGCGTGACGAGCCCGGCGTAGTCGCGGTGGGCGGCCGGCGCCGCCGGCGTCACTCGCGCCCGCCGCCGAAGATCCGTCGGACGGCGGCCTCGACCTGGTCATCGGCCGTTGCGGTGCCGGTGCGGACCTGCTCGGCCACGTCGCCGAGAACGCCACGGCCCTGCTCGACGACCAGGTCCCGCACCCGCGGATCGGTGGCGAGGTCTCCGATGACCACCGGCAGCACCCGCGTGCGGATCTCCGGCAGCACGCCCTCGATGATGCGCGGCACGACCTCGTCGACCAGGTGCGGCACCAGGCCGTCGACGATCTGCGGGACCACGTTGGCCTGCGCCCAGGCGACGCCATCGTCCACATTGGAGCGTACGAACGCGAGCGCCTCGGCGCGCCCCGCGTCCAGCGTGTCGGTGCCGAGCCGCCGCGCGTCGGCCATTCCGTCGCGCAGCACGGCGCGCCCGCGTACCACCGGACGGAGGGCCGCGGCGGGCACCGCGCGGGCGCGTTCCGCCGCGGCCGCACCGGACAGAGTGATGAGGTCGACGGCGCCGTGAGCGAGCTCGACGGCCTCGCGTGCGCCGGTCGCGGCGCGCGCGGCGAGGCCGGTCGCGGTGGCCAGGCCGGCGCGGGTCCGCTCCGCGACGCCGAGCCGCTCGGAGGCGAGCACCACGGCACCGAGCGCCAGCCGGGTGAGCGACGGCCGTGCCGGCGTCGTCATGGTCCGGCGCTCCCTTCCAGCGGCTACCAGGTGTCGGAGTCGATTGGCCGCCTGGCCACGGCCAGCGACCAGATGATGAAGACGTCCACCGCGAGGATCGTCAGCGACCAGAGTGGGTAGTACGGCACGAACGCAAACTGGGCGAGCGCAGATAGCACCGCGAACGCGATGCCCAGCACGCGCGCCCAGGTCGCGACCGTGAACAGGCCGAAGCCGGCGATGACCATCAGCGCCCCGAGGATCAGATGAATCCAACCCCAGGTGGTCAGGTTGAACTTGTAGGCGTAGCTCACCCCGCGCACGAAGACATCGTCCTTGGCGATCGCGGCGATCCCTTCGAACACCTGCCAGATACCCACCATGATCAACAGCGTGGCCGCCAGGACCATGCCGCCGACGGCCCACGCCTGCTTGGCGCCCCGCGTGCTCGTATCGCTCATGTCTGTTTTGTACGCCCACTCTGGACGTTTCGGGGCCGCTTTGGCTCAGCCGGCGTGCGCGAGTTCTTGGGTGAGCTAGTTGCGTCACAAAACCTAGTCTGGAAGTCGCGGTGGCCGCACCGACCCGACCCCGGGGGTCGAGGCACCCCCCAAGACCCACACAACTACATGGACGTTGCGTCCTCCCCGGCTGTCGAGGGTCCAACTTCCGTGTAGTTGACCCGAGCTCGCGCGGGGGCGGACGCACTTGTGGAACGGACGAGGGTCTCAAGCACCTCGTCCGTTCCCCGCTAGTCGTCGGCGGGCGTGACTGGTTCGCGCGACGTCGGCGTCGTCGTGGGGAGCTGGTTGAAGCAGTAGTAGACGGCCAGCACCGCGTGCACCACCAACGTGGCGATCGCGCTGACGAACGCAAGGCCGACGGTGCCCGCGTACACGATGTTGCCGAGTCCGAAGCGCCGCAGCGCCGCCCTGCTGGTCGCGGGTTCGACGTCCTCGTGGAGCAGCCTCTCGTCGCGCGTGATGGTCAGCCACAGCAGCGTGAAGGCGAGGCCCATGGCCAGCATCGTCCCGCTGTAGACCGCCGCGGCGGTGTGCGAGTTCGCGCCGGCGGTGAGGTAATCCGCCAGCAGGTGCGTCGGGAACGGAATCACCGAGACGGTGAGCAGGAGGGCGAGGTTCGCGAACAGGACCGGGCGGTCGACCAGGCGGACCTTCCCGAACACGGTGTGGTGGTTGACCCAGATGATCCCGATGACCAGGAAGCTGACGAGGTACGCGAAGTACGCCGGCCACTGGTGGCCGAGCGCCTCGGCCAGCCCGCCCTTCGGGGTGCTCTCCCGCGGCGGCACCGCGAGATCGAGCACGAGCAACGTGATGGCGATGGCGAACACCCCGTCGCTGAACGCCTCGAGGCGTTGGCTGCTCATCAACCCGTTCATGCAACCACCTCCCGCGGAAGACTAGTCCGGGACGAGCCACCGCCCGCACGTGGCGGCGGGTTCATCGTGGGCAAGCCTCCGCCGTCACGTCGACGGCGTTTCACACGTCAATGCAATGACGGAACGCGCGGATGAGGATGTGACCGTGAACGAGCGCGAATGGCTGGCGGACCGGTTCGAGGAGAACCGCACCCACCTGCGGGCGGTGGCGTACCGGATGCTCGGTTCGGCGAGCGAGGCCGACGACGCGGTGCAGGAGGCGTGGCTCCGACTGGACCGTTCCGACCCGAGCGACGTCCAGAATCTGGGCGGATGGCTGACCACGGTCGTCGCGCGGGTCTGCCTGGACATGCTGCGCTCGCGCGGGTCGCGGCGCGAGGAGCCGCTGGGCGAGCAGCAGCCCGAGCCCACGGCGACTCGAGCGAACGGGGCCGACCCCGAGCGCGAGGCGCTGCTCGCCGACTCCGTCGGTCTGGCGCTGCTCGTGGTGCTGGACACCCTGGCGCCCGCCGAGCGGGTCGCGTTCGTGCTGCATGACCTGTTCGCGGTGCCGTTCGACGAGGTCGGGTCCATCGTCGGGCGGTCTCCAACCGCGGCCCGGCAGCTCGCGAGCCGGGCGCGCCGCCGGGTGCAGGGAGCGGCCGTGCCCGATGCCGACGTGTTCCGCCAACGAGTGGTGGTCGACGCGTTCCTGGCGGCAGCGCGCGGTGGCGACCTCGACGGGCTGCTCGCGTTGCTCGACCCGGACGTCGTGCTCCGCGCGGATGACGCGGCCGTCCGGGCGGGCGCGACGCGAGAGGCCCGGGGCGCGCCGGCGGTCGCCGATACCTTCGTCGGACGTGCCCGGGTGGCCCGGCCGGCGCTCGTGAACGGCACCGTGGGAGCCGTGTGGGCGTTGGACGGAAAGCCACGGGTCGTGTTCGGGTTCACGATCATGGCGGGGCGGATTGTCGAGATCGACATCCTCGCCGATCCCGAGCGCCTCGACCAGCTCGACCTGGCGATGCTCGACGAATGAGGCTCGCCACGGCCCGATGAGCGCCGAAACACAGTGCGCAACACGCCTTTTAGCGGATAAAAGGTATATTCAGCGAAATATCACCAGACGAGCCGGCCGCACAACGCTACGATCCATTGTTTGGGTCGCCGACGTACGCGTTCACTCTCGTTCAGCCTTCCGGACGCGGCGCGGCGATTCGGCGGGAGGGCGATGTTAGCGCGGGGCGCGGCCATCCGGATGGGTGGTGCACCGGCAGCACCGGCTGCGTCGGCGATGTTCGTCCTGCTGGGGGCGGTCGCCGCGGTCGTTTACCTTCTCGACCTGTCCACAATCGCCACGACCGCGGCGTTCGCTGGCGTGGGGATCGGCTGCGTGGTCGCCCTTGTGGTGGGGCCGCGCTGGAACCGGGCCGATGTCCGACGTCCGTGGACCCTTCTGGCGATCGCGGCCGCGCTCTTCCTCGTCGGTGCGGTGATCCGACCGTGGTCGGCGCACCAGGCGGGTGCCACCGCGCTTTCGTCGGACGCGTTCACGGTGCCGGGGTACATCTTCAGTGTGCTGGCCCTCGGCAGTCTGCTGTGGGCCCGGCGCGGGCTTGCCCGAGAACCGCTCATCGACGGGCTGATCGTGGGTGTCGGCGCAGGGGTGGTATTCGCTGTGCTGTTCTCGCTGCCGGCGGCGTCGATCGCAGGACGGCCCGCGATCGTGTCGGCGCTGGCGGCGGCGTATCCGCTGTTCGACATGGTCCTGGTCCTGATCGTGGCCAGCCTGGCGTTCACTATCGCGGTACGCAGCCCCAGCTACCTCCTGCTGCTGGGCTGTGCGTTGCTGCTCTTGATCGGGGACGTGGCCTACGCCATCATCGGAACCAACGGCGACCTGACCGGGCCAAGGCTGCTGGACCTTCCGTTCCTGCTCGCGTTCGCGTTGCTCGGCGCGTCGGCGCTGCATCCGTCGATGGCCGAGCTGGGCCGGGACGCGCCGGTGCCGGTGCAGGCCTGGGGGTGGCCGCGTCTGCTGCTGATCGTGCCGGCGCTCGCGACCCCCTTCACGTTGATCGCCTCGGTATCTGCGCTGTCGATTACCGATCGCTTGGTGCTCGCCGTGGGTGGCGCGTTGCTCGTGTCCCTGCTGCTCACCCGCGCGGTCTTCGCGGTGCAGGCGTACTCGGCGGCGCAGCGCCGATATCAACATCAGGCCACTCATGACCATCTCACCGGGCTGCCCAATCGGCTGATGCTCTCGGCTCAGGTCGATCGGCTGATGGCCGAACGGCCGTTTGCCGGATCAAGGGTCTGGGTCTTCTTCCTCGACTTGGACGGCTTCAAGCTGATCAACGACTCGCGGGGTCACCAGGTCGGCGATCAGTTGATCATTGAAGTGGCCCGGCGTCTGGGCTCGTGCGTCCCGGACACGGCCGAGGTCGCCCGGGTTGGCGGTGATGAGTTCGTGGTCATCAAGTTAGGCCGCCCCAGCGAGGCGGTCGAGCTTGCCGACCGGATCCTCGAGTGCTTCGCCGCGCCGGTGCATGTTCGGGGCGTCGAAGTGATGATCACCGCTTCGGTTGGAGTCGCGAGCGCTCCGGCGGACGGCCGAACCACGGCCACGGCGGAGGCTCTGCTGCGTGACGCGGACACCGCGATGTACCAGGCGAAGTCCGAGGGACCGGGCAAGTGGACGATGTTCGACGCGTCGATGCATGAGCGGGTCCGCGAGCGGGTCGATATCGAACTCGCGCTGCGGCATGCCGTGGCTGAGAACCAGATGCGTGTCGCGTACCAGCCGATTGTCGGGCTGACCGACGGCACGCTGCTGGGCGCCGAGGCGTTGCTTCGCTGGAACCATCCGGCGCGGGGCGCGGTGCCGCCAACGACGTTCATTCCGGTGGCCGAGGACACCGGAATGATCTCGGCAATCGGCGGCTGGGTCGTGCGCGAGTCGCTCCGCCAACTCGCCACCTGGCGCGCGGAGCTTCTCGTGCCCGAAGACTTCTGGATCTCGATCAACGTGTCGCCGCGTCAGCTGCGCGATCCCGGCCTGCCCGGCATGATCGCCGAGGCGCTGACCCAGCACAACCTGCCCGCACACAATGTCGTGTTGGAGATCACCGAGTCGGTCACCATCGATCAGTCCCACGTCGCGGAGCGTGTCCTCTGCGAACTGCGCGCCCTCGGTGTGTCGATCGTCGTCGACGACTTCGGCACGGGCTTCTCGGCTTTGGGGTATCTGCGGCGACACCCGGTGACCGGAGTAAAGATCGACCAGGCATTCGTCGGCGGGCTTGGCGCCAACCCCGAGGATGAGGAGATCGTACGGGCGGTAGTCGCCATGAGCGCCGCGCTCGGCCTGACCGTCGTCGCGGAAGGCGTCGAAACCGCGGCGCAGCAGCAGGTGCTCGCCGCATTGGGCGTCATGCAGGGCCAGGGCCGGTTGTGGGACCCGCCGATCGAGCCGTCCCGGTTCATCCAACGGTGGTCGAACCTGACACCGGCGATGGACGCCGGTCAGTCCGCCGGCGGTGCCGCGTAGGCCCAGAACGCCTGCTCGTCGATCCGCGACGCCGCAACGCCCGGAGAGAGCGACTCGAGCGTCTGCTCGATCGCCTTCGGCAACCCGAGCCGCTCGTTGCGCCGGCAGATGTCCAACGCCGCGAGCCCCTGCCCCGCCAGGACGACTTGCCACATGTTCGCGATGACCGCGTCGAAGATGCCCGTGCCGCGATGCTCTGGGTGGATGGCGAAGAAGCCGAGGTACCAGATCCGGCGGGTGGCGTAGAGGTCCGGCCAGCGGCGGGCGAAGTACTCGGGCGAGATCAGCGGCATCGCGTCGAGGTCGTTGGTGTACGTCGCCAGGCCCGTCATGACGGCCGGGTCCCCCTCGAGGCCCACGACCTTCACGACCCGTTCGTCGGCCATCACTTCGTCGAACTCGTGCCGATGCATGACGTGACGCTGCACAGCAGTGGCGCGCAGTTCTTCGAAGGCGTCGGTATACAGCCGCCACGCGGTTTCCCGCCGGTGGTCGGCAACCACCTTGGTGACCTCGATCTCCATGTCATCCCGCTTCCGCCCGACCGCGAAGCTGCGGGCGTTCGACACGGTACCCGGCGACGAAGCGTCTCGTCGACAAGGTGGCGCGCTCTGTCCACAATGCACCTTTAGACACACTTCACTGCTATGCCCTAACCGTCCGGACCCGGGCGTCTTTCAGTACGCGTGCCAGGCGTTTAGGGCGAATCCGGAAGCCTGACCTCAGGAGGTTCGCGATCTGGGCGCAGTCCGCGCCAGGACGAGTGGCGGAGCCGGTGGTCCGGCGTGAACGTGCGGTAGACGACCTCGCCGACGAGCACTGGCTCGACCCAGCGGACGTCCCGGGCGTCCGCGGTCGGGATGGGCTCCGCGAACGGCGACATGGCCCGCTGGAGCGGGCGCAGCCGCTGCCGCAGATCGTCGAGCATCTCGCCGGTGAAACCCGTGCCGACGCCACCGACGTAGGCCAGCCGGACGTCCGCGTCGTACATGCCGAGCACGAGCGACCCGACCGTCCCGGCGCGCCGCCCCTCACCGGGCTTGTACCCCGCGATGATGACCTCCGTCGTCTGGATCAGCGCGGTCTTGCGCCAGGCCGGCGAGCGCCTCCCGGGCTGGTACGCGGATTCCGTGCGCTTGGAGACCACGCCCTCGAGCAGCTGCTCCCGCGCGGCCGCCATGACCGCGTCCGGATCCCGGTCGAACACCGGCGAGAGCAGCACGCGCGGATCGTCGAGCGCCAGCCCCTCCAGCGCCGCACGCCGATCGGACCAGCGCCGGTTGAGGATCGCCCGGTCGAGGTAGGGCAGGTCGAAGACGACGTACTGCACCGGCGCCGACGCGATCAGGGCTGGGCTCGGCGCGATCACGTGCATCCGTCGTTGCAGGTTCGCGAAGCTGGGCACGCCCCGGCGGTCCAGCGTGACGAGTTCGCCGTCCAGCACCACCGCGCGCCCGGACACCAGACCCGCCAACACCCCCAACTCGGGGTAGGTGTCGGTGACGTCGCGATCGTTGCGGGACATCAGCCGGACCCGACCGGCCCAGTTGACGTACGCGACCGCGCGGACACCGTCCCACTTGTACTCGTACGCCCAGCCCGGACCGGTCGGCAGGTCGCCCGCCACCGCCAGCATCGGCCGGATCAGCGCGGGCCACGCCGCTGGGCTCACCACCCGAGCATGCATGATCCGCGGCCGTACGCGTTCCGGCACTGGCGGATCGACGCGGCGCACTCCAACGCGGCGGCGCGGTGGCGGTCGCTCGGCGGCGTGGCCGACTGGCCCGACCACGACCAGTGGGCCGCGCTTGCCGCGAGGGATCGCTCGACGAGCTGGAGCCGCCGCGCCGGATCGTCCCGGTCGGTGGCGCCGCCGAGCTCGCGCTGGAGCTGCCGATGCCCGCAATCTCGTTCCTCGCGCTGACGGTGGCATAACCTGGTAGGGGTGCTGACCCAGCCGGCCCAGGCATTGACCGATCTGCTGCTCGGGCTCGTCGTGCTCGGCCTGGCAGTTGGCTTGCGACCGACGTCCGCGGGCTACCGCTACTGGCGGGCCGCGTTCTGGTGGGCCGGCGTCGGCGCGCTGGCGGGCTTCGTGCATCACGGCGTGCTCGTCAGGTGGCCGGAGGTCGCCAGGGTGAGCTGGGCGATCATCAGCCTGATGGTCGTCGTGGCCATCTCCTACCTGCTCGCCGCGACCGTGGAGGAGGTGCTCGGCCCCGGTCACGGCCGCGCCTTCTGGCTGCTCCGCGCGGCGGGGTTGGTCGCGTACGCCGGACTGGCCGCGACCGGGCACGCCGGCGTGTCGGCGATGCTCGCCTGCGAGAGCGTCACGATGCTCAGCGTGCTCGTGCTGTGGGGCTGGGCCGCGTACCGCCAGCATCCGCTGGCCGTTCCGGTGCTGGTCGCGATCCTGGCCTGCGGCGCTGCCGCCGGCGCGCGATCGCTGAGTCCGGCCGTGACCGGGCACATCAACCTCGACCCGACCTCCCTTTACCACCTCGGGCAGATCGCCGGCATGGTGCTGTTGTTCCGGGCGCTCCGCGACGCGGCGACCGAGCGGCCCGTCGCAGACTCGGCGGATCGGCGGTCCGCTGCCGGGCCGCCGATCCGCCGAGATCCGTCTAGGCGGGCACGCTAGCCAGCAGCCGGAACGCGGTCGCCGCGTCGCCGGCGAGCAGCGCCCGGTCGGCGTTGGCGATCGCGGCCGCCCAACCGGCTCGGGCGCGGCCAGCGACGACCGCGGCCTGCGCCCTGTCGCGGGCGATCGCGACGATTTCCTCCTGTAGCGCCGTCGGGTACGCCGACGACCGACCGGATGTGGCCAGTGCGGCGGCGGCGTGCAGCCGGTCGTCGCGTGGTGTCGTGCGCAGGCCCCAGCCGAACGGGAAGAGCGGGTCGTAGCTGGCGTCGCCGACGTTGATCGGCACCTGCGCCTCCGTGCGCGGCCAGGTCATCGACAGCCGGCCGGTGAAGGGCCGCGTGCCGAACAGGACATCGGCCACGCCGGCGCCCTCACTGCCCGGCAGCCACGACGCCACCAGGGCGTCGATCTTCCCGAGCTGGTCGGTGAGGACCTGCGGGCGGCCGGAGACGACGAGCACGACGCACGTCTTGATCGCGTCGCACACCTTGTCGATCACCGCCCGGTCGCCGGGCTGCAGGCTCAACGACTTCTCCTCGAATTGGGCCGGCGAGCAGAAGCCGCACTCCGGTCCACCCACGTCGCCGAAGCCCTCGGCGTACGGCGTCTCACCCACCACGACCACGCCGACGTCGGAGCCGGCCATGGATGCCGACGCGTCCGCGCTGTACGTGACCGTCGCGTGCGGGGCCACCTGGCGGATGCCCTCGAGGATCGTGGTGCCGGGGATGATGTCGCCGGAGATGCCCTGCCAGGCGATCGTCCAGCCGCCGGCCTGATTGCCGATGTTGTCGGCG
>DASXRQ010000063.1:0-1786 GCA_036506495.1 Micromonosporaceae bacterium | reverse complement strand
CCGTTGACGGTCAGCCCGGCGTGCTTGGCCAGCAGGTAGACCACCGCCTGCGCGACGGTCAGCGCCACGAACACGGTCCCAAGCGGCAACAGCCACAGCACCGGGCTGCGGTAGGTCAACAGCAAGATGACCATCACGATCGCCGCGGTGATGTACAGCAGCGTGGCGTCAAAGCCAGAGAACACCTCCGCGAAGTCGGCCGCGTACCCGGCCGGCCCGGTCACGTAGACGCTCCCGCCGCCGGAACCGGCGATGGAGCGCACCTCCTCGACCACAGGGGCGATGTCGTTCCAGCCGCCGCTGCCCATCTCGACCGGCACGACCACCTCCAGCGCGCGGCCGTCGCTGGCGGGGATCGGGCCGACGACCTTGCCGCCGACGTGGTCCAGGCCGGCGAAGCGCTCGGCGTCGGCGGCCGCCCTGGCCTGGTCGGCGCGGGTGACGGGACCCGGGAGCTCGTAGACCACCACCGCCGGGACGGTGTCGCTCGCCGTGAACCGCTTGGCCAGCTCGACCACCTGGGTGGATTCCGCGTTGTGCGGCAGCCAGGAGGAGGCATCGTTCTGCTGGGCGCCGTTGAGCTTGCCGGCGAGCGGCCAGGCGACCGCGACCACCGCGATCCAGAGGGCGAGGACCGCCCACTTGCTCCACCGCCCACAAACGAGCCCCACGATCCCCCTCGGTGCCGCTCGGTCGTTTCCCCGATCCAGATCGCTGTTTCGCACCGTTCCTCCCCAGTCCAGGTGATGCTCGTTCCTAAGATGCTGGTCGGAGGGAACGTGTGACATCGGGGGAAGGTCGTCGCTGCCGGAGGCGGCCCGCGAGGCCTACGGGTTCGGCGTTTCGCGGCGGCGGGCGGGCACGCGGGCACCGGGCGGGGGCTGTACCGGGCGGGCAACGCGCTAGCCAGGCTGCCGTTCCGGGAGGGCATGTTCGACCGGAGCGCCCGACCACCTGGCACCGGCCGGGCGCGTCCGGTGCCGATGAGCGCTGGAGCGACCACCCGGCGTGCACCCATCCGCTGCTGGCCGCGGTCGACCGCCAGGTCAACGACCACACCTCTGATGCCGGCCGCCAACGGCTGGCCGAGCTGATCCCCTCGGTGATCGGACTGACCGGCGATGACCTCCACATCGACGCCCGGATCGCGTTGGGGTCGGCGACCGTGGCCTTGCCGGTGGTGGCGGCCGAGCGGCAGCGTGTCATGGCGGTCTCGGTGCTGACCTGCGAACGCGTCCTGGCGCGTGGCGTCGACCACGGCGATGGTCCAGTGCACGATATTGGCCAGGCTTGCCCCTTCGCTCTCGAGGATGGTGGCGAGGTTCGGAACGCCTGGCTGGCCTGTTCGAGGGTCCGGCCGCTGTGCCGGGCAAGGAACGGGGCCGCCGCCAACTCGGCCTCGTCGAGGCGCCCGTTGTCATGGAACGTCCGGACGGCTGTCGTCATGTCGAGGTTCGTCATCGCTGCCGCTGCGCGGCTTGCGCCCACGTGTAGGTTCCGTCCGGGTGTCAGCGTTGCGCCGGCTCCCGGCAGGACGAGAGGGCGGTATGAGAGCGGTTGTCTACGACAGGTACGGCCCACCCGAGTCGTTGCGGGTTGATGACGTACCGACGCCGTCGCCGACCACGAACCAGGTGCTCCTTAGGGTCTTCGCGACGTCGGTCAACCTCTCGGACTGGGAGTGCCTGCGGGGCACGCCGCTGTATGCGCGGCTCGGCGGGCTCCGGGCGCCGGCCCGCCGGACGCTCGGCTCGGATGTGGCCGGGCGCGTCGAGACGGTCGGCTC
>DASXRQ010000062.1:0-37575 GCA_036506495.1 Micromonosporaceae bacterium | reverse complement strand
TCGCCGAGATGCTGCGCGAGTCCCGGTTCGACGTCGAGCGCCCGATGGCGGGCCTCGAGATCGAGCTGAACCTGGTGGACGAGCACGCCAACCCGGTGATGCGCAATGCGGAGGTGCTCGCCGCGATCGCGGACCCCGCGTTCGTCACCGAGCTCGGCCAGTTCAACATCGAGGTGAACGTCGCACCGCGGCGGCTCGCCGGCCGCGGCGCGAGCGAGTTCGAGGAGCAGGTGCGGGCCAGCCTCAACGCCGCGGAGGACAAGGCACGCACGGTCGGTGCGCACATGGTCATGATCGGCATTCTGCCCACGCTGCGGCGCGACCAGCTGACCGCCGAGTCGCTGTCCGCGAACCCTCGCTACGCGCTCATCAACGAGGAGATCTTCGCCGCCCGTGGCGAGGACCTGGAGATCCGCATCGACGGGGTCGAGCGGCTGGCCACCACCGCCGACACCGTCGCGCCCGAGGGCGCCTGCACGAGCGCGCAGCTGCACCTGCAGGTCAGCCCCGACCAGTTCCCGCAGTACTGGAACGCCGCGCAGAGCATCGCCGGCATCCAGCTCGCCCTCGGCGCCAACTCGCCGTTCCTGTTCGGCCGGGAGCTGTGGCGGGAGACCCGGATCCCGCTGTTCGAACAGGCCACCGACACCCGGGCCGAGGAGCTGAAGGCACAGGGCGTACGCCCGCGGGTCTGGTTCGGCGAGCGCTGGATCACCTCGGTGTTCGACCTGTTCGAGGAGAACGTGCGCTACTTCCCCGCGCTGCTGCCCATCTGCAGCGACGACGATCCGGCCGAGATCCTCGCCCGCGGCGACGCACCGGAGCTGCCGGAGCTGCGCCTGCACAACGGCACGATCTACCGCTGGAACCGGCCGGTCTACGACGTCTCCCGGGGCCGGCCGCACCTGCGGGTCGAGAACCGGGTCCTGCCGGCCGGCCCGACGGTCGTGGACATCATGGCGAACGGCGCGTTCTACTTCGGCCTCGTCCGGGTGCTCGCCGAGGCGGAGCGGCCGATCTGGTCGCAAATGTCGTTCAGCGCGGCCGAGGAGAACTTCCACGCCGGCGCGCGGCACGGCATCGACGCCAGCGTGTTCTGGCCCGGCCTGGGCTACGTGCCGGCGACCGAGTTGGTCCTGCGCCGGCTGCTGCCCATGGCGTACGAGGGGCTGAACCGCTGGGACGTCGACGCGACGGAACGCGACCGCCTCCTCAAGATCATCGAAGAGCGCTGCCTGAGCGCCAACAACGGCGCCGCCTGGCAGGTCGCCACGTTGCGCCGGATCGAGGACGAGACCAACCTGGACCGCGGCGAGGCGCTGCGGGAGGTGCTGCGCCGCTACATGCCGCACATGCACAGCAACGTGCCGGTCCACCAGTGGCCAGCGGGCGGGTGACGCTACCGTGAGGGGGAATCGCCACCGGGAGATCCGCGGGGAGCACGGATGACCGACGTCAAGCTCGTGTACGCCGACGGCGAGCTGCCGCTGCCGGAGCGCCCGGCGGAGGAGGGGCCGTCCGGGTTGGACGTCGGCGACCTGCTGAAGAAGACCGGACACGTCACGCTGGACCCCGGCTTCGTGAACACCGCCGCGTGCGAATCGAAGATCACGTACATCGACGGCGACGCCGGCATCCTTCGCTACCGTGGGTACCCGATCGAGCAGCTGGCCGAGCACTCGTCCTTCCTCGAGGTCTCCTACCTGCTCATCTACGGAGAGCTGCCGACCGCGGATCAGCTGACCGACTTCGCCGAGCGGATCCGCATACACACGCTGCTGCATGAGGAGATGCGCCGGTTCTTCGACGGCTTCCCGAGCGACGCCCACCCGATGGCCGTGCTCGCTTCGGCGGTCAGCGCCCTGTCCACGTTCTACCAGGACAGCCTCGACCCGTTCGACACCGAGCACGTCGAGATGTCCACCGTTCGGCTGCTGGCCAAGGTGCCGACGATCGCCTCGTACGCGTACAAGACCTCAATCGGCCAGCCGCTGCTCTACCCGGACAACTCACTGGACTACGTGCCGAACTTTCTCCGCATGACGTTCGGGGTGCCGACCGAGCCGTACCGGGTCGACCCCGACGCCGCCCGCGTCCTGGACATGCTGTTCATCCTGCACGCGGACCACGAGCAGAACTGCTCGACGTCGACGGTCCGGCTCGTGGGCTCCAGCCAGGCGAACCTGTTCGCCTCGGTCTCCGCCGGCGTCAACGCCCTGTTCGGGCCGCTGCACGGAGGTGCCAACCAGGCCGTGCTCGAGATGCTCGAGCGGATCCGGGCGGACGGCGGTGACGTCCGGGCGTTCGTCCGGCGGGTCAAGGACCGCGACGAGGGCGTACGCCTGATGGGTTTCGGGCATCGGGTCTACCGGAACTACGACCCGCGGGCGGCGATCGTGAAGAAGGCCGCACAGCACGTGCTCGGCGCGATGGCCAAGCCGGACCCGCTGCTCGACCTCGCGGTGCAACTCGAGGAGATCGCGCTCGCGGACGACTTCTTCGTCTCCCGCAAGCTCTACCCCAACGTGGACTTCTACACCGGTTTGATCTACAAGGCGATGGGCTTCCCCACGAGGATGTTCACCGTGCTGTTCGCGCTCGGTCGGCTGCCCGGCTGGATAGCCCAGTGGCGCGAGATGATCGCCGACCCCGCCACGAAGATCGGCCGGCCGCGGCAGGTGTACGTCGGCTCACGCCAGCGCGACTACCCGCCGACCTAGCGCGGGCGTGGCGTCGGCAGGATCACCAGAACGTCACTCGCCCGACGCCGGGCCGGCACCGCGATGTCACCGGATCGCGCCGCGCGGCCGCGTAGCCTCTCCCGGGCCGCGCCACCCGACGCGGTCATGGGTGCGTGTGGCGAAGGGGTCGCCCGTGGATCTGCGTGACGCCGGGATCCGGACGCCGGAGCCGGGGCCGCGCACCGAACCCAGCGGGTGGGCCACGGCGCGCCGAGGCGTACGCCTGGCTGGATGGCTCGCCGCGGGCTGGCTGGTGCCGATTATCGCGTACGCCGTCGGGGTGGCCTGGGTGCTGCCGCCGCTGCTGCTGTTCGGCACCGCCGGCCTGCTGCGCGCCGGACGCACGCTGCTGGACCGGTTCGTGCTCGCGAGCGCGCTGCTCGTCGGCGCCGGCTGCGCGGCCGGGCTGGCTTGGTCGGTCTGGCCGTGGGGACTGCACCCGGTGCCGGTGGCGGGCACCGCGCTGACTGGCCTGGTGGCGATCGCGGTCGCGACCGGCCGGCGACCGAGCCTTCCCCGGCCCATGCCGTTCGACGGCGTGGCGGTCGGCACAGCGATCGCCGTGACCGCCGTGCTCGCGCTGCCGTATCTCCGGGGCGGCCTCGCCGGGCGGCTCGCGTACGCCATCGTCGGCGAGGACAATGCCCGACACTTGGGTGCGTACGAGGCGATCCGGGCCTCGGGCGGCTACCTATTCGCGGTACCCGGGCACGGCGGTCCCGCCGCCCCGGACATGATGATCTACTATCCGCAGGGCTTCCATCTGCTCGCGGGCACGCTCGACGGGTTCGTCCGCTCCTCGACCGCCCCCGTCTTCGGGCCCAGCGCCCTCGACCACTACCTCGGCTGGCTGATGGCCGCGTTCGCCCTGCTCGTGCTCTGTACGGTGTGGGCCGCCGCCCACCTCGGCGGCCGACAGCTCGACCTGCCGCGCCGGGTCGCGGTCGCCGGTTTCGTCGCCGCCGCGTTCCTCGGCTCCGAGCTGGCCCGCCTCGTGGTGTACGGCTATCCAGGCCAGACCCTCGGCACGGCGCTGTGTGTCGTGCTCGCCGCGGTTGTATGCCGGCCGCTGACCCGGGCCCGTGGGCAGCTCGCACTCGTCGCCTGCCTGCTGATCGGGATCGCGTTCACCTACTGGTTCCTGCTGCCGGTCGCCGGCGTGCTCGCGCTCGTCTGGCTGGTCCGCGATCGCCGGGCGGTCCGCCGGCACCTCGCGCCGTTCGCCGTCGCGGCCGTCGCGACGGCGGCGGTCGCCGCCGTCCCGCCGCTGCTGAGCGTGCGAGGGGCCGGGATCACCGGCGAACACGTCACCGTCGGCGGGTCGATCTGGGCGCGCTACGACGCGCTGGTCGCCCTCGCCGCGCTCATCGGCGCCGGGCTCGTCACCCGGGGCGGTCGGCGATCGTCCGTCTGGCGGGGCTACGCGGCCGTGCTGGCCGCCACGGTGACATTCGCGGGTGGGATCGCGGCGTACAGCCTGGGTCACGGCACCGAACCCCGGTACTACTACGGCAAGGCGCTGCAACTCGTGCTCGTCGTGCTCGTCATCGGGGTGGGCGCGGTCGCACTCCTGCTGCCCGCCCCGTGGCGGCTGGAAGGGCCCAACACGCGGCTGCCGGCCGCGCTTCTCCTCGCCGTCGCCGCCGCGGGTGCGTCCGGCGTGTTCTTCGGTCAGGGCATGTACCAGCAGCCGTTCAATGGGCGGTCGACGACGTGGGCCGCCGCCTGGGTGCGCGGACAGCTGGACCGCGCCAGCGAGGGCAGGCTCGTCGCCCGGGCGTACGCCGCCTACCCGCCGCTGCCCGGCACGGTGACCGCGCTGGTGGCCGACGACCCGGGCGCCTCCTACCGGGGCACGCTGTTCCTAGCGACGCTGCAGGGCACGGTCCGCGACAGCGCTCCCGCTTTCTACCGGCTGCCGTTCCACGAGCCGGCACGCACCGAGTGGCTGCTGCGCCGGGTGCCGGGGCGGGTCCGTCTCGTCACCGAGGACGCGGCGGCCGCCGCCGCGGTCGACACCGCGCTCGCCCATCACCCGGAGTGGCGGATCCGGGTCAGCGTCGTGCTACTGCCCGCCGGCTGACCTCCGCGAGCACCGCGTCGGCCACCCGCGCGCGCCCCCGGCCGTCCACGGCACGCCAGCCGCGCGCCGCCAGCTCGGCGCGCTCGGCCGGCACCGTGAGCAGCCGGTGCAGCGTCGCCACCGCCTGATCGGGTCGCAGGTCGCCGAGCCAGCCGAGCCCGACCGCGAGGCCGCGTCCGACGGTCCGGCCGTACCCGTGCCGCTGGTTCTCGGCGACCCAGACGAGCGCGGTCGGCGCGCCGAGGCACAGCAACTCCCAGGTCGACGTGCCGGCCGCACCGACCACGAGGTCGGCGACGGCGGCCAGCCGCGGCAGGTCGTCGGTCGGTGGCAGCACGGTGACACGCCCCCCGGCCAGTGGCGCGTCCGTCGGCACCGCCGCCGCCAATTCCGGCCGCGCCACCACGGCGGTCAGGTCGACGGGGACACCGGTCGCGAGCACGAGCCGGGCCAGCACCGGGACGGCCCCGAACGGGTCGGTGCCTCCGGCGAAGCACAGCACGCGCGGCCGAGCCACGTCGCGCGGCACCGGTGCGGTGGCCGGGCGCGCGGTGAGCACCGCGTCGCGGAGCAGCACGTAGCGCAGGCCGGCAAGGCGGCGCGAATCGGCGGCGCCCGCGGTGGGACAAAGCTCGGCGGCAACGTTCTGGTCGAGGTAGAGGTCTGCCGCCTGGCCGCGGGCGTCACCGTCCACAATGGCCAGCGTGACCACGCCGGCGGCGCCGAGAGCAGCGGCGGCCGCCGGGTCGAGGGTGTACGAGTCGAGCACCATCGCGTCGAGTCCGTGCACTCCCGCGGCGGCGACCAGGCCGGACGCGTCGACCGGCGCGGCGTACCGGGGAAAGCCCCGGTCGGCGAGCTGGGCATCGGCCCAGGGCACGTCGTCGACCGCGCCGAAGAACGAGACTTCGACGCCGCGGCCGAAAAGTTCCTCGGCGAGCGCAACGCAACGGACGAGATGCCCTACCCCGGTGTGGACCCCCGCGTCGCAGCGCAGGCCGACCCGCGCGGCCCTCACGCCTCGTCCAGCGCCTTCTGCCGTACGGCACTGTTCAGCTCACGCAGCCCGGGCCGCCCGTCGAGCCAGTCGGCGAGCTTCGCGATGGGCACACAGGCGTCGCCGAAGTGGGCGACCACCGCCTCCATGAGGCGCCAGTCCTCCTCGGTGTCCAGGGTCAGCCGCAGCCTGGACCGGTCCGGTGTCAGCGTCACGCCGACCACCCGGAACAGCTCCGCGTGCGTGTACGCGTACGAGGTGACGTGCGTCCGGTGGTATCCGGTGGCGAGCCGGTCGAGCGCGTGTAGCGCGTCGGCCGAGATCACCTCGACGTCGAGGCCGCGCGGCAGGGTGCGGGCGATCGACGTGCTCGTGTAGTCCAGGCCCGGCACGGCCCGGAACACCCGGCCCACCATGGCCACGATTTCGGGGTCGAGCAGCGGGCAGTCCGCGGTGAAGCGCATGACGGCGTCCCCGGGGTGCGCCTCGAGCGCGCCCATGAAGCGAGTCAGCACGTCGTCCGGATCCCCCCGGTGGCAGGGCATCCAGAGACCGTCACATTCGGCCGCGACCGCGTCGTCGGTCGGGTCGGTGCTGGTCGCCACCACGAGGTCGTCGACCGCCTGGCTCTCCAGCGCCGCGCGGACCACCCGACCCAGCACGGTGCGGCCAGCGAGCGTGCGGAGCACCTTGCCTGGCAACCGCGTCGAGCCCATCCGCGCCTGCACGATTCCGACGATGCGCACGGTGCCTACCCCTCTCTTGACAGCGCGCGGCGCAGCCGCCGGATCCGGCCGCGGGTCCGCCGGTACCAGCGCTTCCCCAGCCGGGCGGGCGTGATCAGCAACCGACCGAGCCGGAAGCTGAGCGAGCCGCTGAGCAGGGCGATGGTCAGCTGTGCCTTCTTCAGCGCCCGCTCGCGCGAGTCGAGAATCTTCTCCGACCAGGCGAGCCGGTCCGCCAGCCGCACGACCTCCTCCCGCTGCCGCTGCCACGCCTCGCGCAGCTGGTCGTAGCTGGCCAGGCCGGGCGGCGGGTCGATGACGGAGATCCGCGCCAGGCGTTCGGCGAGCGCGACCCGCTGTGCGTCGGTCAGCCCGTCGAGGGCAGCGACGATCGAGGCTTCGGCGTCGACCGCCGCCGCGATCACGTTCCGCTCGACCGGGTTACCGGCCAGCCCGGCGAGCACCACCGTCAGCCCGTCGACGTCCAACGTGGACGACCACGGGTGCGCGTACGAGCTGGTGACGACGGTGACCGCGTGCTGTCGCAGGCCCCGGGCCACGGCCACGTCAACCGGCAGGGGCTCCGTCAACTGCCAGCTCGGGTCCAGCACCGCGAACCGTCCGCCGTCCACGACGACGTTGGCGGGGGTCGCGAACGCGCATACTCCCGGCAGTCGCTCGTCGGCGCTGGCCACGGAGCTCAGCCACCCGGCGTACCCGGACAGCAGCCGCCGCAGCGTGGCGCGGTCCCGGCGTAGGCCGGCGTCGAGCAGGAGGCCGCTGAGCAGGTCGCCGGTGGGCACGGCGCCGGAAAGGCGGCCCGGGTCGCGCCGGACCGCGCCGGCGTGCCCCGCCCGGCCCGCGGGCTCGCTCGCCACGACCGTCCCGCGCCGGACCCAGCCATCCGTCCCCGACGTGGCCTCGATGAGGGTACGCCAGCGCGGGCCGGCCGACGTGTCGTCGCACAGCAGCGCCGGAAGGCCTTGACCCGACCTCGCCTCGTCCGTCCGGCGAGCCACGACCATCCAGGCGGGCGCCAGTGACGCCGCGAGGCCGGCCCGACGCGCGGCGCGCGCGAGAGGTCGCGGATCCCGCAGCTGTACGCCCGGCGACGCGGCATCGGCGTACGCGGTCGCGAGGGTGGCGTCCAGCAGGCCATCGGGGGAACCGGCGGCGTCGAGGGCCACGGCGTCGACGAGCACGCCGGATCGCTCCAGGGTGGGGTACGCGGCGTAGCACGCGTCGACGCCGACCCCGGCGGTCGCGAGCCGTTCGCGCAGCGCGCCGAGGCCGGTCGCGCAGCTGGGATCGGGGCCACCCGGCACGGTCCAGGCGCCGTCGTCGCGTCCGGTGTCGCGCGGGTCGAGTGCCACGAGCCGGTGTAGGCCCATCGGGTTGTCCAGCGCGAGGAGCAGCGTGCCGCTCGGGCGGAGCACCGCGAGCAGGCGGTCGAGCGTGTGCGCCCAGTCGAGCTCGTCGATCTCCGCCGAGGCGACCCGGTCCAGCCCGGCCAGCGCCACGACCGCGTCGAACCTCTCCGCCTCCGGCAGCCGCGACAGGCTGCCGGCCAACACGTCGATCGTCGGCTCGTCGGCGTACGCCTTGGCCAGCGCGCTGGCGTCCGGGTAGCCCCGGATCAGGCAGGTGACGCGGCCGGCCCGCGCGGCGAGCACGTCCAACACCCGCCGGGGGTGGCCGCCGCCGGCGAGCAGCACCCGTGCGCCCGCGGGCACCGCGCGCGCGACGAGGGTGGCCACCGCCGCGCTGCCGTAGGCCGCTTGGGGCTCGGTTGGCGGCTCGTCTGTCCAGACGACCATCTCGCCGCCGATCAGCCGGAGATTCGCCGGCGGTGCCGTCTGGCTTGTCACAGCTGTGCCTCCTCGTAGCGGTACGCCGCGGCGTGCCACCCGAAGATCTCGCGCAGCTCGCCCGGCCCCCACCGGTACCCCACGCCGAGCTCGGCGCGGGTGATCTCCGCGGCGGTCTCCCGGTCGACCCGGGCGCCGTGCAGCTCCGGCCACTGCCGCCGGATGCGGGCCACGCCGCCGAACGTCAGATCCTCCCCCGACAGGACCATCGGGTCGCCGTAGACGGCTGGCTCGCACCCGGCAAGGATGCCGTAGAGCAGCGCGCTGCTGACCCGATTGGACGCAACACGACGGTGCCGGCGCAGCGCGGCCAGCTGGTTGTAGAGGAAGCGTTCGTCGGTGTTCTGCCACCAGTGGCCGCGGTAACCATGGCACACGATCCGGAACCCGGCCCGCTCGTAGACCCGGCGGATGTGCCCGGTCCGGTACTCCTGCCAGTAGAGGCAGACGGTCACCGGGCCGGGCTCGGTTGCGCGGATCTCGTCGATCAGCCTGCGGTGGTCGCCCTCGACCTGCTGCTGCTCCCAGCCGTGGAACGGGTACCAGATCGTGCCCTCGCGCGCGGCCTCGACCGCCGCGTCCGAGGGCTCCATCGCCAGCAGGTAGACCCACGGCGCGCCCACCACGACCGTGTTGCGCCGGCCCATGGCCCAGGCTCGCCGCCGGGTCTGCTCGGACCACAGGTAGCTGGGGCTGCGCTCGGCGTACGGCGTGCAGGGCGCGAGCCCGTCACCGATATTCCAGCCGTGCTGGACGTAGCCGTTGATCCGCGGCGGGTTCAGCTCGTCGAGCCCGCAGTAACGGGCCAGTACGTGTGCGTGGCCGTAGAAGTGATTCGCGTGGTGCACCTCAGGTCCTTCGTCGCGATGTCCCGGTCAACGAAGCGCCAGCCGCAGCGCATCGATCACGCGGTCCTGGTCGGCCTCGGTGAGGCTCGGGAAGAGCGGCAGGGACAGCTCCTCGCGGTAGAACGCCTCCGCCACCGGGCACATCCCCCGCCGATAGCCGAGGTCGGCGAAGGCCGGGTGCCAGTACACGGGCACGTAGTTCACCTGTACGCCGATGCCAGCCGCGCGCATCCGGTCGTACACCTCGCGGCGGCGGCCGTCGGCGACCCGCACGGGGTACAGGTGCCACGCGGGTTCGGCCCATGGTCGGCGCCCGGGTGGGCGCAGCCCGGCCAGGTCGCTCAGTGCCGCGTCGTACCGCGCGACGAGCGCGGCGCGCTGGGCGAGGAAGCTCGCCAGCCGGCGCACCTGGCTGCGTCCGAGTGCGCACAGAACGTCCGGCAGCCGGTAATTCAGCCCGAACTCGTGCACCTCCTGGTGCCAGCCGCCCTCGTCCGGCGCCCGCAGCCGGCTTCGCTCCCGGACGAGGCCGTGGTTGCGGAACCGGCGGGCGCGGTCCAGCAGCGCCGGGTCGGTGGTGGCGACCGCGCCTCCCTCGGCCGTCGTGAGGTTCTTCGTGGGAAAGAACGAGAACGTCGTCAGATCGGCCAGCGTGCCCACCGGTTCGCCGCGGTAGCGCGCGCCGATGGAGTGTGCGGCGTCCGCGACCAGCAGGGTGTCCGAGCCGCGGACGAGCTTGCGTAGCCCGTCGTACTCCGCGGGATGGCCCGCGTAGTCCACCGCGGTGACGGCCCGGGTACGCGGACCGAGGGCGGCCTGGACCGCGACCGGGTCGAGGGTGGCGGTCTCGTCCTCCACATCGGCGAACACGACCGTCGCGCCGAGCGCGATCGCGGTCGCCGCCGTGGCCACGAACGTCATTGGGGAGGTCACCACCTCGTCGCCCGGCCCGAGGCCGGCCGCGGCGTACGCCACGTGCAGCGCCGCGGTGCCGCTGCTGACCGCGACGCACCGCGCGCCGCCGGTCCACCGCGCGAGGTCGGCCTCCAGTGCGTCCACCTGGGGCCCGGTGGTGAGCCAGTCGCTGCGCAGCGCGGAGACGACGGTGTCCACATCGGACTCGTCGATCGACTGGCGACCGTACGGCAGCACGGCCGCTCCCTACCGGACGCCGTCGAGCAGCGCGCGCAGCTGCTGCACTGAGAGCCACTGGTCGTTGCTGTCGGACTGGTACGCGAAGCCGTCCGACACCTGCTCGCAGCCGGCCGGGGGCCGGTAGCCCCAGCTCGCGAACGTCGGCTGGACGACGTAGCGGTCCTGGGAGCGGATCGTCCGCCGGCTGTCGTCCGGCGCGATCATCTCCTCATGCAGCTTCTCGCCGGGGCGGATCCCGATCTCGTGCGTGGTCGCGTCCGGCGCGACGGCCTCGACCAGGTCCAGGATCCGCGCGCTCGGGATGCGGGGCACGAACAGTTCGCCGCCCTGCATCTGGTCGAACGAGTCGACGACGAACCGCACCGCCTGCTCGAGGGTGATCCAGAACCGGGTCATCCGCTTGTCGGTGATCGGCAGCGGGCGACTGTCGGCGGCGAGTCTGCGGAACAGCGGCACCACCGAGCCGCGGCTGCCCATCACGTTGCCGTAGCGGACCACGGAGAACCGGGTCGGGTGGTGGGCCGCGTAGTGGTTGGCCGACACGAACAGCTTGTCGGCGACGAGCTTGGTCGCGCCGTACAGGTTGATCGGGCTGGAGGCCTTGTCCGTCGAGAGCGCGATCACCCTGCGTACGCCCGAGTCGATCGCAGCGTCCACCACGTTCTGCGAGCCGGTCACGTTCGTGTAGACGTACTCCGACGGGTTGTACTCGGCGGTGTCGACCTGCTTGAGCGCCGCCGCGTGCACCACGTGGTCGATGCCATGCATCGCCCGCATCAGCCGCGAGCGGTCCCGCACATCGCCGATGAACCAGCGCAGCCGCTCGTCGTCGCCGAGCGCCTGCCGCGCTTCGTACTGCTTGAGCTCGTCGCGGGAGAAGATGACGACGCGCGCGGGATCGACGTGGTCGAGCACATGGCGGACGAACGCCTTGCCGAACGAGCCCGTTCCGCCGGTGACCAGAATGGACGATCCATTCAAGATACTCAATGCAAAGCTCCCGTGTCGGCACGTCATCGCCGGCCTCGTGACCTCGACCGGATCTGGAAGCTAACGGCGCCAGATGAACGGATCGGCGTCGCCCGGTGAACGTCGTTCGCGGCGACGGTGAACGTGAATGGGATGTCAGGCAAACACTTCCGGCGGACGCTAGCTCGCCTGGTGGCCAGCTCGAACCCCGGCCTACACTCGCCGAGCGCCAGGCGGCGTGCGCGCCGGGAAGGAATGAGTAATGGTCGATATCGAGCGACTTCGCAGCGTGTTCCGTAAGTCATTGGAGCTGCCCGACGACTGGCCGGTCGACGCCCTGGAGTACCGAGCCATTCCGCAATGGGACTCGCTCGCACACATGTCGCTGGTGGCCGCGATCGAGGACCAGTTCGACGTCATGGTGGACACCGATGACGTGATCGACCTCAGCTCGTTCGACAAGGCTCGAGAGATCTTGGCGCGGCACGGTGTCAGCTTCGTCGGCTGACCGCCGCGTCGCGCTCGTCACCGGCTCGTCCCGCGGAATCGGCCGGGCGATCGCCGGCCGGCTCGCCGCCGACGGGTACGCCGTCGCCGTGCACGGCCGGGCCTCGGGCTCCGCCGACGACGTGGTCAAACAGCTGCCCGGCGACGGACACGTCGCGGTACACGGTGACGTGGCCGACCCGACCGCGGTGCGCCGGATCATGCGCGAACTGGTCGAGCGGTGGCGCGGGCTGGACGCCTTGGTGGTGAACGCGGGCGTGCACGAGGCCGGTCCGCTCGGCCTGGTCGCCGACGACGCCGTGGACCGGCTATTCGCGGTCAACGCCGTCGGCGCCACGCACACGCTGCAGCACGCGTCCCGGCCACTGCGCCGCGGGCGTACGCCGGCGGTGGTGTTGACCGCGTCCGCAGTCGGCCTCGCCGGCGTCGCCGGTCAGGCCGCGTACGCCGCGACCAAGGCCGCCGTCGTCGGGCTGACCCGGGCCGCCGCGAAGGAGCTGGGCCCGGCCGGCATCCGGGTCAACGCAGTCGCGCCGGGGTTCATCGAGACCGACATGCTCGCCGGCCTGGACGCCGACGGGCGGGCGACCCGGATCGCCGGCACCGCGCTGCGCCGGCTAGGCCGCCCCGACGAGGTGGCCGACGTGGTCGCGTTTCTCCTCTCCGAGCGGGCGGCGTTCGTCACCGGCCAGGTGCTCGGGGTGGACGGCGGGCTGTCGCTGTGACGGGGCTGGTGCACCCCGGTGCGAGGCTGGTCGACGCCGCCACGGGGGCGGTCGTCGCCGGCGCCGACCTGTCCGACCGGGTAGACGCCGCCGCCGAGGCGTACGGCCGGCTTCCCGCGGGCGCGGCGTTCGCGCTGATGCCCACGGAGACCCCCGCCGTGCTGCGCCTGCTCGGCGCCCTGGCCGGCGGGCGGCCGGTCGCCCCGCTCGACCCGACGCTGCCGGACGCGACGCTGCGGGCGATGGTCGCGCGATTTCGTCCGGCGATCGTCACGGGCGTATCCGGGCGGGATGACCCGCCGGACGGCTACCGTGCGGAACAGCCGGCGCGGCTCGGGGCCGCCTGGCTGCGCCAGGACCCACCGGAGTGGATCCCACACCGCGACCTGGCGCTGCTGCTGACGACGTCGGGTTCCACCGGGAACCCGAAGCTGGTCCGACTGAGCCGGACCGCGGTCGTCGCGAACGCGGATTCGATCGCGACCGCGCTGGGCGTCGAGGGCGACGAGGTCGCGCCGACGACGCTGCCGCTGTTCTACACGTACGGGCTGTCCGTGCTCACGAGCCACCTCCGGCGCGGCGCCACCGTGGTGCTCGAGCGGTCCGGCCTGACCTCCCGCGAGTTCTGGCGGGCCGTCGACGAGCACGGTGCCACGTCGATGGCCGCCGTGCCCTACCAGTACGAGATCCTGCACCGATTGCGCCTCGATCCGGGCCGGTACCCGCGGTTGCGTACGCTCACCCAGGCCGGCGGACGGCTGCGCCCCGAGCTGATCGCGGACTTCCACGCGCGGATGGCCGCGGTGGGCGGCCGCATGTTCGTCATGTACGGCCAGACCGAGGCGACCGCCCGGATGACGGTGCTGCCGCCGGACTGCCTGCCGGCCCGGCTAGGCTCGGTCGGCCTGCCGGTACCCGGCGGCACCGTCGCCGTCGACCCGGAGACCGACGAGGTCGTCTACCGCGGACCCAACGTCATGATGGGGTACGCCGAGACCGCGGCCGACCTGGCCCGGGGCGACGACCTCGGCGGCGTGCTGGCGACCGGCGACCGCGGCCGGCTGGACGAGGACGGTTTCCTGTTCATCACCGGGCGGCTGAAGCGCATGGCGAAGGTGTTCGGGGTCCGGGTGGACCTCGACGACATCGAGCGGATGGTCGCCCATCACGGGCCGGTGGCCGCGGTCGCCGGCGACGACCGGCTCCTGGTGTACGTCGAGTCGAACGACGCCGAGGCGGCCGCGAAGCTCCGCGCGGAGCTGGCCGCCGGGATCGGCACGCACTCCTCCGGCGTGGACGTGCAGCCGGTCGCCGCGCTCCCGCTGACCCCGGCCGGCAAGATCGACTACCGCACGCTGGAGGGGGCCTCGTGGCCAGGGCCTTCACGCTGAGCCAGGCGGAGCGGGAGCGGCGGTTGCTGCCACGGCTCACCGAGCTGGTCGCGCACCACCGTGCGCACTGCGCCCCGTACGCCCGAATCCTCGACGCGCTCGGCGAGGTCGAGTCCCGGTTCGCCACGCTCACCGACCTGCCCTGGCTGCCGGTGCGCATGTTCAAGACGCACGAGCTGAAGAGCGTGCCGGACGACGCGGTCATCAAGGTCCTCACCTCGAGCGGGACGACCGGAGAGCCCAGCCGGATCTACCTGGACCGGACGGGCGCGGCCGCGCAGACCCGGGCACTCGCCCAGACGCTGCAGACCGTGCTCGGCCCACGCCGGCTCCCCATGCTCGTCGTCGACGGGCGCGGCGTGGTCGCCGACCGGCGGTCGTACTCGGCGCGGGGCGCCGGCGCGCTGGGCATGGTGAACTTCGGCCGCGACCATGTCTGGCTGCTCGACGACCGCGACGAGCCCGACGTCGCCGCGCTGCGCGGGTTCCTCGCCCGGCACGGAGACGCGCCGTTCCTGGTGTTCGGGTTCACATTCATGGTGTGGCGCTACCTGTACGAGGTGGCCGCAGACCACGGGCTCGACCTGTCCAATGGGGTGCTCGTGCACTCCGGCGGCTGGAAGAAGCTCGCCGACCGGGCCGTCGACAACGCCGAGTTCCGGCGACGGTTCGCCGACGACACCGGCCTGACGTCGATCCACAACTTCTACGGGATGGTCGAGCAGATCGGAACGGCCTTCCTCGAGGGGCCGAGCGGCGATGGGCTCTACTGCCCGGACTTCGCCGATGTCATCGTCCGCGATCCAGTGACATGGGCCGAGGCCCCGGTCGGTACGCCGGGCCTGATCGAGGTCATCAGCACGCTACCGACGTCGTACCCGGGGCACGTCCTGCTCACCGAGGACCTCGGCGTGGTGAACGGCGTCGACGACGGCGACTGGTCGGGCAAGCGGTTCTCGGTCCTCGGCCGGTTGCCACGCGCGGAGGCGCGCGGCTGCAGCGACACGTTCGTGGGCGCGACGCGATGAAGCTGACCGCCCGCTTTCCCGCCGGCCCGCTCGGCACGGTCGACGCCGTGCTGGCGGCGGTGGCGGACGCCCGGCGGACCCGGCTCGGCGTCGGCGACCGACGGATCGTGGACTTCCTGCACGGGTTCTCCCGTCGGTTGCTCGCGCCGGCGGTCGCCCGCCGGCATCCCGAGCTCGGCCCGCTGGGCTTCTTCCTCCGTCGGGCCGAGACCGACCGCATGTTGGCCCGGCTGCGCGCCGGGCTCGAACTGAGCGGGGCGCTGGCTTTCCCGCGCGGGCTCGTGTTCCACGTCCCACCGGCCAATGTGGACACCATCTTCGTGTACTCGTGGGCGGTCGCGGCGCTCGCCGGCAACGCGAACGTGGTCCGCATCTCGACCCGGGCCGCCGGGGTGGCCGACGTCGTGCTCGACGCGCTCAATGAGAGCCTGGCCGACGCCGATCCGGTGGTGGCGCAGACCCAACGGATGGTCACGTACGGCCACGACGACGCGATCACGGCGCGGCTGAGCGCGGCCTGCGACGTCCGGGTCGTGTGGGGCGGTGACCATTCGGTCACGGACCTGCGCCGGCATCCGCTCGCGCCAGCCGCCCGAGACCTCACATTTCCGGACCGGGCCTCGTTCGCCGTGATCTCGGTCGCCGGCTGGTTCGCCGCGGACGCCGCCGCACGCCGGGACGCGGCCGAGCGGTTCGCCAACGACGTGTACTGGTTCGACCAGGCGGCGTGCGCGTCGCCGCGGGCCATCTACCTGGTCGGCGACCCCGTGGCCGCCAGCGCCGTCCAGGCCGAGCTCGTGACGTTGGTGAGCGCCGCGGTGCGGGACAAGGGCTGGGAGGTGGACGCGGCGATGGCCGTGGAGAAGCGGGTCGGCACCTACGGCGTGGCCGCCGACGGGGACGCCTCCACGGTGGGCTTCGTCGGCAACGCGGTCGCGACGCTGCGGCTGACGACGCCGGCCGCCGCGCCGCGCCGCTGGCTCGGCGCCGGCACGCTGCCGTTCGCGACGGTCGACCGCCTCACCGACCTGGTCCCGGTCATCCAGCGCAAGGACCAGACGCTCAGTCATTTCGGCTTCGACCGTTCCGAGCTGGTCGAGTTCGCGCACGCGCTGGGCGGCCGTGGGATCGACCGGATCGTGCCGTTCGGCGCGGCCTTGAGCTTCGCCGCGATCTGGGACGGCTACGACCTCGCGCGCGAATTCTGCCGCCTGGTCACGGTGGACGCCTGACGCACGCCCGCCGCCAACGTGGTATGTCGTTGGAACCTTTGCTCTGCTTCCCTCCAGGAGACACCCGACGGACGAGGGCGGCGCTCGACCTTTCGGTGTATCGCCGGGGGAAGCAGAGCAAACGATGTCGCGCACTACCACGACGGTCGGGCGGCTACACCAGGTCCCACGTCAGCGGCGTGCCCGTCACAACCTCGCGGGCGAAGGTTCGGCCCAGCACCGCGTCGATCGCGTCGGGCGGCAGCCCGCCGGCGGGCCGGATCGAGCGCACGTTTGCCTCGGTCACCCGGTCGCCTGCCCGCACGTCCTCGACGACGTAGAGCGAGCGGCGGAACCGCAGCCCCTCCCGCTCGGCCGGGGTCGGGCCGACCGCCGCGCCGCCGAGCGCTGCCCAGGCGCGACCGCTCTCGGCAACGAGCGCGGCCAGCTCGGCCGGCTCGAGCGAGAACTCGGCGTCCACCCCGCCGTCGGCCCGGGCCAGCGTCACGTGCTTCTCGATCAGGCTGGCGCCGAGCGCGACGGACGCCACCGCGACGCCGATGCCGGGCGTGTGATCGGACAGCCCCACCGGTACGCCGAACGCCTGCGCCAACACCGGCAGCCGCCGCAGGTTGCTGTCGGCCGGCGGCGCCGGGTAAGCCGCCGTGCAGGCCAGCAACGCCAGGCTCTCGCAGCCGGCCCCGCGGGCGGCGCGGACGGCCGCGTCGATCTCCCCGATCGTGGCCATCCCGGTCGAGATGATCAGCGGCTTGCCGGTCTTGGCGGCGAGCCGGATCAGCGGCAGGTCCACGAGCTCCGACGAAGCGATCTTGTACGCCGGCGCGCCCAGCTCCTCGAGGACCTCGATCGCGCTCGGGTCGAACGGCGACGAGAAGACCGTCAGCCGATGCTCGCGCGCCCGTTGAAAGATCGCCGCATGCCACTCGTACGGCGTGTGTGCCCTCTCGAACAGCTCGTAGAGGCGCTGGCCGGCCCACAGGTCGTGCCCCGAGGAGACCCGGAACGCCGGCGCGTCCACGTCGATCGTGATCGTGTCCGGCCGGTACGTCTGCAGCTTCAGCGCCTGCGCGCCGCTGGCCGCGACGGCGTCCACGATGGACAGCGCCCGGTCCAGATCGCCGTTGTGGTTGCCGGACATCTCGGCGACCACGAATGGGCGCTCGTCGACGCCGATGGCGTGCTCGGCGATCTTCACCGGTCGTCTCCTCGGCGCAGCTCGGTCCAGATCACCCGCTCCGGGCGGCCATCCACCTCTCGCTCGTACGCGCGGGTCTCGGTGAACCCGAACCGCCGGTGCAGCGCGAGCACCGGCGCGTTCCAGGCCAGCGTCGCGCCGCCGAGCCGGGTCAGGCCGAGCTCGTCGAAGGCGTACGCGATCGCGGCGCGCTCCAGCTCCAGCCACGCTGGCAACAGATCGCCGCGCTCGGTCAGGCCCGCTACGTCCAGGTAGAAGCCCCAGACTCCGGAGCCCGCGGCGAGGTCGAGATCCGTGAACGCGACCACCCCCGCCGGCCGGCCGACGCGGGTGTAGATCAGCATTTGTCGGCTGGGGTTGGCCGTGGTCGCGCGCCACCAACGCTCGTGCTCCGCGGGTCCGATCTCGCGCGTGGTGAGGCTCGCCTCGCGTACCTGCGGATGGTTGCGCCACGCCCGCACCAGCTCACGGTCGTCGTCGGTCGCCGGGCGCAGCTCACTCACCGCAACACCCTGGGACGGGTACATGTCCGCCAGGCGAACTGCGGGTTAGCCCCGCGCGATCCGGGCCTGAACAGCCGTTCGCCGTGCCAAGGTCAGCCGAACAGGCTGATCAGTGCCCACGTCACCAGGCCGCCGACGACGAACCCGATCACGTACGGCGCGGCCTTGCGCGCCATCGCGCTGATGCCGGTCACCTGCAGCAGATCGATGGCGTCCGCCGACCGTCGGGGCCGGGCCGGCGGGGCGGCCGCGGTAGGGGCCTCCGCGGCCGGGGCGGCCGGGGAGGGCGCGGCCGCGATAGGGGCCTCCGCGGCCGGCTCTGCCGGGGGCGGCGATCCGCTCCCCTCGGCGAGTGTGGTCGCGAGGCAGTCGGCGAACTGTCCGAGCAACCGTCCGCCGACGTCGGCGATCATTCCGCGGCCGAATTGGGCCGGCCGTCCCGTCACCGCGAGGTCCGTGACGATCGTGACCCGGGTGGCGGCGCCATCCTCGGTCGACTGCAGGTTCGCGGTCGCGGTCGCGGCCGCCGTACCGCCGCCACGGCTGTCCCGGCCGGACGCCTCGATCACGACCTGCCGGTTCGCCTCGTCGGTGGAGGCGAACCGGCCGCGGCCCTTGTAGGTCATGCTCACCGGGCCCAGCTTGACCCGTACCGTGCCCTCGAACGCCTCGCCGTCAAACGACGTCAGCGTCGCCCCGGGCATGCAGGGCGCGACCCGCTCGACGTCGAGCAGGACGTCCCACGCCTGGGCGACCGGCACCGGCACCGTGAACGCGTGCTCCATCTGCATGGGTGCTCCCTCCGATCGGCGGTGGTGGGCCCGTACCCGACGGGCCCACCACCGACACCGTCCGCTACAGGCCGGCGGCCGCGGTCAGCGCGCGGCGGGTGAGCACCCGGGCCAGGTGCTCGCGGTACTCGGCGCTGGCCGCGAGGTCGCTCGCCGGGCTGGCACCCTCGGCCGCGTGCTCGGCCGCCGCGGCGAGCGCGTCGGCGCTGGCGTCCGCCCCGGCGAGCGCTCGCTCGACGGCCACCGCCCGGACGGGCGTCGGCCCCATGTTCGTCAGGGCGACCCGGGCCTCGGCGATCGACCCGTTCTCGCGGCGCACGGCCGCCGCGACGCCCACGGTCGCCCACGCCTGCGCGGTGCGCTGGAACTTCTCGTACCGGTAGCCCCAGCCGGCCAGTCGCGGCAGCCGCACCTCCACTAGCACCTCGTCCGGGCCGAGCGCGGTGGTGAACAGGTCGCGGAAGAACTCCGCGGCCGGTATCGACCGCCGGCCGCCGGGCCCCGCCACCACGAGCTCGGCGTCGAGCGCCACCGCCACCGTGGGCAGGTCTCCAGACGGGTCGGCGTGCGCGAGCGCGCCGCCCAGGGTGCCCAGGTGTCGGACCTGCCGGTCGCCGATGCGGGCGGCCGCGGCCGCGAGCAGCGGCACCTCGGCCCGTACGACGTCGGAGCCGGCCACCTCGGCGTGCGTGGTCATCGCCCCGACGGCCAGCCGGTCACCGTCGACCCGGGCGCCGCGCAGCTGCGCCAGCCCGCCGAGGTCGACCAGCACGCTCGGCGCGGCCAGCCGCAGGCGGAGCACGGGCAGCAGGCTCTGCCCGCCGGCGAGAACCTTCCCCTCTTCGCCGGCGTTCGCCAGCGCGGAGACCGCATCCTCCACCGTGGACGGTCGGACGTAGTCGAATGCGACCGGGATCATGACGTCACCTCCTGGGACGAGGCCGACCGGATCGCCCGCCACACCCGCTCGGGCGTGCACGGCATGGGCACGTCGCGCACGCCGTAGGGCCGCAGCGCGTCCACGATGGCGTTCACCACCGCGGGCGTGGACGCGATCGTGCCGGCCTCGCCGACACCCTTGACGCCGAGCGGGTTCGATGTCGCCGGTGTCTCGGTGCGGTCCGACTCGATCGTCGGCAGGTCGACCGCGCTCGGGATCGTGTAGTCGACGAACGAGCCGGTCAGCAGGTTGCCGTCCGCGTCGTACACGGCCTCCTCGAACAGCGCCTGTGCGATGCCCTGCGCGACGCCGCCGTGCACCTGCCCCTCCACGATCATGGGGTTGATGACCCGGCCGACGTCGTCCACGCAGACGTACCGCCGGATGTGCACCTCACCGGTCTCCCGGTCCACGTCGGCCGCGCACAGGTGCGTGCCGTGCGGGAACGAGAACGTCTGCGGGTCGAACGTTGCGTCGGCGTCCAGTGTCGCCTCCACTCCGTCGGGCAGATTGTGGGCGGCGAACACGGCGAGCGCGCAGTCCCCCATCGTCTTCGCGGCGTCCGGCGTGCCGCGGACCCGGAACGTGCCGTCGGCGAACTCCAGGTCGTCGGTGGAGCACTCGAGCAGGTGCGCGGCGACGGTGCGGGCCTTCTCGACCACCCGATCACATGCCTGCACGAGCGCGATGCCGCCGACGGTCAGGGACCGCGAGCCGTATGTGTCCAGACCCTTGTGCGCGATCCGGGTGTCGCCGTGGCGCACCTCCACGTCCTCGAACGGGACGCCGAGCCGGTCGGCCACGATCTGGCTCCACGCGGTCACGTGTCCCTGGCCGTGCGGGCTCGTCCCCGTGACGACCTCGACCTTGCCGGTGGGCAGCATCCGCACGCTCGCGTTCTCCCAGCCGCCCGCGCCATAGCGCAGCGCGCCGAGGACCCGGGACGGCGCCAGGCCGCACATCTCGGTGTAGGTCGAGATGCCGATGCCCAGCTGTACCCGGTCGTCCGCCGCCCGCCGGGCCTCCTGCTCCGCGCGGAGCTCGGCGTACCCGAGCAGCGACATCGCCTTGTCGGTCGCCGCCTCGTAGTTGCCGGAGTCGTACGTCAGCGTGGCGACGGTCGTGAACGGGAACTCCTCGTGCTTGATCCAGTTGCGCCGGCGCACCTCAATCGGATCCAGGCCGAGCTCGGCGGCGAGCTCGTCCATGGTGCGCTCGATGGCGTAGGTCGCCTCGGGGCGGCCGGCGCCGCGGTACGCGTCGGTCTTCGTCGTGTTGGTGAAGACCCCGGTGCACTCGAAGCGGTACGCCGGGAACTTGTAGATCGCGTTGTACATGAAGGCGCCGAGAATCGGTACGCCGGGCGTGACGAGTCCCAGGTACGCCCCCATGTTCGCGGTCAGCTTGACGTCCAGCCCGGTGACCGTGCCGTCCCGCTTGGCGTACAGCGTGATGTCCTGGATCACGTCGCGCCCGTGGTGGGCCGAGACCATGGTCTCGGACCGCGACTCGGTGTACTTCACCGGCCGGCCGACGCGGTTCGCGGCCGCGAACGCGATCCACTCCTCCGGCGTCACGGCGAGCTTGCCACCGAACCCCCCGCCGACGTCGGGCGCGACCACGTTGATCTTGTGCTCGGGGGTGCCGGTCGTCGCCGCGAGCAGGAACCGCAGGATGTGCGGGATCTGCGTGGCGGAGTAGATCGTCCAGTCGCCGCTGGTGGGATCCACGATCACGCTGCGCGGCTCCAGCGACGACGGGATCAGCCGCTGCTGCACGTAGCGCTGCTTGATCGTCACCTCGGCCTCTTGTGCGGCCGCCGCGACGTCGCCTCCGCTGCCCGCCTGGGCCGAGTCGAATATCCAGGTGTAGCTCTTGTTCGTGCCCGCGTCCGCGTGAACGAGCGGCGAGCCCTCCCCCAGGGCCGCCTCCATGTCGCGGACGACCGGCAGCGGCTCGTAGTCGATGTCGATCAGCTCCAGCGCGTCCAGGGCGCTGGCCCGGTCCCGGGCCACGACGACGGCGACCGGCTCGCCGACGTGGCGCACCTCGGTGACCGCGAGTGGCGGGTACGTCGGCATGACGATGTCCTCGGTCACCGGCCAGGCGCACGCCAGCGTGCCCTGCGTCTCGGCGACGTCGGAACCGCTGAACGCGGTCACCACGTTGGGCGCGGCGGCGGCCGCCGACACGTCGACGCGGGAGATTCGGGCATGCGCGTGGGCGCTGCGCAGGATCGCCATGTGCAGCATCCCCGGCAGGGCGATGTTCTCGGTCCAGCGCGTGCGGCCGGTGATGAGCCGCGCGTCCTCCTTGCGCAGCCGGGCCCGACCGATCTCGGGCTCTGCGACGGCCGTCACGACGCCACCTCCGCTGGTTCTGGCGCCGGCTTCGCCGGTGCTTCGGCCGTTGAGGGAGCGGCGCCGGCGCCGCGCATCTCGGCCGCGGCGGCGACGACCGCACGCACGATGTTCTGGTACCCGGTGCACCGGCACAGGTTGCCCTCGAGGCCCTCACGCACCTCGTCCTCGGTGGGGTCGGGGTTGTCCGCCACCAGGTCGACGGCGGACATGATCATGCCAGGCGTGCAGAAACCGCACTGGAGAGCGTGCTGTTCGTGGAAGGCTCGCTGCATCGGGTGCATGTCGCCGTCGGGCGCGAGCCCCTCGATCGTCGTGACACCGCGGCCGTCCGCCTGGACGGCGAGGACGGCGCAGCTCTTCACGCTGCGGGGTACTCCGTCGGCATCCGTCATCAGCACCGTGCAGGCTCCGCAGTTGGTGGTGTCGCAGCCGATGACCGTGCCCACCTTGCCGAGCTGGTCGCGAAGGTAGTACGCGAGCAATGTTCGGGGAGCAACGTCGTCGGTGTACGTCACGCCGTCGACGGTGAGACTGATCCGGGCCATGGGTCCTCCCGCGCGGATCGGGGACTGGCCCGCTGCGGACGCACACGGGCCGCTACCCGATCAGCAAACATTCTCCGGCGCGGCGCAGCAAGAGGAGAACCAAGCCGGAATTCGGGTCGGCCTTCGCGGGGGGTTAACCCGGGCCGCAATCCGACCGGATGGTGAGCCTCAGGCTTCCGCCGGATCGAGGGTGTCGTGGTGGATCCGGTCGGCCAGGGTCGACAGTGGTTGGCCACCGCCACCCCACCGGCGGGAGATTACCTCGGCGGCGATGCTCACGGCCGTCTCCTCCGGTGTCCGGGCGCCGAGGTCGAGGCCGATCGGGGAGGCCAGGCCGGCCAGCTGCTCCTCGGGCACCCCGGCCTCGCGCAGCCGGGCCAACCGGTCGTCATGCGTACGCCGGGAACCCATCGCGCCCACGTACGCCATCGGGTGGGCGAGCGCCACCCGCAGCACCGGCACGTCGAACTTCGGGTCGTGGGTCAGCACGCAGACGACGGAGCGCCCGTCGACGCGCCCCGCCTCGATCTCCTTGGTCAGGTACCGGTGCGGCCAGTCCACCACGACCTCGGCCTCGGGGAACCGCCGGTTGGTGGCGAAGACCGGGCGGGCGTCGCACACGGTGACGCGGTAGCCGAGGAAGGTCCCCACTCGGGCGACCGCGGCCGCGAAGTCAATGGCACCAAAGACGATCATCCGCGGCCGGGGCGCGAACGACGCGACAAACAGGGTCAGGTCGTCGCCGCGCCGCTCACCGTCCAGGCCGTACCGCAGCGGTCCGGTCCGTCCGGCGGCGAGCATCCCGCGCACGTCGTCGGTCGCGGCGTCGTCCAACCGATCGGAGCCGAGCGTGCCCGAGCGCCGATCCGGCCAGACGACGAGCCGCCGGCCCACCCGTTCGGCGTCGCCGCTGACCGCCGTCACGACGGCGACCGGCTCCCCGCCCTGCACCGACGCTGCGACGTCGGCGAGCTCCGGGAACGTCTCGCGGTCGACGCGCTCGACGAACAGGTCGATGATGCCGCCGCAGGTCAGCCCGACCGCGAACGCGTCGTCGTCGCTCACCCCGTACCGGGTCAGCACCGGCTGGCCGGATGCCTTGACCTCCTGCCCCAGCTCGTAGACGGCCGCCTCGACACAGCCGCCGGACACGCTGCCGACCGCCGTGCCGTCCGGGCCGACCAGCATGGCCGCCCCGGGCGGACGGGGGGCGCTGCGCCAGGTCTCGACGACGGTCGCCATTCCGACTGGCTCGCCGGCCCGCCACCACGCGAGCAGGTCCTGCAACACCTCGCGCATGCGTCACCCACCGTCTCGGAGTGTGTCAACCAGTTCGGTCAGCGCCGCCACGCTGTGTCCGGCGACGAGGGCGTCGAGCCGCGGCAGCACGGCCGCGAGGCCGCCGGCCGTCGGCGCGAAGCCGGCCCGGGCCGCGTGCGGAGTGACCCAGATCAGCCGGTGCACCAACCGGCGCAGCCTGGTCGCGGCCTCCGCGAGGCGGGCGGGGTCGCCGCGCTCCCAGCCATCGCTGAACACCACGACGATCGACCGCCGGGCGAGGCCGGGGTGGGCGTACCGGGCCACGAACGCGGCCAGCCCGTCGCCGAGCCTGGTGCCACCGGACCAGTCCGGGATCGCCGCCCCGGCGGCAGCGAGCGCGGCGGCCGGGTCCCGCATCCGCAGCTGGCCGGTGACCCTCGTGAGCCGGGTGCCGAGCGTGAACACCTCGGTGGCCGCCGGGCGGAGCCGCACGGCGGCGTGCGCGAACCGCAGGAGCCCGTCGGCGTACGCCGCCATCGAGCCGGAGACGTCGATGAGCAGCACCAGCCGGCGCGGTCGCTCGCGCTTGCGGCGCCACGCCAACCGGGCCGGCTCACCGAGGGTGCGCAGCGCGGAGTGCAGGCTGCGCCGCGCGTCCACGCCGCCGCGGGCGGCCGGCCGGTGTCGACGGCCGGGTCGGGTCGGTGCGGCCGGGCGAAGCACGGCGAGCAGGCGGCGCACCTCGTCGCGCTCGAGAGCGGACAGGTCAGCCAGGTCGCGGTGGCGCAGCACCTCGTGCGTCGAGGCGCGCACCGCGACCGGGAGGCTGTGCCCGGCATCCGCGGCGGTCGCCGTCGCGTCCGCGTCCAGCCCGAACGTGTTGACGATGCGGCGCCGTCCGCGCCCGACCGGCCGCATGCCGCCGGTCGCGGCGTCGGTCCCGCCCGAGGCATACACGCGCCACGCCGCCGCATACCGGGACAGCTGCTCCGCATCGGCGCAGAGAGTGAGCCGGCCCGCCCAGTACAGCGGGTCCCGGGCGCCGGCCGCGCACAGCGCGTCCAGTGCCGCGGTGCACGCGTGCACCCGGTCGGGCCCGGCCGGTACGCCGTGTCGACGAACCACCGCCACGAACTCGACCAGCGCCCGCTCCGGACCTTCGGAGGCCACCTATCGCTCCCCCGCGTACGCCTCGGTGAGCGCGGCGGCCTCCACGAGGACGGCATCGAGCCGGCCGCGGACCCGGTCGGTGTCCTCGCGCACCTTGAGGACGGCGCCCAGGGTGGCCGACGCGACGTCCGGCGTCAGGCCATCGGAACCCAGCTCGCGCAGCGCCTGCGCCCAATCGATCGCCTCCGCGACGCCGGGCGGCTTGACGAGGTCGGCGGCCCGGAGCCGCGCGGTCGCCGCGGCCACCTGCACGGCCAGCCGCTCGGCGACGTCGGGCAGCCGCAGCCGAAGGATCGCGACCTCCCGGTCGAGGTCCGGGTGGTCGATCCAGTGGTACAGACAGCGTCGCTTGAGTGCGTCGTGCACCTCGCGGGTCCGGTTGGAGGTAACGACCACGGTCGGTGGCGTCTGCGCCCGAACCCGGCCCAGCTCGGGGATGCTCACCGCCCAGTCGGCGAACAGCTCCAGCAGGTACGCCTCGAACTCGTCGTCGGCGCGGTCGAGCTCGTCGACGAGCAGCACGCACGGGGCGCTCTCCAGCGCGCGCAGCAGCGGGCGGGCGATCAGGAAGCGCCGGTCGTACAGGCCGTCCTCGAGCGACCGCGCGGCGGCGGCGTCGGCCGCGTCGGCGGCGTGCCGCGCGGTCTCGAGAGCGCGCAGGTGGAGGATCTGGCGGGGAAAGTCCCAGTCGTACAGCGCCTGCGCCGCGTCGAGCCCCTCGTAGCACTGCAGCCGGATCAGCTCCTGGCCGGTCGTGGAGGCCAGCGCCTCCGCGAAGGCGGTCTTCCCGACGCCGGCCTCGCCCTCGAGGAAGATGGGCCGGTGCAGCCGGAGCGCCAGAAACGCCGCGGTCGACAACCCGACGTCGGCCAGGTAGCCGACGCGCTCCAGCGCCCACGCCAACGCCTGTGGGGAGTCGAGCGGGTCGTGGTGGTGATCAGCGGTCGGCACGGCTCCACTATGACCCGCCCGCCGCGCCGTTGCCATGGTCCGCCCCCGTCAGTCCGCCGAGCGCTCCAGCACGAACCAGACGCCGACCGCGGGCACCGGCCCGTCGTTGTGGTAGCGGTGCGGCGTCGTGGACTCGAACGAGACCGAGTCGCCGGGGGTCAGCCGGTGCCTCTCGAACCCGAGCGTCAGCACAAGCTCGCCGCTGAGCACGTGCCCGTACTCCGTGCCCGAGTGCCGCATGAGCAGGCCCGAGCTGGACGAGGTTCCGCCCGGCTGGTACGTGATCAGCAGGAAGTCCACGTGCGTGCCCGGGAGCCGGCCGAGCAGCTCCCAGGTGACGCCGGACTCCAGGGTCAGCACCTCGCGTTCGCCCGGTCGCACGACCGGCCCGATGCGGCGGTGGATACCGCCGGGGTCGGGGCGGGTCGCCTCCACCGGCCGCGCCGGCTCCCGGCCGTTGAACAGCTCCTCGATCGAGATGCCCAACGCCGTGGTGATCGCGTACAGGGTGCTCACCGACGGCGAGCTCTTCTCGGTCTCGATCTGCGAGATCAGGCTCGCGGACACCCCGATCTCGCGCGCCAACCCGCGCACGGTGACACCGCGCCGAATCCGCTCCTCGCGGAGCCGCTCGCCGATCCGGGGCGCGGTAGGACTCACCGAGGTCTCCCTGGTCGTAGACGTTTGAGTGTAGGCCACCACCGAACAGCTGTGAACGTCTGCTTGACGCTCCGGGCCGAAATGGCTAGTTTCGGTAACCAGGACTTAACACTTCTCCGCGGTCTCCCGGAGGGGGTGTCTGGCCACATGGCGATCCGAACCTTCGGCACCAACGCGGTCGACTGGGAGCAACGGGTCGATCTCGACCGGCTCCGCCGCGAGCGCCTCGACCGGCTGCGCGCCCAGCTTGAGCGGTCCGAACTGGGCGCCCTGCTCGCGTTCGACTTCGGCAACATCCGCTACATGACGTCCACGCACATCGGCACGTGGGCGATGGACAAGCTGATCCGGTTCGCGCTGCTGCCCCGTGGCGGCGAGCCGTACGAGTGGGACTTCGGCTCGGCGGCGCGCCACCACCAGCTGTACAACCCGTGGCTGGACGGCGCGAACCGCGCCCGCGCGGGCATCTCGACCCTGCGCGGCGCCTTCCACCCGGACGCCGGCATCGCCGCGGACGTCGCCGCCAAGGTGGCCACCGTGCTGCGCGAGCACGATCTCGCGGACGCCCCGGTCGGCGTCGACGTGGTCGAGATGCCGGTGCTGACCGCCCTAGGCGCCGAGGGCCTCGACGTGGTCGACGGCCAGCAGGTGTTCCTGGAGGCCCGCCGCACCAAGACGCCCGACGAGATCACGCTGCTGACGCAGGCCTGCTCGATGGTGGACGCGGCGTACGAGCAGCTGTACGAGTTCCTGCGCCCGGGCGTACGCGAGAACGAATGCGTCGGGCTGGTCAGCAAGGTGCTGTACGACCTCGGCAGCGAGTACGTCGAGGGCGTCAACGCCATCTCGGGTGAGCGCTGCTCGCCGCATCCGCACGTCTACAGCGACCGGCTGATCCGCCCCGGCGACCCGGCGTTCTTCGACATCCTGCACAGCCATCTCGGCTACCGCACCTGCTACTACCGGTGCTTCGCGGTCGGCAGCGCGTCGCCGGCACAGCGCGACGCGTACGTCCGCTGCCGGGAGTACATGGACCGCGCCATCGCGCTCGTCAAGCCCGGCGCGACGACGGCCGACATCGTCGCTGTCTGGCCGCGGGCCGAGGAATTCGGCTTCGCGGACGAGATGGCCGCGTTCGCCCTGCAGTACGGCCACGGCGTCGGACTGTCCATCTGGGAGAAGCCCATCTTCAGCCGGCTCGTGTCGCTGGAGCATCCCGAGGTCCTCGAGGAGGGCATGGTCTTCGCGCTGGAGACGTACTGGCCGGCCGCCGACGGCTGGTCCGCCGCCCGGATCGAGGAGGAGGTGGTGGTGACCGCGGACGGCTGTGAGGTCATCACGAAGTTCCCCGCCGAGGAGCTGCTCGTCGCCGGCCGTCGCTACTGGACCGTGGGCGGCCCGCTGAACACGCTCCGCGAGGCGCAGTCCAACCTCAACACCCCGAACGGGGGCCCCGCGTGACCGCGACCAACATGGCCCGCGACGTGCAGGTCACGGCCGACGAGCTGCTCGAGATGTACGAGCAGATGGCCGTGATCCGGCGTACCGAGAAGACGGCGTACGACCTGTTCATGGCCGGCCTCGTCAAGGGCACGACGCACCTGGCGGCGGGGCAGGAGGCGGTCGCGGTGGGCGCGAGCGCCGCGCTCCGCCCGGACGACTACGTGTTCGCCACCTACCGCGGCCACCACCACGCGATGGCCCGCGGCGCGACCCCCGAGGAGTGCCTCGCCGAGCTGATGAGCAGGGCGACCGGTCTGTGCGGCGCCAAGGGCGGCTCGATGCACCTGACCAAGGCGGCGAACCACATGCTCGGCTCGTACGCCATCGTCGGGTCGCACCTGCCGATCGCCGCCGGCGCGGCCTGGTCGGCCAGGCTGCGCGGCACGGAGCAGGTCGCGGTCGCGTTCTTCGGCGACGGCGCCACGAACATCGGTGCGTTCCACGAGGCCCTCAACCTGGCCGCGGTGTGGAAGCTGCCGGCGCTGTTCATCTGCGAGAACAACCTCTACATGGAGTACACGCCGATCGGCCAGGTCACCGCCGTGGCCAATCCGGCCGCGGACCGGGCCGGCGGCAACGGGCTGCCCGCCGAGGTCGTGGACGGCAACGACGTCGTGCTCGTGCGCGACGCGGTCGCGCGCGCGGCCCGGCGCGCCCGGGCCGGCGAGGGCCCGACGGTCATCGAGGCGCAGACCTACCGGCAGTACGGGCACAGCCGTGCCGACCCGGCCAAGTACCGCCCCGCCGAGGAGGTCGAGCGCTGGCTCAAGCACGACCCGCTGGACCTCGCGCGGGCCCGGTTGGAGGCTCTCGGCGTACCCCCGGATGCCGTCGCGGCGGCCGACGCCCGCGCGGCGGCCGTGGTGGACGCGGCGGTGGAGGCGGCGAAGGCCGCGCCGCCGCCCCCGGTCGAGCACGCGTTCACCGACGTGTGGGCGGACGGGGGTGCGGCGTGGCGGACGTGAACACACCGGGCGTGACGACGTACCGGGAGGCGGTCGCCGAGGGCATCGCCCGGGAGATGCGCCGCGACCCGACGGTCGTCTGCCTCGGCGAGGACATCGGCGCACCCGAGGGCGTATTCAAGACGACGGTGGGGCTGTACAACGAGTTCGGGCCCGGGCGGGTGTGGGACACCCCGATCTCGGAACAGGCGATCGTCGGGGCGGCGATGGGCGCCGCGATGACCGGCATGCGCCCGGTCGCCGAGATCATGTTCAGCGACTTCCTCGCCTGTTGCTGGGACTACCTGGCCAACGAGATCCCGAAGATGCGCTACATGACCGGCGGGCAGGTCACCCTGCCGCTCGTCGTGCGCACGGCCAACGGTGGCGGGCTCGGGTTCGGCGCACAGCACTCGCAGTCGGTGGAGAACTGGGCGCTCGCCATACCCGGACTGAAGATCGTCGCCCCCGCCAACCCGGCCGACGTGGTCGGCCTGATGGCGTCGGCGATCCGCAGCGACGACCCGGTCGTGTTCTTCGAGCACAAGGCGCTGTTCGCGAGCAAGGGGCCGGTCGCGCCGCCGGATCACGTCGTCGAGCTGGGCCGGGCGGCCGTGGTCCGGGAGGGCAGCGATGTGACGATCGTCGCGCTCGCGTCCACCGTTCCGATGGCGCTGGCGGCGGCCGAACGGCTCGCCGAAGAGAGCATCTCCGCGGAGGTCATCGACCTGCGCTGCCTGATACCGCTCGACATGCACACCGTGCTGCGCTCACTCGAACGCACCTCGCGACTCGTCGTGGTCGAGGAGAACCCGTTCCAGGGTGGCTGGGGCGGCACCGTCGTCTCGGTCGTGGCGGACGAGGGCTTCCAGCTGCTCGACGCCCCGGTGAAGCGGGTGGCGGCCGCCAACGTTCCGCTGCCGTTCGCCGACACGCTCGAGGAGCAGGTCATCCCCACCGTCGACAAGGTGATCGCGACGGTCCGCGCGCTCGCCGCCTATTAACCCGCGTCCCGCCCCCCAAGGAGAAGCGCCATGAGCAATCGGATCCTCATCCGTGGTGGCACCGTCCTGTCCATGGACCGGCAGGTCGGCGACCTTACACCGGGCGACGTCCTGATCGAGGACGACCGGATCGCCGCCGTCGACCGCGGCATCGACGCCGACGCGGAGATCGTCGACGCGACCGGCCGCATCGTCATGCCGGGCTTCGTCGACACGCACCGCCACACCTGGGAGGCGGCGATCCGCAACTGCGCGCCCAACGCCACCCTGGACGACTACTTCGTCGAGGTGCTCGACACGTTCGCGCCGTGCTACCGGGCCGAGGACGTGTACGCGAGCAACCTCGCCGGGTCGCTGGAGTGCCTCAACGCGGGCATCACCACGCTGGTGGACTGGTCGCACATCAACAACACCCCCGAGCACCCCGACGCCGGGATCCGCGCGCTGCAGGAAACCGGAATCCGGGCCCAGTACGCGTACGGCAGCGCGAACACGTCGCTCGCCGACTACTGGTTCGAGAGCTCGATCGCGATCCCCGGCGACGACGTGCGCCGGGTCCGGGAGACGTACTTCTCCTCCGACTCTGGTCTGCTCACGATGGCGCTGGCCACGCGCGGCACCGGCTTCTGCAAGGACGAGGTGGTGCTCTCGGAGTGGCGGCTCGCTCGCGACCTCGCCATCCCGCTCACGGTGCACGTCGCGATGGGCCGGCTCGCGGGCCGATTCGGCATGATCCAGGCGCTGTCCAAGCTGGGCCTGCTCGGCCCCGACACGACGTACATCCACTGCTGCTACTTCAGCGACGAGGAGTGGCAGCTGGTCGCCGACAGCGGCGGGACCATCTCGATCGCCCCGCAGGTCGAGGTCCAGATGGGCCACGGCTGGCCGCCGGTCGTCAAGGCATTGGATTACGGCCTACGCCCGTCGCTGTCGATCGACGTCGTCACCACGGTGCCCGGCGACATGTTCACCGAGATCCGGGCGGCCTTCGGCTCGGAGCGAGCGCGGGCGCTCGCGATCCTGTGGGAGCGTGACGTGCCGGCCGAGGGCCTGCTCACGGCCCGCCAGATGCTCGAGATGGCGACGGTCAACGGCGCACACGTCGCCGGCCTCGAGGACCGCACCGGTTCGCTCACGCCGGGCAAGCAGGCGGACGTGGTCATCATCGACGCGACCGCGATCAACATGGCTCCCATCCACGATCCGGTGGCCGCCGTCACGCTCTGCGCGGATGTGTCCAACGTGGAGTCCGTGCTCGTCGCCGGCGAGTTCCGCAAGCGGGACGGCAAGCTGCTCGCCGACGTGGCGAGGGCGCGCGACCTGGTGAACAGCTCCCGCGACCACCTGGTGGCCGAGGCCGAGCGGCGCAAGGCCGCTGCGGCATGAGTCATCTGGTACGCGGGGCCGCCGACGCCCGCTACGAGGCGCCGGGCGGCTGGTCCGCGACGGCGCGGGGCTACCGGCGGTGGACGGTGGTGGACGAGTCCGCCGGATCCGTCCACACCGGCTTCGGCGTCTGCGTGCTCGAGCCGGGCGGCAGCGTCCCGGCGCACGTGCACTCGTTCGAGGAGAGCGCGTACGTGCTCGACGGTGTCGGTGTGCTCGACACCTCCGAGGGATCGTTCCGGCTCGGGCCGGGCGACTACGCGCTGCTGCCGGTCGGAGTCACGCACGCCTGGCGCAACGACGGCGACGAGCCCGTCCGGTGGGCGGAGATGCAGGGCCCGGTCCCCCGCGACCGGTTCGACGGCGACACCGTCCTCGCGGCGCCGCTGCCCGAACGGGATCCGATCGCGGTCGACGTGCGCGACCCGCGCACCCGACGGCTCGGCAACATCACACCCGCCCACCTGGACGTGGCCAAGCAGGGGCAGAGCATGCTCGCGGTCTCCGCGAGCATGCGCACCGCGCTGCTCGTATACAGCGGGATCACCGTCAAGATGATGGTCGACAGCGACCTCGGCGCCCGGCTGACCACGATGTTCATGGTGCAGTACGACCCGGACGGGGCGGCCGGCCCGCACGACCACCCGTTCGAGGAGACCTACCTGTTCCTCGAGGGCACAGTGGACGCGACGTTCGACGGCGAGCGGTACCGCCTCGGTGCGGGCGACGTCGCGTGGGCCGGCGTGGGCTGTGTGCACGGCTTCGCCAACGCCGGCGGTGCCGCGCTGCGCTGGCTCGAGACCCAGTCGCCGCAGCCCCCTGGCCGGCACTCGTACCGCTTCGTGCGCGACTGGGCGTACCTGCGCGAGGCGCTGACCGCGGGAGGCGAGCATGGCTGAGCAACACGTCGTCATCGTCGGTGGCACGGCCGGGATCGGACTGGAGCTGGCTCGTCACCTCGTTGCCGCGGGCGACGACGTCGTGGTGACCGGACGCGACGCCGGCCGGGCCGAGCAGGTCGCGAAGGAGCTGGGTGGCCGGGCCCGAGGGCTGGGATTCGACCTGGCCAGGCCGGCCGACATCGGGCCGGCCCTGACCGGCATGGACCGGGTCGACCACCTCGTGCTCGCCGCGATCGAGCGGGACGTGAACACCTGCGGCGACTACGACATCGACCGGGCGCTTCGGCTGGTCACGCTGAAGCTCGTCGGGTACACCGAGGTCGTCCACGCCCTGCTGCCCCGCATGGCGCCCGACGCCTCGATCGTGCTCTTCGGGGGCGGGGCGAAGGACCGCCCCTACCCCGGTTCGACGACGGTCTCGACCGTCAACGGCGGCGTCATGGGCATGATGAACTCGCTCGCCAGCGAGCTCGCCCCGATCCGGGTCAACACGATCCAGCCGGGGATCGTCGGCGACAGCCCGTTCTGGCGCGACAAGCCGGCCGCGGTTCTCGACGCGTTCGTCGCCCAGACCCCGCTCGGCCGGCTCGCCACGATGGCGGAGGTCGTCGACGCGGTCGTGTTCCTCATGCGCAACTCGGCGGTCAACGGTGTCACGCTTCGGGTCGACGGCGGTTGGCTGCTGACATGACCGACGTCGGGGTCGCGGTCGTCGGCGCCGGGCGGATGGGTGGCGCGATGGCGGCCCGGCTCCGCGACGCGGGGGTGAACGTCGTCGTATATAACCGCACGTCGGCGAGGGCGGCCGAGCTCGCTTCGCGCGTCGGCGTCGGCGTCGCCACGACCGCGCGCGAGGCCGCCGCGTGGGGCGAGGTCGTGCTCGTCTCGCTCGCCGATGACGAGGCCGTCCGGCGGACGTACGCCGGCGCAGACGGCCTCGTGGCCGGCCTGCGCCCCGCCGCGGTCGTCGTCGAGACCAGCACGATCGACCCGGAGACCGTACGCGACCTGAGCCCGCACGTAGCGGCGCGCGGCGCCACGCTGCTCGACGCGCCGGTCTCGGGCAGCGTCCCGCTGGTCGAGCGCGGCGAGCTGACGTTCATGGTGGGCGGCCCGGACGAGGCGCTGGACCGGGTGCGGCCGGTGCTGAACGTGCTGGCCAGGCAGGTCTTCCACGTGGGCGCACAGGGCGCCGGCAGCGTGGTCAAGCTGGCGACGAACCTCGTTATCCACGCGTTGAACCAGGCGCTGAGCGAGGCGCTCGTCCTCGCCGAGCGCGCCGGGGTGCCCCGCGCCACCGCGTACGAGGTCTTCGCCGCGAGCGCCGTGGCCGCGCCGTTCGTGCACTACAAGCGGCCGGCCTTCGAGCACCCCGAACAGACACCGGTCGCGTTCACGCTCGACCTGGTCGCCAAGGACCTCGAGCTGATCGAGCGGCTCGGTCAACGGGTGGGCGCCCAGCTCCGGCAGACGCACACCAACGCCGAGGTGGTCCGGGCGGCGGTCGCCGCCGGTCTCGGCGACCACGACATGAGCGCGCTCGCGCGGTTCCTGTCCCAGTGACAGCGTGTGGGCCCCGGCGTTGCCGGGGCCCACAGCGCCCTCTTCCTTTCGGTCCGATCTCGGCCCGAGCCGAGTCCGGTCCAGGTTCAGTTCGTGATGGTCAGGCTCGTCGATTCACAATGGCTGGAGCCAGTCACGTTGGGATCGCTGCTCGCGAAGGTGACCAGCCAAGAGACACTTGAGGTGACGGTGACCGAGAAGGACGTGTTGTTCGTGGTCAGCGTCGCCGGGGACGTGGCGTTCGTCAACGTCGTCGAGTACAGCTGGCCGGGGACCGCCGAGCCCGAGGTGACACCGCAGTTGTCGCCGGTGTAGAGCTGGATGGACAGCGTCCCGTTCAGCGGCGCTCCGCCAACCGTAGCGACGGTCCCGGTGTCGTTGGGCAGCCAGGTTTGGGCCGAGGTACTCACCGTCGTAGTGGTGACGGTGACGTTCTCGCTGGGGTCGGTGCAATCGAGGTTGTGCGACGTTCCGTTGGTGTTCGGTGGATCACCGCTGTAGACCGCGGCCCAGTGGTAGGTGCCGATCGCGGTCGGTGTGAAGCTCACCGGACCGTAGGTTCCGTCACCACTCACGGAAACCGTGGTTGTGAACGCCACCGTGGTGCAGTTGTTGGGGCCGAACGCCGTGAAGGTGATGGTGCCGTCTGCTGGCGCGCCCGGAGTGGTCGGATTGATCGCAGGCGTGCCCGGCTGGTTCGCCGTACCGGTCAGCGTCGCGGTGTCGGTAATGGGCTGGCCCAAGGTCACCGGGCCGGCACCGGCCTGCGTGGCCAGCGCGGGTGTGACCGGGGTTACCGTGAAGCACTCGTTCACGCCGTCATCGGTACCGTTCGGCACCCCCGGCGTGTCCGAGGTGAACACCGCGTGCCAGCAGTAGTTCCCGACCGCGGTGACGGTGGCCGTGGCCGACTGCACAGGTTGGGTGGTGCTGTTGGTCACCGTGATCTGGCCGCCGATGTTCTGGGTCGTCTCCAGAGGCGAGCCCATCGGTCCGGTCAGGCTGAACTGCAGGCGGCCGGTCCAGGTCGAGATGCCGGTCACGGTGACCGTCGCCTGGTCGCTCACCGACACCGAACCAGTGCCGATCGACGTGGACCCGGTGATGCTGGAGTGCGTGTGGACCTCGGTCTGGCACGCGCCGAACTTGCCGAGGACGAAGTCCTTCAGCGTCGCCGTGGTGGATGTGGACGAGCGGGTCTCCGCTGCCACCGACGCGAAGCACGTACCGGCGAGGCCCAGGGCGGTCAGGTTGACCCCACCCTCGTAGAACTCCCCGTTCAGAGCTCCGTTGTTGGGCGTTCCGCTCTTGTCCGTGAACGACCACGGCATGGTGATCGTGGTCGGGTTGACGATGCCGCAGAACTGGTCGTTCGCCGCGGCCGTGGCGCAGTTGGCGCTGGTCGACGTACCGAGGTTGCGCAGGTTCGCGTCACCGCACGTTCCGACCGTGCTACCGGTCGTCTTCGTGCAGGTCGGATCCCACTTGTACACGGTGATCGTCGAGGTGGTGCCGCCGTTGCTGAAATCGCTGATCACCAGCAGGTCGCCGGCCTTGTGCACGCCATTGAAGCCGGTGCCACCGCCGATGCTGTTGGAGCCGAGGCTGATCTCGTTCTGGAAGAACCAGAACCCCTCCTGCGCGTCGCCGCTGTTGTCATAGCGGTCCGAGCCGAAGTACAGCACGTCGCCCGACGGCGTCAGGTATCGCGCCGCGAAGCTGTGCAGCAGGTTGTCCTTGTCCGGCAGACCACCCGCGCCGTCCTTCCACGCCCACTGGCTGACATCCTGCGGGTCCTTCGAACCGCCGCCGGTGAAGATGCTGGCGTTCAGGTTGGGTTCGGCGACCCAGTCGACGGAGGTGGCGCCGCCGAACGCACTCGTGTTGTTGCTCGTCGAACAGTCTGTCCCGAGCACCTGGTGACAGACGTTGTCCCAGTCGTCGCCCGGCGCGGCGCCATTGACCGCGTTGCCATCCAGCTCGAACGCGCCGGTGTCGTGCACCGCCGACGCCGGCGCGGCACCGAAGGCGGTAACTGCCGCGGCCGCAAGCAGCGCGGCGATCCCGGCGGTCACCCACCGCCGTCGCCCGAGCCTACTCATGCTTACATTTATCCCCATTGATTTACTTCCCCACTTGAGGTGGCCATGGACCTTCAGGTCTCATCGGGTGCCAGTCCCGCAACGTCCGGATGACACCACGTGGCCCGCTGCCGTGAACGGCCCGACACGGTAAGCGGACAGAATTGGGCTCAAAACGCAGCCCGGCGTATGCATGTATGTGCCCAACACATCAAGACGTCGGGACGAATAGACGAAGATGCGGCGCGGGCGGTCAGCGCCGGTCGTGGGAATCAATCCCGCCCTGGGCGGCGCCCTTGTTCGGCGCGGCACCCACCGGGTGCGTCGTGCCTCGAGGGCGGCCATCCACGTCCTCCTGCTCTCGCAGAAGTGGCTACAGACCGCACTGGCGATCAGGCCACGTCGCCTGATCAACCGCCCCCGGGCAGTGCGACGGAGTACGCACTTACCACATTTGAGATCTGGGTATCTCTATCTCGCATGAAGCACAAGCACCGCGTCGATTTTCCGACACGAACTCGAATGCGATGCGTGCGATGGGACGGCCGGGCGGGCGTCCGGGGGCGGCCGCCCGCCCGGCGTTCCTCCCCTAGCCGGGGCGGCCGGGGTTGCCGTGCGGCTGATGTGGGGCGGGCATGGAAGGCGCAGCCGCCGGTCGGGGCGGTCCAGGCGTGGGCTGCGTGGCTGGCACGGGTGTCGGCGGGGTGGCAGGGCTCAGCGTTGGCGGCCGGGATGGACCGTGCGTCGGCGGCCGGAATGGACCGTGCGTCGGCGGCTTCGCCGGCGTCGGATTCGCCGGCGTCGGTTTAGCCGGTGGGTCGGCGCGGGGCTCGTGGCCCGCCTCGTCGACCGGTGCCACCGCCTGCGACTGGTCGGCGATAGGCACGCCGGCGGGCGGGTGTTGGGTGACGACCGGCGGCAGAATCGGCCGCACGTACGGCGGGTACGTCGGCGGCGCCACCAGGACCGGCGAGGACACCGGCACGCCAGCCCGGGGCGGTGCCGGCGCGGCGGCCGGGTCGGATGCCGCCGGCCAGCGCAGCGGGCTGGGCGTCAGGCCGGCCGCGGCCGCGAACGCCACGCCGCCGCCGGCCAGACCGATCGCCGCAACTAGCTGGACGATCGTGAGCCGGCGCGCCGTCGCACGGATGCGCGACGGCGCGCCCGTCGGTGCCGCCGTCCTCAGCCCGGCGGCCCGGAACGCCGCCAGCGCCGCCTGCTCACCGGCGAGCTCGGCGGGTCCTCGCCACGACGCGGCCTCGACCAGCGCGGCGACGACGCGGACCTCTGCCTCGCAGCGGGCGTCGTCGGAGGCGCGCTCCGGGAGCCGGCGGCTCAGCAGCGCCTCCGCGGTCGCCCGATCGAGCGCGGGGTATCGCCGAGGAAGTCTCATCTCGTAACAACTGGCGCCGGCGAGCTGGAGGATGTCACATCGACCACGACTGGCTTACGAGGACGAACGGCGTACGCGGCTCGCCAGCCGGCGCAGGCCGCGGTACGCCGCCGTGCGAACCGCACCCGCGTGCGTGCCGAGCACGCGCGCGG
>DASXRQ010000061.1:0-60637 GCA_036506495.1 Micromonosporaceae bacterium | reverse complement strand
TCGGGCCGGGGCGGCCGATCGCCGACGCCTGGGTCTGGCGGGTGGGCTGAGCCGCGCGCGCGTGTCCGGGCGGACACGCGGCCGCCCGCGCGTGTCCGCGCCCTCCCGCAACTCCGTCAGAGTTGGGCGGTCAGCCGCCCTCGGTGCGCCCAACTCCGACGGAGTTGGGCGGGGAGGCGGGCCAGACCGCGGGGGTCACCACGGTGAAGGGTTCCCGCGGCTCGTGCACCTGACCGAGCGAGATCACCTCGCGCTTGAGGAACAGGGCGAGCGTCCAGTCCGCGACGACCCGGATCTTGCGGTTCAACGACGGGATGCGCCCCAGGTGGTACGTGCGGTGCATGAACCACGCGATGAAGCCGGTGACCTTCACGCCGTACACCTGGGCGACACCCTTGTGCAGGCCGAGGCTGGCCACGCTGCCGAGGTACTTGTGCCGGTACGCGACCGGCTCTCTGCCCCTCATGACGGCGCGGATGTTGTCGGCGAGCCGCTTGGCCTGACGTACCGCGTGCTGTGCGCTCGGCGAGCACAGCGCCCCCGGCGGGCCGGTCAGGTCCGGCACCGCGGCGCAGTCGCCCGCGCTCCAGGCGCCCTCGACCACGGTCTGTCCCGACACCACCTGCAGGGTCGGCAGGCAGGTGAGCCGGCCCTTGTCGTCCCGGGGCAGGTCGGTGGCCACGAGCATTGGGGATGCCTTCACGCCCGCGGTCCAGACGATCGTGTCGGCGGCAAAGCTGTCGCCGTCGGACAGCTTCGCGACACCGTCCACACAGGACTCCAGCCGGGTGTCCAGCCGGATGTCCAGCCGGCGCTTGAGGAGCTGCTTGACCGTGTACGCACCCATGTCGCGGTCGACCTCGGGCAGGATCCGCTGGGTCGCCTCGATGAGCACCCAGTGCATGTCGTCCGGCGACAGCTCCGGGTAGTAGCGCAGCGCGTCCCGGGCCATGTCCTCCATTTCGGCGAGTGCCTCGATCCCGGCGTACCCACCGCCGACGAACACGAACGTCAGCGCGCGGCGGCGGGTGTCGGGATCCGTGGTCGCGGCGGCGACGTCCAGCCGATCCAGCACGTGATTGCGCAGGTAGATGGCCTCGCCAATGGTCTTGAACCCGATCGCATTCTCGCGCAGCCCCGGGATCGGCAGCGTCCGCGAGACCGAGCCGGGCGCCACGACGATGTGGTCGTAGGTGATCTCCCGGGCCGGCCCGACGATCGGTTGGACGGTGGCCGTCTTGTGCGCGTGCTCAATCCGCGTGACTTCGCCGGACACGATGTGACACCGCCGAAGCTCCCGACGCAGCGGCACGACCGCGTGCCGCGGCGAGATGCTTCCCGCCGATGCCTCGGGTAGGAACGGCTGGTACGTCATGTGCGGCTGAGGGTCGACGACCACGACCTCGGCCTCGCGGGACTTGAGCTTCTTCGATAGGCGGAGGGCCGCGTACAGCCCGACGTGACCCCCGCCGACGACCAGGATCCGCTCCGGTTTCACAATGTCCATGATTCCCCTCTGGCGCGTCCAGGGCCCGCCGCCGAGGCGTTCTGTGATGCAAATCAGCCCCGGGGCCGTGCGCAAAGTCAGCGGCGCGACAGCCCGGCGAGGAGCGTGGCCAGCCCGACCGCGACGCCGAGCCCGACCAGCGACGCGACCAGGATCGGCCCGCCGCCGACCACCGCCGCGCCCACCAGTAGCGGCACCGCGACGATCGCCGACGCCGCCATCATCAGGACCGCCCGTGACAGCCAGCGCACCAACACCTCCGGCTCGACGATCGCGTCGTACGGCACGATCGCCGCGAGCGCTGTCAGGCTGTGGCCGAGGTAGAGCGCCCCGGCGAGCGCCACGAGCCGCCAGAAGGTGACCGGCTCGCCGTACAGCACCGTGGCCAGCAACCACCCGCCGACCGCGACCACCACCGCGAGCGACGCGAACGCCCCGCGCGGGGCGACCGTCGGCAACGCCGCCACAACCACCAGCAGGCCGAGGCCGCGGCCCAGGGCGATCGAGGAGGGGTACGCGGTGACCAGCGCGGCGAGTGTGGCCAGGAACACCCCGCCGCGGGCGAGCATCGGCACGAGGGTGGCCCGCCGGGCGGCGGTTCGGATCCGGCGTAGCCGGGCCAGCACCCCGTCGGAGAAGTCGATCAGAACGGTCATCGCAGCGCCGCCTTCGGGGCCGACGCCATCCGGGCGACGTCGCGCAGCACGAGATCGAGGCTGCCGGCGCCCGCCCAGGCGACGACGGGTACGCCGTGCTCGCGCAGCTGCCCGATCGTGTTGTCCCGTTCCAGCCGCCACAGCCGGTACGCCACGGGCGACCACGCGCTGCGCACCGGCGGCGCCGCCGTCTCCGGCAACGTGTTCACGGCGACCACGAACCGCCCCGAGCGGGCCAGCCGGGCGAGCATCTGCGGCGACCGTGGGTCGATCAGCGGCGTGAGCACCACCACGAGCGCGTTCGAGGAGAGCAGGTGCCGGCCGAACACGTGCTCGTACGGCTCGTACGGGCTCGGCAGGGCGCGGACGTCGAGCAGCCACTCCAGGACGGTCAGGTACTGCCGGCGGCCGCTGGCCGGGCGCAGCCGGCGGGCACTCGGGCCGTACTCCAGCACCGACACCCGGTCACCGCGATGCAGGTAGTGCTCCGCGATCGCCGCGGCCGCGCGGACGGTCGTGTCCAGAACCGACGCGCTGCCGGTGATTCCGCCGGACCGGCCCGCCTCGGCCAGCACGTCCAGCATCAGCACGACCTCGGCGTCCCGGTCCGAGAGGGTCGCCACCACGTGCAGTTGCCGGGTGCGCAGCGTCACCCGCCAGTCCACCCGCCGCAGCCGATCGCCGGGCGCGAAGACGCGGACGCCCGCGAGCTCGCCGCCCTCGCCGGGCCGGCGCGACCGGTGCCCGCCGACGAGTCCGGCCGCACGCGGCATGGCCTCGTCGGCCTCGAACGGCTCGGTCACCGGGTACACGCGTACGCCCCGGGCGCCGGTCACCGTGGGCCGGCCGAGCAGCAGGCCGTCGCACGCGACGGCCTGGGCCGCCGCCGGCCCGATCGGGTGCCGGCCCCAGCGCAGCGCCGTGCCCCGCAGCGCGATGTCGGCGGCGCCGCGGCGCGGGATCGTCGACACGAACGGGCGGTCGCCGTGCCGGATCTTCAGCCATGGCGAGATCAGGGTGCGGACCACGACGACGTCGTACGCGACCGTGTCCCGGTTGCGCACGTCAATCGCGGCTGAGACGTCGCCACCCTCGGCGAGGAACGTCTGATCTGCGGTGAGCCGCACGCGCGGAGCGCGCTCGGGGCGACGGCGCAGGGAGTACGCAGTGCCGAGCGCGAACGGCACCGCGAGCACGACCAGGTCGACCCGACCGAGCACCACGGCGCCGATCAGGAGCAGGCCGCTGAGCAGCACGCCGCGGCCCAGGGCTCGGGTCGGCGCCCATTGCGCCGACGCCTCCGCCGGCGGCGCCTCCTGGACGGGTACCGCGGGCATGGTCACCCCCGCGCCGGCGGCGCGGTGTAGCGGTACCGAGCGGCGCGCTCGGGACCGTTTCCCGTTCGCCGTCCGCCATCAACCTGCGTGGGCCGCCGTTGTTCGGAGCGCGGCACCGGCGCCCCGGGCCCCTGGCCGGCCCCGTGGCTTGGCAACGCGCCGCTGGCCGGCGCGGGCGTTGACTCCAGCACCTCCGCTACCACGAACGACGGGTCGACCCGGCGCAGCCACATCTCCGGTCGCAGCGTGATCCGGTGCGACAGCGCCGGGGCAGCGACGTCCTTGACGTCCTCGGGTACCACGTAGTCCCGGCCCGCCAGCGCGGCGCGGGCGCGGGACAGCAGCAGCAAGGCCAGCGACCCGCGCGGGGAGGCACCGACCAGCACCGACGCGTGCTCGCGGGTGGCCGCTGTCAGGCTCACGATGTACCGCCCGACGGAGTCCTCGACGGTGATGTCCTCCAGCGCCGCCTGCATCGCCAGCAGCGTCTCCGCGTCAACGACCGGCTCCAGGGTGGCCTCTTCCTGGCGGCGGGCCATTCGGCGGCGCAGCACGGTCCACTCTTCGTCGTGCGTCGGGTAGCCGAACGACACCCGCAGCAGGAACCGGTCGAGCTGCGCCTCGGGTAGCGGGTAGGTTCCCTCGTACTCGATCGGGTTCGCGGTGGCGAGCACGTGGAAGGGCGCGTCCAGCCGATACGTCACGCCCTCCACGGACACCTGCTTCTCCTGCATCGCCTCGAGCAGCGCGGCCTGCGTCTTGGGTGGCGTCCGGTTGATCTCGTCGGCGAGCAGCAGGTTCGTGAAGACCGGCCCGGCCCGGAACGTGAAGTCCCCCCGCCGCTGGTCGTACAGGAACGAGCCGGTGACATCGGCCGGCAACAGGTCCGGCGTGAACTGGAGCCGGCGGAAGTCCAGGCCCAGCGCCTGCGCGAACGACCGCGCCGTGAGCGTTTTGCCGAGGCCGGGCAGGTCCTCCAGCAGCACGTGGCCGCCGGCGAGGATGCCGGCCAGGACCAGCTCCAGCGCGTCCCGCTTCCCCACGAGCACGGTCCCGACCGAGTCCAGGACCGCGCGGGCGAGCCGGCCCACCTCGTACGCGGGCATGGCCGTGGCGGCTGCGTCGTTCATCGTTCTCCTCGGGCGGACGGGTGGTGGCGCGGGTCGTCGAGCCGTTCGAGCTCTCCGACGATGAGGGCAAGCTCGTGCGGCTTGGGCATGCGGGCGGGCGTCGTCGTCAGGAACGACCAGAGGGCCTCGCCGAGGATCGCCTTCGCGCGGGCGGGGTCGTCCCCCGCCGCCACGCCGAAGCGCAGGCGGAGGCGCTCGTCGACGATCTCCCGGAGCACCGGCTGCGTCGTGCGGGCAAAGCTGGCCGCGTCGCCCTTGGCCCACTCGAACCGGTTCTCCCACCGCCGGGACGCGTCGCGGAGCGCATCCTGCATGCCCCAGACGTACAGGCCGTCCTCGGTGCCCGCCGAGACCCGGTGCTGCCGGGTCCGTGGTGGTGGCGGCTGGGCGATACCGGCCAGCACCCGGCGCAGCCCCAGCAGGGCGAACAGGCCCGCGAACACCAGCACGTACGGTGGCGCCACGCCGTACACACGCATGACGAGACCGATCAGCGCGGTCAGGGCGGCGGCGGTCAGCGCGGACTTGACTGTCCAGTCGGCGAGGCTGCTCCGGCGGCGTTCCCCGCGCGGCGGCTCCTCCTCGTACCGGAGCAGGTCGTCGATGCTAACGCTCGAGCTCATGACGCACCGCTCGTCGTGGCGCCGGCCGCCAGCTCCGCGCGCAGCCTGGTCAGCGCCGACCGGGCCTGCGTACGCATGGCCTCGTCGATGGTGTGCGTGGCGTACCGGGCCTCGCGGTAGACGTCGGCGAACCCGGACAGCACCTCGGCGCTTACCCGATGGCCACGCAACAGCCGCGCGACGAGGTCCGCCGGCGCGTCGCCGGGACCCCGTGGGGTTCCGGCGGCCGCCGCGGCCCGTTCCAGGCGTACCCAGCAGGCGATGACCGCGCGGCGCGGGTCGCGATCGGTGTCCGAGAGTTCGACGAGCCCGTCCTCTAGCGCGGCGACCACCTCCTCGGTGGTACGCCGGGGAGCGTCCTGTCCATCGTCCGGTTCGTCGGCGCGCGCCCGCAGCCGGTCGCGCACGCCGTACCAGGCCAGCGCGACCAGCACGGACGCGGCGAGGAGCAGGCACACGATCCGCAGGAGCGGGCTGACCCAACCCGGCAATCGCACGTCGGTCTGCGCGGCCGCCTCGGATGTCACGCTCGGTTCGGACCGTGGGGTGGGTGCCTGCTCGAGCTCGGTCGGCCGGGCGGCCTGGTCGCGCGGCGGCGGTGCGACCTGCCCGAACTGCGCGGACGAGCGGGCGGTCGCGAGGGTTACGACGGCGAGCAGCAGCAGGACCGCCGCGAGCGGCCACCATCGGCGAAGGATCATTTCAGCCGGCCCCCGTGTAGGTCGCCTCGCCCAGTCCAGCGAGCCGCCTCGCCCGGGTCAACACCCCGTCAAGCATTGCCGGTGTCAGCCGTCCGGTAAAGGTGTTCTGCTGGCTCACGTGGTAGCAACCGAGCACGTGCGGCACGCCCCGGCCGGACCACTGCGCGCCGTGCGCGAACCGTGGCCGCGGAGCGGGTGGCGGCACGCCGTACGCGGCGGTCATCGCAGACCACCACGCCGCCCAGGCGAACGCCCCCAACGCGACCACGACGCGCAGCCCGGGCGCGAGCAGCGCGACCTCGCGGTGCAGCCAGCCGGAGCAGGCGTCCCGCTCGGCCGGCGCCGGCTTGTTGTCGGGCGGCGCGCAGCGCACCGAGGCGAAAATCCTCGTGTGCCTCAGCTCCAGGCCGTCCCCGGCCGCCACGCTGGTGGGCTGGTTGGCCAGCCCCACCCGGTAGAGGGCCGCGAACAGCACGTCCCCGGACCGGTCACCCGTGAAGATGCGGCCGGTCCGATTGCCGCCGTGGGCCGCCGGGGCCAGCCCGAGGATGGCGATGCGGGCGTCGGCCGGGCCGAACCCGGGCACCGGCCGGGCCCAGTACTCCTGGTCGCGGAACGCCGCGCGCTTTTCCACCGCGACCCGCTCGCGCCACGCGACGAGCCGCGGGCAGGCGAAGCAGCTCGCTATGGCGGCGTCCAGCTCGGCCAGGTCGGCGGCTCGCGCCGCGAGGGTCGCGACCTCCTCAGGGGTACGCGCGCCGACGGGCCCCCGCGCCGGGAGCCACCGCTCATCCATCGACCCGGTGGTCAACCGGCCAGGCGGGTCCGGAACAGCTCGACCGTCCGGGCCCAGGCCGGCCTGGCCGCGTCCGCGTCGTAGGCCTCGGGCCGGTCATCGTTGAAGAACGCGTGATGTGTGTCGGGGTAGTCGTACGTCACACACTCGCCGCCCGCGGCCTCGATGGCCTGCTTCGCCTGCTGAATGCCCGGCGCGGCGCTCGGAACGCCCCCATCACAGTGGATCATCGCGACCTTGCCGGCGTAGTTGGACCACTTCGGGCTCATCCGCTCCCACGGCAGGACCGGGTAGAAGCCGACGGTCGCCACGATCTCGTCGGACAGGGTGGCGGACCACATCGCCAGGCTGCCACCGGCGCAGAAGCCGACGCAGCCGACCCTGCCGGTGACCTTTGGCCGCTCGGCGAGGTTCGCCGCGGCACCGGCGATGTCCCGGGCCGCCTGGTCCATCGCCAGGCCCATGAGGAGCTTGCCAGCCTCGTCCGGCTCGGTGGCCTGCACTCCGTGGTAGAGGTCGGGGGCCAGCGCCACGAAGCCGGCGTCCGCGAAGCGGTCGGCGACCGAGACGATGTGCGGGACCAGGCCCCACCACTCCTGGATCACGATGACGCCGGGACCGCTTCCGCTCTCCGGCGTCGCGAGGTAGCCCTCGCTCGTGCCGCCGTTGCTCCGGTAGCTCACCATCTCGCCCATCGGCGGCCCTCTCGTCGGACAGTCATCGTTGGCTGATCGCACAGGGTGTCACTCTGCGGTAGCCAACCACGTCCGCCATCGACGGGAAAGCCGGCCCCGTTACGACGGGCTCGGGCTCGGGGTTGGACTTGGGCTGGCCGTCGGCGCGGACGCCCCGGGGTATGGCCGCGGGCGGACGGAACGGATCATGCTCCGGGCATCGGGGATAGGCCAGCACGCCCGACGGCTTCTCCACGATCGGCGCCTTGGCGCAGAATTTCCAGCCGAGATCGATCGGCCGACCGTCCTGGTCGAACAGCCGGACGTTGGTCAGCAGGCGGCCCTGCGCGTCATACGGGAAGACGTCCCGGATGTTGGAGAACCGGTCGTAGTAGACCTCCCGGTAGACCTCATGGTCGGACCTCGCCCGCTGATCGGCGTTGACGAAGCCGACGACGGCGAACAGCACAAGCAGCCCGCTGCCGGCGAGCAACACGCGGCGCGGCCAACGCGACAGGCGATCCGCACGCCGGCCGAGCCAGATCGAGAGCAGCACGAAGCCGGCGAGAATCACCACCGCGGCGAGGATGCTGCCACCGAGGCGTGGCAGCAGGCCGATCGGTCCGGTCGCATCGATCAGGGACACGACGACCATCGCCGCCACGTATCCCCGCAGCACCCACCACGCCGGCCGGAGCAGGCGCAGGAACTCGCTCGCGTGGGCGTACCCCAGGATGGGTCCGAATCTCGTGTCGACGGTGCGGAGCCGGCCGCGGAGGCCGGCCACGGCGGCGGTCATCCGCCCAGGGCTCGCGCCGGGCAGGCCGGCGGTGGCGCGCAGCTCCGCCGCGTACTCCTCGGGTGGGCCGAGTCGGGACTCGAGCGGGCCCTCGCCCTCGGCGGCGACCTCCGCGAGGTGGTCGGGCAGCTCCTCGAGCAGCTCCTCGCGGCGGCCGGCGGGCAGGTCGGCGAGCGCGGCGCGGACCCGTTCGACATACCGCGCAACGTCCTGATCCGTCGCGGCACTCATGCCGCCACCCCCCGATCGCCGAGCAGGCCGTCCATTGTGGACGCGAACGAGCGCCACGCCTTGCCCGACCGGGTGAGCTGATCGCGGCCGGCGGAGTTCAGTGCGTAGTACTTGCGGTGCGGTCCCTCTTCGCTCGGGACCACATAGGTCGTGAGGTAGCCGGCCTGGAACAACCGGCGCAGCGTGCCGTAGACCGAGGCGTCGCCGACCTCCTCGAGGCCCACGCCGCGCAGCCGCCGGAGGATGTCGTACCCATAGCCGTCCTCCTCTCGCAGCACGGCGAGCACCGCCAGGTCGAGGACGCCCTTGAGCAACTGGGTGGTGTCCACCGGCCGGACGCTACTCCGTAGTGCGCTGTACCGTCAATACCACACTAGCCACGACACGCGTACCGGCGCCGCCCGGCCTCCCGGCGGCCCAACTCCGTCAGAGTTGGGCCGGCGGCTCGGCGAGACCGTACGCGATGCCATCGAGGATGTCGTGTTCGCTGGCGACGACCGACGACGCACCGGCCCGCTCCATGACGGTGCGCAGGAGCAGTGCACCGGCGCCAATCACGTCGGCCCGCCCGGGGTGCATGACCGGGAGCGCCCGCCGCTCCGCCGCGGACATCGCGAGCAGATCGCAGGTCACCTTGGCGACGTCGTCGTACGAGATACGAGCCCCGTGGATCCGCTCGGCCTGGTACTCCGGCAGGTCGAGCGCGATCGCGGCCACCGTGGTGACCGAACCGGCCAGCCCGATGAGGGTCGCGGCGCCGCGCCCGGAGACGGCGGCGAGCGCCCGGTCGACGGCCGACCGAACGTCCCGTTCCGCCGCCGCGATCTCTGAGGCCGTCGGCGGGTCCGTGTGCAGGTGGCGCTCGGTCATGCGTACGCAGCCGATGTCGACGGAGATCGCCGCGTCGACACCACCCGGCCCGCCGCGGACGAACTCGGTCGAGCCGCCGCCGATGTCGACGACGAGGTACGGCGGCCGCGCGTCCGGCGACAGCCCGCGCACCGCTCCGGTGTACGACAGCCGCGCCTCCTCGTCGCCGGAGACCACTTCGGGCGGCACCCCGAGCGTCGACGTGACCATCGAACGGAATTCGTCGGCGTTCGCTGCGTCGCGGGTCGCCGAGGTCGCGACCATGCGCATCCGCTCCGCGCCGAGCGACGACGCCTCCGCCGCGTAGGCGGCTAGCGCCACGCGGGTGCGCTCGATCGCCTCCGGTGCGAGGCGGCCGGTCCGGTCCACGCCCTGACCCAGCCGTACGATCTCCATCCGCCGGCTGAGGTCGACCAGCGGTCCGCCGTCCGGCGGCACGTCGGCCACGAGCAGCCGGATCGAGTTCGTGCCGCAGTCGATCGCCGCCACCCTCACATCGGCAACCCTAGCGAGCCGCCGGGGCGCCCGGCCTGGAGAGCGTGAGCAGCATCCGAGCGTTGCCCAGGGTGTTCGGCTTGACCCGCTCGAGACCCAGGAACTCGGCCACCCCCTCGTCGTACGAGCGCAGCAGCTGCTCGTAGACCGCGGGCGGCACCGGTGCGCCGTCGATCCGCGCGAAGCCGAACGACGCGAAGAACTCGGTCTCGAAGGTCAGCACGAACACCCGGCGTACGCCGAGATCGCGCGCGGTGTCCAGGAGCGCCTCGACGATCCGGCGGCCTATCTTGAGGCCGCGCGACGCCGGGTCCACGGCGAGCGTACGGATCTCCGCGAGGTCGTCCCACATGACGTGCAGGGCGCCGCAGCCGACGACGGGCCCGTCGTCGCCGCGCGAGGCGACCCGGAACTCCTGCACGTCCTCGTACAGCGTCACGGTCGCCTTCGACAGCAGCCGCCGCTCGGCGCTGTAGGTGTCGATCAGCCGGCGGATGGCCGGCACGTCCGCGGTCCGCGCCCGCCGGACGACCACGTCGCCGGCCATCAGAACTCGACGCACGGCCCGCCGGACCACCACGGCGCGACCATCTCGAGCACCTCGTCGCCGAGCGGGTTCACGCCGGGACCGGCCGCGAGGGCATGCGCGAGGTGCACGTGCAGGCACTTGACCCGGCCGGGCATCCCACCCGCCGAGACGCCGGCGATCTCCGGCACGTCGGCGATCGCCTCCCGCCGGGCCAGGTAGTCGAAGTGCGCGGCCTGGTACGCCGCGGCGAGCTCCGGATGGTTGGCCAGCCGCGTCGCCATCTCTCGCATCACCCCCGCCGACTCGAGCCGGCTGCACTCCGCGGTCGCCCGCGGGCAGGTGAGGTAGAACAGCGTCGGGAACGGCGTACCGTCGGCCAGCCGCGGCGTCGTCTCCACGACGTCCGGCAGCCCGCACGGACACCGATGGGCCACCGCCCGGGTCCCGCGCGGCGGGCGTCCGAGCTGCCCGGCCACCGCCGTCAGATCCAGCTCCGTCGCCGGTTCCCGCTCGGGCGGGAGTACGCCGTCGGCGGCGCTCGGCGACGGACGGTCCACGGTCACCGGTTGGCTCTCTCGTCGGCGGCCCGGACGCTCGACCACAACGTGGCGTACCACGGCGGGCGCTTCGCCGCCGTCGGTCCCGCGCCGTTGGAGCCGGTGCCATGCGTGTCTCCGGAGCCGGGCGTCAGCACGACGAGCGGGATCTCGCCCGGTTGGACGTAGAACAGCCGCCGGCGCGCCTGGATCCGCACGTACTCATCGTCCTGCCACTTCGCGGCCTGGTCGGTCAGGTCGCCGATCCGACCGCGCTGAGCCGCCTGGGCGGCCTGGATCCGGGCGATGTCGGACTGCTGGGTCAGGTACAGCCGCACCGGATAGGTGTATCCGAGGGCGAGTGCCACGAAGATCACGACGAGCACGGTCGCCCGGCCGGTGAACCGGCTGGGCTGCGGTGCCACGGTCCGCTTCGCGGCACCGGCGGCCGCGGCCCGGCGGGCGAGTGCGGGCCGGCTGGCCGACCGTCCGCCGGTCTCGCGTACGGACGGTCGCGCGCCCGGCCGCCGGAGCGGACCCGGCCCGCTCGGGCTCCGCCGCACCATCACTCACCTCCCGTCCGGCTCTCCCGTCGATCTAGGGCGAATGCTGGTGGTTGGAGATCAACTAACAAGTATTCGCCCTAGATCGACGCGAATAGGCGCCCGGCCTGACGGCGCCCCGTCAGGCGGAACGGTACCGCGGGAACGCTCTCGCACCGGCGTAGCGCGCCGCGTCGTCAAGCTCCTCCTCGATGCGCAGCAGCTGGTTGTATTTCGCGACGCGGTCCGACCTCGCCGGCGCGCCCGTCTTGATCTGCCCGCACCCGGTGGCCACCGCGAGGTCGGCGATCGTCGTGTCCTCGGTTTCGCCCGAGCGGTGGCTCATCATGCACCGGTAGCCGCTGCGGTGCGCCAGGTCGACCGCGTCGAACGTCTCGGTCAGCGAGCCGATCTGGTTCACCTTGATCAGCACGGCGTTGGCGGCGCCGTCGGCGATGCCCCGCGCGATGCGCTCGGGGTTGGTGACGAACAGGTCATCGCCGACAATCTGGATCTTGTCGCCGAGCGCCCGGGTGAGCGCCGTCCAGCCGGCCCAGTCGTCCTCGGCCAGCGGGTCCTCGATGGACACGATCGGGTATGTCTCGACCAACTTGGCGTAGTAGCTGGTCATATCCTCGGTCGATTTGCCCGCGCCTTCGAACGTGTACGAGCCGTCGGCGTAGAACTCCGTGGCCGCGACGTCCAGGGCGAGCACGACGTCGGTGCCGAGCCGGTAACCGGCGATCTCGACCGCCTCGCCGATCAGGTCCAGCGCGGCCGCGTTCGCGGGCAGATTCGGCGCGAAGCCGCCCTCGTCGCCCAGCCCGGTGGACAGGCCCTTCTTCTTCAGTACGCCCTTGAGTGCGTGATACACCTCGGCACCCGAACGCAGTGCCTCCCGGAACGTCGGCGCTCCGATCGGCGCGATCATGAACTCCTGGATGTCCACATTGGAGTCCGCGTGCGCCCCACCGTTCAGGATGTTCATCATCGGCACCGGCATCAGGTGCGCGTTCGGCCCACCGAGGTAGCGGAACAGGCTCAACTCGGCGCTCGCGGCGGCGGCCTTTGCGACGGCGAGAGACACGCCGAGGATCGCGTTCGCGCCGAGGCCGGACTTGTCCGGCGTGCCGTCGATGTCCAGCATCTTCTGGTCGATCAGGCGCTGCTCGCTCGCTTCGTAACCGACGAGCTGGTCGATGATCCGGTCCTCGATGTTCGCGACGGCCCGCTGCACGCCCTTGCCCGAATACCGGGCGGCGTCGCCGTCGCGTAGTTCCAGCGCCTCGAACGCGCCGGTCGATGCGCCGGACGGCACGGCGGCGCGGGCGATCGAGCCGTCGTCCAACCCGACCTCGACCTCGACGGTCGGGTTGCCACGCGAGTCCAGGATCTCCCGGGCGACGATTCCCTCAATGGTGGCCACTGTTGCCGCTCCTCGTGACTCGATCTCGACGGGCCGCGCCGGTGCGGCCGCGTGTTTGGATGCGAGCGTATCGAGGTCGCCGGACGGCACGGCCGCCGCGTCCCGGCGCTCGGGGGGAGCCCGGAGGCAGCGAATTTCGCGACCCACGTCACACGACGGGCCAACACGTTTGCGCGCGGTTGACCTGATCGACAAGGCTGGGCCCATGCGTGCCGCGTCGACGACCCGACCAGCTCGCGCGCTGCTCGTCCTGGCCGCCGTCGCCGGCCTCGCCCTGACCACCGGCTGCGACACGCTGAACAACACACAGCGCGTCATCGGGCGCGCCGACCTCGTCAACGACCTCGCTACGCGGATGGACCGCGCGACGGCCCTCACTTATGTAGCGGAGTACCAGCTCGCGGGCGGCAAGACGGCGACGATCGCGCAGGCGCAGCAGCCGCCGCGTGCCGCGTACACCTATCCAGGCGGGCGGGTCACGGTCACCGGCGACGCGATCGCCGAGTGCGCGGACGCCGGCTCGAGGATCACCTGCACGCTCACCCCGCCGCCGACGGTCGCCGCCCGGCCGGCCGCGAGCCTGTTCAACGACGCGGGCCGGCACGGCCTCGTGGCGCCATCAGTGGTCATCGGCCTGCTGACCGCCGCGGCGCTGGACGCCGACGCGGTCATCCAGCAGCACGACACGACCGTCGCCGGGCAACACGCCACGTGCGTGACCGTCGAGCGGGTGGAAAACGCCCCCGCCGCGAACTTTGACGCCTGCGTCACCGCCGACGGTGTCCTGGGCAGCTTCCGGGGTGTCGTCAACGGCTCGGCCAGGGAGATCACGCTGACCAACTACCGCGAGAGCGTGGACGCGCACGCGTTCGAGCTGCCGGGCGGCGCCACGATCGTCGACCGGCGCCCGGGCTCCAAGTGACGGTGGCCCTAGACGCCGAGGAGGGTGCGCAGGTGGCGCGGCGGCGGTGAGCCGTGCGCGAGCATCGCGTCATGCCACCGGCCCGGCGAGGTGCCGGCCGGCCGGGCCGCGGCGATGTCGGCCACCTCGGCGTACCCGACGAAGTACGTGGACAGCTGGGTGGAGGTCAGCAGCGCCCGGCGCCACTTCCCGGCTGCCTCGCCCTCCTCCTGGAACCCGCGCTCGGTCATCAGCGCCAGCGCGTCGGCCTCGGACAGCCCCTCGCAGTGGACGAGCTGGTCGAGGATCGCGTTGATCGTCATGCGGAGTTGCATCTTGAGCTGCTGCAGCCGGACCGACGGTCCACCGAAGCCGTGGTCGGCCATGACCTCCTCGGCGTAGACGGCCCAACCCTCCACGAAGGGGCCGGACAAGCCGACCGCCCGGGAGCGCGTGGTCCCGCGGAACCGGCGTGCGTGGGCGAGCTGGAGGAAGTGGCCCGGCATCGCCTCGTGCACGGTCAGGTTGCGAACCATGTGCTTGTTGTACTCGCGATAGAACGACTCCACCCGCCCGGCCGACCAGCCAGCGGGTGTCGGTGCGATGCAGTAGAAGGTCGGCAGCGCCGCGGTCTCCAGCAGGCCCGGTGCGTCGCAGTACGCGACCGAGACGCCCCGCGCGAACTCCGGCATCTCCTGCACCACACACGGATCGTCCACAAGGGAAACGAGGTCATGCGCCCGTACGAACTCGGTCGTCTCCGCCAGCGTCGTCTTGGCCAGCGCCACGATCGAATCGTCGTCGGGATGCTCGTCGGCCAGCCGGTCCAGCGCGCGGCGTGCCGTCTGGTCGGATGCCGGACCACCGACCAGGCCGGCGGCGGTCTCCCGCAGCCGGTCGGTGACGCGGTCCAGGTTCGCCCACGCCCGCGACAGCACCTCGGCCGCGGGCAGCTCGGTGTCGAGGGTGTGCCACAGTCGCGCCTCCCACAGACGTCGCCCGAGCCGGGGGTCCCGCCCGCCGATGCCATCCGCGGGCAGCCGTTCGCGCAGCCAGCCGACGAAATCGTCGACCGCCGAGGCCGCGCTGGCCGCGGCCGGTCGCACGGCCACGTCCAGCTGCGGGGCCTGCGCCAGCAGCGGCGGCACCTCGTCGCGGATGAGCGCGGCGGCGCCGGCGAACTGCCCTAGCGCCGTCTCGACATGGATCGCCGGGCAGTCGCGCAGCGTCGCACGCGCGGTCGCAAGCGCATCCGGTACGGCCGTCAGCCGCCCGACGAGGCTCGTCAGACGCTCGTCCGCCGGGGCGAACGGCCGCGAGACCAGCGCGTGCAGCAGCGGCCCCGGGTTGTGCGCGAGCGGATTCCACTCGTGTTCGCGCACATCGCTCAGCTCGAAAAGCGTCCGCTCCACGACGGCGGTGAGCACCTCGTGGTCGACCCGCTCGGCGGGATCCAGTGCGTCGGGGTCCACCTCGGCGAGCGCGTCGAGCGCCTCCCGCAGCATCGTCCGTTCCGCGGCGACCGCGTCGGCGGACAGGTCGGGCAGCCGGTCGTCGACGCGGTGGTCGCCGGCCAGGCTCGCGACTTCCGGCTCCGCCGCCAGCAGGGCGTCGACGATGCGCTCGGCCAGCGGGACGAACTCGGGCATGGCGCCCACCCTAAGGGCTGGTCATCGCAACCTCGTACGGGTTGGGTGATCAACAGGTCGTTGATCACCCAACCCGTACGAGGTTGCGACAGTCGGTGCTCGGCGCGGCTACTCGGCGGCGCGTACCGCGTCGGCGTACGCCAGCGCGGTGGCGCGCAGGGCGGCCTCGGCGTCCAGGCCGCGCGCTCGGGCGTCGACGACGGCCGCGAACAGCGCCGCACCCAGCGCCTCCTGGGTGTCCACTGTGTCCGGTGTGACTGGCGGCGGCAGGAGCACACCCGCCCGCTCGGCCCGAGAAAGGATCTTCGCGGCCAGCGCGAGCGCGGGCTGTGACCAGGCGATGCCCTCCAGCGCCGAGCCGCGCGCCTTCTCCGTCCGCTTGATCTGCTCCCAGTTCTCGATGATCTCGTCGACGTCGGCGACCTCCGCTGACGCGAAGACGTGTGGGTTGCGGCGGATCATCTTCGCGACGAAGTCGCCGGCGACGTCGTCGATCGTCCACCGCTCCTCCTCCGGCAGCTCCTCGGCCAGCCGGGCATGGAGCAGCACCTGGAGCAGCACGTCGCCGATCTCCTCGCGCAGCGCCACCAGGTCGTGCGCCACGATCGCGTCGTACGCCTCGTACGCCTCCTCCAGCAGGAACTGCGCCAGCGACTGGTGGGTCTGCAGCCGTTTCCACGGATCGCCGCCGGGCGACCGGAGCCGGTCGATGACCTCGACCGCGTCGAGCAGCCGCGCGCCGCGCGGGTCCCACGAGCCGTAGGTCAGCTCCAGCTCGGCCAGCCCTGGTTCGCGCGCCAACCGCAGCCCCAGCTCGCGGGCGAGATCGGGATCGCCGGCCGGTCCGGCGAGCCAGACCACGGTCCCGTGCTCGGCGGCAATGGGGAGCACCGCCTCGGCCCGCGGTTCGGTGACGGTGACCGTGGCGCCCTGGGCGCGCAGGACCGCGCTCAGCTCACTCTCACCGGCGACCAGCACTGGGTACGCGCGGACGAGGTCCCACGCCTGCGCGGTCAGTAGCCCGGCCGGGAGGCGGGGCGAGGTGACCAGCAGGACGACGCGGGCGGCGGCCATCGGCTCAGGACGTGGGCGTGCTGACGTCCGTGACGATCTGCTCGCCCTTGATCGAGACGGGGATGTTCACGTCGGCCTGCGCCTGGCCGCCGGCGATCGGCACGGTGGCCTGCAGCTCCAGCGGGGCGTACTCCGGGTTGACCCGGACGTGATAGCGGTTCGCGAGGTCGCCCACCAGGCTGCGCACGCCGATCAGGTGGCGCAGCTCGCTCGAGTCGATGGCGGCCCGCACCTGCTCAAACGTGGTGCCGTCCGGGATCACGCCCTTCGCCCGCAGGCCGTCGAAGATCTCCCGGCGAAGCGTGTCGTCGGGCTCGGTGGACTTCGCCTCCGACTCGAGGTGCTGCACTGCGACCTGGTAGCGGGCCTGCAGCCGGACGAACGCGGAGTCGGCGGGCAGGCCCACCCGACCCGCCACCTGCTGCAGTTGGTCCGCCGTGGGCTTGGCCAGCGGCTTCCCGGCCGCCGTGGCGTTCCGCTCGGCCACCTCGCTCAGGACCATCATCGAGACGATGAACTGGCGTAGCGCACGGGGGTTCTGCTTGGTCTGCTCCTTCGGCAGGGCGTCGAATGCGCGGTCGACCTCGCTCTTGGTGTACGCCGTGTTGCCGACATAGGCCGCAACTGATGGGTTCGACCGGGCGCAGGCGCCGAGAACGAGAACGCCGATGACCGCGAGCACGGCGGCGGCGCTGAGACGACGAGCACGCATGGCGGTCACTCTCTCACGCACCGACCGGTGCGGCCGGGACGGGGTCGCCCAGCACGTCGGTGAGCAGTTGACCGCACCAATCGAGCAACGCCTGGTCGCGCAGCGGTTCGCCCCCCACCCGTCGGTTCGTCGGCCGCGGCACACTGACCTGCTCGGTCGCCGCCTTGTAGACCGCGTCCGGGTGGTACCGCTTGAGCCGCAGCTGCTTGGAATCCGGCAGTGGTAACGGGGCAAACCGGACGTGCCGGCCCTGCAGGGAGACATCCGTCAAGCCGTACGCGTTGGCGCGCATCCGGAACCGGGCCACCGCCACGAGGTTGGCGACCGGCTCGGGCGGTTCGCCGTACCGGTCGGTCATCTCGGCCACGACCTCGGCCAGGCCCTCGGGCGTACGCGCCTCGGCCAGCTTTCGGTACATCTCGAGCCGCAGCCGCTCCACGCCGATGTAGTCGTGCGGCAGGTGCGCGTCGACGGGCAGATCGACCTTGACCTCGATCGCCGCGCCGTCGGTCTCCGGCCGCTCGCCCTTGAACGCCTGAACGGCCTCGCCGACCATCCGGACGTACAGGTCGAAGCCGACGCCCTCAATGTGCCCCGACTGCTCACCGCCGAGCAGGTTGCCGGCGCCCCGGATCTCCAGGTCCTTCATCGCCACGTACATGCCCGCCCCGAGCTCGGTGTGCTGGGCGATCGTGGCCAGCCGCTCGTGCGCCTGCTCGGTGAGCGGCCGGTCGCGCGGGTACAGGAAGTACGCATACGCCCGCTCCCGGCCGCGGCCGACCCGGCCGCGTATCTGGTGCAGCTGCGCCAGGCCGAGCAGGTCCGCGCGCTCGACGATCAACGTGTTCGCGTTCGGGATGTCGATGCCCGACTCGACGATCGTCGTGCAGACGAGGACGTCGTACTCCTTCTCCCAGAAGCCGACCATCACCCGCTCGAGGGCGTCCTCGGCCATCTGGCCGTGCGCGACCGCGATCCGCGCCTCGGGCACCAGCTCACGCAGCCGGCGGGCCGCCCGTTCGATCGACTCGACGCGATTGTGCACGTAGAAGACCTGCCCATCGCGCAGCAGTTCGCGGTGGATGGCCGCGGCGACCTGCCGGTCGTCGTGCGCCCCGACGAACGTCAGCACCGGGTGCCGCTCCTCGGGTGGGGTCGCGATGGTGGACATCTCCCGGATGCCGGTGATCGCCATTTCCAACGTCCGCGGGATGGGGGTGGCCGACATGGTCAGCACATCGACCGACGTGCGCAGCTGCTTGAGGTACTCCTTGTGCTCGACCCCGAACCGCTGCTCCTCGTCGACGACGACGAGACCGAGCTGCTTGAACCGGGCGCTGGGCTGGAGCAGCCGGTGGGTGCCGATGACGATGTCGGCGGTTCCGGCGGCCGCCATGCCGATGGTCTGCTCCGCCTCCCTGGGCGTCTGGAACCGGGACAGCTGCTTGATCTCCACCGGGAACTGGCCCATGCGCTCGGAGAACGTGTTGAGGTGCTGCTGGGCCAGGAGCGTGGTCGGCACGAGGACCGCGACCTGCTTGCCGTCCTGCACCGCCTTGAACGCCGCGCGCACCGCGATCTCGGTCTTGCCATACCCCACGTCGCCGCAGATGAGCCGGTCCATGGGGATCTCCTGCTCCATGTCCCGCTTGACATCGTCGATCGCGCCCAGCTGGTCGGGCGTCTCGGTGTAGGGGAACGCATCCTCCAGCTCCCGCTGCCACGGGGTGTCCGGGCCGAAAGCGTGGCCCTTGGAGGCGCGCCGCGCGGCGTACAGCTGGATGAGCTGCGCGGCGATCTCGCGGACCGCCCTGCGCGCCCGGGCCTTGACCTTCTGCCACTCGGAGCCGCCCAGCCTGTGCACGGTCGGGTGCTCGCCGCCGACGTAACGGGAGAGCTGGTCGAGCTGGTCGGTCGGCACGAACAGCCGATCGCCGGGCTGGCCCCGCTTCGACGGGGCGTACTCGATGACCAGGTACTCCCGCTCGGCGCCGTTGACGGTGCGCTGGACGAGCTCGAGGTACCGACCGATGCCGTGCTGCTCGTGCACGACGTAGTCGCCCAGTCTGAGCTCGAGCGGGTCGATCGTGTTGCGCCGTCGGCTTGGCATGCGGCGCATGTCCTTCGTGGACGATCCACGGCCACCAGTGATGTCGTTGCCGGTGATGACGGCCAGGCGAGACCCCTCGTCGAGGAACCCGTGATTGAGCGCGCCGCACGCCACCACGATCCGCCCGGGCGCCGGCGGCTCGTCGATCTGTTCGGCCAGGGTCGCGCCGAGGCCGGCGTCGCGCAGCACCTCGACCGCCCGCTGGGCCGGACCGTGCGCCTCGAAGATCAGCGCGACCGACCAGTCGTCGCCGGCCCACCGCTTCAGGTCGTCGACCACACGCGCTGTCTCCCCGTGGTAGAGCGGCACCGGCTGGGCCGCCAGCGTCAGCGCCCCGCCGGTGTCGTCCTCAACCGCCGGGAGGAGGTCGGGCTGCGCGTCCGCCCACGGCTCGTCGTCCTCTACCCGCGCCGTCGGCGCCTCGACCAGCCCGAACGGCGACAGCGACCACCACGGCTGGCCGCGGCTGCGCGCCGTGGCGCGTACCTCTGCGAGGGTCTTGAAGGCGGCGGCGCCGAGGTCGATCGGGACCTTGCCCCCGACGGCGGCCGCGGCCCAGCTGGCCTCGAGAAACTCCGCAGAGGTACGGACCAGATCGTGCGCCCGGGTGCGGATGCGCTCCGGGTCGCAGAGGAGGACCAGCGCGCCCGCGGGCACGCAGTCCACGAGCAGCTCCATCGAGTCGGTGCCCTCGAGCAGCGCGGGCGCCAGCGACTCCATGCCCTCGACCGGGATGCCCTCGGCGAGCCGGTCGAGGATCTCGGAGAGCGCCGGCTGCTCCCGCGCGAGGCGGGCGGCCCGCTCCCGCACGTACGGGGTGAGCAGCAGCTCGCGACACGGCGGCGCCCACAGGCGGTCAACCGCCTCGATCGTGCGTTGGTCGGCCACCGCGAACGTGCGGATCTCTTCGACCTCGTCGCCCCAGAACTCCACCCGCAGCGGGTGCTCCTCGGTCGGCGGGAACACGTCGAGGATGCCGCCGCGCACCGCGAACTCGCCGCGATTGGTCACGAGGTCGACCCGGCCGTACGCCATGTCGGACAGCCGCCGGGCCACGTCCTCCAGCGCCACCTCGGTGCCCGTGCGCAGCTCCACCGGCTCGAGGTCGCCGAGCCCCTTGAGCTGCGGTTGCAGCACTGACCGGACGGGCGCCACCACGACCTGGATCGGGCCGGCCGCCTCGTCGGGGTGAGCCAGCCGGCGCAGCACGCCCAGCCGCCGACCGACCGTGTCCGAGCGCGGCGAGAGTCGTTCGTGCGGCAGGGTCTCCCAGGCCGGGAACACCACGACCTCGTCCGAGGGGAGCAGCTCGCCGAGCGCCGCCGCGAGATCCTCCGCTTCGCGGCTCGTGGCGGTCACCGCCAGCACCGGCCGGCCCGCGCCGCCACGGTCGACTCGGGCGGCCAGCACGGCGGCGACGAACGGGCGCATCGCCGCCGGCGCAGTGAGGTCGACCTGGTCGGCTCCGCCGCGCGAGGGGTCCCGAGCCACGCCTCGGGCCAGATCTCGGGCCTGGGCGAGGCCGGGGTCGGCGAGCGCCGCCGGCAGCAGCCCGGCGAGGCGGGGCGCCGCTGTCATCGGATGATCACTCTCCCGTCGGGCACGCAAACATGCCCCACACCCGGAGCGGGTGGGGGTAACGCACCAAGCCTATCCCCGTCGCCCCGGTCAGTAGCGCACCGCGATCCGGCGCTCGAGCGAGTCGACCCTGACCAGGCCACCGAACGGCATCGTCAGCTGCGGGTCGGTGTGTCCGATGTCCATGTCGAACACGAGCACGGCATCCGGCGCGTACTCCCGCATCGCCCGCTCGACGGCCACCTGCTGATCCGCCGCGTACTGCCGCTTCTGCTCCGGGGTACGCGGCTGGGCGAAGTCCCACGCCTTCGCGCGCCCGACCAGCACCGCCGGGAACTGGGTCAGCAGTCCGCGCTCGCCCATGCTGCGCAGCGTCCAGTACACCGTGTCGGCGCTGGGCATCTCCTCCGAGGTCTCGAAGAAGAACACGCAGCCCGCGTACTCCTCGGCCGGCAGGATGTCCGTGCCGGCCTGCAGGATCCACGACAGCACGTCCAGGCAGCCGCCCCAGGCCGGCGCCTCGACGACCCGCTTCGGCCCGCGCCACACCCAGCCGCTGGCCGGGGCCATCGGCGGCTCGATCTCGAGGTTGGCCGGATCCTCCCAGCTGAGCGGCTCGTCGCCGTACGTCGCCGGCTCGCGGAAGGCGTACCAGTCGTGGCTGAACAGCGCGGCGCCCAGCGAGTTGGCCGTCATCGGATTGAGCGCGCCACCACGGCCCAGGTGGATCATGATGGACCCGCCGTGGTAGCTCACGATGCCCAGGTTGAACAGGCGGTTGAGCATGTTCGTGTTGTCCGAGGCGCCGAAGTAGGGCTTGGGATTGTCGCGCAGCAGCGCGTCGTCCAGGTGCCGCATCAGCGTGATCTGGTCGTCTCCGCCAATCGTGGCGATCACGGCGGTCACCGATGGGTCGGCGAACGCGGCGTGGATGTCGCGCACGCGCTCACGCGGGTCGGCCCCGATCTCGCGGGTGGTCGGGTACTCGACCGGCTCCAGTCCGAAGTCGTCGCGAAGCCGGCGGAGGCCCAGCTCGTAGACGTCCGGAAAGATCGCCGGCAGGCCGGCGGAGGGCGAGAGAACGGCGATGCGGTCGCCCGGTTGGGGTTTCGAGGGGTACGCCAACGCGCGCATCCCTACGACCGTATCGTGCCCGCCTCGACGCTGCCGCCCGATTCGAGATCTTGCGGGCCGACGCCCATCTCGTGGCCGGTTCTGGCCGCACCTCCATGGTGAGCGTCATACCCTGACGAAACCGACTAATCGGGGGCTGTGTATGAGCGATCGCCCACCCGACCCGCATGCGCACGAGAGGCCACCGTCGCCCGGCAGCCAGGTCGACGACGCCCTCGGCAGCGGTGAGGTCGAGGCAGCGGCGGCCGCGACCGAACAGATGGCCGTCGCAGCCCCAACTTCGTCGAAGTTGGCGGGTCCAGGGCCGTCCGCGGCCCCAACTTCGTCGAAGTTGGGTGGACGCCGGCGGCGGGCCGTGATGCGCAGCGTCGGGCATGTCCCGCCCACCCGGGGCGACGACCGGTGGCGGGCCTGGTTGGCGCGTACCGGATCAGCCCTGCTCGGCGCGCTCGCGCTTTCCGCGGCGCTGATCGCCGCGTTCGTCGGTGCGCTGCACCAGCCCACGCCGCGAGACGTCCCGGTCGGCATCGTGCGCGGCGACGCGGCGGTCGAGACGCTGATGGCGGCGATCCAGCGGCAGACGAACAGCCTGGAGGCGGTCCGGTACGCCGACCGCGACGCGGCGGCCAACGCGCTCGACCGCCGCGACGTTTACGCCGTGCTCGCCGCGAACGACCTCCCCGAGAGCGTGGGTCTGGCGCTGACCACGGCCGGGGCGTCCTCGCCGGCGACGCGGGACGTCGTCGAGGCCACGATCGGCGACGCGGCCTCGTCCGCCGAGGTGCCGCTGGCGGTCACCGACGCGGTGCCGGTCTCCCCGGAGGACCCGCGCGGCGTGACCCCGTTCTACCTGGTGTTGGGGCTGATCCTCGGCGGCGTGCTGGCGGCCAGCGCGCTGGGCGTGGCGCTCGGGACCGTGCCGCGTGACCTCGACCGCGCGGCGCTGCGGATCGGCGCGCTGCCGGTCTTCTCGCTGCTGCTGGGCCTCGCCGGCGCACTGCTCGTCGGGCCGGCCTTCGACATCTGGACGGACAGCTTCCTCGGACTCACGATCGCCGGGGCGCTGATCGCATTCGCGGCCGCGATGGTCACCAAGGCGGTACAGGGATGGCTCGGCCTGCTCGGCACCGGCCTGGTCATCCTGCTGCTGATCGTGCTCGGCCTGCCCGGGTCCGGCGGGCTGGTGCCGCCGGAGTTCCTGCCCACCTTCTTCCGCGGCATGCACCGGTGGAACCCGCCCGGCCTCGGCGTCGACCTGGTCAAGTCGGTCGGGTACTTCGACCGTAAGGCGGCCGGCTGGCCGGTCACCGCGCTGACGCTGTGGGCGCTCGCCGGCGTACTCCTGCTGCTCGGCGCGACCGCGGCGCTGGGTCGACGCACGGCCACGCACCGCGGCGGATAGCGCCAAGCGCACCACGGTTAGCATCCACCAAGCGGACAGCGCCGTCCCTCGTACGCGCGAGAGGAGCGCCCGGTGCCCGAGCCGAACGGTGCGGACGCCGAGCTGCGGGCCGACATCCGGCGGCTTGGCACGCTGCTCGGCCAGACCCTGGCCCGGCAGGAAGGCAGGGCCCTGCTGGACCTGGTCGAAGAGGTGCGTGCCCAGGTCCGTTCCGACGCGGACGCCGCCGCCGCGCGCCTCGCCGCGCTGGACGTGGACACCGGGACGAAGCTGGCGCGAGCGTTCTCCACCTATTTCCACCTGGCGAACATCACCGAGCAGGTGCACCGGGCACGAGAGCTACGCCGGCGACGGGCGACCCGGGGCGGCTGGCTGGATCAGGCGGCGAAGCTGATCGCGGAGCGCGGCGTACCCCCGGAGGAGATCGCGGCCGCGGCCCGGCGGCTGGCGGTGCGGCCGGTCTTCACCGCGCATCCGACGGAGGCCGCGCGTCGGTCCATCCTGTCGAAGCTGCGCGGCGTCGCCAATGAGCTGGACGCCGAGTACGCCGAGGCCGCCCTGTTCGGCGGTCGTGACCAAGCGCGGGTGGACCGCAAGCTCGCCGAGCTGCTCGACCTGCTGTGGCAGACCGACGAGCTACGGCTCGACCGCCCCGACCCCACCGACGAGGCCCGCAACGCGGTCTATTACCTGCGTGACCTGTACGCGGACGCGGCCCCGCAGGTGCTCGACGACCTCGCCGACACGCTGCGCAGCCTGGGTGTCGAGACCGAGCCGACCGGGCGCCCGCTGACGTTCGGCAGCTGGATCGGCGGTGACCGCGACGGCAACCCGTTCGTCACGCCGCGGGTAACCCGCGACGTGCTGCTCATCCAGTACGAGCACGGCATCCAGGCCACCGAGGCGACGCTCGACGCGTTGATCAACGAAGTGTCGGTGTCGCGCCGGCTGCGGGGGGTGTCGTTGGATCTCGCCGCGAGCCTCGCCAAGGACCTCGACGCGCTGCCCGAGGTGGGCGAGCGGTTGCGACGCGTGAACGCCGAGGAGCCGTACCGACTCAAGGCCCGCTGCATCAAGGTGAAGCTCGCCAACACCCGGACCCGGCTAGCGCGCGGAACGCCGCACGTGTCCGGTCGCGACTACCGCGGCTCCGCGGACCTGGTGGCCGACCTCGAGCTGATCCGCGCCTCGCTGGCGCGGAACTCCGGCCAGCTCGCCGCGCGGGGACGGTTGGTATCGACGGTCCGCACGGTCGCCGCGTTCGGCCTCCACCTCGCCACGCTCGACGTGCGGGAGCACGCCGAGGCACACCACGCCGTGCTCGCCCAGCTGTACGCGCGGGTCGGCGAGGTGCGCGACTATGACGCGCTGTCGCGGGCCGAGCGCACCGATCTGCTCGCCCGCGAGCTGGCCGGTCGGCGTCCACTGTCCGGTGTGGAGACTCCGTTGACCGAGCCGGCGCGGCGTACGTTCGAGGTGTTCGGCACGATCCGCGAGGTGCAGGACCGGTTCGGCGCCGAGGTGATCGAGTCGTACATCGTCTCCATGACGCTCGGTGTCGACGACGTGCTCGCGGCCGCTGTCCTGGCCCGCGAGGCCGGCCTCGTGGACCCGCACGCCCAACGTGCCCGGATCGGCATCGTGCCGCTGCTCGAGTCGGTCGCCGAGCTGGACACCGGCGGCGCGCTTCTGGACGAGCTGCTGTCAGTGCCGGCGTACCGCTCGGTGGTGCGCGCCCGCGGCGACGTACAGGAGGTCATGCTCGGCTACTCCGACTCGAACAAGGAGGCCGGCATCACCACGTCGCAGTGGGCGATCCACCGGGCGCAACGGGCGCTGCGGGATGTCGCCGCGCGGCACGGCGTACGCCTGCGGCTCTTCCACGGTCGGGGCGGCACGGTCGGCCGCGGCGGCGGGCCGACGCACGAAGCGATCCTGGCCCAGCCGTACGGGACCTTGGACGGCGCCATCAAGGTAACCGAGCAGGGCGAGGTCATCTCGGACAAGTACACGCTGCCGGCGCTCGCCCGCGAGAACCTCGAGCTGACCGTGGCCGCCGTGCTGCAGGCGACGCTGCTGCACACCACGCCACGGCAGCCGGCCGAGGCGGTGGCCCGGTGGGACGAGGTGATGACGACCGTCTCCGACGCGGCCTACCTGGCGTACCGGTCGCTCGTCGACGACCGGGACCTGCCCGCGTACTTCTGGGCTGCCACGCCCACCGAGCTGCTCGGCGCGCTGAACATCGGCTCCCGGCCGGCGAAGCGCCCGGACTCCGGCGCCGGCCTGGCCGGGCTGCGCGCGATCCCGTGGGTGTTCGGCTGGACGCAGTCCCGTCAGATCGTGCCGGGCTGGTTCGGCGTCGGCTCGGGACTCGCGGCGGCCCGGGAGGCGGGTCTCGGTGGCGTGCTCGCCGAGATGCAGGCCGAGTGGCAGTTCTTCCGGACGTTTCTGTCCAATGTGGAGATGATGCTCACCAAGACCGACCTGGGCATCGCCCGCCGGTACGTCAACACCCTCGTGCCCGAGCCGCTCCGGCCGATCTTCGCCAAGATCGAGGAGGAGTACGCCCGTACCGTGCGTGAAGTGCTCGCGGTCACCGGATCGCGTGAGCTGCTGGAGGCGTCGCCCGTGCTGCGGCGCACGCTCGCCGTCCGGGACACCTACCTCGAGCCCCTGCACCACCTGCAGGTCGCGCTGTTGCGGCGGTACCGCGAATCGGGCGCGCCGGGCCGGGTGGTCGCCCCCGCACCGGGCACGCGGCGTGCCCCCACCGCCGACCCGACCCTCGAACGGGCGCTGCTCACCACCGTCAACGGCATCGCCGCCGGGATGCGCAACACCGGCTGACCGCGGGCCCCCACTCCCTTGTCGATCTAGGGCGAATGCTGGTTAGTCGATCTTCGATCACCAGTATTCGCCCTAGATCCACAGCGAGGAGGGGAGGGGAGGGGCGCTGGCTTCAGCTCGTCTCGCCCGCCACGCTGAACGAGCGCAGCCGGTCGGTCGCGAGCCAGGTGAAGCCGAGCACGAACAGGATCGGCATCACGACCGCCACCGGGGCACGCAGCGGCGAGGTCAGCAGGTCGGTTCCACCGATCTTGTCGGCGATCGTGACGACGTACTGCTCGATGCTGAGCACCCGGGTGCCGGCCAGGAAGTTGCCGAGCAGACCCTCCCAGAGCAGGACGTAGAGCAGGCCCACCAGCACCGGACGCCGGCTGAGCAGGCTCAACGCGAGGAAGAACGAGGAGTACGCCAGCGCGCCGACCGCGGCACCGACGGCGAGCGCGACACCCAGCCGGGTGGATTCGGCGATCACCCCCGCGACGAACAGCGGCACCGCGCAGGCTACGGTCGTGACCAGCCAGGCGACGGCCAGCTTCGCGAGGATGATCTCCCGGCGCGGCAGCGGCTTGGCGAGGATGTGCACGATCGTGCCGTCGTCGATCTCCGCCCCCAGCACGCCGGTGCCGACGATCAGCGCGGTGATCGGCAACACGACCACGAGGCCAAGACCCACCAGCACCGGCTGCGCCCAGTCCGACGCCGACGTGGCTAGCGCGTCGGACAGCAGGGCGAGGCCGACGAGCAGCACGGGCATCGGGAACAGCAGCAGGAACCGGCGTCGTCCGAACAGCCCCCGCATCGTGATCCGCATGATCGTGAGGTTCATGACGCCACCAGGTAGGAGAAGACGCTTTCCAGCGATTCGTCGGAGGGCCGCAGGCGCTGCACGCGGATGCCCTCGCGCAGCGCCACCTTGGGTAGGGCGCGGGTGAATGTGCCGTAGTCGCCGGCCCGCACGGTGATCCCGCCGGCGCGATCGAGTTCGACGCCGGTTACCGAGCCGAGGCCCATCAGCGCGACGGCGAGCCGCCGATCATCGGTCGAGTTCACCGCGAACACATGCGGCCGGTTGGTCATCAGGCGCCGGATCGTGCGGTAGTCACCGGACGCGGCCAGCCGGCCGGCCACCATGACCTGTACCGTTCCGGAGACCTGCTCGACCTCTTCGAGGATGTGGGAGCTGAACAGGATCGTGCGCCCCTCGGCGCCGAGCCGGTGCAGCAGGTCCATCATGTGCAGCCGCTGCCGCGGGTCCATCCCGTTGAACGGTTCGTCCAGCAGGAGCACCTGCGGGTCGTGCACGAGGGCGCCGGCGACCCGGGCGCGCTGGCGCATGCCCTTGGAGTACGTGCCGATGCGCCGGTCCTGCGCGTCCGCCAGCTCGACGATGTCGATCGCCCGGGCGGCCGCGGCGGCCGGGTCGCGCAGCCGGTGCAGCTTCGCGCTCACCCGCACGAACTCGCGCGCGGTGAGAAAATCGTGCACCGCCTCCCGCTCACTGACCAGGCCCAGCCCGCGGTACACGTCCGGGTTGCGCCAGGACGGCTTCCCGTCCACGGTCACCGTGCCGCGCGACGGGGCCAGAAACCCGGCCATCATGTGCAGCACGGTGGTCTTGCCGGCGCCGTTCGGCCCGAGCAGGCCGGTTACGCCGGGCCCGAGGCTCATCGTCACGTCGTTGACCGCAACGACGTTGCCGTACCACCGGGACACCCCGGTCAGCTCGACGGCGCTCATCGTGCCACCCTCCGATAGCGGGCCAGCAGCAGCGCGACGCACCCGCCGACCAGGGCAGCGGCGACCGCACCGTAGAGCGGTCCGTAGTTGCCGATGCCGCTCTTGCCGCCGACCTCGAACAGCCAGTCCCCGACGCCGCCGACCAGCGTCGTGGGGCTCGCCAGCCAGGCGAGCTCCTTTCCGGTCTCCCCGCCGATGGAGTAGAGCACGCCCACGATCGGGGTTGTCACCAGGAACACCGCCACGATGGCGGCGGCGGCCACGGCGCGGCGGCTGGCCAGCGACGCGACGAGCAACGCCACGCTGCCGAAGACCAATGCGTGCAGCGCCGAATAGGTCAGCCCCTGGAGCAGGTCGCCGAGCTCGGTCCAGAACTCGTGCATCGACGAGACGTCGAACGCCGCACCGCTGAACATCAGCAGCTGTCCGGCGGCCACCGGCAACCAGACCGCGGTGACGAGGGCGGCGAGCTTCACGAGCGCGTAGTCGGCGCGAGTGATCGGCCGCGAGAAATACAGCGGCAGTACGCCGGTGCGCAGGTCGCGCGAGACCAGCTCCGGAGCCACGACCGCGCAGAAGAGGATCATCGGGATCGTAAGCGTCTCGGGGTACTCGGAATACGAGACCAGGGCCTCACCGGTCTGCGCCCGGATCACGGTGAACACGAGCGCCACGATGCCGATGATGCCGGCCACGGCCCACGGGAAGATCTTCGCCTTCGCGCCGCGACCCAGCCCGAACGCCGTGCGCAGGCCGTGCGTGTACAGGGATCGGGCCGCGTACGCCCGGCCGAGGCGCGGCCCCTCGTACCGCTGGTAGCCGATGTCGTGAATCACACCACCCACGGGGGGCTCCGCACCCACGGGCTTCGCACCCACGGGGGGCTCCGCCCCCCGGGTGCCTTCGGCAACCTCAGACATGTATGGCCTCCCGCTGGAAGAGCTCGGCGACCCGGTGCCGGCGCTGGTCGAGCCCGTGGAGCGGCAGGTCCAGCTCGGCGACCGCGGTAAGGATCTGGTCGTACGTGCCGTCGTCGTCCAGCGGGACGACGAGCAGCCGTCCCTCGCGACGCGCGTCGAGGCCCAGCGCGGCCAGGCGCTCGGCCAGCTCGTCCACGCCCTCGCTGACCTCGACGACAAGGAGGTCGAGCTGCGTCGTCATGCTCGAGATCTGCGCGGACCGCAGCAGCCGGCCCGCGTCGATCGCGACCAGCGAGTCGCAGATGCGCTCCACCTCGCCGAGCAGGTGCGAGCAGACAACGACGGATATGCCGAACTCGGTGCCGATGCGCTGGATCAACGTCAGCATCGCGTCCCGGCCGGTCGGGTCCAGACCGTTGGTGGGCTCGTCCAGCAGCAGCAGATCCGGGTCGTGCACGAGCGCCTGCGCCAGCTTGACGCGCTGCTTCATGCCGGTCGAGTACCCGCCGATCTGCCGGTATCGCTCCTCGTAGAGACCGACGTGCCGCAACGCCTCGGACGCCCGTTCCCGGGCGGCGGTACGCGGCAGGCCGCTCATCCGGCCGAGGTGCGTGACGAACTCGGCGGCGGACAGGTCGGGCGGAAGGCAGTCGTGCTCCGGCATGTAGCCGACCCGGGAGCGGACCGCCTCGGCGTCCGTCGCCGGATCGAGGTCCAACACCCGGACCCCTCCGCCCGTCGGCGGTAGCAGCCCCAGCAAGATCTTGATGAGCGTCGACTTGCCGGCGCCGTTGGCGCCGACCAGGCCCACGATGCCCGGTTCCACGCTCACCGTGAGGTCGTCCAGCGCGGTCACCGCGGGGGCGTACCGCTTGGTTAGCGACTGGGTCGCGATCAGTGCCACGTCGGTCACGGTACGGCCCCCGTACCACACGGGACATCCGGCGCCACCCTGGTACTCCCCGGATCCGGCGCCCCTAGGGCGCGCCTACGCCAACTCCGTCGGAGTTGGGAGGTTGATCGTCCGACCACCATGGCAGTCTCGACCGAGGGGCCACCGGCTGCCACACTGTTGGCCTGTCCGAGAGGGGTGCCGTGAACGGTTGGGTCCTGCCCGACGACGTGCTGCGTGACGCGCCGGCGTACACGCCGCGGCCTGGCGAGCTGGCCGACCTCGAACTGATCCTGACCGGGGCGTACACCCCTCTCGCCGGCTTCCTCGGCCGAGCCGACCTGACGAGCCTGAGCCGCAACGGGAGGCTCGCCGACGGTACGCCGTGGCCCTTCGCGGTCACCCTCGACGTGCCCGCCGAGCTCGTCGACGGCCTGGAGCTCGACAACCCGCTGCAGCGTGCGCTGGTGCTCACCGACCCCGAGGGCGCGCCGATCGCGGCGGTCGACGTGACCGAGGTGTGGCCGACGCGCCAGGGTCGGGTCGGCGTGGGCGGGGCGGTACGCCAGCTGGGCGACGGCGCGCACGGCCTGTTCAAGCAGCTGCGGCTGACCCCGGCCGAGGTCCGCGACCTGCTCCCGCCCGGCCGGGTGCTGGGCGTGATCGCCGACCGCCCGCTGCACCGCCCTCAGCTGGCGCAGATCGCGCACGCGGCCCGTACGCTCGGGGCACACGTGCTGGTGCTGATCCCGGTTCACGAGGCCAACACGGCCGGCCTGCCGCCCGAGGCCCTTGTGCGCTGCGTTTTCGCGGCCCGGGATCGCATGCCGCCGGCCACCCTCGTCGCGGTGCCCCTGCCCAGGCGCACGGACGAGATCCGAGACGCTCTGTTGCGCGCCCGGGTCGCCTCGGCGTACGGCGTGACGCACCTGCTCTCGACCGGGGAAACGCTGTCCGGCGGCGGCCTGCGCGTGCTGGTGCCGCGCGAGCTGGCGTACGACACCCGGGACGGCCAGTGGCGGTGGCGGGACGACATCCCGCCGCGGAACCGGCGGCTGGCGCTGCGCGCTAACGAGATCGACGACCTGCTCGACCGCGGCTTTCCGCTGCCGGAGTGGCACACCCCGCCGGCGGTGGCGAAGGAGCTGGCCCGGGTCCGGCCGCCGCGCCGGCACCGCGGCCTGGTCGTGTTCTTCACCGGACTGTCCGGCTCCGGCAAGTCAACGATCGCGCGCGGCGTCGCCGACGCCCTGCGCGAGACCGGCGAGCGCAGCGTGACCCTGCTCGACGGCGACGTCGTACGCCGGGAGCTGTCGGCCGGACTCGGCTTCAGCCGCACCGACCGCGACCTCAACGTGCGCCGGATCGGGTGGGTCGCCGCCGAGGTCGCCCGGCATCACGGCGTCGCGCTGTGCTGCCCCATCGCGCCGTATGCGCGGGCCCGGGCGACGGCGCGGGCCATGGCCGACGCGGCCGGCGGCGGTTTCGTCCTGGTGTACGTCTCGACGCCGCTCGAGGTGTGCGAACAGCGCGACCGCAAGGGCCTGTACGCCCGGGCCCGTGCCGGCCGGCTCGCCGGGATGACGGGCGTCGACGACCCGTACGAGGTGCCGACCGATGCGGAACTCGTCATGGACACCAGCGACATGACCGTCGACGAGGCGGTCGAGACCGTGCTCAGCCACCTCACGGAGACGGGGTGGGTCGAGCCGCGGCTGTCGCAGTGAGCCGCGTGAAGCGCACCGCGATCCGCCTGGCCGACGGCCGCGACCTGTTCTATTTCGACGAGCGGTACGACGCGGTCCGCGCCGCCGTCGACACGCGCGAGCTGCCGCCCCCGCCGCCGGCCTCGGAGCTGCGCTACGACCCACTCGTCGACGAGTGGGTAGCCGTCGCCGCCCACCGACAAGGCCGGACGTTCCTGCCCCCGGCCGACGAGTGTCCACTGTGTCCATCGCGACCGGGTCGGCCGACGGAGATTCCGGCCGACGACTACGACGTCGTGGTGTTCGAGAACCGCTTCCCGTCGTTCGGCGAGTGGGCGGCCGACGAGATCGCGGCCGGCGCGGGCGAGCCGCTCACCCCGTTCACCTCGGTCCGGCCGGGAACCGGCCGCTGCGAGGTCGTCTGCTTCACCGCCGACCACGACGCGTCGTTCGCCGCCTTGCCGCCCACCCGGGTCCGCACGGTGCTCGACGCGCTCGCCGACCGAACCGCCGAGCTGTCCCTCCTCCCCGGCGTGGAGCAGGTGTTCTGCTTCGAGAACCGCGGCGTGGAGATCGGCGTGACCCTGCACCACCCGCACGGACAGATCTATGCGTACCCCTTCGTGTCACCGCGCACGCGGGCGCTGGTCACGGCCGCCCGTCGGTACGCCGACGGCACCGACGGGCGGAGCCTCTACGCCGACGTGCTCGCCGCGGAGCGCGCGGCGGGTGTCCGGGTGGTCGGCGGCAACGCGCACTGGACGGCGTACGTGCCCGCGGCCGCGCGGTGGCCGTTCGAGGTGCACCTCGCACCGCACCGGCAGGTGCCCGATCTGGCGGCCCTCTCCGACGCCGAGCGGGACGCGTTCGGCCCGCTCTACGTCGACGTTCTGCGCCGACTCGACGGACTGTTCGGCGTGGCCATGCCATACGTCTCCGGATGGCATCAGGCGCCGGTGTACGCGGACCGGGAACTCGGCTACCTGCACCTGCAGCTGTTTAGCATCCGGCGGGCGCCGGGCAAGCTGAAGTACCTCGCCGGCTCGGAGTCGGCGATGGGGGCCTTCATCAACGACGTACGCCCGGAGCAGGCAGCCGCCCTGCTGCGGGGCGAGCCTGTCGGACCCGCCGACTAGATTCGTCGCCATGGACGTGACCGACTCCCGGGTGGCCGTCGCGCCCGGGGTCCACCTGCACGTGCGCCGGTGGCCGGGCGACCGACCGCCCGCGTTCCTGCTGGTGCACGGGCTCTCGTCGAATGCCCGCCTGTGGGACGAGGTCGCCGGCCGGATCGCCGGCGCCGGCCACGCGGCGTACGCGGTCGACCTGCGCAGCCACGGCGAGTCGGACCAGCCCGCGGACGGATACGACACGGCCACCGCCGCCGCCGACCTGGCCGCGCTCGCCGAGACCCTCGGCCTGGAGAAGGTGATCGTCGCCGGCCAGTCCTGGGGCGGCAACGTGGCGGTCAGCCTCGCGGCCGAACACCCGAGGCTGGTCGCCGGTCTCGCGCTCGTCGACGGCGGGTGGATCGACCTCTCGGCCGACTTCGCCTCCTGGGAGGAGTGCGCGGCCGCGCTGCGCCCGCCCGACCTCGACGGCACCCGCGTGTCGCATGTCCGTGGCTGGCTGCGGCGAGCCCACCCGGACTGGTCGGCCGCCGCGGTCGAGGCGACCGTGGCTAACCTGCGGGTCGCGCCGGACGGCACGCTGACCCGCCGGCTGCCGATCCCTCGGCACATGCAGATCGTCCGCAGCATGTGGGACGACCCGCCGCGGCGGCACCTACCGGCGGTCGCCGTCCCGACCCTGCTGCTGCCGGCGATCCCGCGCGACGACCCTCGACGGGCCGAGCGGGCCAGGTCGCGGGTCGCGGCGGCCGCCGCCGTACTTTCGACCGCGACGATCCGGGAGTACGCGGACAGCGACCATGACCTGCACGCCCAGCATCCGGATCGTGTCGCCGCAGACCTGTTGAGCCTGGTGGAGGGGTCGTCATGACGGGCCTGCTCGTAATCATGGGTTCTGGCGAGACGACGCCGACCATGATCAAGCCACATCGGGCGATCTTCGAGCGGGTGGGCGACCGGCCGGCCGTGGTGCTCGACACGCCGTACGGGTTTCAGTCGAACGCCGACGACATCTCCAGCCGCACGACCGCCTACTTCGCCAACAGCGTCGGTCGCGAGGTCGAGGTGCTGTCCTGGCGTCGTCCGCCGACCACGGAGCTGGCCCGGGAGCAGGCATTCACGGCGCTTCGCGACGCCGGCTGGGTGTTCGCCGGGCCGGGCAGCCCGACGTACACGCTGCGCCAGTGGGGCGACACTCCGATTCCGCAGCTGCTCGCCGACAAGTTGCTGCGCGGTGGTGTTGTCGTGTTCGCCAGCGCGGCTGCCCTGACGCTCGGTAGCCACACCGTCCCGGTGTACGAGATTTACAAGGCCGGCACCGACCCGCACTGGGTCGATGGGATGGACGTGGTGCGGAAGGTCACGGGGTTGCCCGCGGTCGTGATCCCGCACTACGACAACGCCGAGGGCGGTCACCACGACACCCGGTACTGCTATCTCGGTGAGGGCCGGCTCGCCGCGATGGAGGCCGAGCTGCCGGACGACGCGTTCGTCCTCGGCGTCGACGAGCACACCGCGGTTTACGTGGACCTCGCGGCCGGCACCGCCTCGGTCGCCGGGACCGGCGTGGTGACCATCCGGCGGCGCGGTCGCAGCGTCGTGCATCCGGCGGGAAGCGTGCTCGAGCTGGACGTAGTCGGCGATGTCCGCGCCACCACAGGGCCGGCGTCGACGCCGCGGGCGGCCCGCGGCTCGACGCCGGACGGGGGCGACGGCTCGGGCGCCCCGCGGTCGGTCACCTCGGTGCGCGAGGAGGCCGACCGGCTGGACGCGCGGTTCTCCGATTCCTTGGCGGAGCGGGATGTGGACGGCTGCGTCGCCTCGGTGCTCGAGCTCGAGCAGGTCCTCGTCGACTGGGCGGGCGACACGCTCACGTCGGACGACGGTGACCACGCGCGGGGCATGCTGCGCGGGATGGTGATCCGGCTCGGTCGGTTGGCCGAGTTCGGAGCACGAGACCCGCGCGACGTGCTCGGCCCGTTCGTTCAAGCTCTGCTCGAGGTGCGGGCGGAGGCCCGCGACGGCAGAGACTTCGCCACCTCGGACCGGATTCGCAGCCGGCTGGCCGCCGCCGGAGTCGAGGTGCGCGACACCCCCGACGGCGCCGAGTGGGAGCTGCACTGACGGCGCGTCCGCGTAGTCACCCTGCGTAACGTGTCCGGCCGGCATGTATCACGCGACTTCCACGCACGGCCAGACGTGCCCCACGCCGACCCAGACCTGGATCCGCGCTACACGTCGGTTGCCACGCGGCGAAGGCTGCGCCCGCCGGCGGCGCGAGCCGCCCGAGCGGAGCGAGGGCCAGCATGACGGTGCGGGGGACCCGGAATCCGGATCCCCCGCTGGGAAGGGACGGCAGGCTATCCGCCAACACTGGAGGGTGCCGGTCGGCGCCCGACGACAGCTCAGGCGGCCGGATCGGCTGTTCTCCACTGCGACCGCGGCTGGCACCGCGTTCACTCTGGATAACGAGGTGCCCGCGGCTCAAGTGACGGGCATTTATGCGGCGGCCGTCTTGGCCAGGTTCTCGTCGAGGGCGTTCATGAATTCGTCCGTGGTCAGCCACGGCGCGTCCGTCGAGATCAGCAACGCGAGATCCTTGGTCATCTGGCCGCTCTCGACGGTGTCGACACAGACCCGCTCCAGCCGCTCGGCGAACGCGGCGACTGCGGGGGTTCCATCCAGCTTGCCACGGTGCGCCAGCCCCCGGGTCCACGCGAAGATCGACGCGATGGGGTTGGTCGAGGTCTTCTCGCCCCGCTGCCACTGCCGGTAGTGCCGGGTCACCGTGCCGTGCGCCGCCTCGGCCTCGACGGTCCGGCCGTCCGGCGTCATCAGGACCGAGGTCATCAGGCCCAGCGAGCCGAAGCCCTGCGCGACCGTGTCGGACTGCACGTCGCCGTCATAGTTCTTGCACGCCCAAACGTAGCCGCCCTCCCACTTCAACGCGGCCGCCACCATGTCGTCGATGAGCCGGTGCTCGTAGGTCAGACCGGCGGCCGCGAACTCCTCGGTGAATTCGGTCTCGAACACCTCGGCGAACAGGTCCTTGAACCGGCCGTCGTACGCCTTGAGGATCGTGTTCTTCGTCGACAGGTAGACCGGGTAGTTGCGCGCGAGGCCGTACCGGAACGAAGCCCGGGCGAAGTCGCGGATCGACTCGTCGAAGTTGTACATCCCCAGCACCACGCCGCCACCGGCGAAGTCGGCGACGGTGAACTCCATCGGCTGGCTGCCGTCGGCGGGCTGGTAGCTGATCGTCACCCGGCCCGGGCCCGGCACCACGAAGTCGGTGGCCTTGTACTGGTCGCCATGCGCGTGACGGCCGATGACGATCGGCTTGGTCCACGACGGCACCAGCCGCGGCACGTTGGACATGATGATTGGCTCACGGAAGATCACGCCGCCGAGAATGTTCCTGATTGTGCCGTTCGGCGAGCGCCACATGTTCTTCAGGTCAAACTCCGCGACGCGCGCCTCGTCCGGGGTGATCGTGGCGCACTTGACGCCGACGCCGTGCCGCTTGATGGCGTTGGCCGCGTCGACGGTCACCTGGTCGTCGGTCGCGTCCCGGCGCTGGATGGACAGGTCGAAGTACTCCAGCTCGACATCGAGGTACGGCTCGATCAGCTGCTCCCTGATCTGCTTCCAGATGATCCGGGTCATCTCGTCGCCGTCGAGCTCGACGACCGGGTTGGTTACCTTGATCTTCGCCACGACCGGCGCTCCCTTCGGTGTCCCGCGATAGCAGTACGAGCGTACTGGACGCCGCGGGCCGAGCCCACTCGGGACGACGTGCCGAATGCGGTCGCGACGGTCCCCAATCGACTGCGGGCGGTGGGACCATCGGGACATGCCCGTGAGCCGCGTGTTCGGCGGGATGAGTGTCATCGCGCTCGACGATGGTGCCGGCCCGTTCTACCAATCGCGTACGGAAGCGTTTCCCGGCTCGACCCCGGAGCAGTGGCGCCGGGCGGACGCGTACGACCCGGGAGCCGTGACCGCCGGCGGCGAGTGGCTGCTGCGGTTCCGCTGCTTCGCGATCCGCCTCGACGACGGCACGGTGATCATCGTCGACGCGGGGATCGGCGCGGCCGACTCGCCCGCCGCCACGTGGGCCCCGGTGCCGGGCCGGCTGCCCGACGAGCTGGCCGCGGCCGACATCCGGCCGGACGACGTCAAGACCGTCGTGCTGACGCACCTGCACACCGACCACGTCGGGTGGGCGGTGACCGGCGGCGCGGCGTACTTCCGGAACGCGACCTATCTGCTGCAGGGCACCGAGCTGTCCGAGATAGGCCGCATCAACCCGGCGCTGGTCGATTCGGTCATCGCCCCGCTCCGCGCGAGCGGCCAGCTCGCCACGGTCAACGGTGAACGCTGGCTCGGCTCCGGGTTGCGGGTCGTGGCCACGCCCGGACACACGCCGGGTCACCAGTCGGTCAAGCTCGACACACCGGACGGCCTCCTCGTCTTCACCGGAGACCTGCTCGTGCACGCCATCCAGCTGCTCGAGCCCGACGTCCGGTACGCGGGCGAGATGGACCCGGACGCGGCCCGCGCGTCGCGTACCAAACTCCTGGACTACCTGGCCACGAGCGGCGGGACGCTCGCCACCGCGCACCTGGCCGAGCCGTTCGTCAGGGTGTAGCCGCCGCCCAGGAGATCTCCACGAGGCCGGCCTCGCGCAGCGCGGCGTTGACCGCGCCGAAGTGGCGACAGCCACGGAAGCCTCCGACGTTCATCGGGCTCGGATGGCCGGCCTCGAGCACAACGTGTTGCGGGCCCGACACGAGCGCTGCCTTCCGGCGGGCGTACCCGCCCCACAGCACGAACACCACGCGGCTCGGCTTCGCGTCCAGCGCCCGGATCGCCGCGTCCGTGACGTGCTCCCAACCGCGGCCGGCGTGCGACGCGGGAGCACCGCCGCGCACGGTCAGGACCGCGTTGAGCAGCAGTACGCCCTGAGCCGCCCACCGGGTCAGGTCCCCGTCGACCGGAGGCGGGCAGCCCAGATCGTCGGCCAGTTCCCGGAAGATGTTGCGCAGCGAGGGCGGGATCGCCACGCCGGGCCGCACGCTGAAGCTGAGTCCGTGTGCCTGGCCCTCCCGGTGGTACGGATCCTGACCCAGGATCAGCACCCTGGCCCGGTCGAGCGGGCAGAGCCGGAACGCCCGGAACAGGTCGTCCCGCGGCGGGTAGACCACGTGCCGGGCGTAATCCGAGTCGACGAACTCGCCGAGCGAGGCGACGACCTCCGGATCAAGGTGCGGCTTCATCGCGTCACGCCAGTCGGCGGGCAGCCGCTCCAGAAGGTCCACGACTAGAGGTCGGCGACGTCCGCCTGCTTGGCGCGGACCGCGGCGGCGGCCTCCTTCAGGCCGGCCAGTTCGGCCTCAGTCAGGTTGGTCTCGACGACGCGCTTGACGCCGGTGGCGCCGATCTCCGCCTCGACGCCGAGGTAGACCCCGGAGATGCCGTACTCCCCGTCCACCCACGCACAGACCGGCATGACCGCCCCGGAGTCTTCGGCGACGGCCCGCGCCATCCGGGCGGCCGCGGCCGACGGGGCGTAGTACGCCGAGCCCGTCTTGAGCAACGCCACGACCTCGGCACCGCCGTTGCGGGTGCGTACGACCAGCTCCTCGATCTTGTCCGCCGGCAGCACCTCGGACAGCGGCTTACCGTCTACAGTGCACCGCGACGGCACCGGCACCATCGTGTCGCCGTGCGAGCCGAGCGTGAGGGTCTGCACGGACGCCACCGGGACGGTGAGCGTCTCGGCGACGAAGTGCGTGAACCGCGCGGTGTCGAGCATGCCAGCCTGGCCCATGACGCGGTTCCTGGGGAACTGGGTGGCGATCTGGGTCAGCGCGGTCATCTCGTCCAGCGGGTTGGACACGACGACGACGACGGAGTTGGGGGCGAATTTCGCGACGTTCTCCGACACCTGACGGACGATCTTGGCGTTGACGCCGAGCAGGTCCATCCGACTCATGCCCGGCTTGCGGGGTAGGCCGGCGGTGATGACGACGATGTCGGAGCCCTCGATGACCTCGTAACCCTCGCCGCTCGGCCCGGTCGTCTGACCGACGACGCGGGTCTCGAAGCCCTCGATGGGACGAGACTGGTTGAGGTCCAGGGCCAGGCCCTCGGGCTTGCCCTCAACGATGTCGGTGAGCACGACGGTGTCGAAGATTCCGTACTCGGCGAGGCGCTGCGCGGTCGTCGAGCCGTAGAAGCCGGCGCCGACGACGGTGACCTTCTTGGCCATGAGTGAACTCCCGGTGACTGCCCTTGGGGACGAAGCGCACCATAACGCGGCCGGATCCGGCTCGACCGGCCGGGTCGGCGCCGTGGCACCCGGCGGTGCCGCGCGGTCAGCCCGTGGGCGCGCTCAGTCGGCCCGCGGCGCGCTCGGTCAGCTCAACGACGTTGGTCAGCAGCATGGCCCGGGTCATCAGGCCGACACCGCCGGGCACGGGCGCGAGGTAACCGGCCACCTCGGCCACCTCGGGCGCCACGTCTCCCGTGTACCGGCCCTTGCCGTCGTCGCCCACCACGCGGGTGAGCCCCACGTCGACGACCGCCGCGCCCGGCCGGATCATCTCGCGGGTAATCAGACCGGGGAGCCCAGCCGCGACCACCACGATGTCCGCCCGACGGGTGTGGGCGGCGAGATTCCGGGTACCGGTGTGGCACAGAGTGACGGTCGCGTTCTCGCTGCGTCGGGTCAGCAGCAGGCCCAACGGGCGTCCAACCGTGGTCCCGCGGCCAATCACCGTGACGTCCGCGCCGGCGATCGGTACGCGGAACCGGCGCAGCAGCTCCACAATGCCGCGGGGCGTGCAGGGCAGCGGTCCCTCGTAGCCGAGAACAAGCCGGCCGAGGTTGATCGGGTGCAGGCCGTCCGCGTCCTTCGCCGGATCGATCCGCTCGAGAACGCGCTGGGTGTCGAGGTGGCGCGGCATCGGAAGTTGGACGATGTAGCCGTGGCACGACGGGTCGGCGTTGAGCTCGGCGACGACGGCTTCTACGTCGTCCTGGGTCGCGCTCGACGGCAGCTCCCGACGGATCGACGCGATGCCGACCTCCGCGCAGTCCCGGTGCTTGCCGTCGACGTACGCGCGTGAGCCCGGGTCATCGCCGACCAGCACGGTGCCGAGCCCGGGAACGATGCCCCGCTCGGCGAGCGCCTTCACGCGCTGGCGCAGCTCATCCTTGATGGTCGCGGCTGTCGCCTTGCCGTCCAGCACCGTCGCCGTCACTGGGCCCCCTCCGGTATCCGCCGGCATCCGCCGCACAGGTCTCCCGTGTCGCAACTCTAGCCAGCCCCGACCGGCCGGATGGGCGGGTTGGACGACGCTACGGCCGACGCTACGGCTCCACGCGGGCGCCGTACGCCTGGGCCACGAGCGCCGCCTGGGCCAGATCGAGGCGTACCCCCGTCAGATCGACGCCGCGGAGCGCCACGCCGGTGAGGTCGGCGCCGCGCAGGTCCGCGTCCCGAAGCGTGGTGTGGTGCAGCCGGGCGGACCCGAGATCCGCACCGGTCAGGTCGGCCCGGCTCAGGTTCGCCTCCGTCAGGTCGGCCTCCCGTAGCCGCAGCCGCGCGAGCGATACACCGGTCAGGTTCTGGCCCCGCAGGGCGACGAACGACCAGTCGCCACCGGAGACGTGCAGCGGCAGCAGCTCGCACTCCTCGAACTGCGTGCCGGTCAGCTTGCAGTCGGTCAGCCGCGCGTCGAAGAACGAACAGCGCCGGATCGAGCACCGCAGCAGTGCGCACCGGGTCAGCTCGGCGGCGTTGAACCTGACGTTGCCGAACTGGCACTCGGTGAACCCGCAGCCGACGAGCACCGCCTCGGTAAGGTCGACATCGGAGAACTCGCACTCCTCGAAGTGCACTCCGGACAGCTCGTCGAGCGCCCAGTCCTCGCCGATGATCCGCTCGCCCACCCGATGGTCCACGGCGCCCCGTCCGCCCGTCGCTCAGTGGAAGAAATGCCGGGTGCCGGTGAGGTACAGCGTGACGCCGGCGGCATCGGCCGCGGCGATCACCTCCTCGTCGCGCACGGAGCCGCCGGGCTGGACCACGGCTTGGACACCGGCGTCGATGAGCACCTGAAGGCCGTCCGGAAACGGGAAGAACGCGTCGGACGCGGCGACCGCGCCGCGCGCCCGTGCGGCTCCCGCGCGGGCCACCGCGAGCCGGGCCGAGTCCACCCGGTTGACCTGACCCATGCCGATCCCCACGGTGGCACCGTCCGCGGCGAGCAGAATCGCGTTGGACTTGACGGCCCGGACCGCCCGCCACGCGAACACGAGGTCACGCAGCGTCTCGGCGGACGCGGGCTCGCCGGCGACCAGCCGCCAGGCCGCTGGATCGTCGCCCGGTGCGTCGACGGCATCCCGGGTCTGCATCAGTACGCCACCAGATACCTGCCGGAACTCTACGGGTGGCGGCCGCCAGGGCGCCGCGACCAGGATGCGAAGTCCCTTCCGCGCGCTCAGGACGGTCCGGGCATCGTCCACATAGGAGGGTGCAACGATCACCTCGGTGAAGACATCGGTCAACTGCTTTGCAAGGTCAACAGTCACCTCGGCGTTGACCGCGATGACGCCTCCGAATGCGGACACCGGATCGCACGCGTACGCCTTGCGGTGTGCATCGGCGACGTCCGCGCCGATCGCGATGCCGCATGGGTTGGCATGCTTGACGATCGCCACCGTGGCAACGTCGGGGCCGAAGTCGTGCACCGCCCGCCACGCGGCGTCCGCGTCGACGTAGTTGTTGTACGACATCTGTTTGCCGTGCACCTGTCTCGCCTGGGCGAGCCCCGGCGCTCCGGCCGGATCCGCGTACAGCGCCGCAGCCTGGTGCGGGTTTTCGCCGTACCGCAGCACCTCCGCCCGCCGCAGCGTGAGCCCGGCGAACCCGGGCCACGGCTCCTCGTTCGGGTCCAGCTCGCGGGCGAACCATTCGGCGACGGCGACGTCGTACTCGGCGATGTCCGCGAAGGCCAGGGCCGCGAGAGCCCGGCGCTGCGCCAGCGTCGTGCCGCCGCCCTCGAGGGCGGCCATCACGAGGGGGTACGCCGAAACCGACGTCACCACCGCCACCGACTCGTGGTTCTTCGCAGCCGCGCGGACCATCGCCGGGCCGCCGATGTCGATCTGCTCGACGCACTCGTCGCGGCTGGCGCCGGACGCGACCGTCTGCTGGAACGGGTACAGGTTCGAGACGAGCAGGTCGAACGGCGCGATGCCGAGCTCGGCGAGCTGCGCGGCGTGCGAGTCGAGCCGCAGGTCGGCGAGGAGCGCGGCGTGCACGTTGGGGTGCAGCGTCTTGACCCGCCCATCGAGGATCTCGGGGAAGCCGGTCAGCTCCTCCACCCGGGTCACCGGCACACCGGCCGCCTCGATCGCCGCCGCGGTCGACCCCGTGGACACGATCTCGACGCCGGCCGCATGCAGCGTGCGGGCGAGGTCGGTCAGTCCGGTCTTGTCGTACACGCTGACCAGCGCGCGCCTGATGCGCCGCCGACCCTCGCCGCGCTCGCTCACGGGATGGTGACCTTTCTGCCGGTGATGGTCCATCCCTCGCGGACCAGGCGACCGACCTGCTCGACGAGCTGACGCCGCTCCGCCACCTTGATCCGCTCGGTCAGGCTGTCCTCGGTGTCGTCGTCGTGCACGGCGACGGCCACCTGGGCGACGATGGGCCCCGTGTCCACACCGGCGTCGACGAAGAACAGGGTCGCGCCGGCGATCTTCACGCCGTACGCGAGGGCGTCCCGAGGCCCGTGGATGCCCGGGAACGCGGGCAGCAGCGCGTTGTGCGTGTTGAGGTACCGGTCGCCGAACGCGGCCAGGAAGTCCGCACCCACGAGCTTGAGAAATCCGGTGGAGATGACGAGATCGGGCTTGTGCTCGGCGACGTGCGCGGTCAGCGCCCGATCCCACGCGTCCCGGTCCGGATACGACCTGACCTCGTCGACAAACGCTGGCACGCCGGCTCTGGCGGCGCGATCCAGGCCGGCGGCGCCGGGACGGTCCGAGCCGACGGCGACCACCTCGGCGCCGTACGCGGGATCGGCGCACGCATCAAGCAGCGCCGCCAGGTTGGTTCCGGCTCCGGATATCAGTACGACGAGGCGGGCGGGTCCGCCATCCCGAGCAGCCGCTGGCTGCGTGCGCCGGGCTGGCGGGGCCGGTGAATCCACGGAATGACCCTACCGTTCGGCGGCCTTCGTCGGATATTAGGGGCAAGCGACCGTACGACCGAGGGAGCCCGCCCGTGTCCGACAGCGCGGCGCCGCCGCCACCCCCGCCACCACCGCCCGGCGGCGGCAGCGGTGCGCCGCCCGGCCGACAGTCGGGCCGGGTCGTCCGCATGGGTGGCCGAAGCAATCCGCTCGGCCTGCTATCCGTCCTGTTCGGCATCGTCGGGGTGGGCTGCTGCTGCTGCCCCTGGCTAGACGGGGCGCCGCTGCTCGGCGGCGTGCCCGCCATGGTGCTCGGGTTCCTCCACATCCAGCGGGTGCGTCGCGGTCAGGCGACCATGCCCATCCTTGGCTGGATCGGCGTCACCCTCGGCGTGCTGGCACTGTGCCTCGGCGCGTTCAGCTTCACCGACCGGTTCCACGACGTCCAGCAGGACGTGACTCCGTATTGACATCCTCCTGTCCACCGTGGACGGTCGTGACCACCATCGCTAGCCGCGCCGCCGAAGCACACCCCAACCGATCCCCGCGCCGATGAGCGAGCCGAGTGCCAGGACGCCCGACGACACGGTGCCGACCTGCCAGCCCACCGGGCCCACGTCGGCGAGCCGACCGCTCCCGAGCGCACCACCGGAGGCGGTCGCGGAAAGTCCAAGAAGGACACCCGCGACCGGCCCGGCGACGACCGCGGCGCCGAGCAACGCCCGCCAGCTTCCCCCGCGTCGTGCCGGCACCGCCGCGCACAGGCGGCGGGCCAACAGCCACCCGGCCGTGGCGCCAGCAATCAAGGGGAGGCACAGCACGAGCGCCGCCGGGCCGTCCAGCGGTGCGGCGGGCAGCCCGGCGGCGAGCGGCACCGCCGGCAGCGCCCCCGTGCTGACCTCGGTGGCGCGGACCACCGTGTCACCGCCGACCGCGAATCCCGGCCCGATGACGTACGCCGCGGCCCAGACCGCCGTGTTCGGCGCGTAAGCCAGGCAGACCAGCGTGATTCCCGCCTGACCGGCCACGCCGGTGTGGTACGCGGCGATGGTGTCCGCGGCGTCCCCGCCGGCGATGGCGACCGCCGTACCGGCGAGCAGCGCACCGATGCCGAGCATCGCGAGCGCCGCCACGACGCCGGTGCGCAGCCCGTCGCGCAGCGCCATCGGCATGCGCGCCGCGACCGGACCGAGACCGCCCGTCGAGCGCAATGCTCCGGACAACGCGGCGAGCGTGCCGAACGCCGCGAAGGTCCCGCCGGCGCGGACGGGTGACACCGGCGGGCCCGAACCGTTCACGACGGCGCCGGCGAGGAGGCCGAGCATGCCGTACGCGACGCCGACACAGACCGCGACGGTGAGCGCCCGACGTGGCGAGCCGCTGTCGCGCGCGCGGATCGCCCGCGTGGCGTGTACGCCGGCGCGTGCCACCCGCCACGCGGCGAAGCCGGTCACGGTGAGCGGTACCAGCCCCAGCGGACCACTCGGCGTCTCCAGCGGTACGCCGTGTCCGAGCAACCAACCGGCGAGGCCCACCCGGGCGGCGCCGCCGACCGAGCGCGTTCCGTCGACGAACTGGACGAGGCCGAGCACCACCGCGACGGGCAGGTACGTGACCAGCGCCGCCCAGGTCGCCGCGACGGCGGCCGCAAGGGCGAGCGGCGCATGCCGTCGCTTGCCTGGCCCGGGGCGCCGCCGCGGGAGGCGTACCGTGTCGCGGTTGTCGGCTGGCTGCGACGGTGCCGGCGACCACGCGGGAACGTCGTCGGGCGGCGGCATCTGCCGCGCGGCGAGGTGGGCGGCCTCCGCCGCGGTGAGCACGTCCTCCGGCCCCGGAGCGCGAGTCGCGCCGGCCGGCCGGTCATCGGGGGTGCCAGCCATTGCCGCCTACTCTCGCACGCTCGTCGGCTCGACGGCCGACGACACCGCGACGCGGACCGCCCTGTCGCGGCGGAGTGCCCCAGACCTGCCCGAGATCCGTTACCCTGCGCGGCATGACTGGACCGTATCCGCCGCCCGCGGCCGCCCCGGCCAACGACCGCACGAACCTGTGGGGTTGGCTCGGCATCGTCATCGGCCTGCTGTGCTGCGGCATCCTCGGCATCATCTTCGGCATCCTCTCGCTGCAGGAGGCGCGCAAACACGGCAAGCCACAGACGTTGGGATGGATCGCGATCGGCGTCAGCGCGCTGAACATCATCGCCGGTGGTGTCCTTCGCGCGACCGGAAACTTCCCGGGGCAGTGACGTCGATGGGGTGGGTCGCCACCGACCCACCCCATCGGATGCTCCCGCCGGATCAGGCCATGATGTCGTGCATGAGCCGGGCGGTCTCGCTCGGCGTCTTGCCGACCTTGACGCCGGCTGCCTCGAGCGCGACCTTCTTCGCCTCCGCGGTCCCGGCCGAGCCGGAGATGATCGCGCCGGCGTGCCCCATCGTCTTGCCGGGGGGCGCGGTGAAGCCGGCGATGTAGCCGACCACGGGCTTGGTGAGGTTCGCCGCGATGAACTCGGCGGCCCGCTCCTCGGCGTCGCCGCCGATCTCACCGATCATCACGATCGCGTCGGTCTCCGGGTCATCCTGGAATGCGGCGAGTGCGTCGATGTGTGTGGTGCCGATGACCGGGTCGCCACCGATGCCGACACACGTGGAGAAGCCGATGTCGCGGAGCTCGTACATCATCTGGTAGGTCAGCGTGCCGCTCTTGCTGACCAGACCGATGCGTCCGCCGCCGGTGATGTCCGCCGGTATGATCCCGGCGTTCGATGCGCCCGGCGAGGCGATGCCCGGGCAGTTCGGCCCGATGATGCGCGTCCCGTTGCCGGTGGCAACGGCGTGCGCCCAGAACGCGGCGGTGTCGTGCACCGGAATGCCCTCGGTGATGACCACGGCCAGTCCTATGCCGGCGTCGATGGCCTCCACGACCGCGTCCTTGGCGAACGCCGGCGGCACGAAGATGACCGTGGTGTCCGCGCCCGTGTCCGCCATGGCGTCCGCGACCGTGCCGAAGACCGGCAGCTTGGTGCCCTCGAAGTCGAGTTGCTGGCCGGCCTTGCGGGGGTTGGTGCCGCCGACGATCGCCGTGCCGGCGGCGAGCATCCGCTTGGTGTGCTTGGTGCCCTCGGAGCCCGTGATGCCCTGGACAATGACCTTGGAATTCCGGGTCAGCCAAATCGCCATGATCAGACCCCTGTCGCCGCTAGCTCGGCGGCGCGCCTGGCCGCACCGTCCATTGTGTCAACCTGCAGCACGAGCGGGTTGTCGGCCGAGTCTAGGATCCTCCGGCCGGCGTCGGCGTTGTTGCCATCGAGCCGCACGACGAGTGGCTTGGTGACCGCCTCGCCGCGCTCGGCGAGCAGGCCCAGCGCGTGCACAATGCCATTCGCCACCTCGTCGCACGCCGTGATGCCACCGAACACGTTGACGAACACGGACGTCACCGAGGGGTCGGACAGCACGATCTCGAGCCCGTTGGCCATCACCGAGGCCGAGGCGCCGCCACCGATGTCGAGGAAGTTCGCGGGCTTCACGCCGCCGAACTCCTCTCCCGCGTACGCCACGACGTCCAGAGTGGACATCACCAGGCCGGCGCCGTTGCCGATGATGCCCACCTCACCGTCGAGCTTGACGTAGTTGAGGTCCTTCTCCTTGGCCGCCTGCTCCAGGGGGTCCTCTGCCGCCCGGTCGACGAGCGCCGCATGGTCGGGGTGCCGGAAGTCCGCATTGTCGTCGAGCGTGACCTTGGCGTCCAGGCACAGCACGCGGGCCGCGGCGGTCTTCGCGAGCGGGTTCACCTCGACCAGCGTGGCGTCCTCGGCGACGAACGCTCGCCACAGCTTGACCGCAATGTCGACGACCTGGTCGGCCACCTCTGCCGGAAACTGCGCGGCGGTGACGATCTCGCGGGCCGTCACCTCGTCGACGCCTCGGTTGGCGTCGATCACGACCTTGGCGACCTTCTCGGGTGCCTCGGCGGCCACCTGCTCGATGTCCATTCCCCCGGCCACGCTGGCGATGCATAGGAACGTGCGGTTGGCCCGGTCGAGCAGATAGGAGAAGTAGTACTCCTCGGCGATGTCGGCGGTCTCGGCCAGCATCACGTTGTGCACGGTGTGGCCCTTGATGTCCATGCCCAGGATGTCGCCTGCGCGGGCCTCCGCCTCGGCCGGGTCGCTTGCGAGCTTGATGCCGCCTGCCTTGCCCCGGCCACCAACCTTCACCTGTGCCTTGACGACCACGCGCGCCCCGAGCCGCTCGGCAATCGCGCGTGCCTCCTCCGGGGTCGCCGCGACTCCGCCGTCCAGCACGGGCAACCCGTGCCGTTCGAACAGGTCGCGCCCCTGGTACTCGTACAGGTCCACGAAAACCTCTTCGCTCATGCCCGCCGAGGGTTTGGACGGGCCTTCCCGGCGCAGCCTAGCGAGCCGGCCAGCGCGCGCATCCGGCCGGGTACGCCCGCCCCCCGTCCGGACGATCATCACGTTTCCGTCGGACACGCCGGGCGTGTCGAACCGGAAACGTCATGATCATCTGCTACGGGCGTAACTCCCGCTCAGGGGCGTCGTTGAGTAGAACGTCGGCGTACGAGAGAGCGCCGACGACGACGGCCGATGCCCTGTCGGTCGAGGGGTGGCGGCGGGGCGTCGTGCATAGGGGGGCCGGACGTGTGAGGGGTGCGTCCGGCCCCTCTCTTTACGTCTTAGGCGGCCGGGGCCGCCACGTTCTCGCGTACCCAACCGACGATCGACTGGGTGGTCGCGCCGGGGGTAAAGATCTTGGCGACACCGAGCAGCTCCAGCTCGGGGATGTCGGCTTCCGGGACGATGCCGCCACCGAACACGACTACGTCCTCGGCCCCGCGCTCGCGAAGGAGCTCGATGACGCGCCGGAACAGCGTCATGTGGGCGCCCGAGAGCACGGACAGCCCGACCGCGTCGGCGTCCTCCTGGATCGCCGTCTCCACGATCTGCTCGGGCGTCTGGTGCAGCCCGGTGTAGATGACCTCCATGCCGCCGTCGCGCAGCGCTCGCGCCACGACCTTGGCGCCGCGGTCGTGCCCGTCCAGGCCGGGCTTCGCGACCACGACCCGAATTCGAGAGCTCATCGCCCAACCCTTTCCAGCGAGCGTGCCTCATCGAACGGTAGCGCTCCGGCGCCGCGCTCGGCGGGTCGGGGCCACCCTTAGGGGTACGCCCCGGGTCGGCGACCAACATGACGATGCGTAGTCGCCTACGCAGCCGAACGCTACTAACGAGGTTGCCCACAAAAGGTTACGAACTCCGGCATTCCACAGCGGACAGTCGCACCGACCGTCCGTAAATTGGCGAGGTGTCTTGTGACAGGCCGTAGGGGTTGGCTACGGTGTCCCTCGTTGTCATCCGTACGACACCTTGGTTGACAGCGGGCCCGCCCGGCACACCCCCCACGCATCATTCGCCGGGTGGGCACAGAGTCTGCATCGGAGGATTGTGCGTGCGCCAGCGCTTGTCGTCTGAGCCCGACCGGTACCGAGGCCGCCGCCGCGTGCCCGCACCGCCGCGTAAGCGCTACGCCGCTGTCATCACCACTGCGTTCGTCGGCGCTGGCGTGGTCGCCATGGGCGCCGGGGCGGCGATGCCGGACGCGAAGGCCGTCAGCCCGTCCGCGCTGGCCGACCTCGACGGCGGGCTGAGCCCCGACCAGATCGCCGCGCGCGCCGACGCGGCCGAGCGCGCGTCGCGTGACGAGGCGCGCGGGCTGACCACCTCGTTGAACCAGGCCAAGCCCGACGTCTGGCTGCTGCCCCTGCACAACTACCGCTTCACGTCGCCGTTCGGCATCCGCTGGGGCAAGCTGCACCCGGGCGTGGACCTCGCGGCGCCGGAGGGCACCCCGTACCACGCCGTCCACGCGGGCACCGTCAAGCTGGCCGGGTGGTATGGCGGGTACGGCTACTGCGTGATAGTCGATCACGGCAACGGCCTCGAGACCGTGTATGGCCACTCGTCCAAGCTGCTGGTGCGTGCGGGGCAGCACGTCGAGGCCGGTGACACCCTCGCGCTGGTGGGCAACACCGGCTACTCGTTCGGCACCCACCTACACCTCGAGATTCGCGTCAACGGTGAGCCCAGAGACCCGATCCCGTGGTTCCGCGGCGTCGGAGTGGACATCAAGCTCGAAACAGAAGCTATCTACGGCGAGGTAGTCGGCCCGTAACACCGTGCTATCCGGACACGGATGGACGCACCACATTGGACGGGTCGCGAATGGGCGGCTTTCCGGCCGAATTGTTTCCTACGTCACACGGTCGGTTGTGTGCCGGATCACGCAGCCATTACAGGGAGTGACCGGGAGCTAGTGCCTGATATTTGGGCAAATCTCGACTATTCCGGACGTGCCTCCACCCACCTCATGCCGACCTCTCATACCCAGGGTGAACCTCCGCCTAACACCATTGGCCGTCCGCGTGTCCACGACGACCACGGAGGTTCCCCCCGTGCCAGAGAGCAACACGAACGACCCCCGCAACCGCATCGACGCGATCCGCCACCGGGTCCAGACCCGTCTCGGCGCCCTCAGCGGACGCAGTCGGCTCGTGCTGATGGCGACGACCGCGCTCGTCGGTATCGGCCTCGCGAGCGTGGCGGTCACCGCCGCGGTCAACGGCCACGACCCGAAGCCGGCCACCGTGGCTCAGGCCACGGACCAGAAGGCCAGGACCGAGGCCGCGCAGCGTGCCGACCGCGCGCAGCGGGCCGCGCCGAAGCCCGCCGCGACCGCCAAGGCGGCCCCGAAGGCCACCAAGGCGGCCGTCAAGGCCGCGCCGAAGCCCGCCGTCACCAGGAAGGCTCCGGCCCCGAAGCCCAAGCCGAAGCCGGCCTGGGTCTCCCCGATGCCGGGCGCCGAGACCACCTCGTGCTACGGCATGCGGTGGGGCGTCCTGCACGCCGGTGTCGACCTCGCGAAGCCGGCGGGTACCCCCATCCGCGCCGTCCACGCCGGGACGGTGTTCTCGGCCGGCTGGGCCTACAGCGGCTACGGCGACTCAGTCGTGATCGACCACGGCAACGGCTACCTCACGCACTATGCGCACATGTCGAGGCACGCCGTCCACATCGGCCAGCACGTCGTCGCGGGCCAGGTCCTCGGCTATGAGGGCGCGACCGGCGACGCCCAGGGCCCGCACCTGCACTTCGAGGTGCACCACGGCATGTGGAACCAGGTCAACCCCGCGCCGTACATGCGTGCACACGGCGTGAACCTGGGCTGCTAAGGCCCTTCCCCCCGAGACACCGGGCCCGGTCTGGCTAGCCAGACCGGGCCCGGTGCGTTGGCTCACACCTTCTCGACCGGCGCGTGCCGGAGCACGATCCAGAGCACCTGGTCGCCGAAGTCGATCTGGACGCGGGCGCGCGGCCCGTGACCCTCGACCGCGAGCACTCGGCCCAGGCCGTACCGCTGATGGTTGATCCGGTCGCCCACCGTGAGCGTGGGTACCTGTGGGAGATCGCTGGCCGTCGCCAGGCTGGCGGCATCGATGCCGAACCGATCCGCCAGGCGTGCCGCTCTCGGCGTACCACCGGTGAAGCCACCGCGGGGCGCGCGGTCCCCGACGGCCCGGCGGCCGCCGACTCCGCCCCCGGACCCGGACCAGGATGTGTACGCGGCCTCCGTGCGCTCCCAGTCCACCAACTCGTCAGGCATCTCGCCGAGGAAGCGTGACGGCGAGTTGTACTGCGGCTGACCCCAACCCGACCGGGTGACCGCCCGGGACAGGTACAGCCGACGTCGGGCCCGGGTTACCCCGACGTACGCGAGCCTCCGCTCCTCTTCCAGCTCGTGCCCGTCGGACAGCGACCGCATGTGCGGGAACACGCCCTCCTCCAGCCCGGTGAGGAACACTACCGGGAACTCGAGGCCCTTCGCGGTGTGCAGGGTCATCAGCGTGACGACGCCCTGGTGCTCGGGGTCGTCCGCGGGGACCTCATCGGCGTCCGCAACGAGCGCCACCTGCTCCAGGAAGCCGGCCAGCGTCGCGACCGGCGCCGCCCCATCCGGCTCGATCCCCGCCGCGGCCGCCTGCGCCTCCGCCCGCTCGGTGTACTCCCGGGCGACGCTGATCAGCTCCTGCAGGTTTTCCACCCGGCCGACGTCCTGCGGATCGACGCTCTCGGAGAGCTCGTCGAGGTAACCGGAGCGGCGCAGCAGCGTCTCCAGCTGCTCCTCGGGCGGAGCGACGACGCCCATCTCGCGCACCTCGTCGAGCAGCGCGACGAAGTCCCGGATCGCGTTCGCCGCCCGCGTGGAGATGCCCGGCGCCTCCTCGGCGCGGCGCAGCGCGGCGGCGAAGGAGATGCGCTCCCGGGTGGCCAGCGCCTCGACGGTCGCCTCGGCCCGGTCTCCGATGCCACGGCGGGGCGTGTTCAGGATCCGGCGGATGCTCACAGTGTCATCGGGGTTCGCGACCGCCCGCAGGTAGGCGAGGGCGTCCCGAACCTCGCGCCGCTCGTAGAAGCGCACCCCGCCCACGACCTTGTACGGCAGCCCGACCCGGATGAACACCTCCTCGAACACACGGGACTGGGCGTTGGTGCGGTAGAACACCGCCACGTCGCCGGCGCGGACCTCGCCTGTCCGGCCGAGCCGGACGATCTCGCGGGCCACCCAGTCCGCCTCGGCGTGCTCGGTGTCCGCGACGTATCCGACGATCTGCTCCCCCGCACCCTGCTCGCTCCACAGCCGCTTCGGCTTGCGGGAGGTGTTGCGGTCGATCACGGCGTTGGCGGCGTTGAGGATCGTCTGGGTGGACCGGTAGTTCTGCTCGAGCAGGATCGTCCGCGAATCGGGGAAGTCTCGTTCGAACTCGAGGATGTTGCGGATCGTGGCACCGCGAAACGCGTAGATCGACTGGTCCGCGTCGCCGACCACGGCCAGCTCGGCGGGGGCCGGGTCGCCGCCGGACGGGCCGACCAGCTCCTTGATCAGCATGTACTGGGCGTGGTTGGTGTCCTGGTACTCATCGACCAGCACGTGCCGGAACCAGCGGCGGTACGCCTCGGCGATGTCCAGGTGCGACTGGAACAGGTGCACCGTCGCCATGATCAGATCGTCGAAGTCGAGCGCCTGCGCCTCGCGGAGCCGCCGCTGATAGAGCGCGTACGCCTCGGCGACGGCTCGCTCGCCGGGCCCCTTCGCGGTCGCGGCGAACGCGTCCGGGTCGAGCAGCTCGTTCTTCAGGTTCGACACCTGCGCCGCGAGCGAGCGCGGCGGATACCGCTTCGGATCCAGATCGAGCTCGCGCGCGACGAACTGCATGAGACGCCGGGAGTCGTCGGCGTCGTAGATAGAGAACGTCGACTTGAGCCCGGCGGCCTCGTGCTCCGCGCGCAGGATGCGTACGCACGCCGAATGGAACGTCGAGACCCACATCTGCCGGGCTCGCGGACCGACGAGCGCCGCCACCCGCTCCTTCATCTCGCCGGCGGCCTTGTTCGTGAACGTGATGGCGATGATCTCGCGAGGATGCGCGCCGCGGGCCGCCAGCAGGTATGCGATCCGGTGCGTCAGCACGCGCGTCTTTCCGGAGCCGGCGCCCGCGACGATCAGCAGCGGCCGGCCCTCGTGCTGGACGGCCGCGCGCTGCGGCTCGTTCAACCCCGCGAGCAGGCTGTCAGGGTCGTCGCCCCCGCCGGGCCGGCGGCTCGGCGGGGCGGTCGGCACCGGGGGTTCGGAGAGAGCGTGCATCGCACGGCGAGTCTATGCCGGCCGTACGACCGTGCCGGGGCCGCGCCACGGCCGGCCGCGACCGGACCACCTTTGCGGCCCGCTCGACGTCGAGTTGTCACCCGCCGGGTCTAGCGCCGTTCCTGCCTCATCGAGAAGATGACCGGTGTCGCGTCACCACCAGGGGAGGAACACATGACACGTCCAGGGGGGAAGATTCTCCGCCACCTGGCCATACCGGCGCTCGCCGTCGGCGCGGTCATCGCCGCGCTGCCCCACGGGAGCGGCCAATCCGCCGCCTCGGCGCGCTGGACGCCGATGACCCCGGCCGCCGTCACATACGGCACCGACGTCGCGGAGAAGAAGGCCGCCCTCGGCAACCTGCTCGGATTCAACGACTTCCACGGCGCGATCGACCCGCCGGGTGGCAGCGGAGGGCTCGTGAACGGCACGCCCGCCGGCGGCGTGGAGTACCTGACCACCTGGCTGAACCGGCTGCGCCCGGACGCGTCCGGCGAGCACCGCACCTCGTACACCGTCGGGGCGGGCGACATCGTGGGCGCCAGCCCACTCGTGAGCGCCGCGTTCCACGACGAGCCGTCGATCGAGCTCATGAACCACGCGGGCCTGCAGATCAGCTCGGTTGGCAACCACGAATTCGACGAGGGCGTGACCGAGCTGCTCCGGCTGCAGAACGGCGGCTGTCACCCGGTCGACGGGTGCCAGGACGGCGACGGCTTCGCCGGCGCCGACTTCCCCTACCTCGCCGCGAACGTCACCTACAAGGACACCGGCGCGCCGATCCTCCCGCCGGCCACCATCCGCTCCGTGGACGGCGTACCGGTCGGCTTCGTCGGCATGACCCTGCGCGGCACGCCGAGCATCGTCAACCCGGCCGGCATCACGACGGTCGACTTCCGCGACGAGGTCACCACCGCCAACGCGTGGGCCAAGGTGCTCAAGAGCGCGGGCGTCAAGGCGATGGTGCTGCTGATCCACGAAGGTGGCGCGCAGGCGGCGCCTCCGCCGGTCATCGACCCGTCCAGCTGCGCCAACTTCGCCGGCCCGATCACCAACATCGTGGCCGGCCTGCGGCCGGAGTTCGGCATCGTCGTGTCCGGCCACACGCACCGGTTCTACACGTGCGCGCTGCCGAACTCGTCGGGCGCGAGCTCGATCGTGACGAGCGCCGGAGCCAACGGGCAGCTCATCACCGACATCGACTTCACTCTCGACAAGGTCAGCCGGACGTTCGCCACTATCTCGGCGCACAACGTGATCGTGGAGAACGGCGTGCGGAACCCCGACGGGTCGTGGCAGCAGAGCGCGCCGGGCGTGTTCGTGCGCAACCCGGACCTGGTCGACCCGGGCGCCGAGGCGATCGCGGACAAGTACCGCGCCGCGGTGGCCCCGCTCGCGAACCGCGTGGTCGGCAAGATCAGCGCTGACATCTCGCGGAGCGCGGGCGCGAACGGCGAGAGCCCGCTGGGCGACGTCATCGCCGACGCCCAGCTCGCGTACACCACCGCCTCCGCGGGCGCCCAGATCGCCCTGATGAACCCCGGGGGCATCCGCGCCGACCTGGCGTACGCGAACTCCCCCGGCGGCGAGCCGCCCGGCGACGTGACGTACGGGGAGTGCTTCACCGTCCAGCCGTTCAACAACCTGGTGGTGACCCAGACGTTCACCGGAGCGCAGCTGAAGAGCGTGCTGGAGCAGCAGATATTCGCCACCGGCGGTGGCCTGACCCAGCGCATCCTGCAGGTCTCGGCGGGCTTCACGTACAGCTTCGACTCGACGCCTGCCGCCGGCGACCGGGTCAGCAGCATGGCGCTCAACGGCGTACCGATCGACCCGGCCGCCACCTACCGGGTGACGACGAACGACTTCCTCGCCAACGGCGGGGACGGGTTCACGAACCTCACGCTCGGCACCGGACGGGTCACCGCACCCGGCTTTGACGTGGACGCGCTGGTCGCGTACCTGGGCGCTAACGCCCCGGTCGCGCCCGGCCCGGCGAACCGGATCACGAGGCTCGGCTGAGAGTCTCACAAGATGGTGAAGGGTCTTGCGCGGGCGGTTCGTCGTGGCATACTCGTCTTCGTGATCGACCAGGCGCGCTTCTACTTTTACTACGGCACCGGGAGTCCGGCAGCCGTAGGTAGCGCCTGAACGAAGACCTACGCGAAGCCCCGGGCTCCACGAGCCCGGGGCTTTGTCGTTCCCGGGCACCGGGAATCAGGGGGCGACGAGCCCAAGGAGTACGCGATGACCGCGACGCTCGCGCCGCAGCCCGCCGGTTCCGAGACCGGACCGACCACGTTGGCCGCCGGCACGGCAGACGCCGCCTCGGAGATCCTCGCGATGCGCGCGCGCATCGACGAGATCGACCGTCAGCTGATCTCGCTGTGGTTGGAACGCTCGGAGCTGTCCCAACGCGTCGGCGCCACCCGGGTCGCCTCCGGCGGCACCCGCCTTGTGCTGTCCCGGGAACGCGAGATCCTGGACCGCTTCCGCGAGGCACTCGGCGCCGACGGCACCCAGCTCGGCCTGCTCCTGCTGCGGGCGGGCCGCGGCCCGCTCTGATCGGCCACCACGCACCTCGCCGATCATGGCTGTCCTCATGGATCATGGCCTTGTGGCCGTAAGTTGATCTCCGAGGCACGACAACAAGGCCATGATCGACGCGAGAGGCCATGATCGATGAGGGCGCGGCCGCGTCCGGGGCGCCGCGGGGCCCCTGCGGCGGCTAGCGCAGGCCGCCGGTCTCCGGGAAGTGACAGGCCGCGATGCTGCCGTTGGGCTTGGGGTCCAAGGGAGGTTCGGTGGTCGCGCAGATCTCCTGGGCCTTCCAGCAGCGCGTACGGAACCGGCACCCAGACGGCGGGTTGAGCGGCGTCGGCACGTCGCCCTCCAACCGGATCCGGCCGGAGGCCCCGAGCTTGGTCACGTCCGGCACGGCCGACAGCAGCGCGCGGGTGTACGGGTGCGCCGGCCGCTCATAGATCGTTTCCCGATCACCCAGCTCCACGATCTTGCCGAGATACATGACGGCGATGCGCTGGCAGAAGTGGCGCACGACGGCCAGGTCGTGCGCTATGAAGACGAACGCCAGGTCCAGCTCGCGCTGCAGGTCACGGAGCAGGTTGACGACCTGTGCCTGGATCGACACGTCCAGCGCCGAGACGGGCTCGTCGGCGACGATCAGCTTCGGCCGCAGGGCCAGCGCCCGGGCGACTCCGATGCGCTGCCGCTGGCCGCCGGAGAACTCGTGCGGGTAGCGGTTGTAGTGCTCCGGATTGAGGCCCACGAGCTCGAGCAGCTCCCGTACGCGCTTCTTGACGCCACCCGGTGGGTTGATGTGGTTGACCTGCAGCGGCATCGCCACTATCCGGCCGACCGTGTGCCGCGGGTTCAGCGACGCGTACGGGTCCTGGAAGATGATCTGCATGTCCTGCCGGAGGTGGCGCATCTGGGCGCGGCGGAGGTGGGCGATGTCGCGACCCTCGAAGATGATCCGGCCGCTGGTGGGCTCCAGCAGCCGCACCAACATCCGGCCGGTGGTCGTCTTGCCGCAGCCGGACTCACCGACGAGCCCAAGTGTCTCGCCCGGCCGCACCTCGAAGTCGATGCCGTCGACCGCCTGCACCTTGGCCCGGGCACCGAACAGCCCACTGCGGACCGGGAAGTGCTTGGTCAGACCCTCGACCTTCAGCAACGGCTCCCGATCGGGGGCCTTCCGCGCGGCCGGGATCACACTGGCGAGCGTCTCACTCATAGCGCAACCCCCGCCGAGGCGATGTCCTCTTCGTACAGCCGCGTGCGATCCGCCTGCGACAGGTGACAGGCGGCGGAGTGACCCACCTCGTCGGCCTCCCGCAGCTCCGGCACGACCTCGAACGACAGGCGACCGTTACGGTCTGCGTACCGGCAGCGCGGATGGAACGAGCATCCGGCCGGGAGGTTGATCAGCGACGGCGGGTTGCCCTTGATCGGCACCAGGTCGGCCTCCGCGTCACCGTGCAGCGACGGCACGGACGCGAGCAGGCCCCAGGTGTAGGGGTGCTGCGGGTGGCGCATAACCTGTTCCACCGTGCCGCGCTCGACCGCGCGGCCGGCGTACATGACGAGCACATCGTCGGCCACCTGGCTGACCACCCCGAGGTCGTGGGTGATCAGGATGATCGCCGAGTTGAACTCGCGCTGCAGGTCCTCCAGGAGGTCCAGGATCTGCGCCTGGACGGTCACGTCCAGCGCGGTCGTCGGCTCGTCCGCGATCAGCAGATCCGGGTCGTTGACCAGGGCCATCGCGATCATCGCGCGCTGCCGCATGCCACCGGAGAACTCGTGCGGGTACTGCTCCGCGCGGCGTGCGGGCTGCGGGATGCCGACCCGGCCGAGCATGTCGACCGCGTGCTTGGCGGCCTCACGCCCCGACGCGGACTTGTGGTGGATCAGGTACGCCTCGGATATCTGCTTGCCGACCTTGAAGAACGGGTGCAGCGAGGAGAGCGGGTCCTGGAAGATCATCGCCATGTCCCGGCCCCGCAGCCTGCGGATCTCCTCGTCGTCCATGCCGACGATGTTCCGGCCGCCCACGAGGATCTCGCCGCTCGTATGGGTGCGCTTGGGGTTGTGCAGCCCGAGTATGGCGAGCGACGTCACGCTCTTGCCCGAGCCCGACTCGCCGACGATCCCCAGCGTCTTGCCGCGATCGACCTCAAAGGACATATCCGTGACGGCCTTGACCACGCCGTCCTCGGTCTCGAACCGTACCGTCAGGTCGCGAACCTGAAGGTACGCACCGTCGGCCCCGGCGCCGCTGCCGAGGCGACTCGCCGTGTCACCCACCCGAACGTCTCTCTCGCTCATACCTCACACACCTAACTGAGCCGGACCCGCGGGTCGATGACCGCGTACAACATGTCCACGAGGACGTTCATGACGACGATGAAGAACGCCGCGAGCAACACGGTAGCCATGACGACCGGCATGTTCCAGATCACGGCGCTGTCGACCGCCGTCCGGCCGAGGCCCTGCAGGTTGAACACCGTCTCCGTGATGACGGTGCCGCCGAGCGCCGCGCCGATGTCCAGGCCCGCGATCGTGACCATCGGCGTCAGCGCGGCCCGCAGGGCGTGCTTGAGGTACACGCGTCGTTTGGGCAGGCCCTTGGCGCGGGCGGTCCGAACGTAATCCTCGGAGAGCGTCTCGAGCATCTGTGCCCGGGACAGCCGCGCGTAGATCGCGGAGTTGAGCAGGCCCAGGGTGATCCACGGGAGGATCATCGACTTGAACCACGCGGCCGGATTCTCGGTCGGCGGCACCCACCTCGGGAAGTTCATTATTTTGGTGCTGTAGACGAAGATCAACAAGAAGATGAGGCCCAGGAAGTAGACCTGCATGGACGCGAACGTCAGCGCCGAGCCCATCGCCACCTTGTCGAACAGCGTGCCTCGGCGCAGCGCCGAGACCATGCCGAGCGAGATGCCGATGAGCAACCAGACCACCGCCGCGCCGGCGACGATGCTGATGGTGACCGGGACCGTTCGCTTCAGGGTGTCCGTCACGGGCTCGTCGCTGCGGAACGAGTACCCGAGACACGGGGCGGGGCAGCGCCGCGCGAAGTCGCCCTCCCCATACGTACGCCCGACGAAGATGCCCTTCATGTAGTTCACGTACTGCGTCGTGATCGGCTGGTCGATGCCCAAGCGGTGCTCTACGCTGGCGATCGTGTTGGCGTCGCAGTTCTTCCCGCACATGATCCGCGCGGGGCTCGCCGGTGCGACGAAGAACAACAGGAACGTCACGATGCTGATCACGATCAACGTGACCACGGACTGCAGCACGCGCTTGACGAGGTAGCGGAGCATCTCACACCTTCACGGGTGACCTGCGGTCGTGGGGTGACCGCCGAGCGGTCACCCCACGAACCTCTTCTGTTAGGTCAGGGCTTGACGAAGATCGTGTTCAGACTCGCCACGCCGAAGGCGAGGGACAGGTAGTACCCGCCCACCTTCGAGCCGACCAGCGTGTAGTTCCGGTCGTTGTAGAGCGGAATCGACGGGACGAAGTCCCGCGTGATCTTCTCGTCGAGCGCAGCCCACTGCGTGGTCGCCTCCGCGGCCGGCAGCTTGCTGATCCGGGCGATCTCGTCGTTGATCTCGGGGAAGTTGGAGTACGACGTGTTGTAGTTGCCCTCCGGCACGATCTGGTCGCCACCGAAGAGGACCGGCAGCACGGTCGAGCCCGACGGCCAGTCGGAGCCCCAGCCGGCCAGGTAGATGTCGTACTTGTTGTTCTTCTTGCCGATCTCGGTGTAGTAGCTCGCCGCATCGATCGGCGCCAGCGTGATCTTGAAGCCGGCCTTCTCGAAGAACGCCTTCGCCGCCACGGCCTGGTTCGTGCGCCGGCTCGAGTTCGCGTGCGCCAACACCAGCGAGACCGTCTTGCCGCCGAGCAGCTCCTTGGCCTTCGCCGGGTCACCGGTGTCCGGGACGCCGAACACGTCGTACTTCTTGTACCCGGCCACCGTCGGCGACAGCTGCGTCGTGGTGGGGGTACCGGCCGTCGATCCACCGATCGGCTTGAGCATGGCCTGCTTGTCCGCCGCGACCGCGAGGGCCTTGCGGACGTTGAGGTCCTTCACCCGCTGGGTGTTGATGTCGAACCGCCACACGAACTGGGTCGGGCCGGAGATCACGCGCTGCTGGACCGCCGGGTCCTGCGTCTTCGGGACGAGCTCGGAGACGACGTTGGTCCAGGTGATCGCCTGCTGGTCGGGGCCGCTGTCGGCGATCAGCCGGTTGGCGATGGCGTCGGCCTCGTTGCCGATCGAGAATGTAAACGTGTCCGGGTCGGCCGTGTGCACCGCGTCGGACTTCGGGTCCCAGTTGGGGTTGCGGTCGAGGACCAGCGAGACGTCCTTCTTGTATTCTTTGATCTTGTACGGCCCGGAGGAGAACGGCCGCTTGTCGTAGTCGGTCTTGGTGTCCTTCGCCTTCGGCACCGGCGCGGTCATCGGCATCGACGCGGCGTACGGCATGTCGCAGTGCGGCGCGTTGAAGTTGAAGACCAGCTCGTAGTCGCCATTGACCTGCAGGTTCGGGGGGACCTCCGCGCCACCGTTGTAGGGGCCCTTGTAGGTGGCGTTGTAGTTGGCGTCACCGGCGAGCCACTGCTGGATGTAGTGCGGGCCCTCGGCGAGGTCGGGGGCGAACGACCGACCGATGCCGTACGCGACGTCCGCGGCCTTGACCTCGGTGCCGTCCTCGTACTTGATGCCCTTCTTGAGGGTGAACTTCCAGGTCTTGCAGTCCTTGTTCACGTCAACGCCTGGGGTCTCGGCGAGGTCGCCGACGAGCGTTGACTTGACCGCGCCGGAGGAGTCCTTGCCCTCCTTGAACACCGTCAGCGTCCGATAGACCAGGCCCATCGCGACCTGCTGGATGTTCACGTAGCTCCGGGCCGGGTCGAGGTGCTCGAAGTCGTCAACGAGCAGGGTGGTGAGGTTGCCACCCTTGACCGCGCCGTCCGGCCGCTTCGCCGGGCCGAGGGAATCCTTCGGATCCATCGATATGGCGCTCTCGAGGGTCTTACCGGTGTCCTTGTTCCCACCGCCCCCGGTGTTACTGCTGCCACAGCCGGTGGCCACCATCGCTAGCGCGATGGCACCGACTGAGGCCGTTGCCAATGTTTTCCGCACGTGCATTTCTCCCTTCATGGACAACCTTGGCCGGTTAGCGTGACGATTTCGGGTCCAGCGCGTCGCGCACGGAGTCACCGAACAAGTTGAACGTGAGGACGAGCAAAAAGATCGTCACGCCGGGCAGGAGCGTGAAGGCCGGATCCGTCTGCAGGTAGTTGATGCTCCTGAAGATCATCCGGCCGAGGTCAGGGGTCGGCTCGATCACCCCGATGTTGAGGAAGGACAGGGCCGCCTCGGCGGTGATGTAGCCGGGCACGGCGAGCGAGAACACGACCAGGATCGGCGCCCAGATGTTCGGCAGCACCTGCCGGAACAGCAGGTGCGTTGCCGGCGCCCCGGCGGCCCGCGCGGCCTCGACGAACTCGCGCTCCCG
>DASXRQ010000060.1:0-1577 GCA_036506495.1 Micromonosporaceae bacterium | reverse complement strand
GGACACCATCGTCGCGGCGGCCATGGAGCTGTTCGGGCGGCAGGGCTACCACGCCACGACGGTCGCGCAGATCGAGGCCGCCGCTGGTCTTTCCGCCGGTGCGGGCGGGCTGTACCGGCACTTCCCGAGCAAGCGGGCGCTCCTCGAGGAAGGGCTGCGCCGGCAGGCCGAGGCGGGCCGCCCGCTGCTCGCGTACCTGGATGATCCGGACGCGCTCGCGGGCCTGCCGCGCCGCGAGCGCTTCCTGGCGATCGCGCGCGCGGGCTTGCGCCGCCTGGACGAGGAACGCGACGTGAACCGGCTGCTGCTGCGCGACCTGGCATCGTTCCCGGATCTGCTCGAGCAGGTCCGGGCGCATGAGCTCAAGCGCGTGCACGACGCCTTCACCGCGTTCCTGGCCCGCGAGGACCCGGCGGGGCGTCAGGACCATGCCGCGCTCGCGGCCGTGCTCATGGCGGCGGTGAGCCACTATTGGGTTCTGGCCGACGTCTTCGCCGGACGGCATCCGCACGGCATCGATGCCGAGCGCTTCCTCGCCACGCTGGTGGATCTCGCGGTCGGTCCGCCGAAGGGTTAGCACCATCGCGAACCGTCCGACATTCGACTGCGGAGACGATTGCCCGGCAACATCAAGTACGGAATTCTGGACGCATGCGCGCCACATATCGGGTCCTCGCCCTACTCATCGCCGTCGGTGTCGTCGTACAGGCCGCGTTCATCGCGGTCGCCTGGTTCCAGGTGCTGCACGACGCCGACTCGGGTGCCGTCTTCGACAAGAACACCGAGGAGAACTGGGCATACGCCGGGCACGCCCTGGTCGGCAACCTGGTCATCCCGGTCATCGCGATCGTGCTGCTGATCCTGTCGTTCTTTGCCCGGATCCCCGGCGGCGTGAAGTGGGCGGCTATCACGTTCGGCGTGGTGCTGCTGCAGATCGTGTTCGCGTTCCTCGGATTCACCGCGCCCGTCCTGGGCGCGTTGCACGGCATCAACGCCTTCGTGCTCGCCGGGGTGGCATCCGTCGCGGCGCGTAAGGCGCGAACGGCCGAGACCACGCCCGCGGAATCGGCCGCGCCGGTCGGTTCCGCCTGACGGAGACCCTTTGCGTACGCCGGTCCGGGTCGTCATCGCCGTCGTTGCGGCGCTCGCCGTACTCGGCCCGCTCGGGTACTTCTGGTTGACCAGCCTCGTCCCGTCGACGTACGACATGACGACGATGGGCCGCCCCGACAGCGGCGGCGGCCCGGACGCCCACCGCCACGGCGGCCCCAGCGTCGCCGACCTCAAGGGTCCCTCGGGCCGGGCGGACGTGGCGGTCACCCTCATCGCCCGCACGGAGAACGGCGGTTACACGCTCAACCACACGACGCCGGGTCCCGAGATCCGGGTACGGCAGGGCCAGCTGCTCGAGGTGACGCTGGTCAACGAGTCGGTGCCGGACGGCGTCACGCTGCATTGGCACGGCGTCGACGTGCCGAACGCGGAGGACGGCGTCGCGGGCGTCACCCAGGACGCGGTCATGCCCCGGCAGAGCCACGTCTACCGGTTCGTGGCAACGGACGCGGGCACCTACTGGT
>DASXRQ010000059.1:0-6426 GCA_036506495.1 Micromonosporaceae bacterium | reverse complement strand
GTTCGAACGCGTACATCGCGAGGTGTTTCTCGGCGACCCGGTAGCCAACGCCCGCCTCACGGTGGATGTCGTCGACGTCGCCGTCGTGCACGACGCGCCCACACTGGTGCTCGTGACCCCGTGGACGGTGAACGGGTTGGTCTTCACCCCGGACGACGACTTTCCCGAGACGTTGGAGATCGCTGAACGCCGTCGCCCGGTTTTTCGCGTTGAAATGACCGGTCTGCCGGCGTTCCGGTCGGTCAATCTCCCTGTCGAGACCGCGGCCCTGCACAGCATGGCGCAGGCGCGGACCCTCGCCCGGTCCTGGGTCCCACCGCTGCACCAGGCGATTCGTACCGCCCTCGCGGCGCCGGCACAGGGCGACGGCTCCGACGCGCCGTCTCCGATGGTCACCGGATCCGAGCGGCCCGCGCGATGCTGAGCGCCGTCCAAGCGCGGGTGGCGCGTCGCCTCGAAGTCCACGGGACCGTGCAGGGCGTCGGGTTCCGTCCGTTCGTGTACCGCTTGGCCCGCAGCCTCGGCTTGGACGGATGGGTCCGCAACGACGACGGCCTCGTCGTGGTCGAGGCGGCCGGTTCCCCGCAGACGCTCGCCGCGCTGGCGGCGCGGCTGCGCACCGACGCGCCACCCCGCGCCCGGGTGGTTGAGGTGCGGGTCGGGGTGGTATCCGGGCCCGCGCCGCGGCGCGGTTGTGGTTTCCGCGTCGAACGGTCACAGGGACGCGCGGCCACGACCGGGCCGTCGATCCGGGAGATACCCCCCGACCTCGCCACGTGTGACCCGTGCCGGTCCGAGCTGTTCGACCCGACCGACCGCCGGTACCGGTACCCCTTTCTCAACTGCACCGACTGCGGACCACGCGCGACGATCATCGATGGGCTCCCGTACGACCGGGAGCGCACGACAATGCGGATGTTCGGCATGTGCCGCGACTGTGCGAGGGAGTACGCCGACCCGACCAACCGCCGCTTCCACGCCGAACCGGTCGCCTGCCCCGCATGCGGACCCCGGCTGGCCTGGGCGCCATCCGGCGGAACGCACGCTGCCAGCGCGCACGGCGAGGACGCGCTGCGCGCCGCCGAGGCGCTGCTGCTGCGCGGCGGCGTCGTCGCCATCAAAGGGCTCGGCGGCTACCAGTTGGTCTGCGACGCTACCGACGAGGCCGCCGTCGCCCGGCTACGCGCCCGCAAGCGTCGTCCGTCGAAGCCGTTCGCGGTCATGGTGGCCGGCCTGGCCACGGCACGTCGGGTCGCGCGCGTCGACGACGTCGAAGCGGCACTGCTCACGTCGGTCGCGCGGCCGGTCGTCCTGCTCGAACCGGCCCTCGGCCATCGAGTGGCTGGTGCGGTCGCCTCGGGCGCCCCGCGGTTGGGGCTGTTCCTGCCCGGCACGCCGCTGCACCACCTGCTACTCGCCGACCTCGCCCGGCCGCTCGTCGTCACCAGCGGAAACCTTGCGGAGGAGCCGATCGCGATCGACAACACCGACGCTCGGGAGCATCTGGCAGCGCTGGCCGACGGGTTCCTCAGCCACGACCGGGCCATCCGCTCCCGCTACGACGACTCGGTCACCCGCGTCGTCGCCGGACGCCCATCGGTCATCCGGCGAGCCCGCGGCTACGCCCCCGAACCCATCGGCCTGCCGATCCCGACGCCCGAGCCGCTGCTCGCCGTCGGCGCCCAACTCAAGCACACCTTCACCCTCGCTCACGGCGACACTGCGATCGTCGGGCCGCACACCGGAGACCTCGAACAGCAGTCCACAATGGAAGCCTTCGCGGCGAACCTCGCACACCTGTCCCGCGTCGTGGGCATCGACCTGCGCGCCGTCGCCCACGACCTGCACCCCGGCTACCTGTCGACGCAGTACGCCGCCACACTGGCAATGGACCGGCGCATCGGCGTGCAACACCACCACGCCCACGTAGCCTCGTGCGCCGCCGAGCACGCAGTCGACGGACGGTACATCGGCGTCGCCTACGACGGACTGGGCATGGGCGACGACGGAACGCTGTGGGGCGGCGAGGTGTTCGTCGCCGACCTCGCCTCCTACCAGCGCGTGGCCCGGTTCGGCCGGGCACCGCTACCCGGCGGCGCCGCCGCCGTGCGACGCCCCGCCCGCATGGCGCTGGGCTACCTGTTCGGCGCGGAAATGCTCGACGACGACCCGTGCACGGACGAGTCCCGCGACGCCCGGCTGCGGCTGGCCAGCCCGTTTCTGGAGCGGTTGCCGGACCGGGAGATCACCATCGTCTCGCGCATGGTGGCGCGCGGGGTCAACTGTCCCGTCGCGTCCAGCGCCGGGCGGCTCTTCGACGCCGCCGCTGCGCTGCTCGGCCTGGGCGACGACGCCACGTACGAGGGCGAGGCCGCGGTCGCCCTCGAAGCCGCCGCCGGCGCACCGCCCGGTAGCGCCGAGCTGCCCTGGCGGCTGACCAGCCGCGACGGCATCCTTGTCTACGACCCGCGGCCCACGCTGCGCGCGTTGCTGGAAGGGCTGCACGAGCGCGCCGACGTCGCGACTCTCGCCGCCCGGTTCCACGCCACGATTACGGCGGTCACCGTGGCCATCTGCACCGACATCGCCGCCCGGCACCGGCTGCGCACGGTCTGCCTGTCCGGCGGGGTGATGCAGAACCAGCTCCTCGCCCGGAGCCTGCTCACCGGCCTGTCCGGAGCCGGCCTCGAACCGTTGATCAACGAGCGGGTGCCGGTCAACGACGGCGGTATCAGCTACGGCCAGGCGGCGGTCGCCGCCGCCCGACTGCAGAGAGGGGAAGCCTGATGTGTCTCGGTATCCCGGGCCGAATCACGCAGACGACCGACGTCGCCGGCGTGCTCATGGGTACGGTCGACTTCGGCGGCGTTTCCCGCGACGTCTGCCTCGCCTACGTCCCGCAGGCGTGCGTGGGTGACTATGTGATCGTCCACGTCGGCTTCGCCATCAGCCTCGTGGACGAGGCGGAGGCGCAGCGGACACTGGAAATTCTGCGCGCGATGGGCGACGCGCTGCAGCAAGAGCTGTCCCCCGAGGACGCACCCCAGCCGATTTCGCCGGACCGGACACCAGCATGAAATACCTCGACGAGTACCGGGACCCCGCGCTGGCACGCCACCTCTTCGACCAGATCCACGCGGTCACCTCGCAGCCGTGGGCGCTGATGGAGGTGTGCGGCGGCCAGACGCACACTCTGGTCCGTCAGGGCATCGACGAGCTCTTGCCGGCCGGGGTACGGATGATCCACGGACCCGGCTGCCCCGTCTGCGTGACACCGCTGGAGCTCATCGACAAGGCCCTCGCGATCACGCAACGCGAGGACGTCATCTTCACCTCGTACGGTGACATGCTGCGGGTGCCAGGCTCCACGACCGACCTGCTGGCGCTACGCGCCCGGGGCGCCGACGTCCGGGTGGTCTACTCGCCGCTCGACGCGGTCCGCATCGCCGTCGAACGCCCCGACCGGGAGATCGTCTTCTTCGCCGTCGGCTTCGAGACCACCGCACCGGCCAACGCCATGGCGGTGCTGCGCGCACACCAACTCGGCCTACCCAACTTCAGCATGCTGGTCAGCCACGTGCTCGTGCCACCGGCGATGACGGCGATCCTCGACGCGCCGGACTGCCAGGTCCAGGCGTTCCTCGCCGCCGGGCACGTCTGCGCCGTCATGGGCTGGACCGAATACGAGCCGATCGCCAGCCGCTACCACGTCCCGATCGTCGTGACCGGCTTCGAACCACTGGACCTCCTCGAAGGCATCCTCATGGCCGTCCGGCAGCTCGAAGCCGGCCGCGCCGAGGTCGAGAACCAGTACGCCCGCGCGGTCCGCCGCTCCGGCAACACCGAGGCGCAGGACGCCATACGGCGGGTGTTCCGCATCGGCGACCGCACCTGGCGCGGAATCGGAATCATCCCGGCCAGCGGCCTCACGCTCACCGAGGAGTTCTCCCATTACGACGCCGAGCAACGCTTCGCCGTGGCGGACCTGACCGCGCGGGAGCATCCGGCGTGCATCGCCGGCGACATCCTCAAAGGAACGCGGCTGCCCACCGACTGCACCGCGTACGGGACGCTGTGCACGCCACGGACCCCGCTCGGCGCGCCGATGGTCTCGACTGAGGGCACCTGCGCCGCCTTCTACACCGCCGGACGGCAGCCGTATCCGGTCCCGGCGATCCCTGTGAGGTCATCGTGAACACCGTCGACCCGACGCTCGGCGCCTGCCCCGTCCCGCTGGTCGAGTCCGAGAAGGTGATGCTCGGCCATGGCAGCGGCGGCCAACTCTCCGCGGAACTGCTGCGCGACGTCCTGGTCCCCGCCCTCGGCGCCGCCGCCAGCACCGGCGTGCCCGAGGACGCCGCCGTCATCGACGTCGACGGCGTCGACCTCGTGCTCAGCACCGACTCGTTCGTGGTCAGCCCGCTGTTCTTCCCCGGCGGCGACATCGGCGCCCTGGCCGTGCACGGCACCGTCAACGACCTCGCGATGATGGGCGCGATGCCGGTGGCGCTGGCCGTCACCTACGTCATCGAGGAGGGCTTCCCGATCGCCGATCTACGCCGCGTGACCGCCTCGGTCGGCGCCGCCGCAGCCGCCGCCGGCGTGCCGGTCGTCACCGGGGACACCAAGGTCGTCGGGCGTGGCGCCGCAGATGGGATCTTCGTGACCACCACCGGGATCGGCCGCCGCCTACCCCAGGCCCACATCTCGGCCGCGTTCGCCCGCCCCGGAGACGTCGTGCTGCTGTCCGGGCCGATCGGCGCGCACGGCACCACCGTGCTGAGCACCCGCGAGTCGCTCGGGTTCGAGACCGAGATCGCCTCCGACACCCGCGCGCTGCACCGACTCGTCGCGGCGATGCTGGCCGACGCAGGTCCGGACATCCACGTCATGCGCGACCCCACCCGCGGCGGAGTGGCATCGGCGCTGAACGAGATCGCCACGGCATCCCAGGTCGGCATCGAGATCGACGAGCAGGCGATACCCGTCCCGCCCACCGTCGCCGCCGCCTGCGAACTGCTCGGCCTGGACCCGCTGCACGTCGCCAACGAAGGCTGCCTCGTGGCCATCACCGCACCAGACACGGCCGACGCGCTGCTGGCCACGATGCGATCCCTGCCCGAAGCGCTCAGCGCCGTACGCCTCGGCGTGGTGGTCAACGAGCATCCCGGCCGGGTACTGATGAACACGCTCATGGGCGGCACGCGGATCGTCGACATGCTCGTCGGCGAGCAACTCCCCCGAATCTGCTGACCGCCCCAGCTGTCGGTCTGGGCGCAGTACGCGAACCGTGCACTCCACATACCTGCGGTGGCAGTTGCTGGTGGTGCCGGCACTCCTCCTCATCGCGTACGTCTCGCTGTGGTCGGGCATCCAGCCGGTGGTGGCGGCGAACGTGGCGCGCACTGATGTGGGTTCCACCACGCCACCTCACCGGGGCCTCGCCTATCAGGATATGAGTTTGCGACGTCCGACGGGCTTCGGCTGTCGGGCTGGTACATCCCGTCAACCAACCCGGCGGCGGTCGTGCTGTTGTACAGTCCTGGCTCGACCCGGTCCGACGTGCTGGCGCACGCCGTCGTCCTAAGCACCTGCTCAGAGGTCTTGTCCGTAACTCCGACAGCCTCCCGACGTGCCCACCAGCCTGTTTCGCCGCCGGTTACGGACAAGATCTTTGGCAAGGTGCTGAGCCCCGGCACGGCTACGGGGTGCCGCTTGTTCGACGTGCGTGGGCACGGACGCAGCGGCGACCGGGTGATGGACTTCGGCTGGTACGGCGACCGCGGCATCGCAGCGGCGGTGTCGTTCCTGCAAGCCCGACCGGATGTCGACGGCCGCCGGATCGGCGCGGTCGGCATGTCGATAGGGCGACGAAGCCATCGGCGCCGCCGCCACCGACACCCCCATCCGTGCCGTCGTGACCGAAGGTGCCACCAACAGGGTCGCCGCGGACAAGGGGGCGACCTTGATACCGAGTATCAGCAGTTGGCCGCGCACGCGCCGGTACCTCCAGCTGGGGTTCTCGGTGACTAGCCGTAGGACCAGTACGCGAAAGGACCGGACGGTGGTGGCCGTCCTCGGTGTTTGGGCCGTGACCGTGCGGCGTGTCGACGGGCGAGCAGGTCGCGGTGCCACCGTAGGACGGTGTCCGGGCGTACCAGAAACCGCAGTCCCCGCAACGCCTGTCGGGGCAGCGGGTGCAACAGCGCGGCCAGCAATGCCCGATCGGCCGGGCTGAAGCGCACCCGCTGGTCACCGAGCTGCCGCTGGAGCACGCCGAGCTGGTGGCGCAGGGCAAGGATCTCGGCGTCCTTCTCTCGATCACTGACCGCAAGCAGGCGCAGCACGGCGAACACGTTGGAGACGGTCAGATAGGCCAATCGCATCAGCACGATCGATCATCCTGCCGACCCGACGACCGACCAC
>DASXRQ010000058.1:0-7629 GCA_036506495.1 Micromonosporaceae bacterium | reverse complement strand
CGGGTCGGTCTTCGGGTCCCAGTTCGGGTTGCGGACGAGCGTGAAGCTCTTGTCCTGCTCGTACGTCTTGAACATGTACGGGCCGGAGGAGATCGGGTGCTCCTTGTACTTCACGCCGGTGTCCTTCGCCTGCGGCACCGGAGCCGTGGCTGGGAGCATCGCGAAGTAGTCGAAGCCACCGAACGCCTTCACCAGGTGGAACACGATCGTCCGGTCGTCCGGGGTTTCGATCGCTGGGTTGTTCTGGCCCTTGCTCGTGTACGGGCCCTTGTAGCCCTTCAGGTCGAGGAAGTCGTTGAAATAGGTGGGGCCGTTGACAAGCGTCCCCTTCTCCAGCGACCGCGACACGCCATACGCGACGTCCTTCGACGTGATCGGCGTGCCGTCCTCGTACTTCAGGCCCTCGCGCAGCTTGTACGTCCAGGTCTTGCCACCGTCGCTCGCCGTGCCCAGGCCCTCAGCGAGGTCACCGACGAGCTCAGCGCTCGCCTTGCCCGGCGCGACCTTGAACATTGTCAATGCCCGGGTGTAGGTCCGGATCAGGTTCCAGGATAGGCCGTAGTACGTGTCGCCTGGGTCCGTCGAGTCCCAGTTCGACGAGATGGCGAACTTCATGATCCCGCCCTTCTTGTCAGAAGGGTTAAAGATCTTGTCGATCGCCGCGTTGAACTGGGGCGTGTTCGTGGTCTTGTTCTGGTTGTTGTTGCCGCCGCCACCGCCGCACGCGGCGAGGCCAAGGGCGAGCACGGCGCTGGTTGCGACCGCGGTCACCACTCTTTTCCTCATTTGCTACTCCCCTTCGTTGTAGGAGTCTCGTCGTTACGGGAACCTTGGCTCATCGGGTCTTGGGATCCAGCGCATCGCGCAGTCCATCGCCGAAGAGGTTGAACGCCAGCACGGTGATGAAGATCGCTATACCGGGCCAGAACATGAAATGCGGCAGCGTGTAGTAGTGCACCGCCTCGGAGAGCATGCCGCCCCAGGTGACCATCGGCTCTCCGCTGGCCTGCCGCTGGATGCCGACGCCGAGGAAGGACAGCGCCGCTTCGAACAGGATGTTCGTAGGGATCAGCAGCGTCGCGTAGATCAGGATGGGTGCGATGAGGTTCGGCAGCATCTCCTTGAAAAGGATGTACGGACCGCGGGCGCCGAGACTGCGGGCCGCGTCCACGAACTCGCGCTCGCGCAGCGACAGGGTCTGACCGCGGATGACACGCGCGATGTAACCCCAGTTGAAGAAGCCGATGATGAAGATCAACAAGACGACCCGCAGGCTTCCGCCGCTCAGGCCGAAGGCGGTGTCGGGCACGACGCCGGCCAGCGCGATGGCGAAGACGAGGATCGGGAAGGCGAGGAACACGTCCATCGCCCGGCTGACGACCGTGTCGATCCAGCCGCCGAAGTAGCCGGCGACCAGGCCGAGCGTCGCGCCGATCACGACCGAGAGGACGGTGGCGAAGAACGCGACGAGGAGCGAGATCCGCGCGCCGTAGACGGTCTCGCTGAACAGGTCGTGGCCCAGCGGCGCGTCGGTACCGAAGTAGTGGGCCGAGCTGAACTTCCCGAACGGGAACTGGTACAGGGGCGCCTGGGTCGCGGGATCCAGCGTCTCGGGGTGGACGGAGTTGGGCGGGTACCCAAAGGCCTTGACGATCAGCGGCGCGAACAGGGCCATGAGGATTAGCAGGATGATGACGACAGCGCCCGCCATCGCGCCCTTGTCCCGCTTGAGACGTCGCCAGGCGATCTGGCGAAGCGACCGACCCTCGATCGCCGCGCCTTCGACGACGGCCAGCTCCTCGCCGGCCAGCGGCTCGGCCGTCCGCGCCTGTGCGGCGGCCTCGGTCATTTCGGTAGGACCGCCCATGTCGCCTCGTCCTCTCCCTGCTCCGGCGCACCGGCGCCGGCCTTGCCTCGGCCGGGCAGCATATCCGCCACCGGGGCCCCACTGCGAGGCGAGCATTACACGCTTCGCGTGCCACAAGTTACACGTGGCCCGTCGGCGGTCTCGCGGCAACCGGGCAGCGATTTTCGGCGCGGTCCGGCGGCCGTCAGAGACGTGCGTCACCCGGCAGTAACGGCACCTTCGCCGGCCGGGCCGCCGCCGGTCAAGCCGGAAGGGGCGATGTGACCAACCCCAGTCCGCAATGTGATGGCGCTGTTACATCGGGCGCAGAGAAAAATGTCTGATGCACCGTGTTTGAGCATATTGATCGGTTTTAAGACTGAACGGGCAACGTCAGATCGCGCGGCGGCCCTCGAAGGCGCGACCCAGCGTGATCTCGTCGGCGTACTCGAGATCACCGCCGACCGGTAGCCCGCTGGCGAGCCGGGTGACCGCGATGCCCATCGGCTTGACCAACAGCCCGAGGTAGGTGGCGGTCGCCTCCCCCTCGGTATTCGGGTCGGTGGCCACGATCAGCTCCTTGACCGTCCCGTCATTGAGCCGGGCCATCAGCTCGCGGATGCGCAGGTTGTCCGGGCCGATCCCCTCCAGCGGGTTGATCGCCCCACCGAGTACGTGGTACCGGCCGCGGAACTCGCCGGTTCGCTCGATTGCCACCACGTCCTTGGGCTCCTCGACGACGCAGAGGACCTCATCGGTACGCCGCGGATCCCGGCAGATCCGGCACTGCTCAGACTCCGCGACGTTGTAGCAGGTCGCGCAGAACCGCACCCGCTCCTTGACCTTCTCCAGCGCCGCCGCCAGCCGGTGCACGTCCGCCGGGTCGGCCGACAGGATGTGGAACGCGATGCGCTGGGCGCTCTTCGGTCCCACACCGGGGAGACGACCGAGTTCGTCGATCAGATCCTGGATTACGCCCTCGTACATGGACTCTGGCTCAGAACCCGGGCAGGCCGAGGCCACCCAGGCCGCCCGCCAGCGGCCCCATCTTCTGCTCGGTCAGCTGGCGGGCGGCCTCCGTGGCGTTGTGGACCGCGGCCAGCACCAGGTCCTCGAGCGTCTCGACGTCGTCGGGGTCGACCGCCTTGGGGTCGATCTTGACCGACCGCACCTCGCCCGTCCCGGAGACGACCACGGTGACCAGGCCACCGCCCGCGGTGCCGGTGACCTCCGCCTCGGCCAGCTCCGCCTGCGCGGTCGCCATTTGTTCCTGCATCTTCTGCGCCTGCTTCATCAGCTGCTGCAGATTGGGCTGTCCCCCTGGACGCACGACGACTCCTTGGTCGGCGGATCGGTCACTCCGAGCCTAATGCGGGTGGTCTGCTACCTGGCGTCGACCTCGCCGATCTTCTCCGCGCCGAGGTGCTGCTGCAGCAATCGCAACGCCTGCTGCTCGCTGGTCTGCCGGACGGCGGTGGCGACGCCATCGTCCAGCGGCTCGTCGCCGGGATCGAAGCCATCGCTTCCGGGCGGCCCGCCGTCGCCGCCCGACGCGTCGCCGCCGGCCGCGTCGCCGCCGGGTGGGTCACCGCCGGGCGTGGCCGGCCGCGGCCAGTCGCTCTCGCCGGCGTGCCCGCCCGGCGTCGCCGCACCGCCACTCGCCGCCGCGGCGACCACCGCGGCCGGGCCGGTCGCGGGGGCGGCCACGCCGGTCACGGGCGCGGCGGGGGCGGCGCGAAAGGGGTCGCCCCGCGCGTCCCCGCCGACCTCGCAGCGCACCTCCCACCGCCCGCCGAGCACCTCATAGAGCGCGTCGACGAGCAGCTCGGGCGAGGCCTCCAGCATGTTCGCGTGCACGCTGTGCCGGAACACCAGGACGATCGTGGAGCCGTCGACCTCGCGCACGGTCGCTTCACGCACCACCGCGGCGGCGCGCTTGCTCTTCCGTGCGACCTGACCCAAGATCTCGTCCCAGACCCGGCGGACCGCGGCCGCGTCGAGCGCCGGCGGCGCGGGTTCGGCTGCAGGGGCGCTCGCCGGCGCGGACGTGCGCTCTGGGCGTACCCCCGGATCGGTCGCCGGGATCGTGGACCCGGCGGTGGCCGGCGGCGCGCTCGCCGGCGCGGCGGCCGGGCCGTTCCCGGTGGACAGCGTCAGACGGCGCTCCATGCGCTCGAGTCGCTGCAACAGCGCGCCGCCCGAGTCGTCCGCGCCGGGCAGCAGCATGCGGGCACAGATCAGCTCCAGCAGCAGCCGGGGAGCCGTTGTGCCGCGCATCTCGACGAGTCCGTTGTGGACGATGTCGGCACAGCGGGACAGCGTGGCCGGTCCGATGCGCTCGGCTTGCCCGGCCATGCGCTCCAGCTGATCGGCCGGTGCGTCGAGCAGGCCCTTGGTGACGGCGTCCGGAACCTGCTGCAAGATGATCAGATCCCGCAGCCGCTCCAGCAGGTCGGAGGCGAACCGGCGCGGATCGTGGCCGGCCTCCGCGACCCGGTCGATGGTCGCGTACGCCGCGGCTCCGTCGCCGGCCGCCACCGCATCGCACATCTCGTCGATCAGCGTGACATCGGTGACGCCGAGCAGCGCCACCGCGCGGGAGTACGCGACGCCCTCCGGGCCGGCGCCGGCTATCAGCTGGTCCAGCACCGAGAGCGCGTCCCGGACGCTGCCGGCTCCCGCGCGCACCACCAGCGGGAAGACGGCGGGCTCGACGGCCACGCCCTCCTCCTGGCAGAGCTTTTCCAGGTACGGGCGGAGCACCCCGGGCGGGATCAGCCGGAACGGGTAGTGGTGGGTGCGCGACTTGATCGTCCCGAGCACCTTCTCGGGCTCGGTCGTGGCGAAGACGAACATGACGTAGTCCGGCGGCTCCTCCACGAGCTTGAGCAGCGCGTTGAAGCCGGCCGGCGAGACCATGTGCGCCTCGTCGATGACGTAGATCTTGTAGCGGCTCGCCACCGGGGCGAAGAATGCCCGCTCCCGCAGCTCCCGAGCGTCGTCGACGCCACCGTGCGAGGCCGCGTCGATCTCGATGACGTCGATCGAGCCGGCCCCCTCGTTGGCCAGGCTCCGGCAGGACTCGCACTCGCCGCACGGCTCGGGCGTGGGCCCCCTTACGCAGTTGAGCGAGCGGGCCAGGATCCGGGCGCAGCTCGTCTTGCCGCAGCCACGCGGGCCCGAGAAGAGGTACGCGTGGTGCAGCCGGCCCGTCCGGAGTGCCTGGGTCAGCGGCTCGGTGACGTGCTCCTGACCGATGATCTCCGCGAACGTTCGCGGCCGATACTTGCGATAGAGCGCCAGCGCCACGCCCGCACACCTCCTGGAGCTCGGGTCGATCCGCAGCCACGGTACCGCCCGGGGCCGACAGGGTGGAGTGGCCCCGTTGGGTGGCCGCGTCCGCGCGGTGGCCGCGTCCGCGCGGGTGGCCGCGTCCGCGGGCACCCGCGTCCGCCGGCCGGCCGCTCATACGCTCGGGATGCGATAGGGCCCCCCGTGCACCCGTCAGAGCCCGCTTATCCTTGCTGCCTTCCGGCCCTGGGGAGGTTCACGGGGTGTACGCCGCACGAGGGGCTCGGACAACTGTACCCGCCGGGGTGCCCGGTGGCGGGCGGCCGGGCGCCCGGCCGTGCCGGTGAGGGCCGTCACCGAAACCGCTGTCGTATCCTTGCCGCGGAGGATTCGCCTAGAGGCCTAGGGCGCACGCTTGGAAAGCGTGTTGGGGGCGACCCCTCGCGGGTTCGAATCCCGCATCCTCCGCTTTCCGTCCAGGTCGCGGCGCGCGGCGGTCGCCGAGACATGGACGTGGGCCGAGACATGGACGTGGGCGGGCGCGCCGGACGCATCCGAGCCGCGACTGGTGCGGCGTCGGTGGTAGTAGGCGGAGACCGTTACCTCACCAGTACCGATATTCTACATCTGCGAGTATAGCTTTCCACCTCCTGCTGTCGTGGGAAGTCACGCCGCCGTGAGACCCGCGATGCCCAACTGTGACCGAGTTGGGCCGTAGAGTCCCGCCGCTTCCGCAATGACGTCATTACCCTGGGTTGCCGAGGAGGGGCGTCATGGCAAGGGTGAGACTCGTCCTGTGCGCGCTGGCGGCGCTGTTGATCGGCGGGTGTGCCGGCGCCGACCGCGACGTGACGCCGGCGGCCAGAGGGATGACCGCCACGACGTACGGCCCGGACGTCGTACACCCCGGCGGGGTGCAGAACGTCCAGTTCGGCGACACGATGGCCGAGCTAGAGCGGCGCGGTCAGATCGTTCGCGAGCCTGGCGGGTGCGGGCCGCGGCTCGCGGGCGTACCGAACGCCAGCCCAGTGTTCGCCGGCGGCAGGCTGGTGCTGGTGTGGGCGTACCTTCCGCTGCATACACCCGAGGGCGTCGGCGTGGGATCGCCGCTGCCCACGGTCCGGGCCGCCTACCCGCATCTGCTGGCGCTGACGGCGCCGGCCGGCACGTACCGCTTCGACGGCCTCATGATGGTCACGGGCGACCGGGCCTACCTCTTCCTCCATGACGGGCACACCGTGCAGAAGCTCGTGGTCGGCTACCGCACGTACGCCCAGCGACTCTTCGACGACGGCTTCGGGACCTGCTGAGCCCCGTGGCGTCACTCCCGCGACTCGCCCCGCGCCTCATCCCTGAGACACCGCTCCGTCCTATCGCGACGGATGCCGAGCGCGGTGAGCGCACGGGCGCCGGCTCCCCGTCTGTCGCGCAGGACCGCCAGCAGGATGTCGTCGGTGCCGACCTGTGCGTGGCCGAGCCGCAGCGCCTCCCGAACGGCCAGCTCGCGGACCTTCTTCGCCTCGGGGGAGTACGGGATGTGGTCGGGCACGGCGGTCGCCGGCTGGCCGAGGACGGCAATGACCGCCTTCCGGGCCGCCGCGAGGGCGACACCCTGCGCCTCGATCGCCCGGGCCGCCAAGCTCTCCGGCTCGTGCAGCAGCCCGAGCACGACGTGTACGCCTCCGACGTGGTCGTGCCCGGTCCGCCGCGCCTCCTCCTGGGACGCGACGATGGCGCGCTGGGCCGCCTCGGTGAACCGGGCGAGCGCCTCGGTCGCCACCCCGCCTCCCACCACGTCCGTCGCCACGCCCCTCGCCACGAACCTCTTCTGCGCGGCCTGCTTCGTCACGCCCAGGCTCTGCCCGATCTCGGTCCACGAGGCCCCAGACCGGCGCGCCTCGTCCACGAAGTGGCCAATCAGTGCGTCGGCGACTTCGCCGAGGCGTTGCGCGGCGAGGACGGCGTCGGAGAGGTGCCCGAGCGGGCCGGCGTCCGGGCGCCCGTTGCGTACGTCGGCGACGAGGTCGTCGAGTCTGGGCTCCATGCGTCAACTCTAGGTTGACGGAGTGGCGCGGTCAACCCGTGGTTGACGCGCGTGGGATCGCAGACGCCCGCCGGCGCGTGGGCCGACGGGCGCTTCGCGTGGGCCGACGGGCGCTTCCACGGGAGCGGTGGCGGCGGGATTTGAACCCGCGGAGGGCGTAAACCCTCACACGCTTTCGAGGTCTGAGATTTTGCGTCTGCTGCAGTGCAAGGAGGTACGTGGCCCAGGTCCCGGATGGGCCGGTGCGTCATCCGCACCTCGCCGAACGTGGGCGAATGAGACCAAGATTGAGACCAGAACGTTGGACGAGTTGGCATCCCCGGACGTCCGCGGATGGTCACTCGGTTAGCCGCCTGTGGCTCTCGGCCGTTGACGCGTCTCCCGGTCGGGTTCGCGACAACGTGCGGCCACGCCCTGCTTGGTCTTGCCGCACGACCGTCGCAGTCCA
>DASXRQ010000057.1:0-22214 GCA_036506495.1 Micromonosporaceae bacterium | reverse complement strand
GGCATCGATCTGCGCACGGATCTGCTCGCTGGGCGATACTCGACGAGACACGGGCGTAGTCCTTCCTGTCGACGACTTGGCGGTCTCGAAAGGAACCTACGTCCGTTGTCATTTACACCACCCCAGGGACACGACCGCGCGGGCCCTGAACCCCCAACTCCGTCAGAGTCGGGCCCGACGGGCCCTGAACCCCCAACTCCGTCAGAGTTGGGCGCTCGGGCCCTCCGGGCGCTCGGGCGCCAGCGCGGGCGGCCGGTCAGGCTCCCGCACCCAGGCGCGACAGGATCAGCTCGCGGACGGTCTTGGCGTCCGCCTGGTTGCTGGTTGACCGCATGACCGCGCCGACCAGCACACCGGCCGCCGCGATCTTCCCGTCCCGGACCTTGTCGGCCACGTCTGGGTTGGCGGCGATCGCCTCGTCGACGGCGGCCGTCAGCGCGCCGGTATCGGAGACCATCTCGAGACCGCGGGCGGCCACCACCTGTTTCGGCGATCCCTCGCCGGCGATGACCCCCTCGAGCACGGTACGGGCGAGCTTGTCGCTCAGCTTCCCGGCGTCGACCAGGCCCTGCAGTTCCGCCACGTCGGCGGGTGAGGCACCGACCGCGGCGAGGTCGACCCCCACCTCGTTGGCACGGCGCGAGAGTTCGCCCAGCCACCACTTCCGGGCGGCGTCGGGCGTGGCCCCGGCAGCCACGGTCTCGTCGATGAGCTCGACCGCGCCGGCGTTCACGATGGCCTGCATGTCCAGTTCGGACAGTCCCCAGTCGGCACGCAGCCTGGCCCGACGCACCCGCGGCAGCTCGGGTAGCGCGGCCCGGAGTTCGGCGACCCACGCCGGATCCGGTGCGAGCGGCACCAGATCGGGCTCCGGGAAGTACCGGTAGTCGGTTGCGGTCTCCTTGGACCGGCCCGACGTCGTGTCGCTGGTGTCCTCGTGGAAGTGCCGGGTTTCCTGGACGACGCGGCCGCCGCCGTCCAGCACCGCCGATTGCCGGATCATCTCCGCGCGCACCGCCCGTTCCACACTGCGCAGCGAATTCACGTTCTTGGTTTCCGTGCGGGTGCCCCACGCCTCGCCCGGGCGGTTCAGCGACGTGTTCACGTCGCAGCGCAGCGAACCCTGCTCCATGCGGACATCGGACACGGCGAGCGAGCGGACCACGTCGCGCAGCTCCCGGACGTACGCCCGGGCGACGATCGGCGCCAGCGCGCCGGTGCCGGGGACCGGCTTGGTGACGATCTCCACGAGTGGGATGCCGGCCCTGTTGTAGTCGACCAGCGACTCGGTCGCGCCGTGGATCCGGCCGGTCGCGCCCCCGACATGCAGGGTCTTGCCGGTGTCCTCTTCCAGGTGCACGCGTTCGATCTCGACCCGGACCACGCGGCCCTCGGTCTCCACATCCAGCCAGCCGTTGGTGCACAGCGGCTCGTCGTACTGGCTGATCTGGAAGTTCTTCGGCATGTCCGGGTAGAAGTAGTTCTTGCGGGCGAACCGGCACCACTCCGCGATGTCGCAGTTGAGCGCGAGGCCGATCCGGATCGTCGCCTCGATGGCCGCCCGGTTGGCCACCGGCAGGCTGCCCGGCAGACCCAGGCAGACGGGGCACACCTGGGTGTTCGGCTCGGCACCGAAAGTGGTCGGGCAGCCGCAGAACATCTTGGTGTTCGTGTCCAGCTCGACGTGCACCTCAAGCCCGATGACCGGCTCGTAGCGGGCGGTCACGTCGTCAAACGCGGGCAGCGCGGTCGTGCTCATCGAGACTCCACATCGGGACGGGATCCGGACAGCTCCGGCGGGGTGAGCCTGCCGATGGCGGACTCGACCGCGGCGGCGACCCGGTACATCCGGTCGTCGGCCAGTGTCGGCGCCATCACCTGGAAGCCGACCGGCAGGCCCCCAGAAAGTCCACATGGGACAGAGATGGCCGGGCCGCCGTACAGGTTGGACGGGATTGTGAACAGGTCGGCCAGGTACATCTGATACGGATCGGAGGTCCGCGAACCGAACGGGAACGCCACGAACGGCGTCGTCGGTGAAATCAGCACGTCGACCTGTTCGAACGCGCTGGTGAAGTCGCGCGTGATGAGCGTACGCACCTTCTGTGCCTGGCCGTAGTAGGCCTCGTAGTAGCCGGACGACAGGGCGTACGTGCCGATCATGATCCGTCGTTTGACCTCCGGGCCGAACCCCGCGTCCCGGGTGAGCGACATGACCTCCTCGAGGGTGCGGGTGCCGTCGTCGCCGACCCGCAGCCCGTATCGGACGCCGTCGAACCGCGCGAGGTTCGACGAGCACTCGCTCGGCGCGATCAGGTAGTACGCCGGCAGGGCGTACTCGAAGTGTGGACAAGAGACCTCGACGACCTCCGCGCCGAGCTTGGTCAGCGCGTCGATCGTGTCCCGGAACGCGGCCAGCACGCCGGGCTCCGCGCCCTCGCCGGAAAACTCGGTGACGAGGCCCAGCCGTACGCCGGTCAGGTCGCCGGTCGCGCCGCGCCGGGCCTCCTCGACGACGGGTGGCACGGGCGCGGGAATCGACGTCGAGTCGCACGGGTCGTGGCCGCCGATGACGGCGTGCAACAAGGCCGCGTCCTCGACCGTGCGGGCGCATGGCCCGGGCGTGTCCAGCGATGAGGAGAACGCCACCAGGCCATATCGCGACGTGCCGCCGTACGTCGGCTTGCTGCCGACCGTGCCGGTGACCGCGCCCGGCTGCCGGATGGAGCCGCCCGTGTCGGTGCCGATCGCCAGCGGAGCCTCGTACGCCGCGATCGAGGCAGCCGAGCCCCCGCCCGAACCGCCGGGGATGCGGTTCAGATCCCACGGGTTGTAGGTGGGACCGTACGCGGAGTACTCCGTCGATGAGCCCATCGCGAACTCGTCCATGTTCGTCTTGCCGAGCAGCACCAGGCCCGCGTCGCGCAGCCGCTCGACCACGGTCGCGTCGTACGGCGGCCGCCAGCCCTCCAGGATCTTCGATCCGCACGTCGTCGGCAGGCCGCGGGTGGTAATCACGTCCTTTACCGCGACCGGCACGCCGGCCAGCGGACCGAGCCGCTCGCCGGCCGCGCGGCGAGCGTCGACGGCCTCCGCCGCGGCGAGCGCCCCGGCGGCGTCGACGTGGAGGAACGCGTGCACCCTCTCGTCGACGGCGGCGATCCGGTCGAGGTGGGCCCGGACGACCTCGACCGCGGAGACCTCGCCCCGGGCGATCGCGGTGCCGACGTCCGCCGCGGTCAGCCTGGTCACGTCCGTCACGGCTCCTCCTCCAGGATCCGCGGTACGCGGAACCGCCCGGCTTCGGTGTCCGGAGCTCCGGCGAGCACGTCCTCCCGGGACAGGCACGGCACGAGGACGTCATCGCGAAACACGTTCGTCAGCGGCACCGAGTGCGAGGTGGGCGGAATGTCGGCCGCGGCGACCTGCCCCACGCGGGCGACCGCCTGGAGGATGACGTCGAGCTGGCCCGCGAACGTGTCCAGCTCCTCCTCGGTGACGGCGAGCCGCGACAGGCGCGCCAGGTGCGCGACCTCCTCGCGGGAGATGGCGGTCATGCGGGTCCCCCTCGCTCTCGGCCCGAGCGCAGCGTCGCATGCGCCCGGCGACCCGAGCGAGTCTATTTGTGGCGTTCGGTCACCGGCCGAGGCGGGGTGCTAGCGGCGCGGCGACAACGGCCGATAGCGCGCGAGCCACCCAACCAGCTCGTCGCCGGGCATCGGCCGCGCGTAGAACCAGCCCTGGGCGATGTGACAGCCGGACCTGTGCAGCAGCCGCCACGTGCGCTCGTCTTCGACGCCCTCGGCGACCACCCGCAGGCCCAGCGCGCCGGCGAGCTCGATGATGGAGCGCACGATCGCGGCGTCGTCGGCGTCGGCGGCCATGCCCAGCACGAACGACCGGTCGATCTTCACCTCCGCCAGCGGCAGCCGGCGCAGGTGCTGCATCGACGAGTAGCCGGTCCCGAAGTCGTCCAGCGCGATCGCGACCCCGATCCGGTGCAGCTCGGAGATCGTTGCCAGGACCCGTCGCGGGTCGGCCATCAGCGCACCCTCGGTGATCTCCAGCTGGAGCCGGTCCGGCGGGACGCCATACCGCGCCAGCCGGTCGGATATCTGCTCCGTGATCTCGGCGGTGTGCAGATCCCGCACGCTCACATTGAGCGACGCCCGAAGCTGCACGCCGGCGGCCGCCCACTTCGCGATCTGCTCGACCACGTCGTCGATCACTCGCCGGGTGAGCAGGCGCATCACCGCGCTCTGCTCAGCCACCCGGATCAGCTCCTCGGGGTCGACCAGTCCACGGAGCGGATGCCGCCACCGCAGCAGCGCCTCGACTCCGACCACCGTGCCGGTACCGATGTCGACCTGCGGCTGGTAGTACATGGCGATCTCGCCCGCGGCCCGACCGTTGAGCCCGACCGCGCCCTGCTGCAGCCCGGACGCGCCGTCGACGCCGGTGGTCTCGTCGTCCGGCTCGGCGCGGTGGCGACCATTCAGCCGGGAGCCGTTGCTCTCCAGCGCGCTGCGCAGATCGGCGACCAGACCGAGCCGCTCGGCCGAGTTGTGATCGGACTCCGGTGCGTACACCGCGACCGCGTCGCCGCGGTGTTTCGCGTCGTACATCGCCACGTCTGCGTGCCGCATGAGCGCGGCGAAGTCATCGCCGTGCTCGGGATAGAGCGCGATGCCGATCGAGCCACCGACGTCGAGTGGGAGTCCGTCGAGGGACACCGGTTCGGCGAGTGCGGTGGTGACGCGGGCCGCGAGCGCGCTGGCCTCCCCGGCGCCGTGGAGCCGGGGCGCCAGGATCGCGAACTCGTCCCCACCTAGCCGCGCGACGAGGTCACTCTCGTCAACGACCCGCGACAGCCGGCGACCCACCTCGACGAGCAGGCGGTCGCCGACCTCGTGCCCGAGCGCGTCGTTCACGTGCTTGAACCGGTCGAGATCGAGCAACAGCAGCGCGAAGTGCCGGTCCGCCTCCCCCTTGGCCGCGCGCGCGGCCTGGGTCGCGGCGTGCTCGGCCACCTCGGACATCAGCGCCTTCCTGTTCGCGAGCCCGGTCAGCGGGTCGAGCCGGGCGAGCCGCTCCTGCTCGGTGGAGAGCCGGGCCATGCGGTACACCGCGTAGAGCGGCACCACCACCAGCGGGATCAGGGCGGCGCTGATTTCCACCGCGGCGACCAGGATCGGGGCGAGCAACAGCAGCGAGCCGGTCGACAGCAGCTCGACGCCGAGGGCGCGGGTGAACTCCGACCACCACCGCCCGCCGAACCGAAGCCGCACCGCGATGGTGACCGTCCCGTATTTCATGGCGAACCAGGCGGCCGCGCCGGCCACCACCGCGGCGGCGTCCCGCCAGGTCTGCCCGTTCGCGTCCAGCGGATGCGCGCCACCGATGAGCCGGATCATGCCGGCCGCGGCGCCGAGCGCCAGCGCATACTGCCCGACGTTGAACACGGCGCGCCACGCCGCGTGCCGCATGCGCCAGCTCGACACGGCGACGGCGGCGGCCTGCACGGCGATCGCCGGGCCTAGCCCCCAGGCGAGGAGGATCGCGAAGGTGAAGCAGATCGAGGGGAAGATCGCGGAACTCTGCCGACGGCCCGGCGGTGTGAACGGTCGTGAGTCGCCGAGCACGGCCAGCGCGGCCATTACCCAAAACGCGGCCGGCAGTTCGGCAAGCTGCGCCGGCAGCTCGGCCACCGGAACGGCCACGACCAATGCGCCGAGCGTGACGACGGATCCGACGAATCCGAAGAATGGCGCCACCCGATCGGGGGGGACGGAGTTCCGCAGCGATGCGGCCTCCATGCGTACCTCCCGACGCCGTCACCTGGCCCGACGCTACGCCGGGCCGAACCGCCACTCAATGCCACGTGATCGTGCGTGCCGAACGTTCATCTCGACGGTCATCGCCATTGAAACGACCTCGTTGGCCCACAGTGATGTCCGAAAGTACGAATCGGACGTCGTCGTAACTAAGTTGAGATACACGGCAACGAGACCGACACCATCCGTTATCGCCCGCTAACTCCACGCACTCGTCATTCGCCTCGCTGCGCGACCTTCTCGGCCGCGTCCGGGCCCTTCTCCAAGAGCACCTCGAAGCCCTCGTCGTCGAGGACCGGCACCTTCAGCGCGACGGCCTTGTCGTACTTCGAGCCCGGGTTGTCGCCCACCACCACGAAGCCGGTCTTCTTGGACACCGAGCCGCTCACCTTGCCCCCGCGAGCGGCGATCGCCTCACTCGCCTGGTCACGCGAGTACCGCGTGAGCGAGCCCGTCACGACCACCGTCACGCCCTCGAGCGGACGCGGGCCGCTGTCCGCGCGCTCCTCGGCCATCCGTACGCCGGCGGCGCGCCACTTGTCGACGATCTCCCGATGCCAGTCGACCCGGAACCACTCCGTCAGCGACTCCGCGATCCGTGGCCCCACGCCCTCCACCGCCGCGAGGCGCTCGGTCGAGGCGGCCTCGATGGCGTCGATCGACCGCATCTCCCGGGCCAGGGCCTGCGCGGCCGTCGGGCCGACGTGCCGGATCGAGAGCGCCACCAGAATTCGCCACAGCGGACGCTGCTTGGCCTCTTCGAGGTTGGCCAGCAGTTTGGTGGCGGTCGCACTGAGCGAGCCGTCCTTGTTGACGAAGAACGGGCTGCGCGAGAGCCGCTCCGCGTCGAGGAGGAACAGGTCGCCCTCGTCGTGAATGATGCCCGACTCCAGCAGGGCCATCGCGGCCTTGTAGCCGAGCGCCTCGACGTCGAGCGCGCCGCGGCCCGCCAGGTGGAACACGCGCTCGCGCAGCTGCGCCGGGCAGGATCGGCCGTTCGGGCAGCGGATGTCGGCGTCGCCCTCCCGTTCCGGCCGCAGCGGCGTGCCGCACTCGGGGCAGACGGTCGGCATCTCGAAGTCGCGCTCGGTCCCGTCGCGAAGGTCGACGACCGGGCTGACCACCTCGGGAATCACGTCGCCGGCCTTGCGGATGACGACGGTGTCGCCGATCTTCACGCCCTTGCGCGCCACCTCGCTCGCATTGTGCAGGGTCGCGAACGCTACGGTCGAGCCGGCCACCTTGACGGGCTCGAGCGCGGCGTACGGGGTGACCCGGCCGGTGCGTCCCACGTTCACGCGGATGTCGATCAGCTTGGTGTTGACCTCCTCCGGCGGGTACTTGTACGCGATCGCCCAGCGCGGCGCCCGGCTGGTCGAGCCGAGGCGGCGCTGGATGGAGACGGCGTCCACCTTGACGACGACGCCGTCGATCTCGTGCTCCACGTCGTGGCGGTGCTCGGCGTAGTGCGCGATGTACGCCCGGACGCCGTCGAGATCGTCGACCACCCGCCACAGCGTGCTCGTCGGCAGGCCCCAGGCGGTGCAGGCCTCGTACGCGTGCGACTGGGCGGCCGGTTCGAACCCGCGTCGGGCACCGAGACCGTGCACGACCATGCGCAGCGGGCGGCTCGCGGTGACCCGCGGATCCTTCTGCCGCAGCGAACCGGCGGCGGCGTTGCGCGGGTTCGCGAAGGGTGGTTCGCCCTGCTCGACGCGCAGCGCGTTGAACTCGGCGAAGCGCGCGACTGGGTAGAACACCTCGCCGCGCGCCTCTAGCAGCTCCGGCACCGGAAAGGCGTCGGTGCCGGTCAGCTGCTCGGGCACCGTGGCGATCGTGCGCACGTTCGGCGTGACGTCCTCTCCGGTGCGCCCGTCGCCCCGCGTGGCCGCCCGCGTCAGCCGGCCACGCTCGTAGGTCAGGCTGACCGCCAGACCGTCGACCTTCAGCTCGCACAAATACGTCGGCGACTGCCCGGCGTCACGCTCCACGCGGGCCGCCCACCCGGCCAGCTCCTCGTCGCTGAACGCGTTGTCGAGGCTCATCATCCGCTCGATGTGCTCGACCGGCGCGAACTGTGCGGCGTACGCGTAGCCGACCCGCTGGGTCGGCGAGTCCGGCGTGCGCAGCGCGGGGAACTCCGCCTCAAGCTGCTGCAGCTCGCGGAACAGCGCGTCGTACTGCGCGTCGGAGACCTCCGGTGCGTCGAGCACGTGGTAGCGGTACTGGTGGTGGTCGACCTCCTCGGCGACCACCGCGTGCCGTTCGCGGGCGGCGGGCGGTGGCTCGACCCCCGCGGCCGCCTCCTGGGCGGCGGTGACCTGCTGCGGGATGGCTTCCTCGGACACCAACACCTCCGGTGACGATCGCGCTCCCCGAACCGTATCGGCCCGGTCCGACATCCGGCCGGCCCCTCCCGGCGCGGGCGGGTCGGGGGCTAGCGTCGGACCATGAGCGACCCCCAGACCGCTACCAAGATCACACTGGACGAGGCGGAGATCCCGCGCCGCTGGTACAACATCCTCGCCGATCTGCCCTCGCCCCCACCGCCGGTCCTGCACCCCGGCACGCTGCAGCCGGTCGGCCCCGACGACCTGGCGCCGCTGTTCCCGATGGATCTGATCCTGCAGGAGGTCAGCACCGACCGGTACGTCGACATCCCCGAGGACGTGCTCGACGTCTATCGGCTCTGGCGTCCGTCGCCGCTCTACCGCGCGTGGCGGCTGGAACGGGCGCTGGGCACGCCCGCCAAGATCTTCTACAAGTACGAGGGGGTGTCGCCCGCCGGCTCGCACAAGCCGAACACCGCGGTCGCTCAGGCGTACTACAACGCGGCGGCGGGCATCCGTCGGCTCACGACCGAGACCGGCGCCGGCCAGTGGGGCACCGCACTCGCGTTCGCCTGCTCCCAGTTCGGTCTGGACTGCGAGGTCTGGCAGGTGCGCGCCTCGTACGACCAGAAGCCGTACCGGAAGATCATGATCGAGACGTTCGGCGGAGTCATCCACCCGTCCCCGTCCGACCTGACCGCCGCCGGCCGCAAGGTGCTCGAGGAGCACCCCGACTCCCCCGGCTCGCTCGGCATCGCCATCTCCGAGGCGGTCGAGGTGGCCGCGCAGCACGCCGACACCAACTACGCGCTGGGCAGCGTACTCAACCACGTGTTGCTGCACCAGACGGTGATCGGCGAGGAGGCGCTGCTGCAGTTCGCCAAGGTTGGTCTCACGCCCGACCTGCTTGTCGGCTGCACCGGCGGTGGCTCGAACTTCGCCGGCCTCGCGTTCCCGTTCCTGCGCGAGAAGCTGGCCGGCCGGATGGACCCGACGATCCGGGCGGTGGAGCCGGCGAGCTGCCCGTCGCTGACCAAGGGCGTGTACGCGTACGACTTCGGTGACACCGCCGGCCTGACGCCACTGATGAAGATGCACACGCTCGGCCACGACTTCATCCCCGACCCGATCCACGCCGGCGGGCTGCGCTACCACGGCATGTCCCCGCTGATCTCGCACATCTACGAGCTGGGGCTGCTCGAGGCGGTCGCCAAGACCCAGCGCGAGTGCTTCGAGGCAGGCGTGCGGTTCGCGCGGTCCGAGGGGATCGTGCCCGCACCGGAGCCCACCCACGCGCTCGCCGCCTGCATCGACGAGGCGTTGCGATGCAAGGAGACCGGCGAGGAAAAGGTCATCCTCACCGCGCTGTGCGGCCACGGTCACCTCGACCTCGCGGCGTACGGCGCCTACCTGTCGGGCGAGCTCGTCGACCACGAGCTGAGCGACGAGGAGGTCGCGGCCGCGGTGGCCAAGCTGCCGCCGGTCCCCGCGGTGTAGTCCCCTCCCTCCCCCACCCAGTCGATCTAGGGCGAATACTGGTTAGTGGATCTCCAACCGCCAGCATTCGCCCTAGATCGACTGAAAGGGGGTCGCGGTCACGCCTCGTCGAGCAGCCGGCGGCCGGCGTCACGGCAGGCGGTCAGCACGGTCCGGGCGTACTCCGGCGGCGCCCCGGCGAGCCCACATGTCGGCGTCACCACGGCCTGCTCGGCGAGCCGCGACGCCGGAAAGCCCAGCCGGCGCCAGACCCCGCGTACCACGTCGGCGATGTCGGCCGACGACGGCGCGCCACCATCGGACAGCGGCCGGGTGGCGGCGGCGCCGGCGAACAGCCCAAGACCACCGTCGAGGGCCTCGCCGAGGGCGTCCAGGTCGTCATCGCCGACGAGCGCGAGGTCGAGACCGACCGCGGCCGCCCCGGAATCCCGGAGCACATCCAGCGGTACGCCGGCGGCGCAGCAGTGCACGATCACCGGTACGCCGGCGGCCGCCACCACGGTCGCCAGCGCCGCCCGGGCCACGGTCGCCTCGACCGGCCGGTGCGCTCCGAGGCCGCTCTCCGTCGCCACCCGCCCGGCGAGCACGGCCGGCAGCGAAGGCTCGTCGAGCTGTAGCAGCACGCGGGCCCGCGGCAGCCGGGCGACTACGTCCGCCACGTGACCGGCCACGCCCTCGGCGAGCGAATCGGTGAGGTCCCGCACGGCGCCCGGGTCGCGCAGCACGAGCCCGCCGATCGGGAGCTCCAGGCCGGCCGCCAGCGTCCACGGGCCGGTCGCCTGAACCTTGACCAGCCCGGCGAACTCGGCCGCCTGCGCGGTCAGCACGTCGACATCGCGCTCCAGGAGGTCCCGGCTGCGACGCAGGTCGCGGCCCGGCCGGGCGGCGAGGCGCCAGCGCGACGCGTACAGCTCGACCGGCAGCCCGACGAGCAGCGTCGCCCCGCGGCCGATCATCTCCGCGCCCGGCCCGCGGTCGGGTAGCTCGGGCAGGTGGGGCACGTCGGGCAGCTCGCCGAGCACGACGCGCTGCGCCTCCTCGACGTCGGTACCGGGCAGCGAGCCGACCCCGGTCGCCGCGCCGGCCGGCCACGGCCATGCCTGATCCGCCACGTGATCCGCCACGCCTGGGACGCTACCGGGCGGCGTCGGTGATGGTGGCCGAGCCGAGCACGATGTCGCCGGCGGGATCCGGCCGGTACGCCACAACGGCTTGGCCCGCGGCCACCCCGCGCATCGGCTCCCGCAGGTCGGCGCGCACTCGGTCGCCGACGACGTGCACGGTCGCGGGCACCGGCTCGCCGTGTGCGCGCAGCTGGACGAGGCACTCCCTGGCACCATCCCCGTCCGTGGGCGCCGGCGCGCCGGTCCACACCGGGCGCTCGGCGAACACGGTCATGACCTCGAGCGCCTCGGCCGGGCCCACGGTGACGGTGTTGGTCACCGGCGTGATCGACAGCACGTAGCGCGGCCGGCCGTCGGGTGCGGGCCGGTCCAGGCGCAGCCCCCGGCGCTGGCCGACTGTATAGGCGTACGCCCCGTCGTGCCGGCCGAGCACCTCGCCGGTCTCGCCGTCCCGGATGTCTCCCGGCGCGTTGCCGAGCCGGCCGGCGAGGAAGCCGCGGGTGTCCCCGTCGGCGATGAAGCAGATGTCGTGCGAGTCGGGCTTGTCCGCCACGGCCAGGCCGCGGGCCGCGGCTTCGGCGCGCACCTGGGCCTTGGTCGAGTCGCCCAGCGGAAACACCGAGTGGGCGAGCTGCTCGCGGGTCAGCACCGCGAGCACGTACGACTGGTCCTTGGCCAGGTCGACCGAGCGGCGCAGCAGGCCGTCGGCGCCGAGCCTGGCGTGGTGGCCGGTGACCACGGCGTCGAAGCCCAGCGCGAGCGCGCGATCCAGGACCGCGGCGAACTTGATCTTCTCGTTGCACCGTAGGCACGGGTTGGGGGTGTGCCCCGCGGCGTACTCGGCGACGAAGTCCTCCACGACGTCGGCGTGGAACCGCTCGGCCATGTCCCACACGTAGAACGGGATGCCGACCACGTCGGCGGCGCGGCGGGCGTCGCGCGAGTCCTCCAGCGTGCAGCACCCGCGGGCGCCACTGCGGTGCGTCTGCGGGTTGAGCGACAACGCGAGGTGTACGCCGGTGACGTCGTGCCCGGCGTCGACTGCTCGGGCGGCCGCCACCGCCGAGTCCACCCCGCCGGACATCGCCGCTAGTACTCGCACCCACCCAGGGTATCCGGGCCGCCCGACCGCTCCTGCCGCCCAACTCCGTCAGAGTTGGGCGGCAGGGCGGCCCGGGACACCCCGACTGTGACGGAGTTGCGGGAGAGCGAGATCAGCCACGGGCGGTCTTGAGCGCCCCGGCGCGCCGGGCCCGCTCGACCGCGTTCGGCAGCGCGGCGATCAGCTCGTCGATGTCCGCCGAGGTGGAGGTGTGGCCGAGCGTGAAGCGGAGGGTCGACCGGGCGCGGGCCTCGTCGACGCCCATCGCCAGCATGACGTGGGACGGCTGCGCCACGCCGGCGGAGCATGCCGATCCGGTCGAGCAGGCGATGCCCTGAGCGTCGAGCAGGAGCAGGAGCGCGTCGCCCTCGCAGCCGGGGAACGAGAAGTGGGCGTTGCCCGGCAGCCGGTCGTCCGGGTCGCCGTTGTAGACCGCGTCCGGCACGATCGCACGCACCCGCGCGACGAGCTCGTCGCGGAGCGCGGCCAGCCGCGCGGCGGACTCGTTCCGCCGCCGGACGGCCGTCTCCACCGCGACGGAGAACGCCACCACGCCCGGCGCATCCAGCGTCCCGGAGCGCACGTCGCGCTCCTGACCGCCGCCATGCAGCAGCGGCTCACAGCCGACGTCGCGCCCGAGCAGCAGAGCGCCGACCCCGATCGGACCGCCGAGCTTGTGCCCGGTCACCGTCAGCGCGGCCGCACCGCTCCGGCCGAAGTCGACCGGAACCTGTCCTACCGCCTGCACGGCGTCGGTGTGGAACGGAATGCCGTGCGACGCGGCCAGCGACGCCAGCTCGGACACGGACTGGACGGTCCCAACCTCGTTGTTCGCCCACATCGAGGTGATCACGGCGATGTGATCGGCGTGCTCGTCGAGCTCGGCGCGCAGCGCGTCGACGCGTACCCGTCCGAGCTCGTCGACCGGCAGCCAGGACACGCACGCACCCTCCGCCTTGGCGAGCCACTCCACGGCGTCGAGCACCGCATGGTGCTCGATGGAGCTGGCCACGATCCGGACCCGCTTGGCGTCCGCGGCAAGCCGCGACCAGTAGATCCCCTTGACCGCGAGGTTGTCGCTCTCCGTGCCACCCCCCGTGAAGATCACCTCTGAAGGACGGGCGCCGAGCGCGGCCGCGACCCGCTCACGAGACTCTTCGACCTTGCGACGGGCGCAGCGGCCGGGGGCGTGCAGCGAGGACGCGTTGCCGACCTCGCGGGCGGCGACGACGTACGCCTCTAGCGCCTCGTCGAGGATCGGGGTGGTCGCGGCGTGATCTAAGTAGGCCATCGCCGCCAAGCCTAATCGCCGAGTGTCGGATACCCGACCCGACCGAGCCACGGATGGCCCGGATGGACACGGGCCAATGCCGCCGTCAGCCAGCGCCGTCGCGCTCCATCCAGCAGCGGCAGTACGCGGGCGAGGTCGTCGACGTCCTTCGGGCGGCTGCCCTTTGCCTTGAACAACAAGACGATCTCTGGCGCCAGATAGGGGATGCCATCGGTGGTGAACCAGCGCACCTCGGCGTACGGCCGCCGAATGGTCGGGTCCCGCCGGCAGATCCAGGTGTCGCCGTCGGCGGGTTCGCGGAACACATCCAGCCGCCACCGCCGGCTCGCCCGTTCGAGCGCCCAGGTCTGGTGGTGCTCGCCCGTCGGGGTCTCGTCGGGAGCCAGCGGGGTGACCCGGCCATCGCCCGCCACGAAGAAGTCGCAGTCGTCGAACCGCTCGCGGATCTCGCCGAACCGGTCCGCCGGTACGGCGATCTCCAGGTCGCCGTGCCCCCGCGTCTCCCGACCGAGGAAGAGGTCGACCGCCCAGCCCGCCGCTACCGCCCACGGCACCGGGCTGCCCTCGAGCCGCTCGGCGACCTCCTCGGGCCGCCACGCGTCCCAGGCGTCGACGCCGGGCGCCTCGTTCACCACGTCGGCTCGACCAGCACGCCCTCGGCGTGCTCCGCGAGCGCGCTCAGGTCATCGACGTCGGAGGTGAGCACGGCGGCGGCATGCAGCTCGGCGAATGCCACCACGATCGCGTCCACGGCCGAGCCTCGTCCGGCGGCCGTCCGCAACGCCGCCGCCCGCCTCGCGATCGGCGTGAGCAGGCGATCGACGATCGTGCAGCCCTTGAGTAGCTGGTTGGTCGTGGCGTGACCCCCCGGATGCCCGGTCAGGCACTCGACGAGCACGACGGAGGGAACGATGGGTGGCCAGAGCTGCCGCCTCTCGAAGTCACGCGTTCGCGCAATGCGCGTCGTGCCTGGACGAGCCAGCACCGAAACACCACTGGAGTCGAGGACGAGAAGCGCCATGATCAGGCCGCGCCTGCGTTTCGAGCGGACGAGCCGCCCAGCTTACCCATCCTCCGTGCGTGATCGACGATTCGCTGAGACGACTCCTCCGCGGCGCGGACCTCCTCGGCGCTTGGCTCGCCGAACTCGGCGACGCTCATCGTTATGAACTCATCGAGGGCCCGCATCTTCTCGCCCAGGTTGAGCCGCTCCCGCAAGGCCGTCTGCAGGATCTCGGAGACGGGCAGGTCCGCGGCCATCACACACCCCCGGCGACGCTCAATCTACCTGCGCTTGCGGATCTCCTCGGCCGCCTGGGGAACGACCTTAAACAGGTCCCCCACCACGCCGAAGTCGGCGAGCTCGAAGATGGGCGCCTCGGCGTCCTTGTTGACCGCGACGATCGTCTTGGACGTCTGCATGCCGGCTCGGTGCTGGATCGCGCCCGAGATGCCCAGCGCGATGTACAGCTGAGGCGAGACGGTCTTGCCGGTCTGACCGACCTGGAACTGGTGTGGGTAGAAGCCGGAGTCGGTCGCCGCCCGGGACGCGCCGACCGCGGCACCCAACAGGTCGGCGAGCTCCTCGACCAGTTTGAAGTTGTCCGCGCTGCCGACGCCGCGCCCACCGGACACGACGATCGGCGCCTCGGTCAGCTCCGGGCGGGCGCCCTTCGCCTCAGCGACTCGCTCGACGACGCGGGTCAGCTTCGCCGACTCATCGACGGCGACATCCAGAGTGGACAGTGTTGGGGTGGCCGGAGCGGGCGTCGGAGTCACCGAGTTGGGCCGCACCGCCAGCAGCGGCAGGCCGCGGGTGACCTTCGACCTGACGATCGTGGAGCCCGCGAACACCACCTGGGTCGCTGTGCCGTCGGGTTCGACCGCGACGACGTCGGTGAGCAGGCCGTTGTCCAGTTTCACCGCGAGCCGGCCGGCGATCTCCTTGCCCTCTTGCGTCGCGGCCAGCAGCACAGCGGCCGGTGACGAGTCGCGGATAAGCGAGGCGAGCACCGTCGCCTTCGGGGCGACGAGGTACCCGTGGAGCTCCTCGTGCTCCGCCGCGTACACCTTCGCGGCCCCGTACTCCCCGAGCTTCGCCACCAGCGGCCCGGCCGCGCCCGGGCCGCCGAGCACGACCGCGGCGGGGGTACCCAGCCCGCGGGCGAGGGTGAGCAGCTCGAGCGTGACCTTCTTGACCGTGTCGCCGGAGTGTTCGACAACCACCAAAACGTCAGCCATGACTGTGCCGCCCAACCCCTCACACAAACTTCTCGGATGCGAGGAACTCGACCAGCTTGACGCCGCCGTCCCCCCCGTCGATGACCTTCTGACCGCCCGACCGCGGTGGGCGCTTCGCGTGCTCGACGACGGTGCTGGTCGCGCCCGCGAACCCGACGTCCGCCGCGTCGATGCCCAGGTCGGCCACCGACAGCGTGGAAACGGCCTTCCTCTTGGCCTCCATGATCCCCTTGAACGACGGGTACCGGGGCTCGTTGATCGTGTCCCACACGGACACCACGGCGGGGGTCGACGCAGCGATGACCTCGTACCCCTCCTCGGTCTGCCGCTCGGCCGTGAGCGTCTGGCCATCGACCGTGAGCTTGCGGGCGCCGGTCAGCGCCGCGATGCCGAGCCGCTCGGCGAGCATGTGGGGCATCGCCTGGACGCGGCCGTCGGTCGCCTCCGCGCCGCAGATGACGAGGTCGGCGTCGAGTGTGCCCAACGCGGCCGCCAGTACCTTCGAGGTGGCGACGGCGCAGGACCCGTGCAGCGCGTCGTCGAGCACGTGCACAGCCTTGTCCGGCCCCATCGACAGCGCCTTGCGGATCGACTCGGCCGCCCTCTCGGGTCCCATGGTCAAGACCGTGACCTCGCCGCCGTGCGCCTCCTTGATCCGCAACGCCTCCTCGATGGCGTACTCGTCCATCTCGTTGATGACGTTGTTCGCCGACGCCCGGTCGACCGTGTTGTCGTCGGTACGCAACGTCCGTTCCGCACCGGAGTCCGGCACCTGCTTGACGAGGACGACGATGTTCATCGCGCTTCTCGGAACCCTCCCGCTCGAGGTGAACGCTCGTTCATGGCACTACGATGTTACGGGCAAGTAGCATTCGCCCCGCTGGTCACATCCGGCCGATCGTGACACAGCTCACCACCGTCGGGGGCGGCGGGGCCGGCCTGCGTCACTCGCCGCCCGCGAGGGCGTTCTTGACCTTGGCCAGCATGGCCGCCTCGTCCGCGCTGATTCCCTCGGCCGCGCTCGCGACCCGCTCGGCGGCGTCCAACACGGTGGACCGATAGTTCCCCAACTCTCCGGGTGCCTTCCGCGCCAAGATCTCGACCGACCGTCGCAGCGCCGGCAGAACCGCCGCCTCGGCCGCCTCGGGCGACTCCTTCGGCAGCTTCGGTAGCCCGCCGGTGGTCATGATCTCCTTGACAAGGCCCGCGCCGCCGGTCAGCGCCCCGGACGCCGCGAAGCTCTCCCGCAGCATTGAGAGGAACCCGGGATCGGCGTTCGAGACCAGAAAGACCGCCCCGAACGCGGCCGTCTTGAGCGTCAGCTTCTCGTCGTCGGTCAGCGGCTCGGTCATTCGTACATTCTCCTCACGACGGGCGCGGGCGCGGACGGAAGACGTACGGTGTCGTGGTCGCGACCGCGACGAAACCGAGCCGCTCGAGGATCGGCCGGCTGTCGTCCGTCGCGTCCACCTGCAGGTAGGTGTAGCCCCGAGCGTCGGCCAGCCGGGCCCGGTAGACCACCACCGCGCGGTAGATGCCGCGGCCCCGCCAGTCCGGCAGGGTGGCGCCGCCCCAGAGGGTCGCGAACGCGGTGCCGGCCACGTACCGTACCCAGCCCGCGCAGACGACCTGGCCGCCCGCCTCGGCCACCACGATCGTGATCGCCTGCGGGTCGGCGGCCAGCTCCTTCTCCAATCCGTCGGCGAGCCACGCGCGGTCGTCGCCCCACACCTCGCCCTTCATCGCCGCGATCCGGTCGAGGTCGGACCGCCCGGTGACCTCGCGGAGGCGTACCCCTTCGGGAACCACCGGCTGCGTGGCGGCAAGCCCCGCGACCGGCCCGACCACGACGGTCTCCGGGGCCTCCGGCTCGAAGCCGGCGGAGCGCAGCCGGTCCGGCAGATCGGCCGGTTCGTCGTGCCCGTGCAGCTTCCACTCGACCGGCTCGCCGCGCGCGGCGAAGTAATCCCGCTGGCGGGCGATCAGCGCGTCCAGCTCGGCGCCGGACAGGCCGCCGAGGTCGCGATAGACGAGGAACCCGCCGCCATCGAATCCGACGAAGCGCAGCAGCGGGCCGTCCCGCTCCATGCTCGCGCCGGCGGGCAACGAGTCGCCGTCCCGCGCGCGCAGTTGTGCGTCGTACGTCGCGCGCAGTGCGTGCGGATCAAGCTCGGCGTCGGCAGTCATGCGCCAACCCCAGCACAGCCGTCCGACAAGCGCGACTGGGTTCCGGGCGGGTGGCGGCCGGGGCGCCGGGATAATCGCAGCGCGTTCGCGGCGATCCGGCAGTGGTTCGACCCGGAGGAGCTCCGGCGGGACGGCAACACGCCGGACTACCGGTTCTCGCTGGCCAACGAGCGGACCTTCCTCGCCTGGATCCGCACCGGCCTCGCTCTCGTCGCCGGCGGGCTGGCCGCCGCACAGTTCCTGTCGCCGCTGCCCATCCGGCACCTGCGCGAGGCGATCGCCATCGCCCTGCTGCTGCTCGGTGGGGCGGTGGCGATTCGAGCCGTCGACCACTGGGCGCGCGCGGAACGCGCGATGCGCCTTGGGCGGGACCTGCCGGCGTCCCGGTTCCCGGCGGTGCTCGCGATGACCGTCGGGCTCGGCGCCCTGGTGCTGATCGCCGCGGTGCTGATCCAGGCGCTGTCCTGATGGCTCGCGACGCCGGCCTACAGCCCGAGCGCACGCGGCTGGCCTGGCGCCGCACCGCACTCGCGGTCACGGTGGTCGCCCTGCTCGCCATCCGGCTGGCGGTGACGCGCGTCGGCGGTCCGACCGGATGGGCCGTCGCCGCGGCCGCGATGCTCGGCTGGATCGGGGCGCTGTGGGTCACGCAGCGCCGGGTCGCGGCGATGTCCGCGTTGCGGCCGATCGCCATCGGCCGCGCACTGCCCCTGACCGCGCTGACCATCATCGGGTATGCCGCCGTCGGAGCCTTCCTCGTGCTCACCGGACGCGGGTAGCCCGCGCCGAGAATTTGGGCGCATCATTGCGGCATGGCCCGCCTCTTCGTGTTCCTGTTCTTCGCGCAGATCGCACTCGCCGCGGTAGCCCTGATCAGCTGCCTCTCCGCGGAGGAGGACGAGATCCGTGCCCTGCCGCGGCTCGGCTGGGTGTTGGTCATCTTGCTCCTCCCGGTGGTCGGCTCGATCATCTGGTTTTACGCGGGTCGGCCGGTGGCTGCCGAGCAGGCGGTGGAGCCTGCCGCCGACGCGGGGTGGCCGGCGCCCACCGGGCGCAGCGAGCGGCAGAAACCCCGCCCGATCGCACCCGACGACGACCCGGAGTTCCTGCGCTCTCTCGGCCGCTCTGTCGGCCGCCGGCCCAGCCACCCCGCGGACGGCGCGTCGGCTCAACCCGACGACGGCCCAGCCCCCGCTCCGGACACCGACCCCGAGGCCGGCACCGACTCGCCGGAGGACCGTCGACAGGGGTAGCCCCAATACGAGAGTTCCTCTAATCTCCGCGCCATGGGTCGGCCCACGCGCGCACTGGTGCTCGCGATCCCCACGGTTGTCGCCGCACTCGCGCTCGCGCCCGCATCGGCGTCGGCGCACGACGAGCGCCCGCCGGTCTATCCGGACGGCTCCGGCCACGTGCCGGCGTACCGGCCCGACGGCCCGACCCTGCTCGTATGCAAGACCGACGCGGCCGACTTCGCGACCCGGGTGGCGGGCTTCGCCGCCGACCTGAAGGCGCGCAACCTCGCCCTGTTCGACCAGTGCCAACGCGGTGGATATCACAACCTGCAGGAGGCGGTGAACAACGTCCAGCAGCCGGGCATGAACATCCTGGTGCTGCCCGGCGTCTACCGCGAGGAGCCGAGCCTCGCCTCACCGTCGGGCAACTGCGCCTCGCTGCCGGCCCCGATGTCGCGCAACGGGCTCTACCAGGTGCTGTCCTGGGAGGACCAGGTCGCCTGCCCCAACAACCAGAACCTCGTAGCCGTGCTGAACAAGAAGGACCTGCAGATCGAGGGGACCGGCGCGGCGGCCAGCGACGTGATCGTGGACGCCCAGTACGAGCGGCTCAACGCGATCCGCGCCGATCGCTCCAACGGCTTCTACATCCGCAACATGACCGTGCAGCGGACGACGTTCAACGCCATGTACATCATGGAAACCGATGGCTTCGTCATCGACAACGTGGTCGGGCGCTGGAACGACGAGTACGGCTTCCTGACGTTCGCCGACGACCACGGCCTCTACACCGACTGCGAGGGGTACGGGAACGGCGACTCCGGCATCTATCCCGGCGCCGCGTCCGACATCAACCACAACCAGGGCCACCGCGTCGATCGGTACGCGATCGAGATTCGCCGGTGCTACAGCCACGACAACCTGCTCGGCTACTCGGGTACGGCCGGCGACTCGGTGTGGGCGCACGACAACGTGTTCACGCACAACTCGGCCGGCGTGGCGACGGACTCCGCGTTCCCGAATCATCCCGGGATGCCGCAGAACCATGCCAAGTTCGAGCGCAACGTCATCGGCGACAACAACGAGGACTACTACGGCTACGTCCGCGACGGCACGTGCGCCAAGCCGTACGCCCAGCGCGGCTACGAGCACGGCGTCGTGTGTCCCTCCGTCGGTCTGCCGGCCGGCACCGGGGTGCTCAACCCGGGCGGGAACTACAACATCTGGCGTGACAACTGGATCTACGGGCACCGGTACGCCGGGTTCGTGACGTCCTGGGTGCCCGGGTTCGTGCGGGGCGACAACGGTTTCGCCCAGCAGTTCGACACGTCGAACCACAACCGCTACCTCGCCAACAAGCTGGGCGTCAGCCCCGACGGCCGGTCGTTCCCGAACCGGATGGACTTCTGGTGGGACGGCCAAGGCCGCGGCTCCTGCTGGCAGGCGCCGGTCGCGGGCTCCGAGCCGTACGTCCTGCCCGCGTGTGGCGCCGACGAACTGCCCGCCGGCCTCGGCATCAACCGGTTCGTGGCCGAGCCGGCCAAGACCTTGAAGCTGTACGTCTGCAACGGCTTCTCCCAACCCGACCGGCGCATCCCGGCCAACTGCGACTGGTTCGGCGCGACCGGCGTGCAACGCGTCGAGGTGCAGTCGGCGCTGGGTGAGGCGGTGCTCCTCGGCGTACTGCTGCTGGGACTGTGGGCGCGGCGGCTGCGGCGCAGCGGGCCCGCCCTCGTCTCGCTGCTGATCGCCGTCGGCGGCCTCGTGGTCGGGGTGTTCGGAACCGCGTACGAGGCGTCCCCGTTGACGCCGATCGGGCTCGCGCTGCTCGGCCTGGGAGCGGCCGGATTCGGGTACGCGCTGCGCGGCCGGGGTGGCCGGCCGGGGCTCGGCTGGCTGACGGTGGCACTGGGCGTGTTCGCGCTGTTGGGCGCCGTGGACCGTGGGCTCGTGATGATTCCACTCATCCCGGTGCCGCCGTCCCTCGTGCGCATCCTGATCGAGGTGGTCTGGGTGCCCTGGGCGTTCGTCGTGCTCGTACGCCGCGGGCGGCCCAGTCTGGCGCCGCCGCCGGCCGAGGAGGCGGCCGCCGCGCAGACCCACGCGGAGGCCGACGCCGAACCCGCAGCCGCATGACGGCTCTGCCCAAGATCAGCGGCCACGTACGCAACTACACGGACGTTGCGCGCTCCGGTCACGCGGAGGCAGCAACGTCCGGGTAGTTGTGTTGATCGTGGGTCCGCTTGTGGGGAGCGGCCCTCCCAAGGACACGCTGGCGCGTAGACATTGGACGGTTACCGTGCCGCGGGCCGGCGAGGAGTCGCGGCAAGCGTCCAACGACGACCGCCGGGGCTTGCGGCGGGGCCCGGCCGGGCGACCGACCGCGCACAGTGCGCCGCCCGTCGCAGGACGCGACGGCGGCGCGGTTACGCGGCGGTCAGACGCGGCGCTTGAAGGCCCAGGCGGACAGCGGCGCGAAGACCGCGGCGATCAGCGCGGCCCAGAGGATGGCGCGGAGCGTCGGGCCGGCCACGGGTCCGCCGACGAGCATGCCGCGGGCGGCCTCGGACAGGTAGCTGACCGGGTTGATCTTCACCCAGCTCTGCAGCCACCCGGGCATCGTCGCGGCCGGGACGAAGACGCTGCTGACGAACGTCACCGGGAACAGCGCGGTGAAGCTGAACAACTGCACGTGTTCCGGGTCGCGGGCGAGCAGCCCCACCAGCACGGAGACCCACGAGAACGCCAGCGAGAAGAGCAGCACCAGTGCGAACATGCCGAGCACGCCCCAGAAGTTCGTGGTCACTCGGAAGCCGAGCACGTAGCCCACCACGAGCAGCAGCGCGACCGACCACGCCTGCTTGACCAGGTCGGCCGCGATGCGGCCGGTCAGCGGCGCCCATCGCGCGATCGGAAGCGAGCGCAGCCGGTCGAAGACGCCCTTCGTCACGTCGGTATTGAGGCCGAGGCCGGTGTACATGGTGATGAAGACCGCGTTCATCATGACGATCCCGGGCAGCGCGAACTGCAGGTAGTCGCCGGTGTCTCCGGCGATCGCGCCGCCGAACACGAAGGTGAACAGCAGCACGAACATGATCGGCTGGAAGCTGAAGTCTCCCAGCTCCCATGGGTTGTGGCGGACCTGAACCAGGGTGCGCCAGGCGAGCGTGGCGGTCTGCCGCAGACCCTCGACCGGGCTGACATGCGGCGCCAGGGCGGGCGCCGGCTGCGTGGCGGCGGTCATCGCGGACTCCCTTCCGGCGACTCGGCATCCTCGGCGGGATGGCCGGTGAGCGAGAGGAACACCTCGTCGAGCGTCGACCCGCGCAGCGAGAGCTCGGTCAGCACGACGCGGGCATCGTCGAGGCGACGG
>DASXRQ010000056.1:0-2540 GCA_036506495.1 Micromonosporaceae bacterium | reverse complement strand
GTGGCTGACCTGTGAGGAGACGGAGGTCAAGGCGGGCGCCGTCACCGGCGGCGCGACGTTGGCCAAGGACCACGGTTTTGTCTTCGAGGTCGCCCCGGCCGAGTCCGGCCGCCAGCACCCCGTGCCGATCAAGGCCTGGGGCCGGTACGCCCACGAGGCCGTGGTCGTCGAGCCGTCCGGGCGCCGGGTATACCTCACCGAGGACGCCAGCTCGCCGAACGGCCTGCTCTACCGCTGGACCGGAGACTCGGCCCTGCACGAGGGTGCGCTGCAGCAGCTCGGTCCGACGGAGGGGCGGCTCGAGGCGCTCAAGGTCACCGCGCCGGACGGCGGGCATCTCGACGACCTGTCCCGGATCACCGCTCAGTACATCAACCAGCCGCTGCAAACCTCGTGGGTCCCGGTGCCCGACCGGCTGGCCACCAGTGTCTCGGTCCGCAAGCAGTTCACGTCGGATCAGATCACCCGGAGTAAGAAGCTCGAGGGAGCCTGGGGTGACCGCAACGGCTTCTACTTCGACTCGTCGTTTGCCCACGCCGGGGACATCCCCGCCGGATCCGTCATGCACGACGGCCAGATCTGGTACTACCACTACGCCACCGAGACCTTGACCCTGAAGGCGTACTTCCCGTACGTCGCGGCGCTGCACGCCGGCGGCGACCCGGCCGCGCTCCGCGGCTACGGGGTGACCTACTTCGATGGTCCGGACAACGTGCACGTCACCCCCTGGGGAGGGTTGGTCATCGCCGAGGACGGCGACGGCGACAACCACCTGGTCGGGTGGTCGGAGGAGACCGGCGCGTGGCCGCTGGCCCGCAACATGATCAACGCCGGCACCGCGGCCGAGCCGGTCTACAACGAATGGACGGGTCCCACGTTCTCCCCGGACCACCGCCTGCTGTTCGCCAACGTCCAGGAGCCCGGTCACACGTACGCGATCAGCGCGGACTTCGGTAGCTACTTCGGATGACCTGCGGCCGCGGCGCGGGCGCTGCCGACTCCGGCAACGTCCGCGCCGCGGCTAGGCATCCAACTCGCGCAGGGCCTGGCGCAGCATGTCGGGCGTGCGGTCGGGCGGCTCAGCCGCGATGAAGAGGCGGCCCATGGCCGCGGCGTACTGGTCCACGTCTTCGCGCTTCTCGAGGTAAAGCGCGCTGGTGAGGTGCTCGATGTAGACGACGTCGGGCAGCTCCTGGTCCGGAAAGCGCAGGATGCTGAACGCCCGGCCGGTCGCGGCGTGCCCGCCGGACCGGAACGGCATCACCTGCAGCCGCACGTTACGCAGGCTGGACGCCTCCAATAATGACTCGATCTGCTCGCGCAGCACGTCGATGCCGCCGATGGGCCGGTGCAGCACCGCTTCATCGATCACCGCCCACAGCCGCGGCGGGTCGGCGCGGGAGAGCAGCTGCTTGCGGGCCATGCGAAGGGCCGCCCGGCGGTCGATCTCGGCTCTGGAGGCGGTGCCGTGCCCGAGCGTAATCACGGCGCGGGCGTAGGCGTCCGTCTGCAGCAGGCCGGGAACGAACTGGTCTTCGTAGGTACGGATCAACTCGGCGGCCTGCTCCAGGTCCAGATAGTTCTGGAACCAGGTGGTGAGTACGTCGCCGTAGGCCTGCCACCAACCGGGCGTGTTCGCCTCACGCGCCAGCGCGAGCAGCCGGTCGCGTTCGTCCTCGTCGTCGATGCCGTACAACTTGAGGAGGTCGACCACGTCGCGCTCCTTGAAGCCGACCCGGCCCAGCTCCATCCGGCTGATCTTGGATTCGGAGCCGCGGATCGCCCAACCGGCTTGGTCGCGAGTGACGCCCGCGGCCATGCGGAGCAGCCGCAGGCGCGCACCGAGCTGCAGGCGCCGAACCACCGGCCCGCCGCTCGGCTGGGCCGCATCCACGCGATCGTCCGTGCCGGGCATGCGGTCCGTCAGGGCTGGGCGTTCTGAGCCAACTGCGGCAGGGAGCGATTCCGGATTGGAGCCGTCTGCGGCACAGTGGTGTCCAGTTTGCGAATTTCCGGCCGACCATCGCTTGCGGGCGAACTGACTGCCACGTGCGCGTCCTTACGTTCGAATGGGACCGTGCCGATTAGTCGGCGCCAGCATAGACCGCGCCGAGGATGCGCGGGGCCGGATATTGATGGCGCAGGAACACCACTGATCTTTCACGGAGGTCCGCGACTGCGGAACCCCCGTCCTAGTCCGACCGCGGCTGGTCGGGCTCGGGATCCGTGACGTCGGCGAACATGGCCGCCAGCGCCGACGCGGCCGCGTCGGCCAGCAGCGAGACGGCGACGCCGCGCTCGCCGGCGCCGAGGCTGATTGTCCGGCCGCGCAGCCGCTCATCCGCGATCACCGGCCACGGCCTGCTCGACCCGAACGGGGTGATCGTGCCGCGCTCGTAGCCGGTGACCTCCTTCGCCGTGACGGCGGCGGGCATCGAGAGGCGGTTGACGCCGAGCAGGTTCCGTAGCTTCGGCCACGAAATGACCCGGTCGCCGGGTACGAGCACGAAGACGTAATCGTCCTCGGCACGGCGTACGAC
>DASXRQ010000055.1:0-93848 GCA_036506495.1 Micromonosporaceae bacterium | reverse complement strand
CAGCCCGGGTGAGGCGGCGAGGGCCCGCACCACCGGCTCGGGGACCTGCAGTTCTACCTGGCCGGCGCGGCCGGTGCGCGGCGCGCCGGTCGGGCGGCGGCGCAGCGGGCCGGCCCACACCGGATAGCCGGCGCGGTCGGTGACCACCGCGGTCCACCGGCCGTCGGCGCGGCCGGCTGCCAGGTCGCGGGCCAGGTCGGCGTGGATGGGTCCCCAGCCGGCCAGCTCGCCGGGGCGCTCGTCTCGGCCCAGCAGGGTGGTCAGCTGCACCCGCACCTCTGGCCCCGGCCCGGCAGACCCGGGTCGGTCGGTCGAGCCGGTCGAGACGGCGACGGCCGGGTCGGCGACCCTGGCGAGCAGGGCGGCGAGGATGGCCGCATCGTCCAGGCCGGCGTAGCGGCCGTCGGTCAGGCCCAGGAACAGGTCGGCGCGCAGCTGGTCGATCGGCTCCGGTCGGCCGGCGTGTTTGGCGGCCTTGGCCAGCCGGTCGATGCGGGTGCAGGCGGCGGCCACCTGATCGACCGGCAGGTCGTAGCCGGCCAAATTCGCCGACCCGTCCGGGTTGCGGGTGCCGACCAGCCGGCGGCCGCGCACCGCCGTCTCGTATCGGCGGCGGGCCCAGCCGGGGTCCAGGGCGATCGCGGACCGCTTGATGTGCTCGGCCAGCTGCCCGGTGGTCCAGGCCGGCGCCGCCGGCAGCAGCGCCTCGCACACAGCCCCGGCGTGCCCGGCCGACAGGTCGGCGGTCCAGTCGCAGAACACCCGCGCCCGTGGCTCGTCGAGCACCCCGGCCAGCATCGCGGCGTGCACCGCCGGCAGCCGCACCACCAGGTCGAACGCCAACCCGCACACCGCGTCCGCGCCGCGCCGGGTCAGCACCAACGCCGCCCGCACCTCGTCGAACGCGAACTCCGTCGGCGCGGCGGTGCGCCCGGTGCCCCACGGGTCGTCCCGGCACACCACCTCGGCCACCACCTGAAGGAACCGGGCCCGCTCGTGGTTGGCCTGCCGAGCTTGCGCCTGCAGCACGTCCACGCAGTCGAACCCAGATAGCGAGGTGAGGTCGATCGACGCCAACGCGGCCGCCAGCTGCGCACCCACCGGAAGCGTTGCGAGTTGGTCGACCATCACCGTGTCACGCTACCGCCCCCCTCCGACATTTGTTCGAACGGAACCGCTGATTGCGGCGGTTGCTGGCCTGGGTGTCGGGACGCCGGGCGGGGTGACTCGCGAATCGCGAATCGCCCTGCACGTCGACTGCCGATCACGTCTAGCGCTCATGGTCGCCGGCGAACGGAGCCGCTGCACGAGGATGGGTCCGGGTGGACACTCGGGAGCGACTCTGTAATCCAGCGCGGCTGACTCAACCCCAAACGCCAGCTCTTCGGATAAGTCAATTCAATTCCCGGACCCGCCACCCGCAATCTTACGGCGAGACCACAGTCGGCAACCGACCGTCGCTGGCCTTCAACAGGTGCGGTGACACGATGGAGGCGTGACCGAACCCAACCGGAAACCTCTTGAGGACATCGATGTGGAACCACCATCGGATGCCCCGCTCACGATCGAGCCGAGCGACCGGTGGGTACGCGCCGTTGTCAACGGCGTGACGGTCGTCAACTCTAAGCACGTACGCCTCGTCCGCGAGCCCCGGCGGCTCCCCTTCTACGCCTTCCCAGCCGAGGACGTCCGCATGGACCTGCTGTCACCGAGCGGCCGGACCAGAGCGTCTGCCGACAATCAGGCCGCCACCTACCTGACGTTGACCACCGGCGACCGGACCATTCCGGACGCCGCGTGGGCGTACGAGGCCCAAGACGAGGAGGCGAGCGTACTCAAGGGATTGGTCGCCTTCTACTGGCAGCGGATGGACCACTGGTACGAGGAGGACGACGAGGTCTACGTGCACCCACGCGATCCGCGCCACCGGGTCGACGTGATGAACAGCTCGCGACACGTGAAGGTGGTGCTGAACGGCCAAGTCATCGCCGAGACCACCCAGCCACGCCTGCTATTCGAGACCGGCCTCCCGACGCGGTACTACATCCCACACCAGCACGTCCGCATGGACCTTCTCGTACCCTCGCCGACCCAATCGCAGTGCCCGTACAAGGGCGTAGCCAAGTACTGGTCCGTTCGAGTCGGCGACGGCATGCTCGCCAAGGACATGGCGTGGGCATACCCGTTTCCGATCGCGGAGTCCGCGAAGATCGAGAACCTGATCGCGTTCTTCAACGAGCGCGTCGATGCCATCGTCGTGGACGGCGAGGACGTCCCGAAGCCGAATACGCCGTGGTCGGGGCCCGCGAAGCTCGTCAAGGAGACGAACGAGACGTAGGTTCACCAGACGTGCCCATCGCCTTCGACCCGGACAGCGGGACGTTTCTCCTTCGCACACCATCCACCGCGTACGCCGTGCGGCTGATCGACGGCGTACCACGGCTGGTGCATTGGGGTGGGGTGCTAGACCTGGCGGAGGCCGCGGCGGTCCCGCTCCGCGACCCCGGCGATGGGGACGAGGTGCTCGGGAAGGAGCTGCCGACCGAGGGCGGACCGCAGTTCGGCCCGGCCGGGCTACGCGTCGAGTTCGCCGACGGCACCCGCGCGGTCCAGTGGCGGTACACGGACCACGACGTCGACGCCTTGCACCTGCGAATCGGGTTCGCGGACGAGCACTACCCGCTCGCCGCCGACCTGCACTACCGCGCCTTCGACGACGTGGACGTCATCGAGCGCTGGGTCACGGTGCGCCACACCGGCGCCGGCGCCCCGATCTCCCTCGAGCGGGTCGACTCCGCGTGCTGGACCCTGCCGTACCGGCCGGACTACCGGCTCAGCCACGTCGCGGGCGAGTGGAGCGCGGAGTTCCAGCTGCAGCTCGGGCGCCTGGCCCGCGCCGAGACCGTCCTCACGAGCCGGCGCGGCGCGACGCGGCACCAGGTGAACCCGTGGGTCACCCTTGACCCGGGCGACGCGACCGAGGAGCACGGCGAGGTGTGGAGCGCGGCGCTCGCCTGGAGCGGCAGCTTCCACATCACGGTACGCAGGACGCTCGGCGACCATGTCGGGGTGACCGGCGGGGCGGACCAGGACGGCGCGCGCTGGACCCTGCGGCCCGGCGAGCGGTACGACACCCCCATCTTCGCGGGCCTCCACGCCGCGGGCGGGTTCGGCGCCGCGAGTCGCCAGTGGCATCGGTACGCGCGACAGCACGTGCTCCCGACGCCGGACGAGCTGCGCCCCGTCCTCTACAACGGGTGGGAGGGCACCTGGTTCGACGTCAACGAGGCGAACCAGATTGAGTTGGCCGGCATCGCGGCGGCGCTCGGTGTCGAGCTGTTCGTGATGGACGACGGCTGGTTCGGTGGCCGCGTCAACGATCGCGCCGGCCTGGGCGACTGGTGGCCCAATCCCGCGCGGTTCCCGAAGGGTCTCACCCCGCTCATCGACGAGGTGCACGCGCTCGGGATGCGGTTCGGGCTGTGGGTGGAGCCGGAGATGGTGAACCCCGACTCCGACCTGTACCGTCGGCACCCCGACTGGGTGCTGCACATGGCGCACCGGACCCGCACCGAGCAGCGCAACCAGCTCGTGCTGAACCTGGCCCGCCCGGACGTGGCCGCCTGGGCCTATGAGTGGCTCGACCGCTTACTGAGCGAGAACGCCATCGACTTCCTGAAGTGGGACATGAACCGGGCGTTCACCGAGGCCGGCTGGCCGGCCGGCGACGATCCCGGGCGGCTGTGGGTGGACTACACCCGAAACCTGTACGGCATCCTCGATCGGCTCCGCATGGCGCATCCAGTCGTACGTATCGAGAGCTGTGCGAGCGGCGGCGGCCGGGTCGACCACGGAGTGCTGCGCCGCACCGACCAGGTGTGGACGTCCGACAACACCGACCCCGTGGACCGCATCGCGATCCAGCACGGGTACGGCCAGGTCTACCCCGCCCTCACGATGGGCGCCTGGGCCAGCGACAGCCCGAACCCGCTGAACGGGCGGGAGACGCCGCTGCGGTTCCGGTTCCACGTCGCGATGGCGGGCGCGCTGGGGATCAGTGGGAACCTGCGCGCCTGGTCCGCCTCCGATCGCGCCGAGGCGGCCGAGCTGGTCGCGGCGTACAAGCGGATCCGGCCCGTCGTCCAGCATGGACAGTTGTACCGGCTTGCCACGGGTCATACCACGGTCGTCGAGTACGTCACCGCGGACGCGTCGGAGGCGGTCCTGCTCGCGTGGCGCCCGGCGCGTCGGCACGGCGACCCGACCGGACCCATACGACTGCGCGGCCTCGACCCCAACGCGACCTATGTGGGCGGCGACGGTGGCGAGCATCGCGCCGCGGTGCTCATGAACCACGGCCTCGACCTCGACCTGCCCGCGGGCGACTACGGGAGCGCCCTCGTCCACCTGAGCCGGCGCTAGGCACTTTCGTCCGAGCGTGTCACTGTTGGGGCGGGAGACCTCATCCATCTGCTTTCTCGAGGCCACGACGGCACCAGCCGCGGGGCCAACGGGGGGCCCAAGCGACGGAGAATGCCGTGGATGACCCCGACGTCCTTAGCGACGCCACTCCGCTCACAGAGGCCACTGCCTTCGCGTACGTCGCTGCCGCCGGGTTCCGCGTCGGCCCGGTCGGCCGCGTCGGGGTGGAGCTCGAATACCACGTGCGGGATCCGGCCGCTCCCGCGGACCGACCGTCGATCAACCGGCTGCTCGCGGCCCTCGCGCACCTCCCCGATCCGCTCCCCGGCGGCGGCCGGATAACCATCGAACCCGGGGGCCAGCTCGAGCTCTCCTCGGCCGTCGGCGCCTCGCTGCAGGACTGCATCGACGCCGTCGTGGCCGACCTCGCGCTGGTGCGGGGCGCACTGACCGCGGACGGACTCCTGCTGGACGGCGCGGGCCTCGACGGCCACCGGCCGCCGCAGCTGATCAGCGACCACCCGCGCTACCGGGCGCTCGCGGCGTATCACGACCGGTCCGGTGGGAAGGGGCGCGAGGTGATGTGTAACTCCGCGTCCGTGCAGGTATGCCTCGACGCCGGCGACGAGTCGGACGGCTGGCGTGGGTACCGCCGGAGATGGTGGCTCGCCGACGCGATCGGACCGGTGCTGCTCGCGGCGTTCGCCAACTCTCCCCGGGTGACTCGTGTCGGCTCGCGCTGGGCGTCATACCGGCAGGCGCTGCGGTTCGGCACCGATCCCAGCCGTACGCGCGCGCCGAGGCGTGCGTACGAGCCGCGTACCGCCTGGGCCCGCTACGCGCTGGCCGCGAAGGTGGCGCTGATCGCGGAGCCGGAGCCGCTGCCGTGGCTCGTCCCGCACGGCCTGACCATGCGCGACTGGTTGCGTGGCCACGGGCCCCGTCCGGCGACGCTGGAGGATCTGGCGCGGCACCTCGGGACGCTGGTCCCGCCGATCCGGCCCCGCGGCTACCTCGAGTTCCGCATGATCGACCAGCAACCGGGTGATGCGTGGATCGTGCCGGTCGCCGTTGCCGGCGCGCTCCTCGACGACCCGATCGCCGCCGACGGGGCGGCCGCGGCGACGGAGCACCTGCGCTCGCCGTTACGTCGGCACCGGGACTGGCTCGCGGCGGCGCGCGCGGGGCTCGCGGATCCGGCACTCGCGGCAGCCGCACGCGCGTGCTTCGAGGCGGCGCTCGCGGCGCTCGTGCGACGCGGCGCCGAGGCGCACGTGCGGTCCGCGGTCGAGAGCTTCATCGAGCGGTACGTCGAGCCGGGGCGCTGCCCTGCGGATGACGGATCGCCGGCAAGGCCGCGTTCCATTCGCGACACGCCGTGCGCTGACCGCGGATTATTTTCCGCGCCCCAACCGACGGTGTGAGTGCGGCTCGCACGTTCGCCGGCAACGGAGAATCAGTTATTCCATAAGGCATTCCGCTCAATGAGCGAGAGCCACGCGGTCCGGGGTGGTAGTCGACGGGTTGGGTCTACTGTGGAATTCCTTCCGACTTTTTGCGTGTTTCGGTGGCGGATGTTCTATTGGCGGTGCACAGTGATGTCATGAGCACCAGCGGAAGTGGCACGCGGTACTACTGGTGCGTGCGCCACAACCGGGTCGAGACCGATAAGACCGCGTGCCGCGCGGCCGACCGGCTCGGTCCGTACGACTCCGCAGCCGAGGCCGAGGGCGCGCTGGACCGCGTGCGTGCCCGCAACGAGGCCTGGGATGAGGAGGACGCCCGCTGGACTGGCGAGTCCTAAGGATCCGCAAGGAGGAGACACGATGGCCGTAGCGAAGAAGGCCACGACCCGCCCGGCCGCCAAACGCGCGGCCGCCAAGAGCGTCGCCGCGAAGAAGACGACGGCGAAGAAGACAGTCAGCGCCTCGGCCGCGAAGAAGACGGCGAAGAAGACGACCGCGCGGAAGACCTCGCCCGCGAAGGCGACCGCCAAGAGGACCACGGCGGCGAAGAAGACGGCACCGAGGAAGACCACCGCGAAGAAGACGTCCCCAGCGAAGAAGACGACCGCCAAGCGGACGACGGCCAAGAAGACCACGGCGGCGCGCAAGACGGCGGCCAAGCGGACGACGACGGCGGCGGCGAAGAAGACGACCGCCCGCAAGACGACCGCGAAGAAGGCGACTGCCAAGAAGTCGACCGCCGCGAAGAAGACGACCGCCGCCAAGAAGACGACGGCCCGCAAGACCACTGCCAAGAAGGCTCCGGCCCGGAAGACCGCCTGACCCACCTGGCCGACCGGATGCGGTGGCGCTATGAATGACGCGTGGTAACCCGACGCGTCCGAGCGCCCCGCGTGGACTTCAGTAACCTGCGCCGCGAGTTGGAGCTGCCCACGCAGTTTCCACTCGCGGCGCAGCGCGAGGCGGATGAGGCGGTCGCCGTACCCGATCCCGATCCGAGCTGGGGCGGCGGCTCGCGTACCGACCGCACGGACGTCCCGTTCGTCACGATCGACCCGGCCGAGTCCCGCGACCTCGACCAGGCGGTCTGCCTCTCGCGGCTGCCCGGCGGCGGTTACCGCGTGCGGTACGCGATCGCGGACGTCGCCGCGTACGTCCGGCTCGGCGGGGCGCTCGAGGCGGAGACGTGGCGCCGCGGCGTGACCGTCTATCTGCCCGACGCCAAGGTCCCGCTGCACCCCGAGTCGCTCAGCGAAGGCACCGCGAGCCTGCTGCCGGACGTCGACCGCGCCGCCGTCCTCTGGACGATCGACCTGGACGCCGACGGCGCGACCACCGCGGCCTCGCTGGAGCGGGCGGTCGTGCGCAGCCGCGCCAAGCTCGACTATGTCGGCGTCCAGCGGGACGTCGACGCCGGCACTGTGGCCGACCCGATCGCGCTGCTGCCAGACATCGGACGGCTGCTCCTCGCCCGCGGCCTGGCCCGCGGCGCCATCAACCTGCCGATGCCGGAGCAGGAGATCCAGCGGTCGGCCGATGACCACGAGGGCGGATGGCGGCTCGTGCTGCGCGCGCCGGTGCCGGTCGAGGAGTACAACGCGCAGATCTCGCTGCTCACCGGCATGACCGCCGCCGACATCATGCTGCGCGGTGGGCTCGGGCTGCTGCGCACGATGCCGGCGGCCGCGCCGCAGGCCGTAGAGCGGCTGCGGGCGGCAGCGAAGGCGCTCCGCATCGACTGGCCCGACGGCGCGTCGGTGGGCCAGGTCGTGGCGTCCGTGGACCCGGGCCAGCCGCGGGCCGCCGCCTTCCTCGACCAGGCGGCCGAGCTCATGCGCGGCGCGGGCTACACGGCGTTCGACGGGCCGGCGCCGGCCGAGCCCGCACACGGCGCGGTCGCGGCCCCGTACGCCCACGTCACCGCCCCGCTGCGGCGGCTGGCCGACCGGTACGCGACCGAGGTGTGCCTCGCGCTGCACGACGGCCGGTCGGTGCCGGGTTGGACGCGGGATGCCCTCGGCCGGCTGCCCGACGTGATGGTGGCCGCCGATCGGGTCGCCTCGACGGCCGAGCGCGGCGCGATCGACGAGATCGAAGCCGTGCTGCTGGCGGACCGGGTCGGCGAGCAGTTCGACGCGGCGGTGGTGGACGTGGATGCGCCACCGAAGGCACCGGACGAGCGCCGGCAGCCAGGTGGGTCGATCGCGCTGGACCAGCCGCCGGTGCGGGCGCGCTGCGAGGGCGAGCTGCCGCTCGGCGAGCGGATCCGGGTCCGGCTGGTCAGCGCCGACCCGAAGCAGCGCAAGGTGCTCTTCTGCCGGGCATGAGCGGACCGCACCGGGTCGTGTCGCCTACCTGAATGTGTGTTCGGGGGTCGGGAACACGCCGTCGCGAACCTCCTCGGCGTACCGCCGGGTGGCGTCGGCGAGCACGCCGGCCACGTCCGCGTAGCGCTTGACGAACCGCGGCGCCTTGCCGGTGCGCAGCCCGGCCATGTCCTGCCAGACCAGCACCTGGGCGTCGGTGTCCGGCCCCGCGCCGATGCCGATCGTCGGGATGGCCAGCTCGTGCGTGACGCGCTTGGCGACGTCGCCGGGCACCATCTCGAGGACCACCGAGAACGCGCCCGCCTCGGCGACCGCGTGGGCGTCCGCGAGCACCTCCTCGGCGGCGTCGCCGCGGCCCTGGACCCGGTAGCCGCCGATCGCGTGCTCGCTCTGCGGCGTGAACCCGATGTGCGCCATCAGCGGGATCCCGGCGCGGGTGATGGCCGCGATCTGGGGCGCGCAGCGCCGGCCGCCCTCCAACTTGACGGCGTGGCAGCCGCCCTCCTTCATGAAGCGCACCGCCGTACGCAACGCCTGCGCGGGGCCCTCCTCGTACGAGCCGAAGGGCAGATCCCCGACCACAAGCGCGCGGCGGGTCGCACGCACGACGGCCCGGACGAGCGGGAGCAGGTCGTCGGCGGTGACCGGGATCGTGGTCTCGAAGCCGTACACGTTGTTCGCGGCGGAGTCGCCGACGAGCAGGACCGGGATGCCGGTCTCGTCGAAGATGGCCGCGGTGTACTGGTCGTACGACGTGAGCATCGCCCACTTCTCGCCGCGCTCCTTGGCGGCCAGCAGGTCACGAGTGCGCACCCGCCGGGTGGTGGGGCCGCCGTACAGGGACGGCACCTCAGCCGGTTGGGACATCGCTGTCTCCTCTCGTCCTCGAGGCCGCGCTCACGGTCCCCGGGTCGAGCCGATCGTCCCACCCGTCCGGCGCACGCCGGCAGGGATCAGTGGAGGATGTCACACGCCGTGTTCGCGCCAGCGGTTCGTGATCGGCAGCCGACGGTCCCGGCCGAACGCCTTGATGGAGATCTTCGTGCCGGGCGCGGACTGGCGGCGCTTGTACTCCGCGAGATCGACCATGCGCAGCACGCGGTCGACGACGGCCGGGTCGTGGCCGGCGGCGATCAGATCGTCGCGGCCCAGGTCGCCGTCGACGTAGCCGGACAGAATGGCGTCGAGCGCCTCGTAGGAGGGCAGGGAGTCGGTGTCCAGCTGGCCCGGGCGCAGCTCGGCGCTGGGCGGCTTGGCGATCGAGTTCTCCGGGATCGGCGGGACCTCGCCGCGCCGCTCGGCGTCGGCGTTGCGCCACCGGGCGAGCCGCCACACCATCGTCTTCGGCACATCTTTGAGCGGGTTGAAGCCGCCCACCGAGTCGCCGTAGAGCGTGGAGTAGCCCACCGCCAGCTCGCTCTTGTTGCCGGTGGTGAGCACGAGGTGGCTCTCCTGATTGGACAGTGCCATGAGGATGACGCCGCGCACCCGCGCCTGCAGGTTCTCCACGGCGAGGCCGGACAGCAACATGTTGGACAGAAACGCGTCGACCATCGGCTGGATCGGCTCGACCCGGAAGTCGAGCCCGGTCCGCTTGGCAAGGTCGACCGCGTCGTCGCGGGAGTGCTCGGACGAATGCTGGCTCGGCATCGACACGCCGACCACACTGGACGGTCCGAGCGCGTCGACCGCGATCGTCGCCACCACGCTCGAATCGATGCCGCCCGAAAGTCCGAGCGTGACCGACCGGAAGCCGTTCTTGTGGACGTAGTCGCGCAGCCCGAGCACGAGCGCCTGCCATACCTCGGCCTCGTCGGTGATCCGGTCCGCGATGCCACCTTCGACCGGCTCACCGCCCGGGGCGGGGAGCAGCGCGCCGGTGAGCGTCGTGTGGTCGATGCGCATGTCGTCGGCGGCCGCCGGCACGTCTGCCGGTGCCGGCGCGCCGGCGGACCCGGCCGCCGGCAGGTCCAGGTCGTGGACCAGCAGGTGCTCGGCGAACTGGGGTGCCCGGGCGAGCAGGGTCCCGTCGGCGGCCACGATCATCGAGTCGCCATCGAAGACCAGCTCGTCCTGGCCGCCGACCATGTTGACGTACGCGACCGCCGCGCCGGCCTCGGCGCCGCGCCGCCGCACGAGGGGCAGCCGGACATCGTCCTTGTCCAGCTCGTACGGCGAGCCGTTGATGTTGATGACCAGCGCCACGCCGGCCCGCCGGGCGACCGTGAACGGCCCGCCCGCCTGCCAGAGGTCCTCACACACGGTCAGGGCGACGTCCACGCCCCCGAGGCGCACGACCGCCAGATCCCGCCCGGGCACGAAGTACCGGTCCTCGTCGAACACCCCGTAGTTGGGCAGGTGGTGTTTGAAGTACCGGACTGCGACCCGGCCGCCGTGCAGCAGCGCGAGCGCGTCGCGGGGCCCGCGGTCGGGCGATGCGTCCGCACCCAGGCGGGCCGGACCGTCCGCGTCGAGGTATCCGACCACGACCGCGAGGTCGGCGAGGCCGTCCGCGGCGAGGTCGCCGGCGAGCCGCTCCAGCTCCGTGCGGGACGCGGCCACGAACGACTCGCGGAACACCAGGTCCTCGACGGGGTACCCGGTGAGCATCATCTCCGGGAACGTCACGACCTGGGCGCCGGCGTCGGCCGCGGCGCCGCTCCACTGGCGGACGAGCGCCGCGTTGCTGGCGATGTCGCCGACCGTGGGGTTCACCTGGGCGAGGGCGATGCGCAGCGTGGGCATATCTCTATTGTCCCTCAGGTCGGTGGCCGCGGCCGGCGGGCCGGGACCGGGTCGGGCGGCGGCCGGTCCGGTGGCGTAACGTCGCCGTAACCCGCCCGGGGGAGACTTGACCACTAGGCTGCGCCGCCAATCCGGCAGTCCGTGAGGGGTTGAGAGTGGACCGACAGCAGGAGTTCGTGCTCCGCACCCTCGAGGAGCGCGACATCCGCTTTGTGCGGTTGTGGTTCACCGACGTGCTGGGCACGCTTAAGAGCGTCTCCGTCGCGCCGGCGGAGCTCGAGGCCGCCTTCGAGGAGGGCATCGGCTTCGACGGCTCGGCGATCGAGGGCTTCGCCCGGGTCTTCGAGTCCGACATGATCGCCATGCCGGACCCCACGACGTTCCAGGTCTTCCCGTTCGAGGGCGGGGTCAGCGGGGAGAGCGCGCGGATGTTCTGCGACATTCTGCTGCCCGACGGAACCCCCTCCTGGGCGGACCCGCGGCACGTGCTGCGCCGGGCGCTGTCCCGGGCGGCGGAGAAGGGCTTCACGTTCTACACCCACCCGGAGATCGAGTTCTTCCTGCTGGAGGACTCGCCCCTCGACGGTTCGGTGCCGGTGCCGGTCGACGCCGGAGGCTACTTCGACCACACGACCCACGCGGTCGCGCGCGACTTCCGCCGGCAGGCCGTGCTCGCAATGGAGCGGATCGGCATCTCGGTCGAGTTCAGCCACCACGAGGTCGCGCCCGGCCAGCAGGAGATCGACCTGCGGTACGCCGACGCCCTGACCACCGCCGACAACATCATGACGTTCCGGCACGTGGTCAAGGAGGTCGCGCTCTCGCAGGGGGTGCGCGCCACGTTCATGCCCAAGCCGTTCACCGACCAGCCGGGCAGCGGCATGCACACCCACCTGTCGCTGTTCGAGGGGGAGCGCAACGCGTTCCACGACCCGCAGGACCCAATGAAGCTGTCGAAGGTGGCGAAGGCGTTCATCGCGGGCGTGCTCGCCCACGCGCAGGAGTTCACCGCGGTGACCAACCAGTGGGTGAACTCCTACAAGCGGCTGTTCCCGCAGGCGCTGCCCGATCGGATCACCGAGGCGCCCGCGTACGTCTGTTGGGGGCACCTCAACCGGTCCGCGCTGGTGCGGGTGCCCGCGTACGGCAAGCCGAACTCGGCCCGGGTCGAGGTGCGCTCGCTGGACCCGGCCTGCAACCCGTACCTGGCGTTCGCGGTCATGCTCGGCGCCGGGCTCAAGGGCATCGAGCAGGGGTACGAGCTGCCGCCGGGCGCCGAGGACGACGTGTGGTCGCTGTCCGAGGCCGAACGGCGGGCCGTGGGGTACGAGGCACTGCCGGAGAACCTCGCCGAGGCGATCGACGTGATGTCCGGATCGGAGCTCGTCGCCGAGGTGCTCGGCGAGCACGTGTTCGACTTCTTCCTGCGTAACAAGCGCACCGAGTGGGAGGAGTACCGGCGCGAGGTCACGCCGTACGAGCGCCGCCGCTACCTCGGGGCGCTCTAGCCGTACGCCGGGCGCGCCGGCCCCCCGCGCGTCGCCGCAACTCCGTCAGTTGGGCGGGACGGCGGCTACGCCCGCACGGCGGGTTCGACCGTCAGGGTGCCCGAGTCGGCGTCCAGGAGCGCCGGTACCCCGACGGGCACGGTGACCTGGCCGACGCCGTGCCCGATCGGCAGCCCGCCGAGCACCGGTACGCCCAGGCCGGTCAGCCGCTCGGCGAGCACCACAGCGACCGGGACCTCCCACGCGTCGGAGCAGTTGGTGAACTGGCCGACCACGACGCCGGCCAGACCGGCCAGGACGCCCGACCGGCGCAGGTGGGTGAGCATCCGGTCGACTTTGTACGGCGGCTCGTCCACGTCCTCGATCAGCAGAATCGCCCCCGCCAGGTCCGGCATGTCGGCGGTGCCGATGGAGGAGGCCAGCAGGGAGAGGTTGCCGCCAAGCAGGATGCCGGCCGCCGTGCCGGCCACGACGATCGCCGCGGTCTCCTCGGATTCGTCCCGTTTGACCGTTACCGGCGAGGTGGTGGTCAGCGCCGACCGCAGCGACTCCGCGGACGCGGCCGGCGTCCGCTCCTCCAGCCACGCCGCGCCCGGGCCGTGCACGGTGGCGAGCCGGGCGGCCCGCCACAGCCCGAGCTGTAGCGCAGTGATGTCGGAGAAGCCGACGACCACCTTCGGGTCCCGCCGGACCGCCGTCATGTCGATCGCGTCCACGATCCGCTGGACGCCGTAGCCGCCGCGGGTGCACAGGACGCCGCGTACGGCCGGATCGGCGAACGCAGCGTTCAGGTCGGCCGCGCGCAGGGCGTCGCCGCCGGCCAGGTAGCCCTCCTGGGCGTACGCGTGTGGAGCCGGCGTGACCCGCAGACCCCAACCGGTCAGCAGCTCAACGCCGCGGGTCACCCGCTCGGGCCGGGTCGGCCCGGACGGCGAGACGAGCATCACGGTGTCGCCGGGCCGAAGAGCGGGCGGCCGCACGAGCGTCATGGCCGCCCAGCGTAGCGGCTAGCCTCGGTGCGTGAGCACAGCACTGGTGATCGAGAACGATCCGACCGACGACGCCCGCCGGCTGGGGGAGTGGCTGACCACGGCCGGGCTGCGGCTGGCGGTGGTCCGTCCGTACGCCGACGAACCGCTGCCGGCGACCCTTGACGGGTACGTCGCGCTGATCGTCCTCGGCGGCGAGCAGAACGCGTACCCGGGCCGCGATGGCGCGCCGGGAGCAGCCTGGTTCCCGGCGCTGGAGGGTCTGCTCCGGCTGGCGGTCCGCAACCGGGTGGCGACGCTGGGCGTCTGCCTCGGCGGTCAGCTCCTCGCGACCGCGCACGGCGGGGTGGTCGAGCGCAGCCCGTCCGGCCCCGAGATCGGCCCGGGGCTGGTCGGCAAGCGCGACGTGGCCGAGCGGGACCCGCTGTTCGCCCGGGTGCCGCTCACGCCGGACGTGCTGCAGTGGCACCGGGACGAGATCACCGAGCTCCCGCTCGGCGCGGTCCTGCTGGCCGCGTCCACGCGCTACCCGCACCAGGCGTTCCGGCTCGGCGACCGGGCCTGGGGAATCCAGTTCCACATCGAATGCGACACCGCGATGATCGCGGACTGGGTGTCCACGGGCACCGACGCGGAGTACGACGGCGACGCGCTGATCGCGGCGTGCGACGCGATCATGGCGGACCTCGAGGAGGTCTGGCAGCCCTTCGCGTACCGCTTCGCCCGGCTCGCCCTCGGCGAGACCGTGCCGGGGATCCCGGGGGTTCCGGGGGACGCCGACGGCGCCCGGCGGTCCCTGCCGCTGCTGGGCCAGTAGGGTCACCGCGAGGAGCGGTGATGAGCAGACCGACGAGCGCCCGCGGCCGGCTGGCCCGGTACGGGTTCGGCGTGGCGGGCGACGACGCCGGCGCCCGGGCCGCCGATCTGGTGGGGCCGGCCGGGCTCGGGCTGTGGGACGAGACGGCGCAGGATCCGCTCGACGAGCCGGCCGCGGACCTACTCGCCGTGCTCGGCCGCGCCGCCGACCCGGATCTGGCGCTGCGGCAGCTACATCGGATCGTCGAGGTAGAGCGGCGGGCGGGTCCGGCGGCGACGCCGCTGCTCGACGCCCTGCGCGACGACGCGTCGCTGCGCCGGCGCCTAGTGGCCGTGCTGGGAGCGTCCTCGGCCCTCGGCGACCACCTGGTGGCGCATCCGGACGACTGGACGGCCCTCCGAGCCGCCGATCAACCGATGATCGGGGAGACCACCGGCGCGGCGGGGGTCGCCGCGCTGCGCACCGCGTACCGCCAGGCTCTGCTGCGGGTCGCGGCGGCCGACCTGACCGGCGGCCGCACCCTGGAACAGACGATGGCCGCGCTGTCCGCGCTGGCCGACGCGACGCTGCGCGCCGCGTACCGGATGGCGGTGGCCGAGCTGCCGGAGGGCACCGGCGAGCCGCGGCTCGCCGTCGTGGCGCTGGGCAAGTGCGGCGGCAACGAGCTGAACTACGTGTCCGATGTGGACGTTGTCTTCGTGGCCGCGACCGACGAGGACCTGCCGGCCGGCACCGCGGTCGCCACCCGACTGATCGACGTGTGCGGCCAGGTGGCCTGGCCGGTCGACGCCACGCTGCGTCCCGAAGGAAGCCGCGGACCGCTCGTCCGCACGCTCGCCAGTCACGTCGCGTACTACCGGCGGTGGGCACGGACGTGGGAGTTCCAGGCGCTGCTCAAGGCCCGGCCCGTCGCCGGGGACACCGCGCTGGCGGACCGGTGGCTCGCCGAGCTCGCGCCGCTGGTGTGGCACGCGGCCGAGCGACCGGAGGCCGTCGAGGATGTCCGCGCCATGCGCCGGCGCATCGTCGACAGCGTGCCGTCGCGTGAGCTGGACCGCGAGATCAAGCGCGGCCCGGGCGGGCTGCGCGACATCGAGTTCGCGGTGCAGCTGCTGCAGCTGGTGCACGGGCGGGCCGACGAGTCGCTGCGGCCGCCCGGCACGCTGCCGGCGCTGCGTGCACTCGTCGGCGGCGGCTACGTCGGGCGCCAGGACGGCGAGACCCTGCTGCGTGGCTACCGGTTCCTGCGCCTGGTCGAGCACCGGCTGCAGCTGCAGTCGCTGCGGCGCACGCACACGGTGCCGACGGACCCGGGCGCCCTGCGGTGGCTGGCGCACGCACTCGGCTACACCGCGCAGCCGGAACGGGACGCCGTCGCGGCGTTCCGCGCCGACTGGGTCGCGCACGCCTCGGAGGTACGCCGGCTGCACGCGAAGCTGCTCTACCGTCCGCTGCTGGAGGCCGTCGCGAAGGTGCCGGCCGAGTCGCTGCGGCTGACCCCGCAGGCCGCCCGCAGCCGGCTGGAGCTGCTCGGCTTCGCCGACCCGGCCGGCGCGCTGCGCCACCTCGAGGCGCTCACCGGGGGCGTCTCGCGGACGGCCGCGATCCAGCGCACGCTGCTGCCGGTGCTGCTGGAGGAGTTCGCCGACGCGCCCGAGCCGGACCGCGGGCTCCTCGCGTACCGCCAGGTGTCGGAGAAACTCGGCTCCACGCCGTGGTACCTGCGGCTGCTGCGCGACGAGGGTCCGGTGGCGCTGCGATTGGCCCACGTGCTCGGGCTGTCCCGGTACGTCACCGACCTGCTCGCCCGCGACCCCGAGGCGCTGCGGCTGCTGGCCGACGACGCGGAGCTGACCCCGCCGCCGGCGGCCGTGCTCCGGGACGGGTTCGCCGCCGCCGCGTCGCGCCACCTCGACTCCGGCTACGGCGACCCGGAGGCCGGCATCGCCGCGGTCCGCGCACTGCGCCGCCGGGAGTTGTTCCGCGTCGCGAGCGCGGACGCGCTCAGCCGTGCGGGCACCCTCGCACCGACGCGACCGGTGGACGTGGCCGAGGTCGGCGCCGCGCTGTCCGCCATCGCCGACGCGACGCTCGCCGCGGCGCTGCAGGTCGCCGTCGGGATGCGGGAGGGCCTGGCCGGGCTGCGCTTCGCCATCATCGGGATGGGCCGGCTGGGCGGGCACGAGATGAGCTACCCGTCCGACGCCGACGTGCTGTTCGTGTACGACCCGCCGCCGGGCGCGGCCGAGGATGCGGCGAGCGCGGCCGCGCACGCCATCGCGGAGGAGCTGCGTCGGCTGCTCGGCGCGCCCGCGCCCGACCCGCCGCTCGGCGTCGACGCCGACCTGCGCCCCGAGGGCCGGCAGGGTCCCCTGGTGCGCAGCCTCGCCGCGTACGCCCAGTACTACGCGCGCTGGTCGAAGGTGTGGGAGAGGCAGGCGCTGCTGCGCGCCCGGTTCGTGTGCGGCGACGCGGCGGTGGGGGCGGAGTTCCTGGCGATGGCCGACCGCGTGCGGTACCCGCTCGGCGGGCTCAGCCGCGAGGAGGTCGTGGAGATCCGCCGGATCAAGGCGCGGGTCGAGAGCGAGCGGCTGCCCCGCGGTGCCGACCCGCTCACCCACACGAAACTCGGCCGCGGCGGGCTGTCCGACGTCGAGTGGGCCGTGCAGCTGCTGCAGCTGCGGCACGGGCACGCGGTGCCCGGGCTGCGGAGCACGCGCACGCTGGAGGCGCTCGCCGCCGCCGGCGACGCCGGCCTCGTCGACGCACCGGACGCCGCCGCGATGGTCGCGGCCTGGACGCTGGCCTCTCGGGTCCGCAACGCCCTGACGCTGGTACGCGGGCGGGCCAGCGACCAGCTGCCGCGGCACGGCGTCGAGCTGGCCGGCGTGGTGCGCCTGCTCGGTGCGGGGCCCGACCCCGGCGAGTTCCTCGACGGGTACCTGCGCGCGGCCCGCCGGTGCCGGGCCGCGGTGGAGCGGGTGCTCAGTGGCTGACCGCGACCGCCGCCGGCCGGTATGGGTCGCGGCGGCGGTGGCGGCGGTGCTCGCCGGTGCGTACCTGCTCGCCCCGCCGATGGGCACCGACCTGGCCGCGCAGGTGGCCCGGGCCAGGTTCTTCGCCGCGCACGGCACCAGGCCGATCGACCTTTCCTGGTACGCCGGCGTGAACCAGTACGGCTACAGCCTTTACACGGCCGCGCTGCAGGCCGCGTTCGGGGTGCGCGTCGTCGGCGCGGTCGCCGCGGTGGTGGCCGCGGTCGGCTTCGCGTACCTCATGGTGCGCGGGGACGCCCGGCGGCCCGTGCTCGGCGCGGTGCTGGGCGCCGTGGTCGCGGTGGGCAACCTGGTCAGTGGGCGCACCACGTTCGCGGTCGGACAGGCGCTCGGCACGCTCGCCCTCGTCGCCTTGGCCGCGCCGCGTCCGGCGCGGCCGGTCCGGCTCGCGCTCGCCGCGGTGCTCGCCGCGCTGGCCACCTGGGCCAGCCCCGTCGCCGGCCTCTTCCTCGGCTTGGCAGGTGTCGCTGCGCTGCTGGCCCGCGCCCCGCGGTGGCGCGAAGCCCTTCCGGGCTTCGTCCTGTGTGTCGCCGCGCTCGTGGCCGTGACGCCAATGGCGGTGGTGTTCGGCAACGGGGGGCGTCAGCCGTACTCGGCCGAGTCGATGCGGATCAACGTCGCGCTGGCCGTGGTCGCGTTCGTCGTGGTGCCCGGGCGGTACCGCGCCGTCCGCGTCGGCGCCGTGTTGACCGCGCTGCTGCTGGTCGCGGCGTACTACCTGCCGAGCCCGATCGGCTCCAACGCGATCCGGCTGCCGATGCTCTACGCGGTGCCGGTCGTTGCCGCGCTCGCCGAGCTGTCCGGGCGATGGCTGGCGGCGCTGCTCGCCGCGCTGGTCTGGTGGCAGTCGCCGGTGATGCTCGGCGACCTGACGCGGGCGGGCTCGCCGGAGACCCGGGCCGCGTACTACTGGCCGCTGATCGATGAGCTGGCCCGCCGCGGCCCGGTCGGGCGGGTCGAGGTGGTGCCGCTGCGCGACCACTGGGAAGCCCGGTACGTCGCCGCGGCGGTCCCGCTCGCCCGCGGCTGGGAGCGCCAGGCCGACGTGGACCGCAACCGGCTCTTCTACGCCCGCACGCTCGGTGCCGAGGCGTACGGCCGCTGGCTGCGCGACGGCGCGGTCGAGTACGTGGCGTACGCCCCGGGCAGTGTGCCCGACATGTACGCGCGGCAGGAGGCGACGCTGGTGGCCGGCGGCCTGCCCTACCTGCGCGAGGTGTGGCGGGACGCGACCTGGCGGTTGTACGCGGTCGCCGACCCGGCGCCGCTCGTCGCGGCGCCCGGCAGGCTCGTCGCATCCGGCGCGGCCGCGGTCACGTTCGACGTGGTGTCGCGCGGCGACGTGCTCGTCCGGGCGCACTATTCGCGGTGGCTGACACTGACCGGCGGCGGGTGCCTCGCGCGCGGCCCGGACGGGTGGACACTGGTGCGGGACGCGGGGCCTGGCCGTCACACGCTGTCCAGCTCGCTGTCGCCGGCGGGATGCCGGGAACCGACATGACGCCTGGCACCATGGTCGCCGTGCCCCGCTACCGCCTGATCCGATACGCCGGTTTCGCCGGCGCCGTGCTGCTCGCCGTCACGGCCTATCTCGGCGGGGCACTGCCCACCATGCACGTGATGGTCACGCCCGTGTCGATCTGGCGTGGCGAGCACGGGCCGCTGATCATCATCGGGTGGCTCGTGGGCACCGCGCTCATGACCGGCGCCTGGTGGGCGGCCCGCACCGGCGTACCGAGCACGCGCTGGGCGTACCTGACCGCGGGCCTGTGGATGATGCCACTGCTCGCCGCGCCACCGATGGGCAGCCGCGACGTCTACGCGTACGCCTGCCAGGGCGCCACGGTGGCGGCGGGGGAGAATCCCTACACGCGGCCGGTCGCGGCGCTGCCCTGCCAGTGGTTGGACTCGGTGTCGCCGATCTGGCGGGACGTGCCGGCCCCGTACGGCCCGCTCTTCGTCATGCTCGCCGGCGGTCTGGTCGCCCTCGGCGGGTCGCTGGTGGTGACGGTGGCGCTGCTGCGGCTCGTGGCCGTCGTCGGGATCGCCCTGATCGCGGTCGGCCTGCCGGCGCTGGCCCGAAACTGCGGTGTCCCGGCCTCCCGTGCGGTGTGGCTGGTCCTCGCCTGCCCGCTCGTGTGCATCCACCTGGCGTCCGGGGCGCACAACGACGCGCTGATGGTCGGGTTCCTGGTGTCCGGGCTCGCGCTCGTGACCGCGCGCCCGAGCCGGCCCGGGCTCCTCGTGGCGGGCGGTGCACTGCTGGGGCTCGCCGTCTCGGTTAAGATAACGGCGATCGTCGTGGTGCCGTTCGCCGCTCTTGCCGCGTCGACGGCGCCGTACCGGCCGCGCGAGGTGGCCCGCGACGGCGGCTGGGTGGTCGGTGCCGCGGTCGCCACCGCGGGTGCCGTGGCGCTCGGGTCCGGGCTCGGCCTCGGCTGGCTCCGCGGCGTCTCGCACAGCGGCGACGCCGTCGCGTGGACCTCGCCGTCCACCGCGGTCGGCATGACCATCCAGTACGTCGGCCGCGCGTTCGGGGCACACCTGCACGCGCTGTCCGCCACCCGGGCCGTTGCCATCGCGGCCCTGGCGGTGGTGCTCGTGGTGCTGTGGTGGCGAGTGATGCGCGACCCGGAGCGCAGCCCGGTGTTAGGCGCCGGCTTGGCGCTCGGGGCCGTCGTCGCGCTGTCGCCGGCCTTCCAACCGTGGTACGCCATCTGGTCATTGACGGTGCTGGCGGCGAGCGCGCGGCGTACTACCTGGTTTCTCGTCCCCGCCGCGGGCGCCTGCTTCGTGGTGCTCGCCGACGGGACCGGGCTGGCCCGGTTCAGCAAGGTCCCCGGCGCTCTCGGGATGACGGCGCTGGTGATCACCGTCCTCGTCCTCGCCGCGCGGCGGGCGTGGATCGGCCGCGGATTTCGGATTGGCTCTCCCGATCGCGCCGACGCGGTGCGATCGTGACGGGATGACCGATCCGTTGCACGAACGGGCCGCGACCGGGCACGCCCTGCGGCAGGTGTACGAGATCGCCGCGCCGTACCTGGATTCGCTGGCCGAGCGGCCCGTCCACGATCCGGCCACCGAACAGCTGCTCGCCGAGCTGGACGGCTCGCTGCCGGAGGCGGGGGTGGGCACCGAACCGGCGGTGCTCCGGCTGCTGCGGGTGGGCACGGCCGCGGCCACCCACTCCGCGGGCCCGCGCTTCTTCCACTTCGTCATCGGCGGGGCGACCCCCGCGGCACTCGCCGCGGACTGGACCGCCTCGCTGCTGGACCAGAACGCGTTCGTGCGCGCGTCGTCGGCACTCGCGACCGAGCTCGAGACGATCGCGCTGCGCTGGCTCCGGGAGCTACTCGATCTGCCCGAGGAGTGGGGCGGGGCGTTGGTGGCCAGCGCGACGTTCGCGAACTTCACCGGGTTGGCCTGCGCCACCCACTGGTGGGCGGCGCGGCACGGCGTCGACGTCCGCGAGGACGGCCTGGCCGGCCTGCCGCGGATGCCGGTTCTGTCGGGGGGCTACGTGCACGCTAGCGCGCGCAAGGCGCTCCAGATGCTCGGCCATGGACGCGGCCACGTCGAGGTGTACGCGAGGGACGCGGTCGGCCGCGTCGACCTCGCCGCGCTCGAGCGCAGGCTGGCTTCCCTCGGGGCGCCCGCCGTGGTGATCGGTAACGCGGGCGAGGTGAACGCCGGCGACTTCGACCCGCTGGACGAGCTGGCGGACCTCGCGTCGCGGTATGACGCGTGGCTGCACGTCGACGGGGCGTTCGGGATCTTCGCCGCGCTATCGCCGCGCACCGCTCACCTGGTACGCGGATTCGAGCGCGCCGACTCGATCGCCGCGGACGCGCACAAGTGGCTGAACGTGCCGTACGAGAGCGGGTTCGCGCTGATCCGGTCGCCGGACCGGCTGGGTGAGGCGTTCGGCATGCCGGGCGCGGCGTACCTGCCCGGGCCGGACGATCCGCGCGGCGGCTACGGCCTGTTGGGGCCGGAGTCGTCCCGGCGGTCGCGGGCGATGCCGATCTGGGCGTCGCTGGCGGCGTACGGCCGGTCCGGCTACCGCGCGATGGTCGAGCGGCACCTCGACGTGGCACAGCACCTGGCCGCGCTCGTCGACGACGCGACCGACCTGGAGCGGCTGGCCGAGGTGCCGCTGAGCGTCGTGTGTTTCCGGTTCCGGCCGCCCGGCGTACCCGAGGAGGCGTTGAACGACCTCAACCGCCGGCTCGGCGAGGCGGTGTTGGACGACGGCCGGGTGTTCGCCGGCACGACCGTCTACGGTGGACAGGTCGCGCTGCGCCCGGCCATCTCCAACTGGCGTACGACCGAGGCAGACGTCCAACTGTTGGTGGACGTCGTCCGGCAGCTCGGCGCGAAGCTGCTCTCCGGCTAGGGGTGGGGCTTCAGCGCCGGTTCAGGCGCGGTTTGCCAGGATGGGTGTGATGCGCGTCTTGGTGGTGGAGGACGAGCCGCGCCTGGCCGACGGGTTGCGCGCCGGCCTGGTCGCGGACGGCTTCGCCGTGGACGTGGCGCTCACGGGAACCGACGGGTTATGGCTCGCCCGCGAGGAGCCCTTCGACGCGATCGTGCTCGACCTCATGCTGCCGGGCGTCAACGGCTACCGGATCTGCCACACGCTGCGGGCCGAGGGGAACTGGACGCCGATCCTGATGCTGACCGCGAAGGACGGCGAGTGGGACGAGGTCGAGGGGCTCGACACCGGAGCGGACGACTACCTGACGAAGCCGTTCTCGCACGCCGTGCTCGTCGCGCGGCTCCGCGCGCTGCTGCGCCGCGGTGCGCGCGAGCGACCGGCCGTGCTGTCCGCGGGCGACCTGCGGCTGGATCCGGCGACCCGTCGCGTCTGGCGCGGCGCGACCGAGCTCGAACTGACCAGCCGCGAACTCTCGCTGCTCGAATTCCTGCTCCGCCGGCGCGGCGAGGTGCTCAGCAAGCGGGAGATCCTGGCGCACGTCTGGGACTTCGATTTCGACGGGGACCCGAACATCGTCGAGGTCTACGTGCGCCACCTGCGGGACAAGCTCGACCGGCCGTTCGGTCGGTCCGCCATAGAGACCCTGCGCGGCGCGGGCTACCGGTTGGCCGCCGATGGTGGCTGACGCCGTTCGGAGGTTCGGCCGGGCGATGCGCGGCTCGGTTCGGGTCCGCACGACGGCCGCCGCGGTCGCCGTCGTCGCGGCCGCCCTGCTGCTCGGCGCCTTCGTTCTGGTGGCGAGCCTGCACGCCGCGCTCGTCCGGGAGGTAAGCGCCTCGTCCGCGGTGCGCGCCGACGAGGCGGCCCGCGTCGTGCGGGACGGCCACGACCCGGTGGCCGCGGTGGCGGGGAACGACGATCTGGTCCTGCAGGTGCTGGGGCCGACCGGCCGGGTGCTCAGCGCGACGCCCAACGCCGCCGGCCTCGCCGCGCTGGCCATGCCCGCCCCGGGCGAGTCGCGCACGGTCGACGTCCCGTTCGACGACGATCCCTACCTGGTGGTGGCCGCCGACGGTGGCGCTGGTCGCACGGTTCTCGTCGGCCACACCCTCGATGCCGTGAACGCGTCGACGCGTACGCTCGTGGCCCTGCTGGCGATCGGCCTGCCCGCGTTGCTGGTCGTGGTCGGCGCGACCGCCTGGCGCGCGGTCGGGTGGGCTCTGGCTCCGGTGGACACGATCCGCGCCGAGGTGGACGCGATCTCCGCCGCGGAGCTGCACCGCAGGGTGCCTCGCCCGTCCGCGCGGGACGAGATCGGCCGGCTGGCAGTCACGATGAACCACATGCTCGAACGGCTCGAGCGCGCCCGGACGCGGGAGCGCCGGTTCGTCGCGGACGCCTCGCACGAGCTGCGGTCGCCGATCGCCTCGGTACGCCAGCACGCCGAGGTCGCGCTCGCCCACCCCGGGCATGGTGACGAACTGGCCCGCGTCGCGCATGCCGAGAGCCTGCGCATGCAGGCACTCGTCGACGACCTGCTGCTGCTCGCGCAGGTCGATGAGGACGCGCTGCCGCTGCGGCGCCGACCGGTCGACGTCGACGACCTCGTGCTGGCCGAGGCCCGCCGGCTGCGCGACGTGGACCCTCTCGAGGTCGACGCCCGCGGGGTCTGTCCGGCCCGGGTCGACGGCGACCCGGGTGCGCTGCGCCGGGCTCTGCGCAACGTCGTGGACAACGCCGCGGGGCACGCACGGCACCGGATCTGTTTCGAGCTCGTCGAGCGGGACGGCTGGGCCGTGCTGCACGTCGACGACGACGGACCGGGCGTCTCGCCGGCCGATCGGTCCCGCGTCTTCGAGCGGTTCGTCCGGCTCGATGACGCCCGGGCGCGTACCGGAGGCGGCAGCGGTCTCGGGCTGGCCATCGTCGCCGAGATCGTCGGCGCGCACGGCGGCACCGCCGCCATGGACGAGTCGCCGCTCGGCGGCGCCCGGCTGACGGTCCGGATACCGCTGCTCGCCACCTAGCGTTCAGCGTGCCTTCAGCGGTTTCGTTGCAGTCTGCGCGGCATGACCCTCAGAAGACGTTCCATTCTGGTCGTTGCGTCGGTCGCGTTGGTGGCGACCGCGTGCAGCGGCGGCGGGAGCCCTCCCGCCGCCGCGCCCACGACGGCCAGCCCGGCCAGCCCGGCCAGCCCGGCCAGCCCGGCTGGCCCGGCCGGCTCGCCGGCGCTGCCGGCCGGCTCGGCCGCGCCGGTCACCGGGGCGTACGCGCCGCACATCGACCCGGCCGCGTTCGGCTCCACAGTGGACAACCCGTTCTTCCCACTGCGCACCGGCATGCGCTGGGACTATCGGTCGAAGACCAAGGACGGCCTGGAGACCACCGTCGTGATGGTAACGGGCAGGACGCGGACCCTCATGGGCGTGACGTGCGTCGAGGTCCGCGACACGGTCCGGCTCGACGGCAAGCTCGCCGAGGATACCCTCGACTGGTACGCCCAGGACGGAGCCGGCAACGTCTGGTACTTCGGCGAGGACACGAAGGAGTACGAGAACGGCAGGGTGTCGAGCACGATGGGCTCCTGGCAGGCGGGCGTCCACGGCGCCCAACCGGGCATCATCATGCCGGCCCAGCCACGGGTCGGCGACCGCTACCGGCAGGAGTTCTACAAGGGACGGGCCGAGGACATGGCCCAGGTGCTCAGCGTCACCGACCACGCCACGGTGCCGACCGGGTCCTACAACGGCATGGTGATGACCAGGGAGACCACGCCGCTCGAGCCCGACGTGCTGGAGCGCAAGTACTACGCTCGCGGCGTCGGCGAGGTGCTCACCGTGGACGTCACGGCCGGCAACGTGCGCGACGAGCTCGTGCGCTTCACCGGCTGACCCCGGCCCCCGCTCCCTGCGCGGTCGATCTAGGGCTAGTTCTGGCTAACTGATCTCCAGCGACCAGATTTCGCCCTAGATCGACCGCGCGGCGGCGCGATGGGATCTAGCAGTCGAAGTACATCGCAAACTCGTGCGGCGTCGGCCGCAGCCGCACCGGGTCGATCTCGTTCTCCCGCTTGAAGTCGACCCAGGTCTCGATCAGGTCGGGCGTGAAGACGCCGCCGTCGAGCAGGTACTCGTGGTCGGTCTCCAGCGCGGCGAGCACCTCGGGCAGCGAACCCGGCGTCTGCTTGACGCTGGCGAACTCGTCCGGCGGCAGGTCGTACAGGTCCTTGTCGATCGGCTCCGGCGGCTCGATCTTGTTCTTGATGCCGTCGAGACCGGCCATGAGCATCGCGGAGAACGCGAGGTACGGGTTACTGGACGGGTCCGGCACGCGGAACTCGACCCGCTTGGCCTTCGGGTTGGAGCCGGTCACCGGGATCCGGGCGCAGGCCGAGCGGTTGCGCTGCGAGTAGACGAGGTTGACCGGGGCCTCGAAGCCGGGCACGAGCCGGCGGTACGAGTTGACGGTCGGGTTCGTGAATGCCAACAACGAGGGCGCGTGGTGCAGCAGGCCACCGATGTACCAGCGGGCGATGTCGGACAGCCCGGCGTACCCGGTCTCGTCGTAGAACAGCGGCTCGCCGTTCAGCCACAGGCTCTGGTGGGTGTGCATTCCGGAACCGTTGTCGCCGAACAGGGGCTTGGGCATGAAGGTCACGGTCTTGCCGTTCGCCCACGCGGTGTTCTTGAGGATGTACTTGTACAGCTGCAGGGTGTCGGCCCCGTGCAGGAGCGTCGAGAACCTGTAGTTGATCTCGGCCTGGCCGGCGGTGCCCACCTCGTGGTGCGCCTTCTCCACGGTGAGGCCGACGTCGATGAGGTTGCGTACCATCGCGTCCCGCAGGTCCGCGTAGTGGTCCTTCGGCGGGACCGGGAAGTAGCCGGCCTTGTACCCGGTCTTGTACCCGAGGTTGCCGCCCTCCTCCTGCCGGCCGGAGTTCCAGGCACCCTCGATGGAGTCGATGTGGTAGTAGCCCTCGTTCGCCGTCGTGTCGTAGCGGATCGAGTCGAAGATGTAGAACTCCGCCTCCGGTCCGAAGTACGCGGTGTCCGCCACGCCGCCGGCGGCGAGGAACGCCTCGGCCTTCTTGGCGATGTTCCGCGGGTCCCGGGAGTACGCCTCACGCGTGAACGGATCGTGGATGAAGAAGTTCAGCGCGACCGTCTTCTGGGTGCGGAACGGGTCCAGGAACGAGGTCGCGACGTCCGGCAGCAGCAGCATGTCCGACTCGTGGATCTGCTGGAAGCCGCGGATCGATGACCCGTCGAACGCGAGGCCGTCGCTGAACACGGTCTCGTCGAAGGTCTCCGCGGGCACGGTGAAGTGCTGCATCACGCCCGGCAGGTCACAGAAGCGTACGTCGACGAACTTCACGTCCTCGTTCTTGAGGTATCGCAGGAGTTCCTCGGGGTTGGCGAACAAAACGGCCTCCTGGCACGGTCCACGGGTGCTGGCTGGTCGCGACGGTATGGCCGCGCCGTTGCCCGGGCATATCTGGATTGTTTCCGCCGTGTTACGTCGCCGTGGTCCGATCACAAGATCATCGCACAAGGTCATCGCAATCGTCGTGGCCGTGCTGGCCTCGCCAGGGGGGCTGGCGCGTCGCGCGGGCCTGCGAGCCCGAACCGCCCAATTTTGGCGGAGTTGGGCCCGGCGACGCGGTCGGCCTAGCGATCGTGGCACGGACGAGGTGCTTTGGGCCCTCGTCCGTTCCACGATCGCGTCCTCTAGGCATCGGCGATGAGCGCTGACATTCGCCCCGCGAGTCGCGCTTCCACGAGAGACTCGAGTCAACCTTGTCAAGGTTGGGCGATCGACAGCCGTGGGACAGCTCAACCCTCGCGAGGTTGCGTCAATCTTGGGACAGCACCGCGATAGGGTGACGTTCCGTGGCAGCGCAACCCAACGAGACCGGCCCGGCACCGACCGCCGAGAGCCGCTTCGTTCCGCCGAGCGTGGGCCGTCGGTTCATCGCCCTGCTCGTCGACTGGACGCTCTGCCTGCTGCTCAGCAACTTCCTCGGTGACCCGCTGCGCGACGGCTGGCCGCCCCTCGTCGTGCTGATCGCGGAGTACGGACTGTTCCTCGGGCTCTTCGCCCAGACGCCGGGGATGTATCTGGCGCGGATCCGGTGCGTGTCGTACGCCGACGGCGGGCTCATCGGGGTGCCCCGGGCCCTCCTGCGCGGCGTACTGCTGTGCCTGGTGGTCCCCGCGTTGGTCATGGACCGCTACGGACGTGGGCTGCACGACCGCGCCGCGGGCTCGATCATGGTCCGGGCGACGTAGCGGGCGGCCCGGGGGCTAGCGGTTGCGCGTCTGGCGGAACTGGCCCTTGGCCGGTCGCATGTTCTTCGGGATTGCGCCCTTCGGCATCTGCGGCCGCGCGCTCAGCGCCTTGAGCCGCTTATCCAGCGCGTTGACCTCCTTGCCGCTGAGGTTGCGCGGCAGCTTCATCAGCGTCATCCGCAGCCTGCGGATCGGCAGCTCATTCTCGCCCTGCCCGACGACGTAGTCGTACAAGGGCGCGGTCCCGATCACCCGCGCCAGGCGACGCTTCTCCTGGGCGAGCAGCCCCCTCACCCGCTGCGGCTGGCCCTCGGCGAGCAGGATCACACCGGGCCGGCCGATGACCAGGTGCACCATGTCGAACTGCGTCGTTGAGCTGACGGCCGGCGTCACCCGCCAGTCGCCCCGCATCGTCTCGAGGATCGACGCCGCGGCGCCCGGCTGGCCCTCGGCCGCCGCCATCATGGCCTTGTTCGACCGCAGGTTCAGCACGATCAGGACAGCGAGCACCGCGAACAGGATGCCGACCGGGATCCACAGCGGGCCCAGCAGGAGCGCCGCGACCACGGTCAGCGCGAGCGGGATCACGGTCGCCACGGCGACGAGGGGGATGAACGCGCGGTCGTTCTTCGCCGTGAATGAGAAAACCATCCCGATCTGCTTCAGCCGCTGGCCGAATGAGACCTTCTCCTGGGGCTTTGCCATGGCGCCGAGTCTAGTGGCCGGCGGCACCGGACATGAGGGGCGGCGGTCGCCGCGTAAGGACCTTACGGGCGTACGCGGCGGCCGCCCGCTGAGGTAAGGCATCCGCGGCGGCTAAAGATCAGGCATCGCTCTCATGCCGGGCCGCCGCCTTCGCGACGACAGTCGACACGTCAGCGATGAGACGCCCTTAACGAGGTGACACAGATGATCCAGAATCCGCACACCATGCTCAGCCTGCAGGCCGACCACGCGGCCGAGCTGCGCGCCGCCGCGGACCGCGACCGGCTCGTGCGCTGCCTGCGTGGGAAGTCACGCGGCCGCCGGTGGGGCCGACTCCGCCACGCGCTCGGCCGGGCCACTCCCGACCACTCCCGCGGCGGGCACGCCGGCTCCCGTACCCCCGCGCTGCCGTGACCACCGACTTGGGGCGGGCCGACGCGGGGCCGGCCGACGCGGGTCGGGCAGACGCGGGGGCGACGGGCGCTCGGGCAGCCGGCACGGGGGCGGCCGCCCGGGCCCGGCGTGGCATGCTCGATGCGATGACCCTTCGCGCCAGCAGCTCCGTGTTCGTCGGCCGGGACGCCGAGATCTCGATGCTGCACGACGCGCTGAAGCGGGCGCGCGGGGACGAACCAGCCGTCGTGCTCGTCGGCGGTGAGGCCGGCGTCGGCAAGACCCGCCTCGTGGAGGAGTTCACGAGCGGGCTGGACGGAGACGCCCGGCTGCTCGCCGGCCAGTGCCTGGAGCTCGGCGAGGAGGGGCTGCCGTTCGCGCCGTTCGTGGGGGCCCTGCGTGACCTGTTGCGCTGGGACGGTCGGGATGCGTTCGCCGGGCACGAGCAGGAGTTCGCCCGGCTGCTGCCCGAGCTCGGCTCGACCGGGCCGCCGCCCGCGACCGAGCTCAGCCGCGGCTACCTGTACGACCTGGTCGCCGGCCTGCTCGCCGAGCGGGCGGCCGAGCGACCGCTGGTCATCGTGCTCGAGGATCTGCACTGGGCGGACCGCTCCACGCGCGATCTGCTCGGCTACCTGGTCCGCTCGGCGCGCCGGGCCAAGCTGCTCGTGATCGGCACCTACCGCTCCGACGAGCTGCACCGCGGACACCCGCTGCGGGCGTTCCTCGCCGAGCTCGACCGCGTCCGCAGCGTCGAGCGGCAGGAGCTGGACCGGCTCGACCGGGACGCGACCGCGGCCATCCTGACCGACCTGCTCGGTCACGAGCCGACATCGGTGACCGTCGACCACATCCACGAGCGCGCCCAGGGCAACCCGTTCTTCGTCGAGGAGCTGGCCGCCTGCTCGGGCCTCGATGACTGCCCGCTACCCGACTCGCTGCGGGACCTGCTGCTGGCGCGGGTCGATCGGCTCTCCGAGGGAACCCAGCGCGTGCTGCGCATCGCCGCCGCGGGCGGGACCCGGATCGGACACCGCCTGCTCGCCGAGGTGGCCGGCGTACCCGATGTGGAGCTGGAGGCCGCGCTGCGCGAGGCCGTGGTCGCCCAGCTCGTGGTCGCGGAGCCGGACGGCGAGTATGAGTTCCGCCACGCCCTCGTCCGCGAGGCCGTCCACGACGACCTGCTGCCCGGTGAGCAGGTCCGGCTGCACGCCCGGTACGCCGCGGCGATCGAGGCCGACCCCACCCTGGCCGGCGGGGGCCGGGCGCCGGCCCGCATCGCCCACCACTGGTACGCCGCGCACGACCATGCCCGCGCCATCACCGCCGCCGTGCGCGCGGCCGAGGCTGCCGGCCAGCGGTACGCCTACGCGGAGAAGCGCCGGCTGCTGGAGCGCGTGCTCGAGCTGTGGGACCAGGTGCCCGACGCCGCGGACCGTACCGGGCTGAGCCACCTCGACGTGCTCGAGTCCACGCTGTCCGCCGCGCTGCACGCCGGCGACCACGACCGGGCCATGAAGCTCGCCCGCGCCGCGCTGGCCGAGGTCGACGCGGACGCCGAGCCCCGTCGCGCCGCCAAGCTTCTGGTACGCCGCGGCAAGCTGTTCCGCACGTTCGGCAAGAGCGACGGCGCGGACGAGCTGCGCGAGGCGTACCGGATCATCTCGGGCCTGCCGGAGTCGGCGGAGCGGGCCGAACTCCTCGCGGACATCGCCGGTGCGATGGCGTCGGTTGATCGCGACGAGGGCCACCGCATGGCCGCGGAGGTCGCGGCCGAGGCGGAGCGAATCGGCGACGGGGCGCTGCTGGCGAGCGCGGCGCTCACGATCGGCATGTGCACCAAGGGGATCCCCGGCGATCAGGGCCTGGCGCGGTTGCGCGAGGCCGCGGAGCTGGCCGCCGACGCGGGTGACCTCACGCTGCTGACCCGTGCCCATGTCAACCTGTCCGACCTGCTGTTTGAGATGGGCCGTTACGCGGAGTCGGCCGAGGCGGCTCGGCGTGGACTGCCCGACGCGGCCCGGATCGGCATCACCCGGACCACCGGCGTGTACCTGCTCGCCAATCACGCCGAGGCGCTCGCCGCGCTCGGCCGGTGGGACGAGGTCGAGGCGATCTGCGCGGAGGCGGCCCGGCTCGACCCGCCGGGGACGCTGGCCGTGCCCGCGCTGGACCTGCGCGCCCGTATGTGGCTGCTGCGCGGCCGCCCCGGCGCCGCCGATGCCGCCGCCCGCGCGGTCGCGTTCCTGTCCAAGCCGTACCTGAGCCCATGGCAGCGGCTGTCGCTGCAAGAGCTGAAGGTGCGGGCCGCCCACGACGTCGGCGACCTCGCGGCCGCCGTCGCGGCCGCGTCCGTCGCGCTCGGCGATGCGCGCCTGGACCTCGAGCCCCGTTACGCGTGGCCGCTGCTGGTGGAGGCCGCCCGCGCGGCCGCGGCCGCGGCCGCCGACGACGCCCAGCTGGTTTCTCTGGTACGCCGACAGGCCCGCGATCTGCCTGCGCGGTACCCGGCGGAGTTCGCCGGCGCCGCCGAGGTCGCGGCCGTGCTCGCCCCGCGTGACGACGCCCTGGCGGCATGGCGCGCCGCGGTCACGGCGCGGCGGGCCGACGGGCAGCGTTACCCGCTGGCCCGGGCGCTGCTCGGACTCGCCGAGGCCGCCGCCGGAGCCGGCGAGCGGGCCACGGCCGCGGAGGCGCTGCTCGAGGTCGGGGCGATCGCGGGCGAGCTCGACGCCGCGCCGCTGCGCGCGGAGGTGGCGACGCTGGCGCGGCGCGCGGGCCTGCGTGCCGCCGGGGCGGTGGCCGCCGGACCCGACCCGCTGACCGCCCGTGAGCGGGAGGTGCTCCGGCTCGTCGCGGAGGGGCACAGCAACAGCAGGATCGCGGAGCGGCTGTTCATCTCGCCCAAGACCGCCAGCGTGCACGTGTCTCGCATCATCGCGAAGCTCGAGGTCACCAACCGGGGCGAGGCGGCCGCGGTGGCGTACCGGCTGGGTCTGCTCACTGGCGATTAGGCGGCGACGGCGGCGTCCCGGGCCCGAATCGCCTGCTGGTACAGCCGGCCGGCCCGGTAGGACGAGCGCACCAGCGGCCCGCTCATCACACCCGCGAAGCCGAGCTGCTCGGCCTCCTCGCGGAGCTCGACGAACTCCTCCGGCCGGACCCATCGCTCGACCGGGTGGTGCCGCGGGCTCGGACGCAGGTACTGGGTGATCGTGACCAACTCGCAGCCGGCCGCGTACAGGTCCCGCAGCGCCTGCGAGATCTCGGCACGCTCCTCGCCGAGGCCCAGGATCAGGTTGGACTTGGTGACCAGCCCGGCGGCGCGCGCCTGGGTGATCACGTCAAGCGACCGCTCGTACCGGAACGCGGGACGGATCCTTTTGAAGATGCGCGGCACCGTCTCCACGTTGTGGGCGAGCACCTCGGGGCGCGCGCCGAACACCTCGGCGAGCTGATCGGGGTCGCCGTTGAAGTCGGGGATGAGCAGCTCCACCCCACATCCGGGCTGCAGCTTGTGGATCTGGCGCACCGTCTCCGCGTACAGCCACGCGCCGCCGTCGGGCAGGTCGTCGCGGGCCACGCCGGTGACCGTGGCGTACCGCAGGCCCATCGTGGCGACGGACTCCGCCACGCGGCGCGGCTCGTCCGCGTCGAACTCGGCCGGCTTGCCGGTGTCGATCTGGCAGAAGTCGCAGCGGCGGGTGCACTGATCGCCGCCGATGAGGAAGGTGGCCTCGCGGTCCTCCCAACATTCGTAGATGTTGGGGCAGCCGGCCTCCTCGCACACCGTGTGGAGGCCCTCCCGCCGGACGAGCCCCCGCAGCTCCGTGAACTCCGGGCCCATCGTCGCCCTGACCTTGATCCACGGCGGCTTACGCTCGATCGGTGTCTCGGCGTTGCGCGCCTCAATGCGCAACAGGCGACGGCCCTCGGGCGCTACGGTGGTCACTCGCTCAGCCTACGCCGGACGGGAGTGTCGAAAGGGGGACGGAGGACCCCATCGCGACGCGGCTCACACCCATCATCCGTGTACCTATCTCGATTGCGGGGCGTGGGGGAGCGGCAGCTACCATGGCGGCCAACAGCGACGACGGAGCCGAGTAGCGCGCCGATCCGCCAGCCGAGAGAGTCACCGGCAGCTGTGAAGGTGACCTGGCGACGGGGCGCGAAGACCCTCCCGAGCCGCGGGAAGAAGCGGGCGTACGCCCGGAGTAGAACCCGCCGCCTGGCCCCGTCACGGGCGACGAACGAGGCGCCGGCCCGCCGGCGCGAAGGTGTGGTGGCACCGCGAGAGGTCCAGCTCGCCCGCACCTCCTTGGACACTGCTCGTCGAGGAGGACCGCCACATGGACCGGATCATGTCCATCCAGCTGCCGGCGCACGTCGGCTCCACCGTGTCGGTCGCCGGCTGGATCCATCGGCGTCGGCTGCTCAAGTCGGTGGCCTTCCTGATCGTGCGGGACGCGGCCGGTCTGACGCAGGTCGTCGTGTCGGGGCCCGAGGTCCGCGCACAGGTCGAGGCGCTGACCGAGGAGACGGTGGTCGAGGTGGTCGGCACGGTGGTCGCGAACGAGACGGCGCCGCGCGGCGTGGAGCTGGTCGACCCGAAGCTTCGGGTGCTCGGCGAGCCGGCCGTGCCGCCGCCGTTCGACCTGTACCGGCCGACGCTGACGGCCTCGCTGCCCACCCAGCTCGACCGGGCGTCGGTGGCCCTGCGGCATCCGAGCCGGAGCGCCCCCCTGCGGCTCGGCGCGGCCGCGGTCGCCGGGTTCCGGTCCACACTGGACGGCCTGGGGTTCGTTGAGGTCCACACGCCGAAGATCGTCGAGTCGGCGACCGAGTCCGGCGCGAACGTGTTCGCGCTCGACTACTTCGGCCGCCCGGCATATCTGGCCCAGTCGCCCCAGTTCTACAAGCAGCTCATGGTGGGTGTCTTCGAGCGGGTTTACGAGGTCGGCCCGGTGTTCCGCGCCGAGCCGCACGACACCGTGCGGCACCTCGCTCAGTACACGTCGCTGGACGCGGAGCTCGGCTTCATCACCGACCATCGCGACGTGATGGCGGTGCTGCGCGAGGCGCTCTCCGGCATGCTGGGCGCGGTCGGCGAGCGCGCGCCCGAGGCGCTCGCGACGCTGGGGGTGACGCTGCCCGACGTGCCGACCGAGATCCCGGCGGTGCACTTTCCCGACGCGCTGCGGATCGCCGGCGCGCCCGACGACGAACTCGACCTGGCGCCCGCGCACGAGCGGGCGCTGGGGGAGTGGGCCCGCCGCGAGCACGGGTCGGACTTCGTGTTCGTCACCGGGTACCCGATGGCGAAGCGGCCCTTCTACACCCATCCGGATCCGGCGCGGCCGGCGTACTCGAACGGCTTCGACCTGATGTTCCGCGGCGTGGAGCTGGTGACCGGCGGCCAGCGCCTGCACCGGCACGGGGACTATGTCGCGGCCCTCAGCGCGCGCGGTGAGCGCCTCGAGCCGTACGCGTCCTATGTGGACGCGTTTCGGCATGGTATGCCCCCGCACGGCGGGTTCGCGATCGGCCTGGAGCGGTTCCTGGCTCGATTGACCGGGGCGGCTAACGTCCGCGAGGTCACGGCGTTCCCGCGCGACCTACACCGCCTGTCTCCCTGACGGCTCGTCAGGGCAGCAGCGTCGGCAGGTGTCGCTCGACGACCGGCAGCGCGTCGGCGACGGTGACCGGGCGGCCGAGCTCGGCACTTAGCGAGGTGACGCCGGCGTCCCGGATGCCGCATGGGATGATGCGGTCGAAGTACGACAGGTCGCACGCGCAGTTGAGCGCGAACCCGTGCAGGGTGACGGCGCGGGCGACCCGGATGCCAATCGCACCGACCTTGCGGGCCGGGCCGCGGTCGTCCTCGGGCACCCAGACCCCACTGCGGCCCTCCACGCGGGTGGTCGCCAGCCCCAGCTCCGCACACGAGTCGATGAGAAGCTGCTCGACGCGGCGCACGTACGCGACCACGTCGACCGGGTCGGGCAGCCGCAGGATGGGGTAGCCGACGAGCTGCCCGGGACCGTGCCAAGTGATCTTGCCGCCCCGATCGACGTCGACGACCGGGGTGCCGTCCGTCGGCCGGTCCCATGGCTCCGTGCGCTTGCCGGCCGTGTACACGCTCGGGTGCTCCAGCAGCAGGACGGTGTTCGGCTCGGTCCCGGCGGCAACCGCCTCGTGGAGCCGGCGCTGCTCGTCCCACGCGGCCAGGTAGTCGAGGACCCCGACGTGGGTGGCGCGCAGGGCGGGAATCGTGCTCGTCACATCGTCAGCGTAGTCCGACGGCCTCGCGCAGCGCGCCGTCGAGGTCGGGCTGGTCGAAGCGGAATCCGATCCGCTGCAGCACCCCGGGCACTGCCCGGTGGCTGAACAACACCTCGTCGGCGAGACCGTCGAGCGCCACCCGCAGCGCGACGCTCGGCACCCGCAGCACGGCCGGGCGGTGCACCGCACGGCCGAGCGCTGCGGTGAACTCGGCATTGGTGACGATGCCCGGTGACACGAGGTTGACCGGTCCGGCCAGGTCGTGCCGGCCGAGCAGCAGGTGCGCCGCGGCCAGCCAGTCGGGCAGCGCTATCCACGGCACCCATTGCCGCCCGCTCCCGAGCCGACCGCCCAGCCCGAGTCGGTAGATGGGCACCTGCGGCTTGAGCAACGCGCCCCGGTGCAGGACGGGGGCGGTGCGCAGCCGTACGACGCGTACGCCCGCCTCCTCGGCCGGAGCGGTGGCCGCCTCCCACTCCCGGCACACGTCGGCCATGAACCCGTCGCCAGCCGGTGCGTCCTCGGTCATCGCGCGGTCGCCCGTGTCGCCGTACCAGCCGACCGCGGAGGCGTTGAGCAGCGTGGCGGGGCGTCCCTCGGCGGGCAGCTCGGCAAGGGTACGGGCGAGCGTGCCGGTGGTGTCGAGCCGGCTCGACCGCAACACCCGGCGGTAGCCGGGCGTCCAGGGCCGGCCGATGTTCGCGCCGGCCAGGTTGATGACCGCGTCCGCTCCGGCGAGCGCCGCCGCGTCGAGCCGCCCCTCCGCCGGCTGCCAGGCGATCTCGCCCGGTCGCTTGGGCGTCCCACGCACGAGCCTGACGACCTCGTGGCCAGCGCCGCGCAGCGCGTCACCGAGGTGCGTGCCGAGGAACCCCGAGCCGCCGGCCATGACGATCCGCATGCACTCATCCTCCGCATCTGCTGGGCGTCGCTCGTGCGGCACCGGGACGTATGTGGTTGGGACCTACGAGACCTGAGTCAGATATGAATCGGCCGCGCCCGCGCTCGATCCATATGTGACTCAGGTCTCGTAGGTGCCTGCGAGATAGTGCCGGGCTCCGGCAGGTCAGCCCAGCCCCAGCTCGGCCTCGAAGTTGCCGCCCTCGAGGCGCTCCTTGATGGTGGCGAGGAAACGCGCGGCGTCCGCGCCATCGACGAGCCGGTGGTCGTACGACAGCGCGAGGAACATCATCGAGCGCGGCACGATGATCTCGCCGAGGTTGGGGTCGTCCACCACGGCGGCGCGCCTGACGACCGCGCCGGTGCCGAGGATCGCGACCTGCGGCTGGTTGATGATGGGCGTGTCGAGGAGCGCGCCTCGGCTGCCGGTGTTGGTCAGCGTGAACGTCCCGCCCGACAGCTCGTCCGGATTGATCTTGTTGGTGCGGGTGCGCTCCGCGACGTCCGCGATCCGCTTGGCCATGCCTGCGAGGTTGAGGTCGCCCGCGTCCCGGATGACCGGCACGAGCAGGCCGCGCTCGGTGTCCACGGCCATGCCGAGGTGCTCGGCGTCGTGGTACGTGACGGTTCCCGCCTCCATGTCGATGGAGGCGTTCACGTTCGGGTGTGCGCGCAGCGCCTCGACCGCGGCGAGTGCGAAGAACGGCAGGAACGACAGCTTCACGCCGTGGCGCTCCAGGAACCGGTTCTTCGCCTGGTTGCGCAGCCGGGCGATCCGGGTGACGTCCACCTCGACCACCGTGGTCAACTGCGCGGAAACCTGCAGCGACTCCACCATGCGGCGGGCTATGAGGGCCCGGGTGCGGGACAACTTCTCGGTACGCCCCCGCAGCGGGCTCGGTGCGGGCCTGGCCACCGGGGCGGGCGCGGCCTGGGTCGGGGCGGGCGCCGGCTGGGCCTGCGCCGCGGCGGCCGCCTTGGCCTTCTCGGCCGCCTCGAGGACGTCCTGCTTGCGGATGCGGCCACCGACGCCGGTGCCCGAGACCGTGCTCAGGTCCACGCCGTGCTCGCTCGCGAGCTTGCGGACGAGCGGGGTCACGTAGCCGGCGACGTCCTCGCCGTTCGCCTGCGCCGCCCGCGCCGGCGCGGCCTGGGCGGGCGGCTGCGGGGCCGGCGAGGTTGGGGCGGGCTGCGCCTCGGCCGGTGGAGCCTCGGCCGGTGGAGCCTCAGCCGCCGGAGCCTCGGCCGCCTCTGCGGGTGCGGCGGCAGCGCCGCCCGACGCCCCGATCACGGCAAGCTCGGCGCCGACCGCGGCGGTGTCGTCCTCGGGCACCTTGATCTCGAGGACCGTGCCCGCGACCGGGGACGGGATCTCCGTATCCACCTTGTCCGTGGAGACCTCGAGCAGCGGCTCGTCGACCTCGACCGCGTCGCCCACCTGCTTGAGCCAGCGGGTCACCGTACCCTCGGTGACGCTCTCTCCGAGCGCGGGCATGCGTACGACCGTGGACTCGCCGCCCGCCGCCTGGGCGGGCGGCGCGGGCTCGGCCTGTACGGGCTCGGGCGCGGCCTCGGCCTGTACGGGCTCGGGCGCGGCCTCGGCCTCGGCCTCAGCCTGGGCGGGCGGCGCGGGCGCCGCCTCGGCCGGTGTGCCGGTGGCCTCGCCGTCGCCGGCGATGATCGCGAGCTCGCTGCCGACCTCGGCCGTCTCGTCCTCGGCCACGACTATCTTGCTGAGTACGCCCGCGGCGGGCGAGGGGATCTCAGTGTCGACCTTGTCGGTGGAGACCTCGAGCAGCGGCTCGTCGACCTCGACGCGGTCGCCCTCCTGCTTGAGCCAGCGGGTGACGGTTCCCTCGGTAACGCTCTCGCCGAGCCGCGGCATGGTGACCGATACCGGCATCTCTCAAGACTCCTTAATGGACTTCTCGCTCAGTCTGTCACGCGTGGGCGTGCAGCGGCTTGCCGGCCAACGCGAGGTGGGCCTCGCCGAGCGCCTCGTTCTGGGTGGGGTGCATGTGCACCAGCTGGGCGACATCGGCGGGGAACGCCTCCCAGTTGTAGATCAGCTGAGCCTCGCCGATCAGCTCACCGACGCGGGCGCCCACCATGTGTACGCCGACGACGGGACCGTCGGCGACCCGGACCAGCTTCACGAAGCCCGCGGTCTTCAGGATCTGGCTCTTGCCGTTGCCGCCGAGGTTGTAGGTGTACGTCTGGACCTTGTCTGCGCCGTACTGCTCTCGCGCCGTCTCCTCGTTGAGGCCGACCGAGGCGACCTCGGGGTCGCAGTACGTCACGCGGGGGATGCCGTTCTCGTCGATCACGGGCGGGTTGAGCCCGCCGATCTCCTCGGCGACGAAGATGCCCTGCTGGAAGCCGCGGTGAGCGAGCTGCAGGCCCGGCACGATGTCGCCGACGGCGTACACGTTGGGCACGTTGGTGCGCAGCCGCTCGTCGGTCGGCACGAATCCTCGGTCCAGCGCGACGCCCTGCTCCTCGTACCCGAGGTCGACGGACGTCGGGCCGCGCCCGACGGCGACGAGCAGCAGCTCGGCCTCGATGGTCTCGCCGCCGGCGACGGTCACGCGGACGCCGTTGTCGGTCCGGTCGAGCTTCTCGAACGGCTTGCCCACCTTGAAGTTGATGCCGCGTTTGCGGAACGCGCGCTCGACCTGCTTGGAGCTGTCGACGTCCTCCGCCGGGACCAGCCGCGGCAGCGCCTCGACGATCGTCACGTCGGTGCCGAACGACTTCCACGCGCTGGCGAACTCGACGCCGATGACGCCGCCGCCCAGCACGACGGCCGAGGCCGGCACCCGATCGAGGGTCAGCGCGTGTTCGCTGGTGATCACTCGCTCGCCGTCGATCTCCAGGCCGGGCAGGGTACGCGAGAACGAGCCGGTCGCGAGGACGAGGTTGCGTCCCTCGTACCGGGCGCCGGCGACCTCGACCGTGGTCGGCCCGACGAGCCGGCCCTCGCCTGTTACGTACGTGATCTTCGTCGCCTTGATCAGGCCCTGCAGACCCTTGTAGAGGCGGTCGACGACCCCGTCCTTGTACGCGTTCACGCCCGCCATGTCGATGCCGACCAGGTCAGCCTTGATGCCGAACTGCTCCGATTCGCGAGTTTGGTCCGCGACCTCACCGGCGTGCAGCAACGCCTTGGTTGGGATGCAGCCGCGGTGCAGGCAGGTGCCGCCAACCTTGTCCTTTTCGATCAGCGCGACCGACAGGTCGAGCTGCGCGGCGCGCAACGCGGTCGCGTAGCCGCCGCTACCACCCCCCAGCACGACTACGTCGAAAGTTCCGCCGTTCGCCTCAGTCACGTCCACTCCCAGGTCGCGTCGATGCTGGCCAGGGTCGTGCCAGGAACTCGGGCACACCCGCCTCGGTCATCTTGTCACTTGTGGAGGCTGGGCGCGCATCGAGGTGCCCAAGGACACGTCCCGTGGACGTACCCTTGCCGCAGTCGACCGACGTGCGCGGATCGTACCGAAGAGGGGAGGGGCAGTGGCCTGGTTTCGGCGGCACAAGCGCGCCGGTGGCGGTCGCGGAGACCGTCCGGCGAATCGTGCCGATATCGAGCATCTTGAGCAGTTCGTGCGTACGCGGCGCGGCGTCGAGGCGTTCATCGAGCCACGGACCACGGTCACCGACACCACCGTGATGCTGATCGCGCACGACGGTGAGTGGACGCGCCGGCGCATCGACGGACCAGAGGGTGCGCGCCGGCTGGCACACCGCCTGGGTATCCCGGTGTACGACGTCGCGCTCGTCGGGTACCCGCAGCGAATGCGCGAGTACAACGCGCGGCGCAAGAGCGCCGGCGACCCCCACTGATCTTGGGCCGGGCTAGCCTTTGGCGGCGATGTCGTCGATGAGGCTGAGCAGGGTGCGGACCGGTACGCCGGTGCCGCCCTTCGCCCAGTAACCGGTCGGCTCGCCCGCGTGGTAGCTGGGCCCGGCGATGTCAATGTGCGCCCAGGCGACGTCGTCGGCGACGAACTCGCGCAGGAACACTCCGCCCTGCAGCATATGGCCGGCGCGGTCCATTCCGGCGTTGACCTGGGAGATGTCCGCGACCTCGGAGTCCATGCCCTTGCGGACGTCCTCCGGCAGCGGCATCGGCCACGCCGGCTCGCCGACCGCCTCGCCTACGGCCTTGACCCGCTCGCACAGCTCGGCCGTGCCCATCACCCCGGCGACCCGCTTGCCAAGCGCGACGACCTGGCCACCGGTGAGCGTCGAGGTCTCCAGCAGGTAGTCGCAGCCGTCCGCGCAGGCGCGGGCGATCGCGTCACCGAGGATCATCCGCCCTTCGGCATCCGTGTTGAGCACCTCGACCCGCTTGCCGTTGTACATGGTCACGACGTCGCCCGGTCGGTACGCCGAGCCGGACGGCATGTTCTCCGCCATCGGTAGGTACGCGGTCACCGGAACCGGCGGTCTGAGGGCAGCGACGGCCAGCATCGTCGCGGCGACCGCGGCCGCGCCCGCCATGTCCGACTTCATCTCCCACATGCCCTGCGCCGGCTTGATGGACACACCGCCGGTGTCGAACGTGATGCCCTTGCCCACGAGCGCGACGCGCCGCCCGGGTTCCGCGAAACCGGCCGGCGTGTACGCGATGCGGACCAGCCGCGGCGGCGCCTCGGAACCCTGCCCGACCGCGACGATGCCGCCGTACCCGCCCTCGCGCAGCTCCTTCTCGTCGAGCACCTCGACATCGAGGCCGGCCTCGGTCGCGGCCGCCGCCACGGCGTCGGCGAACGCCGGCGGGCGCAGGTCATTCGGGGCCGTGTTCACCCAGTCCCGGGTGCGGGTCACCGCCGCCGCGACCACGACGGCCCGCTCGATCTCGGTACGGGCCGCGGCGTCCTGCGCGTCCGGCACGTGCACCGCCACCGATCCGACCGGCTCCCGCCGGCCCGGCTGCGGCTTCGTCTTGTACCCCGCGAACCGGTACGCCCCCAGCAGCGAGCCCTCGGCGACGGCACGCAACGCGGCCGGGGCGTCCTCGTCGTCGGGCACGGGCAGGGCGAGCGCGACCGACGCCGAGCCGGCCAGCGCGCGTACCACGGCACCGGCCGCGCGGCGCAGCGCCTCCGGGGCGGGCGCGGCGCCGGTCGGCTCCGGGCCCAGTCCCACGGCGGTCACCAGCGGGGCGGTCACCGTGCCGAGTGTCGCCAGCTTGGTCACCTCCCCGGGTGCTCCGGTGGCGCCGAGGAGGGCCAGAGTCTCGGTGAGCCGCCCGTCGAACGCGGCGGCGATGCTTTCCGCCCCGGACGCGAGCAGCAGCGGACCGGTGCCCTCACCGTCCTGGCTGTGCACGCCGATGACGACAGCGTCGACGGTGAGCTCGGCGGGGTCGGTGTCGACCAGGGTGAGGGTCGTGGGCTTGGTGGCTGGCGCAGTCACGCGTCATCTCCGACTTCGGCTTGCCGACCGCGACGAGGCCGCGGCGGGGCGATGGTGGGTCGCCCGCCGATGCTAACCACGTCGTCAGGCCGGGGTAAGTTGCCACCCATGACCGACGTGCCTGCGGCCGCGGCCGGCCACACCGATGAGCTGCTTCGATCCCCGCTGCACGAGCGGCATGAGGCGCTCGGTGCGAAGTTCGCCGGTTTCGGCGGATGGGACATGCCGCTCGAGTACGCCGGCGGCGGGGTGCTCAAGGAGCACGCGGCGGTGCGCGCGGCCGTGGGCGTATTCGACGTCTCGCATCTGGGCAAGGCGCGCGTCACCGGCCCGGGCGCCGCGGATTTCGTCAACGCCTGCCTCACCAACGACCTCAACAGGATCAAGCCGGGCAAGGCGCAGTACACGCTCTGCTGCGACGACGCCACCGGTGGTGTGATCGACGACATCATCGCGTACCTGTACGCCGACGACCACATGTTCCTCATCCCAAACGCGGCCAACACGACCGAGGTCGTGCGGCGCCTGTCCGCCGCCGCGCCGGATGGCGTCGCGGTCGCGAACGAGCACCGGGCGTACGCCGTGCTGGCCGTGCAGGGTCCGCGGTCGGCCGACGTGGTCGCCCAGCTGGACCTGCCGAGCGAGCACGAGTACATGTCCTTCGCCGAGGCCTCGCTGGATGGGGTCGGGCTGACCGTCTGCCGAACCGGCTACACCGGCGAGCACGGGTACGAGCTTGTGGTGCCGGCAGCCGACGCGGTTGCGGTGTGGGATGCGGTGCTCGCCGCCGGCGAGCCGTACGGGATCCGGGCCTGTGGCCTCGGCGCGCGCGACACGCTGCGCACGGAGATGGGCTACCCGCTGCATGGGCAGGACCTCTCGCCGGACATCACGCCGGTGCAGGCCCGGGCGGGCTGGGCCGTCGGCTGGCAGAAGCCGGCGTTCTGGGGCCGGGAGGCGCTGCTGGCCGAGAGGGCTGCCGGCCCACGCCGCACGCTGTGGGGGCTCGAGGCGGTCGACCGGGCGATCCCCCGGCCACACATGCAGGTGTACGCCGGCGAAGCGCGCGTCGGCGAGATCACCAGCGGCACGTTCTCGCCGACGAGGAAGCTCGGCATTGCGCTCGCGCTGCTGGACACGTCCGCCGGCCTCGGCGAGGGCGCGACGGTCGAGGTCGACGTGCGCGGCCGGCGGGCCGCCATGCGCGTGGTCAAGCCGCCTTTCGTGACGCCGTCGGTGCGCTAGCCCGACCGCCGCCGGCGGTCAACCGCCGAGGACCAGTCCGAGGTACGCCAGCGTCGTGGTCGCCTCGACGACCGCGCCGAGCACGTCGCCGGTGATGCCGCGCAATCGGCGTACCGCATGCCGGACCAGAAGGCCGGCGAGGGCCAGTGCGGCCAGGACGACGACCGGCCCCTGCCACGGCCGGCCCGGCACGGCCGGCGCGGCCAGCAGCACGACGGCGGCCGTGCCCACGGTCAACGCGGGTGCGCCGACCGTGCCGGCGACGAGCGCGCCGAGCCCGTCCGGCCGCGCGGGTGGTACGCCGCGCCGGCACGCCCAGCCCGCCGCGAGCCGGCCCGCCGCGGTGGCGGCCACGACGCCGGCCAGCGCGGCCGCGGAGCCTCGGCCGGTCAGCGCGGCGACCGCGGCCGCCTGCGCCAGCAGGACCAGGACGATCGACGCGACGCCGAACGGTCCGATGTCGGGGCGCCTCATGATGGCGAGCGCGGCGTCGGGGTCGCGGTACGAGCCGAGCGCGTCCACGGTGTCGGCGAGCCCGTCCAGGTGCAGGCCTCGGGTGAGCAGTACACCCAGCGCGACCGTGGCCGCCGCCGCGACCAGGGGGGGAGTGGATATCGCGTCCAGCCCCACCAGGACGCCGCCGAGAACGAGACCGAGCAGCGCCCCGACGGCGGGTGCCAGCGCCATCGCCACCCCGGCGACCGCTCGATCGACCCGAGCTGGCCGAACCGGCGCGACCGTGAACGTGGTGAGCGCCAACCGCGCCCCGGCGACCAGCCGGCGGTCAGCCACCCGAGCCAGCCGGCTCGGTTCCGGCCGGCTCGGTTCCGGCCGGCTCGGTCCCGGCAGGCTCGGCTCGGACCGGCAGCGTGCTGGCGAGCGTCAGGGCCGATCGCAGCAGCGGCAGCGCGGCGAGCGAGGTCGCGCCCTCGCCGAGGTCGAGGCGCAGGTCGAGCAGTGGGTCGAGGCCGAGCACCTCGGCGGCGAGGCGCACGCCGGGGTGCCGGCCGTGGTCCGGCAGCAGGCACCAGTGCCGCGCCTGGCCGCCGAGATCGCGGCTGATGAGGCCGGCTGCGACGCCGACCGGCCCGTCCACCAGCACCGGCGTGCGCCGCGAGGCCGCTCCGAGCAGGACGCCGAGCGCGATCGCGACGTCGCCGCCGGCCAGCTCGGCCAGCACGTCGCGCGGTCCGCGAGGGCCGGAGCGGATCCGGTGCAGGGCGTCCCGGGCCGCAGCGCAGCGGACCATCCAGGCGTTGTCGTCGATCCGGCCGTCGGCGCCCATCACCCGGCCGAGCACGGCCGGCACCTCCGCTCCGCTGATCGCTCCCAGCACCGCGGCCGCCGCGACGTCGGTGCCGGCGCCGCACGCGGCGAGGACGATCAGGTCGACCCCGCCGTCGACCGCGTCCTCGGCCAGCCGCCAGCCGTACCGCAGCGCCGAGTCCACCTCGTCCGCGGTCAGCGCCGGACCGTTCTCGATCGCGGCCGCGGTCGGCGCGTCCACGACCTGCAGACTCGCCCCGGCGTCCGCGGCGAGCGTCGCGAGCGAACCTCCGCCGGCGCGGGCGTCCGCCGCGCGTCGGGCCGACTCCTCGGGCAGCGCCCCGGCGGACGCCCCACCCTCGTGGTCGCCGCGCACGAGCAGCACGCGGACCTCCCGCCAGGGCTCGGGGATCGCGTTCGCCTGGGTGCGCGCGGCGAACGTCACCACGCGATCGAGCACGCCCAGCCCGGCTCCGGTGATGTCGAGGGTGGCCAGGCGTTCGGTGGCGGCCGCGCCGGCATCCTCGTCGGGCATGGGAAGTTCGATACTCGATTCGATCTCCACTCCGGCTTCAATATCTGTCGGCGCCGGAGTGACGACCTCCGGCCGTCTGCGGGCGGCGCGCGAGAGCGTCCCCGGCGTCCCCTTGAGCCAGGTCGGCTGGCCGGCCACCACCAGCACGACCGCGTCGCAGGCCGCGGCGATCTCCCGGTTCGCCGACCCGACCAGGTCGGCGAACGCCCGGCCGACCGGTGTGGCGGGGACCACCGACAGGCCCACTTCGGGGCTGACGAGCACGAGGCGGGCGACGCACTCGCGGACCGCCGCGGCCAGTGCCTCGACCGCCTGGTCGGCGGTGTCGCGGCCGAGCAGCGCGGTGGCCCAGCCGCCCAGGTCGTCGACGAGCAGCGCCTCGTCGGGCTTCGCGTCGGCGACCAGGCGCGCGAGTCGGTCCGGGTCGTCGCCGATCTCCTCGGTGGTCCAGCCCGCGTCGCGGCGTTCCCGGTGCGCGGCCAGCCGGGCCAACCACTCCGGATCGCCGTCCGGCGACAAGCTAGTTGCGACATACCGTACGAGTGGGGCGTCCGCAAGCAGCGATTCGGCGAACTCGGACTTGCCGGACCTGATTCCACCGAGCACCAGAGCGGTGTTCCACCCGTGAACGGACATGCCCGTACCTTAGGACCCCGCGGGATTAGGCTGGCGAAGGCGTCCACCCGGGCGATCGGGCCGGGCGTCGGAGGGAGACGGGGACGATGCCATGGACTTGGCGGTACGAGGGTGCGAACGGTGAGCCGGTCGACGGGCCGGCGGAGACCTTCGGCAGCCAGGCGGACGCCGAGTCCTGGATCGGCCAGACCTGGCGCGACCTGGCCAACGCCGGGGTGACCACGGTGACGCTCGCCGAGGATGACCGGATCGAGTACCGCATGAGCCTGCTCCCGGCGGCGGAGTAGCGATGACCTTCGACCGCAGCTCCCGCGGCCGGTTGGCCACCGCCGTACCGCGGGAGGCGTTCCGGCCCAGCGCGATCTTCGTCGGCCTGGTCGCCCTGTTCGTGACGAGCGGCTGGATGGCCTGGAAGGAGTTCGGCAACGTCCGGCTGGACGTGTTCCTGTTCGTCATCACCGGCTGGCTCGTGTCGCTGTGCCTGCACGAGTACGCGCACGCACTCGTCGCGTACCGGTACGGGGATGTCGCCGTGGCCCACCGCGGTTACCTGACGCTGAACCCGCTCAGGTATAGCAACCCGCTGCTGTCCATCGTGCTGCCGGTGCTCGTCGTCCTGCTCGGCGGTATCGGTCTGCCGGGCGGCGCGGTCTGGGTCGACCTGCACCAGATCCCGGGGCGGTTCCGGCACACCCTCGTCAGCGCCGCCGGCCCCGCGACCAACGTGCTGTTCACTCTCCTGCTCGCGGTGCCGTTCTGGGTCGGCGTGGACCCCGACTCGCATCCCGAGTTCTGGGCCGGCGTCGCGCTGCTCGCGTTCCTGCAGCTGATGGCGAGCCTGCTCAATGTGCTGCCGGTGCCCGGGTTGGACGGCGGCAACACCGTCCAACCCTGGCTCTCGGCGCAGTGGCAGCGGGGGTACGCCCTGGTCGCCCCGTTCGGATTCCTGCTCCTGTTCGCGCTGCTCTGGAACGAGCGGACCGGCCGCTGGTTCTTCGACGCGGTGTTCGCGATCGGCAACTCCCTCGGCATACCGGCCGATCTCTACACGTACGGCTTTGATCTGATCCGGTTCTGGTCCTGAGGCGCGCCTACGGCCGGGCCGGGCTCTGCGTCCGGGCCGGATCGCGGTCCACGATCGGGTCGAGGACCTCGTCGATCGCCTTGAGCACTCCGGAATCCAGCCGTACGCCGCACGCCTTCGCGTTGTCGTACACCTGCTCGGGGCGCGTGGCCCCGACGATCGCGCTCGACACGTTCGGGTTCTGCAGGACCCAGGCGACCGCGAGCTGCGCCATGGTCAGGCCGGCGTCCTCCGCGATCGGCCGTAGCCGCTGGACCCGACCCAGGACCTCGTCGGTCATGAAGCGCTGGATGAAGGACGCGCCGCCCCGCTCATCTGTGGCCCGCGACCCGGCCGGCGGTGGCTGCCCCGGCGAGTACTTGCCGGTCAGCACGCCCTGCGCGATCGGCGACCACACAATCTGGCCCATGCCCAGCTCCTCACAGGTCGGGATGACCTCGGCCTCGATGACCCGCCAGAGCATCGAATACTGGGGCTGGTTGGAGACCAGCGGGACGCGCAGCTCGCGGGCGAGGACGTGCGCGGCGCGGATCTCCTCGGCGCGCCATTCGGAGACGCCGATGTAGTTGGCCTTGCCGGCGTGGACGATGTCGGCGAACGCCACCATCGTCTCGTCGAGCGGCGTGCTGTGGTCGTACCGGTGGGCCTGGTAGAGGTCGACGTAGTCGGTCTGCAGCCGGCGCAGCGAGCCGTCGATCGAGGCCATGATGTGCTTGCGGGACAGGCCACGCTCGTTGCGGCCGGGGCCGGTCGGCCAGTAGACCTTCGTGAAGATCTCCAGACCCTCGCGGCGCTCGTCCTTGAGCGCGCGGCCGAGGACCGACTCCGCGCGGGTGCCGGCGTACACGTCCGCCGTGTCGAACGTCGTGATGCCCACGTCCAACGCGGCCCGCACGCACGCGATCGCGGCGTCCTCCTCGACCTGCGAACCGTGGGTGATCCAGTTACCGTACGAGATCTCGCTGACGAACAGGCCGGAGCGGCCCAGGTGTCGGTATTCCATGACGTTGACCCTAACGACTGCCGCCGCCCCGCAATCTCGCACAGGTTGCGGTGTTGGCGGCGCGGGACACGGCAACCTGTGCGAGATTGCCTCGATCTTGCGGCTACAGGACCGGTTTCGTGTCGGCGAGCAGGCGGTCGACCTCGTCGATCACGACGGTCCGGCTCGGGTGCACCGGATCGATGAGCGGCGCGCCGCGGCGGTCGAGCGCCCCCCACTGGCCGCTCGGCCCCGCGACCAGGAACGCGACCGGGTGGATGACGATCGCCGGGTGCGCCGGCGGCACGATCACCTTCCCGCTCCGATCGACGACGCCCTTGCGGCCACCCTCGTCCACAATGGCCAGTCCCTCGTCGGTGAAGCCGTCGACGTACCGGCCGTCGGTCAACGCGGTGACGAACGCGTCGTAGGCCAACGGCACGACCACGCGGCCCACCCCGTCCACGGCGCCCCACCGACCAGACCGACGGACGGCGGCGATGCCGCGCCGGAACGGGCGTACGTCATCGAAGCCGGTGGAGATGGTGACCCGGTTGGTCTTGTCGATCGCGACCCAGCCGCGGGCGCCGTCCCGCGACACCCACGCCGACCCGTCCGAGAACGAGCCGACCCCGAGGTACCCGGCCGTCGCCGGTATCAGCAGCGCGCCGGACTCGTCGATCAGCTCCCAGGTCTCCACCTCGGGTCGGCGTACCCATGCGACGCCGTCCCGGAACGGCTGCACGTCGGCGTACGACGGAGCGACCGCGACCTCACCGTCGGGGGCGTTGTAGCCCCACCGCTGCACCCGCTCGTTGAACGTGGGCACCGGCGCGCGGTGCAGCCGGAGGATCTCCTCACGGCTGCGCGGGTATGGCCCCCAGCCGTTCTCGGCCACCTTGCGGAAAACGGCGTCGAGGGCGAGCTCGGTACGCGCAATGAGTCCCGGATCCTCGACCTTGCGCAGCTCCAGCGCGTGCTCGAAATGGTTGCACGCCTCCATGTAGCGGCCCTGGTCGTAGGAGGACCGGCCGGCGTGCTCGTGCATCGTGGCCCGCAGCCGGTCCGGCAGCTCGGGCGAGTTGGCCAGCTCGAAGAGCCGGTCCGCCTCCTGGAACTCGCCGCGCCACTGGAGCACGTGCGCGAGCCGTGCCTGCGCAATCGCGATGCGGCGCAGCTCGCCCGTCGCCTCGGCGTGAACCAGAGCGAGCTTGCCGTCGGCCAGCGCCTTGCCGAGGTCTCCGAGGATGCGCGAGACGACTGCGCGGAGGCTCAGCAGGCGGGCGCGGACCCCGTTGTCCGTTGCCGGCGTGACCTTCTCGGTCAGCCGATCCCGGATCGCCCGCAGCTCATCCGGGTTCTCGACCAGCTCACGCAGCGTCTCGTGGTGGAAGCGCCAGTCGTACGCCGCGAGCAGCTGCTCAGGATCCTCCTGCGCGGGGTCGACCACCCCGATCGGCTCGGCTCTCGGGCCTGCCGCGCTGGGCTCGGGTCGCGTGCTCGCGTCGGCCCCTTCGGTTGCGTCGGCGGCGCCGGGGCGAGTGCGGGGCCGGACGATCGGCGTCAGCATGGTCGGCGCCCTCAGCGCCGTCGCCGCGCCCGCGGCGGTGCCAGCGACCGGCAGCACGGTGTCCGGGCTGGCGACCGCGCGTGGCGGCCCGGACACCGACGGTGCGCCATCCGCGGGTGGCGCGGACGGGACCGAGGGCGCAGACGGGACCGGCGGCGCGCCGGCGGCCGATGGCGGCGACGCTGCGGGGGACGGCGGGGCGGTGGGCCCGGGTGACGTCGGCGCGAGCGGGCCGACGAGCGTACCGGTCGACGCGTTCGGCAGGTACCGCTCGCGGTGGTCGCCGGCGCCCGCGACGATCGGGAGTCCGGCCGACGGAACGTCGATCCCGGAGAACCATCCCGAGGGCGGTCCGGCCGGTCGGCTCGGTTGGCCGTACATCCGGCCGGACGGCGGCTGCTCGCGGCCCGAGCGTGTGCGGATCGGCTGGCCGGGAATGGGCAGGCGGTAGTCGTCCGATGGGAGCGAAACGCGCAAGCTCACGGGCGGTCCCGACGGGCCCGCCGGCGATTCGGGCCCGGCGGCTGGTTGCCGGTCGGCCTCGCGACCCGAGGGCGGTCCCCCGCGCGCGGATGACGAATAGACGTGGCCACGGGCCTTGTCCGGCGGGACCCGCCCCGGCGGTGGTTCCGGCACCGACTCGCTCGGGTGATGCTGGCCCGGCACGACGGCCGCCCACGAGTCGGTGGACGCGTCGGCCCAGGCCGGCTCGCCACGACCGCGCCGGTCACCGAACGGCTCGTCCCTCACCGCGCCACCTCACCGAGCCCGCTGGCCGGGCTGCCGGTATCGATTCCGCGAAGCGGCCGGCAACGTTGTTCGCGTTGCTCGCTCACCGGTCACCTCGTGGAAATTTAGCGCAGGGCAGCCACAGACACCGGGTAGAGTCACCCGGCCGTTGCGTCGACGGTTGCGGAAGGAGGGTAGCGGCGTGGGCTTGCTCACCGCCACTGCGGTCCGGGTCGCGCGACGAAACTCTCGACATACCGTACGCATATTTACGGCTTTAGCGTCATCGGGCTTCCGCCGATACGCGACCTATCGCCAAGCCACGGTCGCCGGCGCGATCACCAACGTCGTCTTCGGCTTCCTGCGCTGCTATGTGCTCCTGGCCGTCGCGGCCGGCGCCGCCGGGGTGGCCGCGGGGTACGACAGCCGGCAGCTCGCCACGTTCGTCTGGGCCGGCCAAGGTCTGCTCGCCGTGGTCCTGCTCTGGGGCTGGACCGAGCTCGCCGACCGGATCCGCACCGGGGAGATCGCCACCGACCTGCTCCGCCCGGTGCCGCCCGTCGTGGCGTACCTGGCCGTCGACCTCGGCCGCGCCGCGCACGCGGTGCTGACCCGGTTCCTCCCCCCGCTCGCGGCCGGGCTGATCTTCTTCGACCTCTACCTGCCGCACCGCTGGTGGACGCCGCCGCTGTTCGCCCTGTCCGCCCTTCTCGCGGTGCTCACCTGCTTCGGTTGCCGCTACCTGGTCAACGCCGTCAGCTACTGGATCCTCGATGTCCGCGGCGCCATGATCGCCTGGACGCTCGGCTCGGGCATCCTGGCCGGGCTGTATTTCCCGCTCCGGTTCCTCCCCGACTGGCTGGCGGTGACGCTGTGGGTGGCCACGCCGTTCCCCGGGCTGATGCAGTCGCCGCTCGACGTGCTGGTCGAGCGCGACGACGCGCCGGTGACGTTGGCCATCGTCGGCGGCCAGGCGGTGTGGGCGGTGCTGATTCTCGCGGCGTGCCAGGCCGTCCAGCTGCGGGCCGAGCGCCGGCTGGTGGTGCAGGGTGGCTGACCTCGGCCGGCGCGTACGCCCGTACTGGCACCTGCTGCGAGGCCAGGTGCGTTCCCAGGCTTCGTACCGCGCCTCGTTCGCCGCCGACCTCATCGGCAATGTGTTTGCGACCGTCTTCGACGTCGTGACCGTGCTGGTGATGTTCCGCGTCACCCGCCGACTCGGTGGCTTCACCCTCCGGGAGGCGATCGTGATCACCGGACTGGCGGCGTTCGCGTTCGCGAGCGCCGATCTGCTCTTCGGCAACGCCGATCAGATCCGGCGGTACGTGCGGACCGGTCTGTTCGATGCGGTCCTGCTCCGCCCGCTGGGCGCGCTGCTCCAACTGTTGACGATGGATGTGCCCCTGCGCAAGCTGTCCCGCGCGGCGTTCGGCGCGGCCGTCTACCTCGTCGCGCTCGGCTTCGCCGACATCGACTGGTACGCCGGCCGGGTGGCACTCGCGGTGGCGGCGCCGCTCGCCGGGATCGCGTTCTTCTGCTCGCTGTTCGTCGCGGGTGGCACGGTCGCGTTCTGGTGGGTCGACTCGGGCGAGGCGGCCAACTCGGTAACCTACGGCGGCCGCGACTTCACCTCGTACCCCGTCACCGTCTACGGTGGATGGTTCCGGCGCATCTTCGCGTACGGCCTCGGGTTTGGCTTCGTGGCGTACTACCCGGCGCTGGCGCTGCTGGGCCGGGCCGACCCGATCGGCCTGCCAACCTGGGTCGGCTGGGTCGCGCCCCTCGTCGCGGTGCCCGCGGTGGCGAGCGCCTCGTTGGCCTGGCGGGTAGGCGTGCGCCATTACCGGAGTACGGGGTCATGAGCGACGCGGTCATCGAGGCGCGAGGGCTGCGCAAACAGTTCACGGTGTACGTGCGGGCGGGCCGGCTTCGCCGGAGCCGGCGCGTGGTGACCGCGGTCGACGGGGTCGACCTGGCGGTGGCCCGCGGCGAGATGCTCGGCTACATCGGGCCGAATGGCGCGGGCAAGTCCACGACGCTGAAGATGCTCACCGGCGTGCTCATGCCCTCCGGCGGCGACGTGCGGGTGTGCGGCCTGACCCCGGTGCCGCAGCGTACGCGGCTGGCGCGGCGCATCGGGGTTGTGTTCGGCCACCGGTCACAGCTCTGGTGGGACCTGCCGCTGGGGGACTCGTTCGACCTGCTGCGCCACGTCTACCGCGTGCCAGCGGAGGCGCACGCCGGCCGGCTGGCCCGGTGCCGGTCGCTGCTCGACCTCGACGCGTTCCTCGACACGCCGGTGCGGCAGCTTTCGCTCGGTCAACGTATGCGCGGCGAGCTGACCGCCGCGCTGTTGCACGGTCCGGAGGTGCTGTTCCTCGACGAGCCGACGATCGGACTCGACGTGATGAGCAAGCAGGCGGTGCGCGCGTTCCTCGCGGAGGTCGGCGCTTCGGGCGACACGACGGTCGTGCTCACCACGCACGACCTGGCGGACATCGAGCGGCTGTGCCGGCGGCTCGTCGTCATCGACCACGGCCGGGTCGTGCACGACGGCGGGCTGGCGGAGCTGCATGCGCGGTACGGGTCCCGCCGGCGCGTCGTGGTTGACCTCGACGAGCCGCTCGACCCCGCACTGGCCCGCGAGCTGGATGTGCCGGGTGTCGCCGTCGAGGCGATCGAGGCCGACGGGCGTCGGGTCACGTTCTCGCTGGCCGGCGTGCCCGCCGGCGCGGTCGTCGCCCGGCTCGCCGGCGCGGCCGCCCTGCGCGACATCTCCATAGTCGAGCCGGCGATCGAGGACGTGGTGGCGCGGCTGTACGCGGCCTCTACCGAAGCTCCATGACGAGAACGGCCCACGTCTTCGGCTCCAGCGCCTCGTACACGTGCGGCGCGTCGCCAGGGAAGGCGATGTAGTCGCCCGGAACGAGTTCGACCGGCGCGTCGGCGGGGCCGGCGCTGATCCGGCCCGCGGCGCACACCAGGTGCTCGACGGTGCCCGGGTTGTGCGCGGCGGCGTCCCGGACGGATCCGGGCTCCAGCTCGATGACGTACACGTCGCGCCGGGCGTGTGGGGAGCCGGCGCTGAGCAGCGTCCCGATGAAGTCGGCGTGCTCGGATCGGATCCGCGGCCCCTCGCCGGAGCGGATCACGTGGGTCCGCGGGGTTGACGGCTCGACCAGCCGGCTGAACGGTATGCCGAGGGCCACGGCCAGGGCCCAGAGCGTCTCGACGCTGGGGTTTCCGACGCCGGCCTCGAGCTGGGAGAGGGTCGACTTCGCGATGCCGGCCCGGCGGGCCAGCTCGGTGATCGACACCCCGACGCGTTCTCGCTCGCGCCGCAGCGCGGCGGCGATCGTGGCCACGGGGGGAGCCGGCTCGTTCACCATCTGTTCGCTTCACCATCCGCTCTGTTCGGCTTGACGAACGCCGTCATCTGTTCAATATTATGGACTATGCGTTCGGCAATCCGAACGACCGACCGGTCCGTGCTGCGTGTCGTGCTCGCGCTCGCCGCGGCGGTCGTCGCGGTGGGGGTCTCCTTCGGCGCGATCGCGGTCGCCGCCGGCCTGCCCGGCTGGCTGGTGAGCCTCTCGTCGGTGCTGGTGTTCGCCGGCGGCGCCCAGTTCCTCGCCGTCGGGCTGATCGCCGCCGGGAACCCGCTCGCCGCGGTGGCCGGTGGCTTGTTGCTCAACGCCCGGCACGTGCCGTTCGGTCTGGCGATCGCGGAGGCGGTCGGCGGCGGGTGGGGCGCCCGACTGCTGGGCAGCCACCTGATGGTCGACGAATCGGTGGCGGTCGCGCTCGCCCAGCCGAATCAGGCGGCGCGGCGGCGGGCGTACTGGCTGACCGGAGCGGTGCTGTTCGTCGCCTGGAACGTGGGGACGCTGCTCGGCATCCTGCTGGGGCAGCGGGTCGGCGACCCGGCCGCCCTGGGCCTGGACGCCGCGTTCCCGGCCGGCCTGATCGCACTGCTGCTGCCCAACCTGCGCGACCGCGAGACCCGTCGGGTCGCGGTCGCCGGTGCCGCCGTGGCGGTGCTCGCCACTCCGCTGCTGCCCGCGGGTCTGCCGGTCCTACTCGGGCTCATCGCGCTGGTGTTGCTCGCCATCCCACGCCGGGAGGCCCGATGGTGATCGCCGCGGTGCTGGCGCTGGCCGTCGGCACGTACGCCTTCCGCCTCTCCGGGGTCATCCTCGGCGACCGGCTCGAGGTGCCCGATGCGCTACGCCGGATCCTCATGATCGCTGCGGCCACGCTGCTCGCCGCGTTGGCCGCGACCGCGGCGCTGACCGAGGCCGGGCACTACGCCGGCGTGGCGCGGCCGGTGGGTGTGCTCGTCGGGGCCGTGCTGGCCTGGCGTCGCGCGCCGTTCATCGTGGTCGTGCTCGCCGCCGCCCTCACGGCCGCCGGTCTGCGGCTGCTCGGCGTCCCCTGACGGCGATCGAGAACTCCGTCGGTCGATCGAGGCCTCCGTCGTCGATCTAGGAGTCGTTCTGGTGGATCAGAGATCCACTCACCAGCACAAGTCCTAGATCGGCGAAAGGGCGGGGCGGCGCGTCAGAAGTGCGTCAGCACGAACGGGACGCGCCGGTCAAACAGGGCGGCGAGCTGCGTTGCTGTGTCGGCCGGAACGTCACCGAGGCCGCGCATCACGAGCTCGGTCGGGTCGAGCACGCCGTACACCAGAGCGGACAGTCCGGCCGCGGTCAGCCGCGCGACGGGCGCCGCGGCCGACGGCTCCGTGGTGGACGGCGCCGCGACCTCGAGCTTTCCGGTCGTGCCGTCCAGGAGATAACGGCCTTCGAGCAACGGGTCGTCGACGACCTCGACGGTCGCCACGCCGGGCCCGGCATCGATCCCGGCCAGTCCCGGAACGGAGAGCAGCCGGGCCACGGGCGCCGGTGAGTGTGGAAACGACGTGCGCACCTCGGTCACCATGGGCAGGTCGGTCAGCCACAGCTCGGGCATGTCGTCCGCCGCGAGGGTGACGACGACCCGCGCGACCTGATCGACGTGCCGGGCGAAGAACTGCAGCAGCAGCGCCCGACCGAGCGGCGTCGTATAGAGAAATTCGTTCGCCACCAGGTCGCCGCCGTGCTGTTGGATCGCGTAGGGCGCGGCCGCGACGAGCTCGCCGTCGGCCCGCGCGGTCACCAGCCAGTGCTCGTCGCTGTCGCGGACCGCCACCGCCCGGTAGTCGGGGAAGAGGGCCATCCCATGCCGTTCGGCGAGCAGCCGCTCGGTGAACGCGCGGTACGCGGCGTACCCCTCCTTGATTCTCTCAAGGCGGACCTCCCCGGGCAGCTCGGTACCGAGCATGGGCGCCAGGTCTGCCGGGAGAATGGTCACGCGCTTGGCCTGTGGAAGCCCGACGTAGCCGAACCGGGCGTAGAACGACGGCCGGAACGGGTGCAGGGCGCTCACGACGTGCCCGGCGTCGTGGGACTCGCGCAGCAGCTGGGTCATCAGCGAGCGGATGTGGCCGCGGCGGCGGGCCAGCGGATGCGTAGCCACGCCCGCGATGCCGGCCATCGACACCACCGCACCACGGACGTGCTGACGCATCGGGATCGAGGTCGCCACCGCCTGTGGCTGGTCGCCGACCATCGCGACCAGCGTGGTGTTGCCGATCTGGTACGGCAGGTATGCTCGCCGGCGTTCCTCGTCCTCCGCCGCGGTCGGGCTCCGGTCGAAGGCGTACGCCTGCAGCGGGAACGCCAGCGTCAGCCGCTCCTCTGCCGTGACCCGTCGGATCCGCACCGGCACCTGCTAGATCTTTGTACCGAGCTTCACGCGGGGCCGCGGCATGCGCATTCGGCGGAAGGTGATGCCCCGCATGATCGCGTACAGGTAGAGGCTGCCCATCCGCTGCGTGGTCTTCGGGAACCGCTCACGGATCAGCTTCTTGACCCGCATGGAGATCAGCACGCTGTCGAGGATCACGCCGATGGCCAGCAGCGCCCACAGCACGTTGGAGGCGAGCCGCACCTCGACCGGCATCGCGCCCGACGAGCCGATCAGCACGATGAGCGCGCCGCCGAAAAACCAGGTCCCGACGGTACGCCGGGAGTCGACGATGTCGCGGACGAGCGCCCGCTCCGGGCCGCGGTCGCGGGCGAGCAGGTACTTTTCGTCGCCGGCCCGCATGCCCTCCATCGCCTCGGCCCGCTGCTCGCGCCGCGCGTCACGCTGCCTCCGGTACGCCTGGCGTCGGTTGGTCGGCGCGGCCTCGGTCGCGCGGCGGCGCTGCGCACTCGGGCGCTTCGGGGTCTCGCGCCCCTTGCCGGGGGTGTACCCGCGGGACCGCGGCCCCAGATCGACGTCGGTCGACTCCGGGTTCACCTCGTCGGCGGCTTCCTCGACGAGATCGGAGTTCTTGCGGCGAAACAGCGACGGCACGCCGTGAAGGGTAGCCGATTCGAATCGTCACGGACGCTCGACGTGGGCGCCGAGCGCCGCGAGCTTCGCCTCGAAGTCCTCGTACCCGCGGTTGATCAAGTTAACGCCGTACACCCGGGAGGTGCCCTCCGCGGCCAGCGCCGCGATCAGGTGACTGAAGCCCGCTCGCAGGTCGGGGATCACCAGGTCGGCGGCGTGCAGCTTGCTCGGCCCGGCGATGACCGCCGAGTGCTTGAAGTTGCGCCGGCCGAATCGGCACGGGGTGCCGCCGAGGCAGTCCCGGTAGACCTGGATGGTCGCGCCCATTTGGTTCAACGCCTCGGTGTAGCCCAGCCGCTGCTCGTACACCGTCTCGTGCACGATCGACAGGCCGCGAGCCTGGGTGAGCGCGACCACGAGCGGCTGCTGCCAGTCCGTCATGAAGCCGGGGTGCACGTCGGTCTCGAGGGCCACCGCGCGCAACTCGCCGCCGGGATGCCAGAACCTGATGCCGCCGCACGGCGAATCGTCGACGTCGAACGCGCCGCCCACCGCCCGGAACACGTTGAGGAACGTCATCATGTCGGCCTGCCGGGCGCCGAGCACCTCCACGCCGCCGCCGGTGGCCAGCGCCGCCGCCGCCCAGCTGGCCGCCTCGATCCGGTCCGGGATCGGGCGGTGCCGGTAGCCGCCGAGCCGGGGGACGCCTTCGATCTCGATGACGCGGTCGGTGTGGACCTGGATGATCGCGCCCATCTTCTGGAGCACGCAGATCAGGTCGATGATCTCCGGCTCGACCGCGGCATTGCGCAGCTCGGTCACGCCCTCGGCCATCACGGCGGTGAGCAGGATCTGCTCGGTCGCGCCGACGCTCGGGTACGGCAGCTCGAGCTTCGTGCCGTGCAGGCCGTTCGGCGCCGTGAGGTGCATGCCCTCGGGCTCCTTCGCGACGACCGCCCCGAACTCGCGCAGCGCCTGCACATGAAAGTCGATCGGCCGCGGACCGATGTGGCAGCCGCCCAGGTCGGGGATGAACGCGTGGCCCAGCCGGTGCAGCAGCGGGCCGCAGAACAGGATCGGGATCCGGCTCGAGCCGGCGTGCACGTTGATCTCGTCGGCGTTGGCCCGTTCGACGTTCGCCGGATCGAGGACCAGCTCACCCGGTTCGTCGCCGTCCGTGATGCGGACGCCGTGGAGCTCCAGCAGACCGCGGACCACCTCGACGTCACGGATGCGCGGCACGTCGGACAGCCGGCTGGGGCGCTCGCCGAGCAGCGCGGCGACCATCGCCTTCGAGACGAGGTTCTTCGCCCCCCGCACACGGATCCGGCCCCGCAGGGGGCTGCCGCCGTGGACGGTCAGAACGTCGGTGCGGGCGAAGTCGGTCAACGCGGCCTCCATCGGGGCGGTCGGGCGGCGAGCGCGGGCGGGGGCGGGATCCGCGGCCGGGCTCGGAGGCGCCAAACGCCCGGAGACGCCTGACTACGAACAGATCGGGCCCGCATCGCCCGGGCAGCATAGCGGTCCGGGCCCGGTGATGGGGCACACACCGCGGGCGATTCACCCTCGGTGGGCGTGGCCCTACGGCAGTGCGAGCATCTGGTCCAACGCGGCGCGCGCGTGCCGCGCGGTGTCCGGGTCGACGGTGATCTGGTTGACCACCCGGCCGGCGGAGAGCTCCTCCAGCGCCCACACCAGGTGCGGCAGGTCGATGCGGTTCATCGTGGAGCAGTAGCAGACCGTCCGGTCGAGGAACATGATCTGCTTGTCCGGGTGCCGGCGCGCCAGCCGGCGTACGAGGTTGAGCTCGGTCCCGATCGCCCAGGACGAGCCGGCCGGCGCCGCCTCGATGGTGCGGATGATGTACTCCGTCGAGCCGACGTAGTCGGCCGCGAAGACCACGTCGTACCGGCACTCGGGGTGCACGAGCACGTTGACGTCGGGCACCCGGCGCCGGACCTCCTGTACGCAGCTGAGGGTGAACCGGCCGTGCACCGAGCAGTGCCCGCGCCACAGGATCATCTTGGCCTCGCGCAGCTGCCGCGCGGTGAGCCCTCCGCCGGGCTTGTGCGGGTCGTAGAGCACGCAGTCATCGGCTTCGATACCCATTTCCAGCACGGCGGTGTTGCGCCCGAGGTGCTGGTCGGGCAGGAACAGCACCCGCTGGCCGCGCTCGAACGCCCAGGTCAGCGCCCGCTGCGCGTTCGACGAGGTGCAAACCACGCCGCCGTTGCGTCCGACGAAGCCCTTGATGTCGGCGGAGGAGTTCATGTAGGTGACCGGGACCGTGGACTCCGCGGCGTCGGCGTCGTCGAGCCGTTCCCACGCCGTCTCCACCTGGGACAGGGCGGCCATGTCGGCCATCGAGCAGCCGGCCGCGAGGTCGGGCAGCACGACCTTCTGCGCGTCCGAGGTGAGGATGTCGGCGCTCTCGGCCATGAAGTGCACGCCGCAGAACACGATGTACTCCGCGTCCGGTCGGGCGGCCGCGTCGCGGGCCAGCTTGAACGAGTCGCCGGTCACGTCGGCGAACTGGATCACCTCGTCGCGCTGGTAGTGGTGGCCCAGCACGAATACCCGGTCGCCGAGCCTGGCCTTGGCCGCCGCGGCTCGGGCGACGAGGTCGGGGTCGCTCGGTGCGGGCAGGTCACCGGGGCAGTCGACGCCACGCTCGGAGGCGGGGTCGGTGCCGCGGCCGAGCAGCAGCAACGCCGCGGACGTGTTCTCGGGCTCAACCCAGGTGGCAGTCACGCCCTTCATCGTCCCACTGCGGGGGAGCGCACGAGCGTCGGCACCGTGTGGCATACCACACCCCGCCCCGTTCTCCTGTGACCTGCCACACTCGCCGCCATGCGCGTACTCATCTGCCCGGACAAGTTCGCCGGCACCCTTTCGGCGCCGGACGTCGCGGCCGCGCTCGCGGACGGCTGGCGTTCGGCGGCGCCCGGCGACGACCTGGTCTGCCGGCCGTTGGCGGACGGCGGCCCGGGCTTCCTGGACGTGCTGCAGGCCGCCGTCGGCGGGCAGCCGACCGCCGTCGAGGCCGTCGACCCGCTGGGCCGCCCGACGCCGGCCGCCGTGCTCATGGTCGGCGAGACCGCGTACGTGGAGAGCGCCCAGGCATGCGGGCTGGACCTGGTCGCCCCGGACGAGCGGGACCCGAAGGTCACCACCTCGTACGGTCTAGGCGTGCTGATAGCGACGGCGGTCGAGGGCGGCGCGCGGGAGATCGTGATCGGGCTCGGCGGCTCGGCGACGAACGACGCGGGTGCCGGGGCGCTCGCCGCGCTCGGCGCCGCGCCGGTGGACTCCGCCGGGTACGCGCTGCCCTACGGCGGCGCCGCGCTCGCCGCCTGCACGGCGCTGGCCGGTCAACCCCGCCTGCGGTCGGTGCGGCTGGTCGCGGCGACCGACGTCGACAGCCCGTTGCTGGGCATCGCCGGCGCCTCGAGCGTGTATGGCCCGCAGAAGGGTGCGAGCCGGGAGGACGTCCTGTTGCTCGACGCCGCCCTGGAGCGCTTCGCCGGCGTACTCGAGGAGGCATTGCCCGGATGCCCGCCCGGGCTGGGTAGGCTGCCGGGCGGCGGTGCGGCGGGCGGGTTGGGCGCCATGGTGCTCGCGCTCGGCGGCCGGTGTGAGTCGGGCATCGGGCTGGTGGCGGCGCTGTCCGGGCTGAACCGGGCGCTCGACGTGGCGGACCTCGTGATCACTGGGGAGGGCTCTTTCGACGACCAGTCCCTGCGCGGGAAGGTGGTCGCCGGCGTGGCCGCCGCGGCCCAGGAACGGGGTCTGCCGTGCGTCGTGGTCGCGGGCCGAGTCAGCGCGGGGCGGCGAGAGGCGGCGGCCGCCGGTGTCACGGAGACGCACTCCCTCGTCGACCACTTCGGCGGCCTTGATGAGGCGATGGCCCAGCCGGCCGAGGGGCTGCGCGCGGTGGCGGCCCGCCTGGCCCGCCAGTTCTCTCGCCGATCATGATCGACGTGGTGTTGCGTGGCCGCCCGGCCGCGCCGGACAGCCGGGGTGATGTGGGTCAAAATCGACCAGGAGTGGGTAACTATGATTGGGAATCCGCGGTCGTCAGGCTAGCGTTGGCTTGTACGGACCTCACCGCACCGGCGTCAGGGAGCTAATACCGTGACCACACCCGAGACCGAGACCAAGGCCCCGACCACCGTCGTGCTGACCGACGTCGCCGCCCAGAAGGTCAAGGCGCTCATCGACCAGGAGGGCCGCGACGATCTGCGGCTCCGCGTGGCGGTGCAGCCGGGCGGCTGTTCTGGTCTGCGTTACCAGCTGTTCTTTGACGAGCGCTCGCTGGATGGGGATCTCGTCAGCGACTTCGGTGGCGTCGAAGTGGTGGTGGACCGCATGAGCGCCCCGTACCTGACCGGTGCGACGATCGACTTCGCCGACCGCATCGACGCGCAGGGGTTCACGATCGACAACCCCAACGCGCAGGGCTCCTGCGCGTGCGGCGACTCCTTCCACTAAGCTGGCCCTCGCTTCGCTCGGCGGCTCGCGCCGCGGCGTTCACATCTCCGGCAAGCCCAGGCGCCGCGGGCGGCCTCGCTGCGCTCCCTGGTCTTCGGCGGCGCGAGCCGCCCGATCGGAGCGAGGGCCAGAAACTCAGCTAGGCTGACCGGCGCACCAGCCTGCCGCTGCGAACCGAGGTCAGTCATGAAGATCGCCGTTTCTGGCTCGATCGCCACGGACCACCTGATGCACTTTCCGGGCCGGTTCGCGAACCAGTTCATAGCCGACCAGTTGCACAAGGTGTCGCTGTCGTTCCTCGTTGACGACCTTGTTGTGCGGCGCGGTGGGGTCGCGGCGAACATCGCGTTCGGAATGGCGCAACTCGGGCTCCGCCCGATCCTGCTGGGCGCGGTCGGCGCGGACTTCGCCGACTACCGGTCGTGGCTGGAGCGGCACGGTGTGGACTGCGAGTCCGTGCACGTCAGCGACGTCGCGCACACCGCCCGGTTTGTCTGCACCACGGACGAGGACATGTGCCAGATCGCCTCGTTCTACGCCGGCGCGATGGCGGAGGCGCGCAACATCGAGCTCGCCCCGGTCGCCGACCGGGTTGGCGGCCTCGACCTCGTGCTGGTCAGCGCGAACGACCCGGACGCGATGACCAGGCATTCCGAGGAGTGCCGCGAGCGTGGGTACGCCTTCGCCGCCGACCCCTCGCAGCAGCTCGCCCGCATGTCCGGCGAGGAAGTGCTCCGGCTCATCGCCGGCGCCGCCTACCTGCTCACCAACGACTACGAGAAGTCCCTGCTGGAGTCCAAGACCGGGCTGTCCGACGCGGATGTGCTGGACCGGGTCGCGATCCGCGTGACCACGCTCGGGAAGCACGGCGTCGAGATCACCGGTCGGAGCATCGACCGGATCCACGTGCCGGTCGCGCGGGAGATCCAGGCGTACGACCCGACCGGCGTCGGCGACGGGTTCCGGGCGGGTTTCTTCTCGGCCCTTTCCTGGGATCTCGGCCTCGAACGGGCCGCCCAGGTGGGCGCGCTGCTCGCGACGCTGGTCTTGGAGACGGTCGGCACGCAGGAGTACGAGGTGCGGCCGGACATTTTCGTCAAGCGGCTCGCCGAGTCGTACGGCGACGACGCCGCCGACGAGGTCCGCGCGCATCTGGCCGCCTGAACGTCCGGCGCGCCGTTCACACCGGCCGGCGATGGAATCTGACCGCTCGGCGCGCTTTCGTAACGCCCCGGTCTCGGAAACTAGTGGCATCCGTCATGGGCTATTAACGTCGGCTCGTATCCCCCGAAAAGAGGAGCCCACGATGTCCGATGACACCATTCGTCCTGGCTTCTTAGGTACCCCGAGAACCCGCCGAGACATGCTCCGCACCACCGGCGCGGCCGCCCTCGGCGCGGCGCTGGCGGGCCCGCTCGCGGCGTGTGCGAGCGAAGAGTCCGGAACCGGCGGGCCGGCCGCGGGCGCCAGCGGCGCTCCACAGGAGACGTTCGCGGAGCCCAGCAAGAAGCTCTCCGGCGATCTGAAGATTCTGCTGTGGAGCCACTTCGTGCCCAGCCACGACACATGGTTCGACAAGTTCGTCAAGGACTGGGGCGGCAAGGTCGGCGTCAACGTCACCGTCGACCACATCGACCAGGCGCAGATCACCACGCGCATCGCGTCCGAGATCCAGGCCGGACAGGGACACGACCTGGTCCAGTTCATCGCGCCGCTGTCCCAGTTCGAGCCGAGCGTGCTCGACATGAAGGACGTCACCGACGAGGCGGTCAAACGCTGGGGTAAGCAGCTCGAGCTGTGCCGCAAGTCCACCTTCAATCCGACGACGAAGAAGTTCTTCGCGTACTCGCCCGGCTGGGTGCCCGACCCGGGCAACTTCCGCAAGTCGCTTTGGGAGCCGGCGGGCTTCGGGAGCGGACCGAGCACCTGGGACGAGCTGCTCGACGGCGGCACAAAGATCAAGCAGTCCAAGGGCGTGCAGATGGGCCTGGGCATGTCCCAGGAGATCGACTCCAACATGGTCCTGCGGGCGTTGATGTGGTCACACGGAGCCTCGATCCAGGACGCGAACGAGAACGTCGTGGTCAACTCGGACGAGACGGTCGCCGCGATCGAGTTCATGTCCAAGCTGTTCAAGCAGACGATGACCAACGAGGTCTTCTCGTGGAACGCCGCCTCGAACAACCAGGGGCTGGTCGCCGGGAAGCTGTCGTACATCGTCAACTCCATCTCGGCGTACCGCACCGCGCAGGGCACCAACGCGACCGTGGCCGACGACGTCTTGTTCGTCCCGGCGCTGCGCGGCCCGAAGGCGCAGCTCGCCGCCCAGCACGTCATGTACAACTGGATCATCGGGAAGTACGCGAAGAACCCCGACGCGGCCAAGGAGTTCCTGCTGCACTACACGGCGAACTTCGCCGCGGCGACGTACGCGAGCAAGCTGTACGACTTCTGCGCCTGGGACAAGCTCACGCCGCAGCTGAACGGCTGGCTGGCCAACGACCCGTTCGGCTCGAAGCCGGCCGACAAGCTGAAGTTCCTGGCTGAGGCTACCAACTGGAGCACCAACATCGGCCACCCCGGTCCCTCGAACACGGCCGAGGGCGAGGTCTTCAGCACGTTCATCATCCCGAACATGTTCGCCCGGGCCGCCCGTGGCGAGATGAACCCGAAGCAGGCGGCCCTGGCCGCCGAGGCCCAGATCAAGCCCGTCTTCGCGAAGTGGCGGCAGCGGGGCCTGGTGGGCGGGGGGACCTGATGGCCGTCGTCGAAGTGCGGCAGCTCGTCAAAGAGTTCGACGGCGGGCGGGTACGCGCGATCGACGGCGTCGACCTGGCGACCGGGGAGGGCGAGTACCTCGTCCTCCTCGGGCCGTCCGGCTGCGGCAAGACCACCCTGCTGCGCACGATCGCCGGTCTCGAGGAGCCGACCGCCGGTGACGTACTCATCGACGGACACGTGGTTACCGGGCTGCCTCCGCGCGCCCGCAAGATCGCGATGGTGTTCCAGAGCTACGCGCTCTACCCACACAAGACCGTGTTCGCGAACATCGTGTTCCCGCTGCGCGCGGCCCGGATGGACCGCGCCGAGCGGGAGCGCAAGGCGGCCTGGGCCGCGGAGCTGCTCGGCATCAAGCACCTGCTCGCCCGCAAGCCGCGCCAGCTGTCCGGCGGTGAGCGGCAGCGGGTGGCGCTGGCCCGCGCGCTCGTACGCGAACCGCACGTGTTCCTCCTCGACGAGCCACTGTCCAATCTGGACGCGAAGCTGCGGACCAGCGCCCGCGACGAGCTCAAGCGGTTCCAGCAGGAGGTCAGCACCACGACGGTGTACGTGACGCATGACCAGGTCGAGGCAATGGGCCTAGGCGACCGGATCGCCGTCCTCAGCGACGGCAAGGTCCGCCAGGTCGGCCCGCCGGTCGAGGTGTACGACGATCCGGCCGACACCTTCGTCGCGACGTTCATCGGTTCGCCGCCCATGAACCTGGTGAACCGCGACGACCGCCTCGTCGGCTTCCGGCCTGAGCACCTACTCCCCGCCGACGCCTTACCGAACGGTGCCGACCGGGAGAAGGTGCCGCTGGCGGTGGACCGCATCGAGTACCTGTCCGGCGACCGCCATGTCTACGGGACGGTCACCGGCATCGGTGAGGCCACCCGGGTGGTCGCCCGACTGCCCGCGACCGTGACCTCGCCGATCAGCGCGGGCGAGACGTACGACTTCGCCGTGGCCCGGGATCGGCTGCGGTTCTTCGCGGTGGATACCGGGGAGCGGACGGAGGCGGTTCGGTTATGACCGCGACGACTGCAGCCACGCGTACCCCCGAAAGGGCGGTAGCCCCGGCGGGCCGGCGCCGCCTCGCGGACCGGGAGGGGACGCTGGCCTGGCTGTTCCTGATGCCGAGCGTCGTCTACATCATCGCGCTCGTGGCCGTCCCGTTCGTCCTCGCGGTCGGTTTCGCGCTCTCCGACGTCACGGCGGGCAATCCGTCGTTCAACTTCGTCGGGCTCCGCAACTTCAGGCGCATCTTCGATGACCCGGTGTTCTGGCGCGCGCTCGGCAACACGTTCATCTTCACCGGCATCTCGATGGTGCTGATCGTGGTGCTCGGCAAGGTGCTTGCGAACATCCTAGTCGCGGACTTCAAGGGCAAGTGGGTGGTGCGATTCCTCGTGCTGCTGCCGTGGACGACGCCGGTCACCCTGTCGTCAATCGCCTGGTTGTGGATGCTCGACTCGATCTTCTCGCCCATCGACTGGCTCCTGCGGCAGATGGGACTGCTCGGCAAGCCCGGAGCGCTGTTCGGCTCGGCTTCCAACATGTACTGGCTGGGCGAGCCCGGGCTGGCGATGGCCAGCGTCATCGCGGTGCACGTCTGGCGGCTGACACCGCTGGCCGCGGTCATCGTGATGGCCGGGCTAGTGGCGATCCCGCGCGACCTCGAGGAGGCGGCCCGGGTCGACGGCGCCGGCTACTGGCGGCGGATGTTCGAGGTGACCATCCCGCTGACGCTGCCGGTGATCGCGGTCGCCGCGCTGTTCGGCGCGATCTTCACGTTCACCGACATGGCCGTGGTCGACGTGCTCACCAACGGCGGACCGAACAACGCGACGCAGGTGCTGACCAGCTGGGCGTTCTTCCGCGGCATCGACGGGGGCGACGTCGGGCAGGGCGCCGCGGTCGCGCTGTTCCTGTTCCCGCTGCTGCTGGCCGCGGCCATCGCGATCCTGCGGGCAGTACGCCGGATGGAGGTGCGGTAATGGTCGACGCCACCATCGACGCCGCCGCACTCTCCGTCCGCGAGGCCGCCCAACTGCGCCGGCGGTACGCGCGGCGCCACGTGTTCGGACGCATCGGGGTGTACGTCCTGGCGGTGCTCGCAGCGTTCCTCTGCGCGGCTCCGTTTCTGTGGAGCCTGATCACGGCGTTCAAGCAGAACCGGGACCTCTACAACCCGGCCAACAACCCGTTCGTGTTCAACCGGCCGGCCACCTCGGACCACGTCACGTACCTGTTCCAGCACACCGCGTTCGGCACGTTCGCGTGGAACACGCTCTGGGTGGGCGTACTCGTCGTCGCGATCACCCTGCTGCTGGGGCTGCCCGCCGCATACGCCCTCGCACGACTGGACCGGCCGTGGGCCGGCTGGTTCGGCATCGCGATCTTCCTCGTCTACCTCGTACCGCCCAGCCTGCTGTTCCTCTCGTTATCGCGGCTGGTCGTGGCCGCTGGCCTGCAGGACTCCACCTGGTCACTGGTGCTGATCTATCCGACGATCACGATCCCCGTCTCGGTGTGGCTGCTGATCGGCTTCCTCAAGGCGGTGCCTCGCGACATCGAGGAGCAGGCGATGGTGGACGGGTACAGCCGGCTCGGCGCGTTCTGGCGGGCGGTGGTGCCGCTGACGTTCCCCGGCATAGTGGCTGTGATCGTGTTCGCGTTCACGCTGACCGCGAGCGAGTTCATCTACGCGCTGTCGTTCGTGTCGCCGACGCACGAGAAGACCATCTCCATCGGCGTACCGACCGAGCTGGTGCGTGGCGACGTGTTCTTCTGGCAGTCGCTACAGGCCGCCACCGTGCTGGTCGCGATACCGATCGCGTTGGTGTTCAACCTGTTCCTGGATCGGTTCATCGCGGGCTTCACGCAGGGCGCGGTCAAGGGCTGACCCTCCGCGTTATGGATGCTTTCAGCGTCCTACGAGACCTGACCCGAATGTGGATCGGCGGGGCGGTGGCGGAGGTGGCCGATCCATTTCTGACTCAAGCCTCGTAGGACGCTGCGAGACATCTTTGACTCGCGGTCCCGCGAGTTATCCACAGGCCGACGACACGCGCTTGAAGCGTGGGTTCGGGTACGGGAGGCTCCCGGGGCGTGGGAGACGAGCCGGTGGATGTCGGTGCCGCGCTGCGGGCGCTGCGGCGGCGGGCGAGTCTGAGTCAACGCGAGCTGGCCGAGCGGGCCCGCGTGCCACAGTCGACGATCGCGCGCATCGAGGCGGACCGCGGCGACTCCCACTTCGGCACCGTGGTCGCCCTGGTCAGGGCGGCCGGCGGCGACGTACGCATCGTCGCCAGCCGCGGCGACGCGCTCGAGCCACCGCCCGACCACGAGCCACGCGACGCCGCCGGGCGCCGCTATCCGGCCCACGTCGACGTCCGCGAAGTGCTGACGGCCGGCGACTGGTGGGGCGGTTGGTGGTCCGGGACGGGACCCTCGCTGCCGCGTGCGACGTGGCCGCGCGCGGCGCCGCGCTACACGTTCGACCTTGATCGACGCCGCCGCGACGCGCACCGGGGCGACGCGGCGCGCCTTCGAGCCGCCGCCCGCGCGGAGGTGCGTCGCGTTGAGTCGCACGACGATACGGCGTGCACATTCGTCGCGCTCGTCGAGGGGCGGATCGTCGGCTGGCTGATCGCCTCGATCGACCCCACCCTGCCGGACTGCCCACGCGGCGCCACCATCCACCGGGTGGAGGTGCATCCGGCCTGGCGAGCCGCGGACATCGCCGGGCTGCTGGTCACGGCGTTGCGAGCCGAGTTCGCAGACGCCGGTGTCACCGTCGCCCGGGCCACCGCGGACGATGTCGACGTCCTCGTCCTGTTGCTGCGGAGCGGCTTCCGGCGCACCCGCAGCCAGGCAATGCGCCTCGACGTGGGCTAACGGCTGCGGCGGACGTCGTACGCGTCCGGTTCGGGCGAACCCAGGTACTCCTGGCCGCGCATGCGACACCAGGCGGGCACGTCGTTGGCCGCGGCGGGATCGTCGGCCAGCACTCGCAGCACCGCGCCGACCGGCAGCTCGGGCAGGCGCTCGGCGAGTGCGATCACCGGGAGCGGGCAGCGCTGGCCGCGGCAGTCAAGGGTCTCGGGTGTCGCGGTCGCGGGTGTCACAGTCCCACCACGCCGGCCTCGGCCCGCAGCGCCGCGACGATCTCGGGCAGCTCGCCGAGGAACCGGTCCACCTGCTCCGCCGTGCTGTCCCGGTGCAGCGAGACACGAATGTTGCCGTGCGACAGCACGCCCATCGCCTCGAGCACGTGGCTCGGGCGCAGCGTCGAGGACGTACATGACGAGCCGGACGAGACCGCGAAGCCCCGCCGGTCCAGGGCATGCAGCAGCGCCTCCCCGTCGACGTAGAGGCACGAGAACGTGACCAGGTGTGGGAGCCGGTCGACCGGGTCGCCGACGACCTCGACATCGGGCACGGTTGCGGCGACCGTCGCGCGGATGCGGTCGACCAGCGGGGCCAGCCGGGCCGCCTCGGTCTCCGCCTCCGCGGCCGCCGCCCGAAGCCCGGCCGCCGCGGCCACGATCGACGGCAGATTTGGTACGCCGGGAGCGCCGGCCTCCCGCTCGTCGGTGGGGTACGGCGACAGCCACCGCGTCCCCTTGCGGACGATCAGCACGCCTACGCCGGGCGGCCCGCCCCACTTGTGCGCGCTCGCGGTCAGCAGCGACCAGCCTCCCGGCACCGGCACCCGCCCCACGGACTGCGCCGCGTCGACGTAGAGCGGCACCCCGGCGGCCCGGCACGCCTTGGCCGCCTCGGCGACCGGCTGCACGGTGCCCACCTCGTGGCTCGCGGTGATCAAGGCCGCGAGGGCGACGCCAGGCTCGGCGACCACCGCCCGCCACCCGGCCAGGTCCAGCCGGCCGAGGTGGTCCACGCCAACGGAGTGCGCCGCGCCCCCCGCGGCCTCGTGCCGCTCGGCCGAGTGCAGCACCGCCGAGTGCTCGATCGCCGAGTGCACGAACGCCGCCCCGACGCGCCGGCGCCCTGCCAGACCGCCGAGGACGGCCGCGTGCGCGGCCGCCGTACCGCTGCCGGTGAACGAGACCTCGTCGGGGCGTACGTCCAGTGTCTCGGCCACCGCGGCCCGAGCCGCGTCGAGGAGCTGGCGTGCCCGGCGCGCCTGCGTGTACAGCCGTGCCGGGTCGGCCCAGCCGTCGGCCAGCGCGGCGACCAGCGCATCCCGGGCGACCGGATGCAGCGGCGCCGCGCTGGCCGCGTCGAAGTAGGCCGGTACGAGTAAGGACGTCACCTCGCGACCGTAACTCCTAACACGCCGACCCCAAGACCACGCGGCGGGGCAAGGTCGAGTAATCTGCGACCGTGCTTAGTAGCCAGGCGCACGTTGTCGCGAGGGGTTCGAGCGGACGGCGATCCCGCCGGCGCGGCGCCGCCCGGCTGGCCGGGCTCGGCGTCGGAGCGGCGGCGCTGCTGACCCTGTTGGCCGGCTGCGACATCGGCAAGGCCTTCGACGGGTTCGGCTGGCCCCAGGGTGGCATCACCCGGCAGTCGCAGCGGATGTACGACCTGTGGATCGGCTCCGTGGTCGCCGCCCTGATCGTCGGGTTCCTGGTGTGGGGTCTGATCTTCTGGTGCATCATCCGGTACCGCAAGCGCGGTGCCGAGATGCCGGCCCAGACCCGGTACAACATGCCGCTGGAGACCCTCTACTCGATCGCGCCGTTCTTGATCGTCGCGGTCCTGTTCTACTACACGGCGATCATCCAGACCGACGTCAACAAGGTCTCGAAGAACCCGGACGTGACGGTCGAGGTCGTCGCGTTCAAGTGGAACTGGCAGTTCAACTATCGCAGCGGGCCCACCGACCCGAAGGCCGGCCAGGTCGGCCAGACGGTCGCGTCGACGCTCGGCACGAGCGACGTGGTCCCGCTGCTGGTGCTGCCCACCGGCCGGACGATCCGGTTCGAGGAGCACGCCCAGGACGTGATCCACTCGTTCTGGGTGCCCGAGCTGCTGTTCAAGCGGGACGTCTTTCCCGGCCCCGCCCGCAACGTGTTCCAGGTGACCATCGACAAGGAGGGCCGCTACGTCGGCCGCTGCGCCGAGCTGTGCGGCGCGTACCACTCGATGATGAACTTCGAGCTCGTCGCGGTCTCGCCGGCCGAGTACGACCAGTTCCTCGCGGCGAAGAAGGCCGGCGCGACCACACAGGAGGCGATGCGGGCCATCGGGGAGAGCCCGGTCGCGACCACGACGCGTCCGTTCCCCACCAAGCCGGACGCGAGCAACTTCGCGGGAAGCTGAGGTCGACCGATGAGGACCGAGTGGCGCATCTTCGGCGGCGTGGCGGCGTTTCTGTACGCCGCGTGCGGTCTGTACGCGTGGTGGAGCTGGTACGACCTGGGCCAGACCGACGTCGTCGGCACGGTGGCCCTGCTGCTGTCGGCCCTGCTCTGCACGATGTGCGGCGGCTACTTCTGGTTCGTGTCGCGCCGAATCGAGCCCCGTCCGGAGGACCGGCCGGACGCGGAGATCGCTGAGGGGGCCGGCGAGGTCGGCTTCTTCAGTCCCGGCAGCTACTGGCCGCTCGGCATCTCGCTCGCCGCGGTCGTGGCCGGTCTCGGCCTCGTCTTCTGGATGTGGTGGCTGATCGCGGCCGGCATCATTGCCGTTCTGCTCTCCGCCGCTGGCCTGCTCTTCGAGTACTACTCCGGCACCCGGCGCACCGCCGAGCACTGATGGGCTCCGCCGTCAGGCGCCCCGAGGGCTCCGCCGTCAGGCGGCTCGGCGCTGGTGTGGCGCGATGCCGCCCCGGCGCGTGCGGACCTGAACCGCCAGCACCGTCAGCGGAGCGCCGACGAGCGCCTCTCCGCACGCCGTACACAGCCATTCCTGGCAGTCGCCGTCGTGGTCGTCGCCGCCGTCCTCGGCGCACGGCACCTCGTCGAACGGTCGTACGGCGTCGCAGGTCCCGCAGTGCATCATCCGGATAGCCACCGGGCACCTCCTAATTACCTGGATGTAATTCACGCTGCCACGCGTGCCCGCCACCACGGCGGAGGTGCCTCGGCGTGTCGCGGGGTCGTCCGGTTCGTCCCGCCTTGATCGCCGAAACCCGCACGCCGCGCCGCGCCGAATACGCATTCCGCGTGGCTTTCGCCGATCATGGGGCGGGCCGCGCACGTAGTCGGAGCAGCGTTGAGCGGATTGTCCGGATGACGTCGTCGGGTCGCTCCGTCAGATCCCACCAGGTGAAGCGCAGCACCGTCCAGCCGGCGGCGACGAGCCGGTTCTGCCGCGATCGATCGCGCTGGAAGCGATCCGGCGTTGCATGGAACGCCCAGCCATCGAGCTCGACGATCAGCAACTCCGCGTGGAACACGACGTCCCCAACGCCGATCAGGCCCACCGCGTCGGCGATTCGGCCGTTGACCGACCAGCCCGTGATGCGCCCGCGCTTCAACAGGGCGATCGCATGTCGTTCCGCCGTCGACCGCGCCCCGGACGCGGTGAGCCGAACGAGGCGGACCAGCCCTGGGGTGCCGCGTCGACCCAACCTCCCCCGGACCCGATATATCAGCTCGTCCTCGGTGATCCAGCCGACCTGCAGCGCCTGCTCGAGCAGGCGCAGGCCCTGCCGCTCGTCAACGGTCAGCGAGCAGTCGACGACCGTCCTGGCGGGCCGCGTGAGTCGCAGGGCCTCCCCAACAGCCACGTCGCGCGTTGACAACCGACCGCGCACGAACACCACGCCCGGCAGCGGCCGCGGCCTGTGCTCGCCCACCCAGAGGTAGGTCTGCGGGTCGGTGGTGGGGATCCGCAGCAGCCGAGCGGCTGAGGCAGCGGCCAGGACACTTCCCGGCACTGCCAACGCGGCGGCCCGATCGCGGATCTCGCTCGTGAACGCGACATCCGTCATCGCGAGCACCGGTCCCAGCACCCTTCGCCATTCGCCGATCTTCAGCCGGCGACGGATCTGGTATGTCGTCGCGCCACACGCCGTGGCCTGTGCGCGCGTGAACAGACCGCGTTGCTTCCGCGCCAGGGCCGCCAGCCGTCGGCTGTCCATGCCGAACACTGTGGCGTTTCCGGCAGACACCCAACGTCCAGTTATCCACAGACCGCGCGGCCGCACCGGCCGATACCCACACCAAGATCGGCGAAATTGGCCCGCAACGCGTGATCCGCTGCGCGTGTCGGGCCGGTTTCGCCGATCTTGGCGCGGGCGTCAGCGGGGGGTGATCTCCTCGCGCTCGCGCGCCGGCGAGACCGGGATGGGTGACGTCGGGGCCTCCGCCGGACGCTCGATCGGCCGGAAGAATCCCCGCACCGCCGGGCCGAGGGCCCCGAGCCGGTTCATCTTCTTCGGCACGACCCAGCCGGCGTACTCCAGCTCGCCGTGGCCGTGCTCGTCGGTCGCCCCGAGCGGCTGGTGCACCTCGATGAACCGCCCGTCGGGCAGCCGTTTGATGATGCCGGTCTCGACGCCGTGTACGAGAACCTCCCGGTCGTGCTGCTGCAGCCCGAGGCACGTTCGGTACGCCAGGTAGTACGCGACCGGGGGCAGGATGATGATGCCGATCCGGCCCGCCCAGGTCATCACGTTCAAGCTGATGTTGAACTTGTCCGCGATGATGTCGTTGCCGCCGGAGAGCAGCAGCACGACGTAGAACGTGATGGCCATCGCGCCGAGCGCGGTCCGCGCGGGCACGTCCCGCGGCCGCTGCAGCAGGTTGTGGTGCGCCCGGTCCCTTCGCAGGCGTGCCTCGATGAACGGGTACAGCATCGGCACCACCGTAAGCACGCCCGGCAGCACGAGCGTCGGCCAGAACAACGCCGGAATGGTGTACCCGAAGGCTCGGATCTCCCACGCCGGCATGAGCCGGGTCGAGCCATCGAGGAACATCACGTACCAGTCGGGCTGGCTGCCCGCGGAGACCACGGCGGCCTTGTACGGGCCGAACAGCCAGATCGGGTTGATCTGGAACAGGCCGCCCATGAACGCGATCACCGCGAAGATGATCATGAAGAAGCCGGTCTGCTTGATCGTGTACCGCGGGACGAACCGCTCGCCGATCACGTTGTGGTTGGTGCGGCCCGGGCCCGGCCACTGCGTGTGCTTCTGCCGGAAGACCAGCCCGAGGTGCACGGCGATCAGCGCCAGGATGATGCCTGGTATCAGGAACACGTGCAGGATGTAGAACCGGTCGAGAATGATGTTGCCGGGGAACTCGCCGCCGAACAGCGACGTGGTCACCCACGAGCCGATCAGCGGGATCGACAGCATGATCGCCGAGGCGATACGCAGGCCGGTGCCGGACAGCGCGTCGTCCGGCAGCGAGTAGCCGAGGAAGCCCTCGAGGAAGGCCAGCCAGAACAGGCTCAGACCGATGATCCAGTTCGTCTCGCGCGGCTTCCGGAATGCGCCCGTGAAGAAGATCCGGAACATGTGCACGATGATCGCGGCCACGAACAGCAGCGCGGCCCAGTGGTGCATCTGGCGCATGATCAGGCCGCCGCGCACGTCGAACGAGATGTCGAGGCTGGTCGCGTACGCCCGCGACATCTCAACGCCGCGCAGCGGCGTGTACGAGCCGTTGTACCGGACCTCCTGCATCGACGGGTCGAAGAAGAGGGCCAGGAACGTGCCGGTGAGCAGCAGGATGATGAACGAGAACAGTGCGATCTCGCCCAGCAGGAACGACCAGTGGTCCGGGAAGACCTTGTTGAAGATGCGGCGTAGGGGGCCGGCGAGCTGGAACCGGTCGTCGAGCTGACCCGCCGTCGCGGCGGGCAGCTCCTTGGGGTCCATCTTGCGGCGCCTCGCGGAAATGGTGCTCATGGCCGCTCCCGCTCCCAGAAGGCCGGCCCGACCGGCAGCTTGTAGTCGGACTTCGCCACGAAGAAGCCCTCGCCATCCACGGTAATGGGCAGCTGGGGCAGCGCGCGGCTGGCGGGTCCGAAGATCGGTCGGGCGTTGTCGATGATCAGGAACTGTGACTGGTGGCACGGGCAGAGCAGGCGGTTCGTCTGCTGCTCGTACAGGCTCGCCGGGCAGCCGGCGTGCGTGCAGATCTTCGAGTACGCGATGAAGTTGCCCCACATCGAGCCCTGGTTGATCCGGTACGCGTGAGCCAGCGCGGCATCCGCGTCATCGGTGCGCAGGTGGATCAGCAGGGTCGGCGAGTCGGCGTACTCGTTGGTGTGTCCGCCGGGGATGCCGGGAAAGACGGTGATCTGGCCGCCGACGCTGATGTCCTCGGGCCGGATCGGGGAGCCGTCCTGGTGGGTGAGCCGGACCGGTTTGCCGCCGTTGAGGGCGGGGTCCCAGCCGGTGTACTTCAGCGGCGCCTTGCCGGTGACCGGATTGACCTTGCTGGGGCTCTTGATGAGCATGCCGACCGGCAGGATCGCGGCGACCGCGCCGACCGGGAGGAGCCCGAGCAGCGCGAGCTTGAGCATGGGCCGACGTTGCAGGCCGAGCTCGTCGGCCATGTAGGCGATCGTGTGCCCGGTCAGCTTGCGGTCCGCCCGCCCGGACGGGCCGTCGTGCCGGTCCTGGATCGACACCTCCCGCGGCAGTAGCTTCTTGCCCCAGACCAGGATGCCGAACCCGATCCCGGCGAGCGACAGCCCCAGCGTCAGGCCGAGCAGCGGGGTGTAGAACTTGCTCTGATTGGAGCCACTCTCGTACTGCCACGGCCACCAGATGTAGATCGCGACGAACGCGGTCGCGGCCAGGCCGGTCAGGAAGAAGAACCCGGCGACCGTACGCACGAGGCGCCGCTCCGCGAGGGTGCCCGGCACGGGGAACTGCGGCTCGTAGTGGACGATCTCCACGCCGTCCCGGCGCGCGCCCTCCCGGACGATCTCGAAACGCGACAGGCGCGGATCGTCGATGTCCAGTGGCTCCGCCTCGGGGGCGTGCGCGTCGGTCGTCTCAGTGCTCATGACTTCCCTGCTATCCACAGCGTAGTGAAGACGAGGGCGGTGATGCCCACCAGGAAGATCGCCAGGCCCTCGGTCACCGGCCCGAAGCGGCCAAGCCCCCAGCCGCCGGGGTCGCGGTCGTTCTTGAGGCTGTCGACGTACGCGATGATGTCGGCCTTCTGCTGCGGGGTGAGCTCGTTGTCGCCGAAGACGGGCATGTTCTGCGGCCCCGTCAGCATCGCGGCGTAGATCTGACGGTCGGTGGCCTCCTTCATCGGCGGGGCGAACTTGCCCGACGAGAGCGCGCCACCGCCGCCGGAGAAGGCGTGGCACGACGAGCAGTTGATCCGGAACAGCTCGCCACCGCGGGCGACCGCGCCCTCATCGGTGGCCGCGAGGTTGTTGCCCTCCGGCAGCTGCGGTCCGCCGCCGAGTTCCTGGATGTACTGGCCGATCTGCCGCGCCTCATCGTCCGTCAGCTGCGGGGGCTTGCGCTCGGCCTGGGCCTCCTGCCTCGCCAACGGCATCCGGCCCGTCGTGACCTGGAACTCCACCGCGGCGGAGCCGACCCCGATCAGGCTCGGCCCGCGACCGAGCACGCCCTGCGCGTTGCTGCCATGGCACGTGATGCAGTTGACGTCGAACAGCGCCTTGCCGTCCTGGGCCGCGCTGCTCAGGTTGGGGGTGTCGTCGGCCGAGAGGCTGGGCGCGAATGCCGTGTAGACGCCACCGGCGAGAGCGAGCGCGGCGGTCAGCCGGAGGACCGCACCGAGCCGTCGCCTGATGCGGCTGCGGGGGCCACGCGCGCCGAGACGGCCAAGGCCCAGCCGGAACCTCGGCCCGCCGCGGGTCGAACCGCCGGGGGAGTCATGAGTCATGGCCATACCTCTGGTAGACGGGTCGCGCCTGCGATTTGTGACAAGGCCTCACAGCCCCGCCAGCCGTTCCATCAAGTAGATCATGAAGAAGAGCGCGATCCACACGACGTCGACGAAGTGCCAGTAGTACGACACCACAATCGCGGAGGTCGCCTGCGCGGGGGTGAACCGGCCCATGGTCGTACGGATCATGTAGATGATGAAGGCGATGAGGCCGCCCGTGACGTGCAGGCCGTGGAACCCGGTGGTGAGGTAGAACACCGACCCGTACCCATCGCTGTTGATCTTGATGCCCTCGTGGATCAGGTTGCGGTACTCGTTCGCCTGGCCGAGCACGAAGGTCAGGCCCATCACGAACGTCAGCGTGAACCAGCGCCGCAGCGCGAACACGTCACCCCGCTCCGCCGCGAACACGCCCATCTGACAGGTGATCGAGGAGAGCACCAGGATCGTCGTGAAGACCGCCGCGTACGGAAGGTGCAGCATCGGGAAGTGCTGCTTCCATTCGAAGTACGCCGTCGAGCGGATCTGGAAGAACATCGCGAACAGCGCCGCGAAGAACATGAGTTCGCTGGAGAGCCACACGATGGTTCCGACGCTGACCATGTTCGGCCTGGTCAACGAGTGGATCCGGCTCGTGTCGATGGCTGGGGCCGCAGTCACGCGGTCATTATTGCCCCCCAAGAGCATTGGCGAGCGCCCGGGTGGGGACTCAAGCCCGCGTGTCGCCCGAGACTCGCCCGCCCGCGCCGGGGCCGCGCGGGCCGCCCGGCGTGCGGACGCCTAACCTCAAACCGTGCACCTGTACGCCGCGACAGCGGAACCGACATCGGTCTACGCCCACGAGGCGCCGCCGCCTCCGATCAGCGTCGACACCCTGTTTCGGCTGCACCTGGACAGCTGGCTGGCCGTCGGCCTCGTCCTGGCGGCCGGCCTCTACCTCTACGGGGTGTACCGCCTGCGGGCCCGCGGGGACCGCTGGCCGGTGTCCCGGACGCTGCTGTTCATCGGCGGCGGCCTCGGCTCCATAGCCGCGGTGACGGTCACCGGGGTCGAGGAGTACGACACGACCCTGCTGTCGCTGCACATGGTGCAGCACATGGTGCTGTCCATGGTCGCGCCGATCTTCCTCGCGCTCGGTGCCCCGATCACGCTGGCCCTGCGTACGCTCTCGCGCCGACCCCGGCACGGGCTGCTCGCCGTCCTGCACAGCCGGCCCGTGCGGGTGCTGACGTTTCCACTCGTGGCGTACGCCCTATTCGTGGTCACCCCGTTCGTCCTGTACTTCACCGGGCTGTACCGGCTCACCCTGGAGAACCCGTTCGTGCACGAGCTGGTGCACGCGCACTTCCTCGCGGTCGGTTGCCTGTTCTTCTGGCCGCTGGTCGGGCTGGACCCGCTGCCCGGCCGCTGGCCGTACCCGGCACGGGTCCTGCTCATGCTCATCTCGGTGCCGTTCCATACCGTGCTGGGGCTGACCATCATGCAGAGCCAGGTGCTGCTCGGAGGCGACTGGTACCCGTCGCTCCGGCTCGGCTGGGTCGACCCGTGGGCGGACCAGAACACGGCCGGCGGCATCCTCTGGGCCGGCGGCGAGTTGGTCAGCGTGACGCTGCTCGCGGTGCTGCTCGTGCAGTGGTTCCGGCAGTCCGATCGGGAGGCCGCGCGGATCGACCGGCAGCTCGACCGGGAGGAGGCGGCCGAGGCCCGCGCCGTCGCCCAAGCCGCGGCGGAGTCTCCGCCCGCGACCCAGGGGTCGGCAGAATCGGACGGCCGGTACGATCAGGCGGCAGCCACGACGCGGGAGCACACCGAGCGATGACCGACACCGACGCGCGACCGGCCACGTACGCCGTCCTGCTCTACAGCGATGACCCCGAGATCCGGCACCTCATGCGGCTGGCCGTGGGCAACCGACCCGCCCCCGACATGCAGGTCGAGTTCGTCGAGGCGAGCACGTACGCGGAGTGCGTGGACCTGGTGCGCGAGTACGAGATCGACCTGGTCGTGCTCGACGGTGAGGCCACCCCCGGTGGCGGCATCGGCATCGCGAAGCAGCTCAAGGACGAGCTGGACGACGCGCCGCTCACCTGTGTGGTGATCGCGCGCGCGGCCGACCGCTGGCTCGCCGCGTACGCCCGCGCCGAGGCGACGCTGATGTACCCGCTTGACCCGGTGACGACCGGTCAGACGATCGCCGGCATGCTGCGCGAACACCGGGCGCCCGCCACCGCGGCGTAGCCCCGCCGGCACCCCCCACCCCGCCTGGAGGCCGCCATGGGCGACAGGACCTGGCCGAACGTGCTGGGCGCGCTGCTGCGCGCCGAGGAGCTGTCCACAGAGGACACCGCGTGGGCGATGGGCGAGATCATGTCGGGTGAGGCCACCCCGGCCCAGATCGCCGGTTTCGCGATGGCGTTGCGGGCCAAGGGGGAGACGCCGACCGAGATCGCCGGCCTCGTCCGGGCGATGCTGGCGAACGCCACCCGGGTCGAGCTTGCCGAGGACGTGCGGGCCAACGCCGTCGACGTGGTCGGCACCGGCGGTGACCGGGCGCACACGGTAAACATCTCGACGATGGCGGCCATCGTGGTCGCCGCCACCGGCGTCCCTGTTGTCAAGCACGGCAACCGCGCGGCGTCCTCGGCGTGCGGCTCCGCGGACCTGCTGGAACGCCTTGGCATACCGCTGGATCTCGGCCCGGCCGGTGTCGCGCGGTGCGTGACCGAGGCGGGGATCGGCTTCTGCTTCGCCGCCCGCTTCCACCCGGGCATGCGGCACACCGCCGTGCCGCGCCGGGAGCTCGGCGTGCCCACCGCGTTCAACTTTCTCGGTCCGTTGACCAACCCGGCGCAGCCGCGGGCGGGCGCGGTCGGCTGCGCCGATCCCCGGATGGCGCCGGTCATGGCGCAGGCGTTCGCGCAGCGCGGCAACTCGGTGCTGCTGGTGCGCGGCGAGGACGGTCTCGACGAGTTCACGACGACCGGGCCGACCCGGGCGTGGGTCGTGCACGACGGCACCGTGGTGGAAACGCTGCTGGACGCCGCCGACCTCGGCATCGCCCGGTCGCGCCCCGGCGACCTGCGGGGGGCGGACGCGGCGTACAACGCTGACGTGGCCCGGCGACTGCTGGCGGGGGAGGCCGGACCGGTGCGGGACGCGGTGCTCGTCAACGCGGCGGCGGCGCTCGCGGCGCACGATGGACTTGGTGGCGACCTCGTCCAGACGCTGCGGTCGGGCGTGGACCGCGCCGCGGCCGCCGTCGACTCCGGTGCCGCCGGCGCCCTGATGGACCGCTGGGTCGACGTCGCCGCGGTGGCCAAGCTGGCCGAGTAGCGGGCCGCTACTCCGCGCCGTGTGGCCGGCGCGCGAAGGCGGCGATGCGGTCGGCGAGCGGCCCGCCGGCGCGTACCCAGGCGAAATGGCCGAGCGGCGCGCCGGCCTGCGCCGCGGTGTAGTGCTCGCGCACGACGCGTGCCGCGGCCAGCTTGGCGGTGAGATGGTCCACTGTGGACGCCGGGGTGTACTGGTCGCCCTCGACGCTGATCGCGAGCACCGGTGTCGTCACCCGCCGCAGCGCGGTCTCAGCGTCCGCGCCGGCGAGGGACGGGTAGCTGCCGGTACGCGCGGTGTGCGCCCAGTCCCGGATGACTCCGCGCGCCTGCCGGCCACCGAACGTCCAGCCGGGCCAGTAGCCCATCACCGTGGCGACGCCGGCGATGGCCTGGCTGTATGGCAGCACCCCCCGGCGTGACCAGCGGTATTGCCGCCAGTAGGGCAGCCCGACGGCCACGAGCCCGACACCCGCGACGTCGGCCCGTCCGTCGAGCGCCAGGTGCAGCAGGCAGGCCTGCCCGCCGAGGGAGTGGCCGATCAGCACGACCGGGCGGCCATCCAGACGCGGCTTGAGCTCGTCGAGCACCGCGCCGACGTCGGTGGCGAGCTCGGCGTACCCGTACCGGGAGGCCCGGCTCGGCCGCGGGGTGCTGGACCCGGTGCCGCGCAGATCGGCCACGACGACCGCGAGCCCCGCGGCACGCAGCTGCCGCGCGAACGGCCGGTAGTAGCGGGCCGGTACGCCCATCGCCGGCCAGAGGACCGCCACGGGTGCGCCGCCTCCGTCGTCGGGTTCCGGGTAGACCTGTATCCCGAGGCGGTCGGCGCGGCGGTCGATGTGTTCCTGTACGTACTCCACGCCGGGCGGCGGTGTGCCGTCAGTCGGCATCCGCGAACCCGATCGCGAACGCCTCCTCGAGGTCGTGCTGGGAATACGCCCGGAAGGCGATGTGCGACTCGGTGTTGATCACGCCAGGCACCTTCGAGATGCCGCCGGCGATGACCTGCGCGATCTGGTCGAACTCGCGGACGCGGACCATCGCGATCAGGTCGACGTGGCCGGCGACCGAGTAGACCTCGCTGACGCCCGGCAAATTGGCGAGGGCCTCCGCCACCTCGGGGATCGAGTCGGTGGCGCAGTCGATGAGGACGATCGCGGTGATCACCGGTGGGCTCCTCGACGCTCGGCGTGCTGGTGCGGTCAGCTCATGCTAGCGGCGCCTCGGACGGCACGGTCAGGTCGCGTCCGGCCCGCACGGCGTCGACGAGGTGCTCGTCCGGGCCGACGTACCCGCTCGGCCACACCACGCCCCGGGTCACCTCGCCGCGGACGGTGGCCCCCGCGCCGACCACGGCCCGGTCCAGCCGTCCCGTGATGGTCGCGCCGGTGTCCACGAGGCTGGCGCCCGGCCGTCCCTCTCCCAATTCCGTCCCCAACTCCGTCAGAGTTGGGCCTTCCGCGCCCGCCACGTGCCCGACTCTGACGGAGTTGGGCGGGACGGGGCCGGCCGCGATCGCGTGCAGGTTCGCGTGGAGGTAGTTGGCCGGCGTACCGGTGTCGAGGTAGCGCCCCCGGTACGGGACGACGCTGAGGATCCCGGCCGCATCGGCGGGCCGCCACACCGTGCGAACCAGATCGCTCGGCTCCGGGCGCAGGTCGCGGACCAGCCGCCACGGCAGCAGGGAGAAGCCGGCGAAGCGGTACGCGCCGAACTCGGGTGGAGCGCCCGGCCCGGCCGGCCCACCGAGCAGCCGTACGCTGTCGCCGTCCCAGCCGGCCACCAGGTCCGCGAGGTCTGCGGGGTCGGCGGGGTCGGCGAGGTCGGCGCCCGACGGCGGCCCAGATGTCGGCGCCTTGGCCGGCGCCAGGTAGGCGTCCGCGTTGCCGACCAGCACGCCGCGCCCGCCGATCCAGTCCCGCAGCCGACCGACGCCACCCGCCGTGCCGAGGGGACCTCCCGCCTCGAGCGACGGGTGCGCGCGCCCGTCCACGTGCGCCACGACCTGCTCGCCGAGGTAGCTCGCGTTCACCGCAACCGAGTCCGGGCCGATCAGGCCCACCGCGGCGAGCCGATCGAGCACACGGTCGAGCAGCGGCACGTTGCCGACCGGGCACAGCGCCTTCGGCCGGAGCAGGGTGAGCGGCCGCAGCCGACGCCCCTCGCCCGCCGCGAGCACGACCGCGCACAGCGTCACTGCCGCGAACCGTTCACGGCCGCGTACCGCCACCGCCGGTGCGCGGGTCGGTGCCGCCCTCGTCGGCGGCGAGCGGGCCGATGCCGTAGCAGGCGAGCAGCCGCGCGGTGGTGCGGGTCAGCCGCGGGAGCTCGTCGAGCGGATGCCAGGCCGCCTCGTGTACCTCGGCGCCGTCGACGGACAGCGGGGTGCGGGACGCCGACACGCGCGCCTCGAACACCACATCGACCCAGCCCTTGGTGTGCACGACCGCGTTGGGCACGGCGGGGTTGACCTGGTCCGGGTGCAGCTCGATGCCGGTCTCCTCGGCCAGCTCGCGGATCGCACCGAGAACCGGTGGCTCGCCGCGCCGCAGCAACCCGGCGGGCAGTGTCCAGCCCCGCCCGGGCGGCTGACGCAGGAGCAGCAGCCGGTCGGGCCCGGCCACGTCGGCGTCGGCGTCGCGGACCAGGGTCACGGCGCCGACGATGTATTTCTGGGTCGCCAACCGCACCAGCCGGCGGCGCATGCCGTGGGGGAGCCGGTAGAACAGCCCGTAGCCGAGGACGGCGAGGCGAGCGCGCACGGGGGAGCGGCGTTGGATCACAGGGCCAGGCTAGAGCAGCGAGACGGCGCCGCCCTGAGGGGCGCGCAGCGGGTCGTCAGCGCGGTTCGTGGTCGACGAGGGCGATCAGGCGCTCGACCACGAAGTCCGGCGAGACCTTCCGGTCGACGACGGCGACGAGCAGCGCCTCGAGGTCGGGGTACCCCATCTCGTCGGCGAGTCGACGCAGCGGGACGTCGTTGGCGAGACCGCGGTGCACTTGCCGCAGCGCGAGCCCGATCGAGGCTCGGCCGAGGCGTACCTTGTCGGGGATCGTGATGCCCGGTTCGTTGCGGTCGGCGAACCAGCGTCCGATCTGCAGCTGGGCGTGCTGGGTCTTCACGAAGCTCAGCCACTCGCGGCGCGGCCCGAGCTGCGCGATCGACGCGTCGACGTCGGAGGGCGCATCCGCCTCGGTGTAGATCTCCACGACGTCCCCATCGGCCAGCGGCGACGACAATGGCACGAGGCGTTCGTTGATCTTCGCGGCCAGCAGGTGGTCGCCGACCTCGGTACCCAGCTCGTACGCCAGGTCGACCGGTGTCGCGTCCGCCGGGAGCAAGAACTGCCGGCCCCGGGCGATCACCTGAATCTGCGCCTCCGCCAGGTCGCAGCGCAGGGACTGTAGGAATTGCGTGGAGTCGGCGGTGTCCTGCTCCCAGTCGAGCAACCGGCGCAGCCAGCTGAGCTGCTCGGCGCTCGCCGCCGCGCTGGCGACGGACCGGGGATAGCGGAAGTTCGCCACGATGCCGTACTCCGCCGCCCGGTGCATGGCCTCGGTGCGGATGAGCACCTCGACGGAGCGGTCGTCGGGCCCGATCACCGTGGTGTGCAGGGAGCGGTAGAGGTTGTTCTTCGGGGAGGCGACGAAGTCCTTGAATCGACCGGGGACCGGACGCCACAGCCCATGGATCGCGCCGAGTGCGGCGTAGCAGTCGGTCTCCGGCCCATCCACCACGATCACGATCCGCGGCGGGTCGAACGGGGTCGGGTAGTCGCCGGCGACGGTATCCTTCCAGACCGAGTAGTAGTGCCGGGGCCGCGGCGCGACGTCCGCGTCCACCTTTGCCTTGCGCAACGCGGCCCGGGCCTGCGCGACGACGCCGGCCAGGTAGTCCGCCCAGTGTGGACGGTTCCGGACGTGGTGGTCGATCTCGGCGTACGCCTCCGGCTGGAGGTGGAACAGGACCGCGTCCTCCAGCTCGCGCTTGAGCGCCTGGATGCCGAGCCGGTCGCTGAGCGGGACGAGAACCTCGTGGGTGGCCCGGGCGATGCGCTCGCGGGACGCGGCGGAGCGGACATCGAGGGTTCGCATGTTGTGGAGCCGGTCGGCCAGCTTGATGATCAGGACCCGCACGTCCTTGCCGGCCGAGACGAGCAGCTTGCGGATCGTCTCCGCCTCGGCGTTGTCCCCGTAGAAGACCTTGTCGAACTTGGTCACGCCGTCGACGAGCAGCGCGACCGCCGGCCCGAAGTCGTCTTCGAGGGCCTGCAGGGTGTAGCTGGTGTCCTCGACGGTGTCGTGCAGCAGGGCGGCGACCAGGGTGGTGGTGTCCATGCCGAGCTCGGCCAGGATCTGCGCGACCGCGAGTGGGTGGGTGATGTAGGGCTCGCCGCTCATGCGCAGCTGTCCGCGGTGCCAGCTCTCCGCGATCGCGTACCCGCGGCGGAGCATCCCGAGGTCGGCGGAGGCGTGCACCGCCCGGTGCGCACGGATGAGGGTCGCCACCGGATCGGGGTCGGCGGTCTGCCACGAGAGCAGGGATCGCAGGCGCTGGGTCAGCCCGGCCTCGGGTGGGCGGGTGGGTCGTGCTCGCCCGACGCGCGTGGCGTGCCCGGCGTCGAGGTCCACTCCGACACCTCCTCAGCCGCCGCGACTCGCGCCCCGCTCATAGCCTAGACAGCCATTCGCCCTCCGATCGGTCAGTTGCTCATGGTCGATCGGCCGACCGCCGCGTCTGTCCTATGTCGAGGAGGCAGTCGAGCCGCCGCGCGCCGCCGGGGCGGCCTCGGCCCGCGCCAACAGGCCGCGGAACCGGCCCGCGCCCCGCACGGGTGACGCCCAGCCGGCGGAGACCTCCACCAGGCGAGTTTCCGGCCGTTCGAGCCAGGTCAGGATCCGCTCCGTCTCCGCCGCGGAGGCCGCCGGCGTCGGACCGGGCCCGGGAACGACGGTCTCGGCCGTCGCGCGCAGCACGTCGAGCGTCGCGCGGGGATGAACCCGCGGCGGTGACGCCCCGGCGGCCGCGAGCCGGCCGTGCCGCACGATCGCCAGCTCCCAGCCGCCGCCGGCCGACCGCCGGGCGGCGACCAGCTCGGCCAGCGAGGTCAGCGCGGTGAGCCGTTGCATCCGGATCGTGGCGCGCAGCACGGCGGCCAGCCGGGTGCGGACGACCGCGGCCTCCTCGTACCGCTGCGCGCGCGCGAGGATGTCGATGCGGGCGAGCATCGGCTCCACGAGCGCGCCCGGATCATCACCGGCGGCCGCCCGAAACGGCTCGGCCGCCTGCCGGTCGTACTCCGCGAGCGTGATCCGGTGCTCGCACGGCGCCAGGCATCTCCCCAACTCGGCCAGTGCACAGGCGGCCACGGTCGTCCGGGTGGACAGCCGGAGCGTGCACTGCCGCAGTGGCACCGCGTCGTGCACGCCGGCGGCGACCTGCTCGGCCACCCGCGCGGAGGCGAACGGCCCGAGGTACGTGGCGCCGTCCGCGGCCAGCTGGCGCACGATGGACAACCGGGGGTACGCCTCGGCGGTGAGCTTGAGCCAGACGGCCCGCTCGGGGAACTTCGATCGCCGGTTGTACGGCGGCGCGTGGGCGGCGATGAGCCGCAGCTCGCGGACCTCCGCCTCGAGGGCGTGCGCGCATTCGATGGCGTCGACCCGCTCGGCCGCGTTGAGCATCTCGTCGATGCGGGCCCGCTTCTCCGCGGCGGTGAAGTAGCTTCGCACGCGGGCCGCGATGTCGCCCGAGGTGCCGACGTAGAGCGGGCGCCCGTCGACGGCGCGGAACACGTACACCCCGGGCACGTGGGGCAGGCCCTCGGCGAGGTACCGCTTGCGCCGCTGCACCGGCGACACCGCCTTGATGAACTCGAGGGTGTCGCCGAGTGTGAAAACCCGGTGCCCGCCCAGCCGCGCGATGAGGGCGTGCAGGACGTCCACTGTGGCCAGCGCGTCATCGAGCGCGCGATGGGTGGGCCGGCGGGGGGTCCGGAAGTACGCGGCGAGCGTGCCCAGCCGGCGGTTGGGCACCTCGTCACGGATCAGCACGCGGCGGGCCAGCGTCGCGGTGTCGACGACCGGGGGAGCTGGCCACGAGTAGCCGTGCCGGGCACAGGCCGCCTTGAGGAAGCCGACGTCGTACGGCGCGTTGTGCGCCACGAACACGGCGCCGCCGATGAACTCCAGAAGGGCCGGCAAGACCGTCTCGATGCGCGGCGCGGGCGCCACCATCGCCTCGGTGATGCCGGTGAGCACCGTGATGAAGGGCGGGATCCGCTCGCCGGGGTTGACCAGCGTGGCCAGCACACCCAACTCCTCGCCGCCGCGGACCTTGACGGCGCCGACCTCCGTGATGCCGCCGCCGTCCGGCGCGCCGCCGGTGGTCTCCAGGTCGACGACGACGAACGTCGTGTTCCGCAGCGACATCGCGCCGGGGTCGTCCAGCAAGGCGTCGAGGGTGCCCTGGACGAACTGGGGTTCAGCCACGGCCGGGAGGTTAGGACTTGTGTACGACACTTCGGACCCACCGGCCCCAGCGGTAACCGGCGGAGCGCTCGGCGGCCGTGGTGGGAGACTTGCGCTATGTCGCGACCCGCGGAGCCAGGGGACCGCTCACCCGAGCCGGACGAGCCGGCCGGCGAGGCGGACGTCGGTATGCCCGCGGAGGGCGCTTCGCCGGAGCCGGAACCGGAGCCGGAACCGGAGTTGGAGCCGGAGCCCAGGCTGCCCGAGCCGGTTCGGCAGCGGATCGTCGCGATGGTCGCCAGCGTGCTGCCCGGCCTGCCCGCCGACGAGCTGCCGGTGCCGTTGCGCCGGGTCGCCAATTTCGCGCCGAACCGCCGGGCCCGACTCGGTGGTCCGGTGATCGCCACCCAGCTCGCGGGTGACGCGCTGTTCCGGCAGCGCATCTCCGGCCGGGTGCTCGCCGAGGCGGGCGAGCTGGGTACGGCCGTCATCGAGGGCACGCGCCCGGCCGCGGCCGACCCGGTCGAGGTGGCTGCGCTGGCGTATCTCGCTCGGCCGGCGGGCTGGCGCGAACTGGTCGAGGCGGCCGGCGAGGCGGTCCGGGCGGAGGCCGACAGCGCCGTCATCGCCGAGGTCATGCGGGACGCCGAGCAGCGAGCGGCCCGGGCCGAGCACGACCGCGCCGTCGCCCGCGTCGAAGCGGACAAGCTGCGCGACGAGCTGGCCCGGGTACGCGAGGAGCTGGGTCAGCTGCGCGAAGAGGCGCGGGTCCTCGGACGGTCGCTGCGCGAGGCGCAGGCGCGCGAACGGAAAGCCACCGAGATGCTCGCCACCGAGAAGGGGCGGGCGACCCGCGCGGCAGCCGACCATGATGCCGAGCTGCGCCGGCTGCGGGCGCGGCTGGCGGAGGCCGAGGCCGCGTCGTCGAGCGCCCGACAGGCGGCCAAGGATCTCCGGGCGGTCGACGACGCCCGGCTGTGGCTGCTGCTCGAGACCATCGGACAGGCGGCAACGGGGTTGCGCCGCGAGCTGGCGCTGGACCCGGCCGAGCGGCTGCCCGCCGACTTCGTTGCCGACGAGTTCGCCGAGCGCCCGGAGACCGCCGGAGCGAAGGCCCGCGCGCTGAGCGCCGACGACCCGGCCCGACTGGATCAGCTCCTGGCGCTGCCGCGCGCACATCTCATCGTGGACGGCTACAACGTCACCAAGCGCGGCTTCGGCGAGATGTCACTCGAGCAACAGCGCAACCGGCTGGTCGGCGGGTTGGGCGGCATCGCCGCGCAGAGCGGTGCCGAGGTCACCGTCGTCTTCGACGGCGCGGAGCGCGTGCACGGGTTGCCGCCCGCGCCACGCGGCGTACGGGTGCTGTTTTCCCGCAAGGGTGAGACGGCGGACGAGCTCATCCGTCGGCTCGTCCGCGCCGAGCCAGCGGGCCGACCGGTCATCGTGATCTCCTCGGATCGCGAGGTCGCCGACGGCGTACGCCGGCACGGCGCGTACCCGCTCGCCGCCGACGCCCTGCTGCGCCGGCTCGCCCGCGCCTAATGAGGGCTTCGCATTGTCGTACCCCCTCTCTACCGTCCGTGACGGTGCATGCGCACGAGGCCGGACGCCCGCTGGAGGAGGACCGATGCTCATAGACTGCGACGTCTGCGCCGTCCGCGGCGCCGCCTGTCAGGGCTGCCTGGTCAGCGTCGTGCTCGGCGCCCCGCCGACCGGGCTCGAGCTCGATCCGGCCGAGCGCCGGGCCGTTGAGGTGCTCGCGGACGCCGGGATGGTGCCGCGGCTGCGCCTGGTGACGGCTGCGACCGGGCCGGCCGGTCCCGCGGCGGAGCCCGCCGGTCCCGCGGCGGGACCCACCCGCCGGGCACGCCGCATCGCCTGATCCGCCGACCCGGTAGCGTCGGGCGGGCCGTACGTGGTCGGTGCGACAGGGAAGGGCGGCGGATGACTCCTCGGCTGTGGGCGACGGTGACGCTCGCCGGCCTGGCGATCGCGCTCGCCGTCGCCGCGGTGCTGCTGATCCCGTGGCACCGCGCGCCGGTGCCCCGGGCGGACCAGCTCGCCGCGTTGGCCGCGTTGCCGCGCGAGCAGGTCGAGCGCGGCCGCGCGTTCCACGCCGCGATGCGCCCCGCCTTCTACGGCGCGATGGCGGTCGGCCTGCTGGCGGCGCTCGCCCTCGGGCTCACCCCGCTCGGGGCCCGGCTCGTCGAGGCGGTCGGTCGCCCGTTCGGTGGCCACTGGATTCCGCAGGCGCTGCTCGGTGGGCTCGCCGTGGTGTTCGTCGGGGAACTGCTCACGTTGCCGTTCGCGGCCTGGCGGCACACGGTCCTGGTCAGGTACGGGCTGTCCACCCAGGGCTGGGGCGGCTGGGCGGTCGACGTGCTCAAGGCGTACGCCGTCGGGGCAGTCATCGGGGCGGTCGCTCTGCTCGGTTTCTACACCGTCGTGAGGCTGGCGCCCCGCTGGTGGTGGGCCTTCGGCGCCATCGGCGCCGCGGGCCTGGTGGTGCTGCTCGGCTTCGTGCTGCCGGTGCTCGTCGAGCCGGTGTTCAACAAGTTCACGCCCATGGAGCCGGGACCGCTGCGCACCGAACTGGTGACGCTGGCCGCCCGCGACGGGGTACCGGTGCGCGACGTGCTCGTCGCGGACGCGTCCCGACGCACCCGCGCGGTCAACGCGTACGTCTCCGGGCTCGGCCCGACCCGCCGGATCGTCGTGTACGACAACCTGCTGCGCGAGGCTCCGCCGGAGGAGGTGGCCAGCGTGGTCGCCCACGAGCTCGGCCATGCCAAGGACCGCGACGTGCTCGTCGGAACCCTGCTCGGGGCGCTCGGCGCCGCCGCCGCGATCGTCGCGCTCTACCTGCTCGGGTCGTGGACCGGGCTGCTGCGCCGGGCCGGGGTGGACACCATCGCGGAGCCGCGGGCGATCGCCCTGCTCATCGCCATCGCCGCCGTGGCGGGCGTTGTCTCCACGCCGGTGCAGAGCCTCGTCTCGCGCCGGGTCGAGGCGCGGGCGGACGCCCACGCGCTCGCGCTGACCAATGACCCGACCACGTTCGAGGAGATGCAGCGCCGGCTCGCCGCCGTAAACCTGTCCGACCCCGACCCCAACGCCGTTGAACAGGTGTTCTTCGGCACCCACCCGACCACGGTGCAGCGGATGGCGGCGGCCCGGGCGTACGCGCGGGGGGCCCGATGAGCACGCTGCTGGTGACGAACGACTTCCCGCCCCGCCCCGGCGGCATCCAGGCCTTCGTGCACAACCTCGCGGTCCGCCAGCCACCCGGTTCGGTCGTCGTGTACGCCTCGCGCTGGCACGGAGCGGACAAGTTCGACGCGGACCAGCCGTTCGAGGTGGTCCGCGAGGACACCACCGTGCTGCTGCCCACGCCGCGGGTGGCGCGGCGGGCGGCGGAGCTGGCGCGGGCGTACGACTGCCGGACGGTGTGGTTCGGCGCGGCGGCGCCGCTCGGCCTGCTGGCGGCGGGGCTGCGGTCCCGGGCCGGCATCGCCCGGGCGGTCGCACAGACCCATGGGCACGAGGCGAGCTGGGCCGCCCTGCCGGGCGCCCGCGGGCTGCTGCGCCGCATCGGGCGTGGCCAGGACGTCGTGACCTACCTGGGGGAGTACACCCGCGCCCGGCTGGCGCCCGCCCTCGATGGGCTGACCGAGCTGCGCCGCCTGCCCCCCGGAGTCGACACCGACGCGTTCCACCCGGGCGTGGATGGCACCGAGGTCCGGCGGCGGTATGGCCTCGGCGACCGGCCCGTGATCGTGTGTGTGTCTCGGCTGGTGCCACGCAAGGGACAGGACACGTTGATCAGGGCGCTGCCGGAGGTGCGCCGGCGGGTGCCCGACGCCGCGCTGCTGCTGGTCAGCGGCGGCCCGTACCGCCCGACGCTCCAGCGGCTCGCCCGCGAGGCGGGCGTGGAGCGGGACGTCGTGTTCACCGGCTCGCTGCCGTGGGCGGCGCTCCCTGCGCACTACGCCGCCGGAGACGTGTACGCGATGCCGTGCCGGACCCGCAACCGAGGCCTGGACGTGGAGGGGCTCGGCATCGTCTACCTCGAGGCGTCCGCGAGCGGGCTGCCGGTGGTCGGCGGCGACTCGGGCGGGGCACCGGAGGCGGTCCTGGACGACGAGACCGGCTACGTGGTGGGCGGCCACGACACCGCGCCGCTCATCGAGCGGCTGGTCGCGCTGCTCGCCGACCGCGCTCTCGCCCGCCGAATGGGCGCGGCCGGACGCGCCTGGGTCGAGCGGGACTGGCGCTGGGACACCCAGGCCGAACGCATGCGGGCGATGCTGCGAGCGGACTGAGCCGCGGTCGCGCCCGCGGAGTGACGTCGGCCCGGCCTGCGGGACGGAATGGCCGTCGGCACGGTCCCCGTGTCAGGGTGGTGTGCGTGGACCCCGCGGTGCTGACCGGAGCAAGCGTGGCCGCGAGCGTTCTCGCGGGCACCTCCGCCGTCGGAGTCTGGCTGCGCCGATCCACCGGACGGCTGCGGCCCGTGCGGGGCGCCGTGGACTCCGGGCGTACGCCAGGCGCGGCACCGACCGCCGGCCTGCTCGCCGGATTGGGCGTGGCGCCCGGTACGCCGGCGACCCTCGTACAGTTCTCGTCCGCGTTCTGCACACCCTGCCGGGCCGCCCGACGGGTGTGCGCCGAGGTGGCCGCGACGCTCGAGGGAGTCGAGTTCGTCGAGGTCGACGCCGAGAGCCGCCTGGGTGTCGTGCGCGCCCTGCACGTCTGGCGTACGCCCACCGTGCTCATCGTCGACGCGGCCGGCCGTGTCGTGCGGCGGGCGACCGGCGTCCCCGACAGGGCCCAGGTGATCGCGGCGGTCGCGCCGCTGCTGTCGGACGCCGAGGCGACCGTGCCATGACCGGCGCCGTCGATCGTCAGCCGGGTCGGTTGCTTGACCCGCGTGGCCCGCGGTTCGCCGCCGCGCTGACGTCGGTGGTGCTCGTCGCCGTCCTGGTCACCGGCTCGGGCTGGCTCGCGCTCGCACATGCCGCCGTCTTCGCGCTCACCGCGGCGGACCCGCGCCGCGGCCCCTACGGCCTGGTCTTCCGGGCTCTGGTGCAACCTCGGCTGGGTCCGCCGAGCGAGCTCGAGCCGGCCGCGCCGGTCCGGTTCGCGCAGCTGGTCGGCCTGGCGTTCGCGCTCGTCGCGGCCGCCGGCTATCTCGCTGGTGCGCCGGTCGTCGGAGCGGTCGCCGCCGGTGCCGCGCTCGCCGCCGCGTTCCTCAACGCCGCGTTCGGCCTATGCCTCGGCTGCGAGGCCTACCTCGCGATCCGGCGCCTCTTGCGCCCAACTCCGTCAGAGTCGGGGCCGTAGCGGGTCCTCGTACGCCCAACTCCGTCGGAGTTGGGCGCCGATCTTGTAACGGGTTAGAACTTCGGCGCGTCGGGGGCCTCGAGGAGGCCGAGACGCAGCGCGGTCATCAGCGCCTGCGCGCGGTTGGCGGCGCCGAGCTTCTCGTAGAGCTTCGAGATGTGGGTCTTCGCCGTTGACTCGCTGACGAACAGCTGCTTGGCGATGCCCGCCACGCTCATGCCGTCGGCCAGCAGGCGCAGCACCTGACCCTCACGGGGAGACAGCTGCGGGCCGGACGGGGCGAGCCTGCGCTTCATCGCCTCGGCCAGATCGGCGGCCGTGAACGCGGACGGCGCGGACGCGGCGTGTCGGGCCGCGGCCACGACCTCGTCGGCGGGCGCAGTCTTCGGCACGAACGCGCTGGCACCTGCCTCGAGCGCGCCGAAGAGCTGATCGTCGCCGGCGTACATGGTCAGCACGACGATGCCCATCGTGGCGCTCGACTTGCGCAGCGCCCGGGTCGCCTCCAAGCCGCTGCCGTCGGGAAGCCGCAGGTCCATGATCACCACGTCGGGCTGGAGGGCGCCGGCCTGGCGCACCGCCTCTGCGGCCGTCGCGGCCTCGCCGACGACCTCGAACTGCCGGTCCCTTTCGAACGCGTGTCGCAGGCCCTTGCGGATGAGGTCGTGGTCGTCGACGAGCAGAACCTTCGTGCGAGCCGTTGGTGTGGCGCTGGTGGACATGGTCGGTGCTCTCCCCTTCTGGTGCCCGCCCGACCGTCCCGCGAGTCAACGGTCGTGCATGCGGTGCCGTCTCACCGCCGGTCGTTCACAAGCTATCGCGCCGAGGGGAGGAGCCAAGCACCACGGCAACCGTCGTGCCGCTCGGGTGCCGTGGTCTGATCTCCAGCCGGCCCCGGATACGTTCCGCCCTCTCGGCCATGATCGCAAGACCGTACCGACCATCGGGCCGCTGGTCAGCGATGCCCTGTCCATCGTCCGACACTTCAATTTGGGCAAATGGAGGGTCGACGGTGCACGACACCCAGAGGTTGGCGGCGCCGGCGTGCTTGCGCGCGTTGGTGATCGCCTCCTGGGCGATGCGCAGCAGCTCGGCCTCGGTCCCGGCGGGTAGCCGCGCCGTGCCCTCGTCGAACGAGGAGTGCACGCGCAGGCCGGCCGACGCGCCGACGGTGCGGGCGTACTCGGCGACCGCGGCGGCCAGCCCGCCGTGCCGGTCCACCTCGCTGCGCAGCTCGAACAGGCTCAGCCGCAGCTCGGTGATGACCCGGGTGACCTCGCCGCGCAGGGATCGCAGCTCCTCGGAGCTCTCGTCCGCGTCATCGGGCAGTGTGGCGAGCGCGTTGTCGATGCCGTACCCGACCATGACCAGTTCCTGGGCGACCCCGTCGTGGATCTCCCGGGCCAGCCGCTGGCGCTCCTCGTTCGTGGCCAGCGAGCGCACCTCGTCGAAGAGCAGGGCGGCCTCCAGGCGCAGCGCCGCCGGGCCGGTCAGCGCGGTCACCCGGGCGACGACCGGCGGCGGGTACGCGGCGGCGACGTTCGCCTCGAGCGCGAGGAGGCCGATCGTGCGTACGCCGGCCACGAGCGGAACCACCAGGGCGGACACCTCGGCGCCGGGCGGCTGGGAGCGGGCCTGCGAGCGGTTGGCCGTCTGCGGTTGCTGACTGGCCCAGGCGTCGGCGATCGCGGAGTCGGCGTCGAGCGAAGTCTCCCAGTCCACCCGTTCGCCGCCGGACTGCGCGACCACCACCAGCCGCCCGCCACCGCTGGTCGACAGCACGGCGGCGCGCTCGGCGCGGGCCACCGTCCGCAGCTCCTCCAGGAGGTGCTCGGCGATGCCGCCCGGGTCGAGGGTCGCCCCGGGCAGCTGGCGGGCTACCCGGCGCAGCTGGCTGAGCAGCCGGGTCGCCTCCGCGTACGGTTGCGGTCGGCCGTCGCTGCGCATCGCGCGCTGCAGGGCGCCGGTGGCGAGCGTGCCGAGCGCGGCCAGCACGAGCCACTGCGAGCAGACCGCCACGTACCCGGCTTGGCCGAGCTGCGGACCCCTGCTCGTGTCCGTGAACAGCCCGGCGACGGTCAGCACGCCGGCCGCCACGCCGAGCAGGGCCGCGGCCTCGGTGGCCCGCCGCTGCAGGGCCGCGGCGGTCAGCGGCACGGCGAGGTACGGCAGGATCGCAGCCGCGCCGAGGCCGCGGTCCACGTTGCCCGTTGCTTCGGCCGATGCGGCGACCGCGCTGGCCGCCAGCCCGACGATGATCACCTCGGCGAAGCGGCCCAGCGGCCCCAGCACCGGATGGCGGTGGGCGAGAAAGGCGGGCAGGCTCGCGACCGCGAGCAGGGCTACCCACACCAGCTGGTAGAGGTCCTTCGTCGTGATCAATGTGAGGACGCCGATGAGCCCGAGCAGCGCCACGCGCGCGGCGAGCCCCACCGGGTTCGGGCGACGCCACACGCTCGCGGCGGCGGCGGCGCGAGCGGGCGCGGGTCGGGCGGCGGCGGGTCGGCCGTGCGCGGGGGTCAACCTGCGGCGGCGGGCCGGCTCAGCCCTGGCGGTAGATTGCGGCGATCTCGTCGGCGTACCCCTTCTGCACCACGCTCCGCTTGACCTTCATCGACGGCGTCATCTCGCCGGTCGCCTCGGAGAAGTCGCGAGGCAGGACGCGGAACACCTTGATCGCTTCCGGCTTGGAGACTGCGCCGTTGGCGTCGTCGACCGCGACCTGGATCTCCTTGCGCAGCTGTTCGTCGTCGCGCAGCTCGGCGACCGCGACCCCGGGCTCGCGACCGTTGGCCGCAAGCCACTGCGGCCAGGCCTCCTCGTCGATCGTAACGAGGGCGGCGATGAACGGCCGACCGTCCCCGACGACCAGACACTGGCTGACCAGCGGGTGGGCCCGTACACGGTCCTCCAGCACGGCCGGTGCGACGTTCTTGCCGCCGGCCGTGACGATGAGCTCCTTCTTCCGGCCGGTGATGGTCAGGTAACCGTCGTCGTCCAGCTGGCCGAGGTCTCCACTGTGGAACCAGCCATCCGTGTCGAGCGCCTCGGCGGTCGCCTCCGGGTTGTTCCAGTACCCGCGGAACACCAGGTCACCCTTGATCAGGATCTCGCCATCGTCGGCGATCCGGATCGTGACGCCGGGCAGCGGCCGGCCCACGGTCCCGATGCGGATGGCGTTTCGCACATTCACGGCCGCCGCCGGCGACGTCTCGGTCAGCCCGTACCCCTCGTAGATCGTCACGCCGATGCCGCGAAAGAAGTGGGCGAGCCGGGCGCCGAGCGGAGCGCCGCCCGAGATCGCGGCCCTGCAGCGACCGCCGAACGCCGCTCGCAGCCTGCCGTACACGAGGCGGTCGAACACCGCGTGCTGGGCGCGCAGCATCAGGCCCGGGCCGCCCTTCTCGAGGGCCTCGCTGTACGCCACGGCGACCTGCTCGGCGCGGGCGAAAATCCGGCCCTTGCCGTCGGCCTCGGCGCGCTGCTTCGCGCCGTTGTAGACCTTCTCGAACACCCGCGGCACGGACAGCACGAACGTCGGTCGGAACTCCTGCAGGTCGGAGACGAGGTTTTTGACGTCCGCCGTGTGCCCCATCGTGCAGCGCGCCTGCACGACGCCGATCTGGATCAGCCGCGCGAACGAGTGGGCCAGCGGCAGGAACAGCAGGGTCGACGCGCCCTCGTTGAAGAGGTTGGGCAGCACGGGAATGGCGTTGGCGATGTCGGCGTACATGCTGCGGTGGGTCAGCACGCAGCCCTTCGGCCGGCCGGTGGTCCCGCTCGTATAGATGATCGTCGAGACGTCGTCGGCCTTCGCGCTGCGCCGACGCGTGTCCACCTCGGCCGCGTCGACCGGCCCCCCTCGTGCGACCAGGGCGTCGACGTCACCAGTCTCGATCTGCCAGACCTGCTCCAGGTTCGGCAACTGTCCGCGGATACCGGCGAGGGTGAGGGCGTGCGCGTTCGTCTCGATGAAGCAGGCCACCGCGCCCGAGTCCGAGAGGATCCAAGCCACCTGCTCGGCGCTGGAGGTCTCGTAGATCGGCACGATCACCGCGCCGCAGGCCCAGATCGCGTAGTCCAGCAGCGTCCACTCGTACCGCGTCTTGCTCATCAGGCCGACCCGGACGCCGGGCTCGATGCCGACCGCGATCAGGCCGCGCGCCACCGCGGTCACCTCGTCGCGGAACTGGGCGCACGTGACCTCCTGCCAACCGTCCGGGGTGCGGCGGGTGAACTGGACGGTATCGGGGGCGGTCTCGGCGTTGTCCCATACGGGGTCAGTGAGGTTAGCCGCGTCGCCGATGGTGACGACGGCGGGTACGGAGAACTCGCGCACGGTGGCACTCCTCGACGTGGGCGGCGCGTTCCGCCGGCTATCCGCAACCTACCCGCTCTCGTCGATCATGGAATGGTTGCTAGCCTGCCGAGCATGGCGGACACGTCCACCCAGTCGATC